>NZ_JBPXMC010000030.1:0-111819 GCF_051918885.1 Streptosporangium sp. OZ121
GCGGGTGGGCCGCACCGGCTCCGGCGACTCTCGGCCGCTGGTCACACCCGCCCCGTTTCCGGGCTTCGTCGATGCGCGCCCGATTGTCGGCGATCTCCATACTGGCCATCTTGGGCGGGCTGTTCCTTTATGTCTGGATGCAGCGCGCTCTGCGGGGGCGGACGTTGAATAAGCGGCTGCTGGGTATCCGGACGGAAATTCAACCGCCCAGGCCGGTCAGGAGGTCGGTAACGCGGATAGTGGCGCCGTGCCCCGAGCCGTAGAGCCTGGTGAGGTCCTCGCACAGGCTCGTGAGCGTCACTCGGGCCCTGTCCACGGTGCCGACGCTGATTTCCAGTTCGCCGATCTGGCGACGCAACTCCAGGAGTCGCGCGTCATCCTCGGGGAAGCGGCTTCCCTCATCCGCCAGCAGCTCACGCATGATGTGCAGCGCGAGCCCGGGATCACCGGCGTGGACATGGCAGGTCACCTCCTGCAGCCTGCACTGGGAGACCCGCTCGTAGTCGGGCTCCGGATGCAGGAGCAGGTCGTCGGCGATCTGCCGGAACTCCTGGGCCGCGCGACGGTAATCCTGACCCATGAGCAGGACGTCCGCGAGCTGCCCGCGCAGATCGATCACTTCCGTGTCGGCGATGCCGAGCTTCCGGCTCGCCGCCACGGCGACCCCCGCGAGCATTCCTGCCGCGTCGCCGTAACGCGACTCTCTGACCAGTGACACCGCCTGCCTGCGGGCACGCCCGATGTCACCGCGGCTGAAGTCGCCGTCCACCGGGCCGTTGCCCCCGGCGGAAACCGTGGACGGTGGTGCTCCGGCTGTGAGAGTGCGGCTGACCGCGTGCGCGTACATCCGGACAGGGCTGGGAATCGGGGCGGTCATGTCACCGAGCGGTCCGGTCCCCGCGAGGTAGGGCATGAGCCGATCGTGGACCTCGGCCGCCGTCGCCGGGCGGTCCTCCGGGCGCTTCTCCACCATCGCCAGGATGAGCTCGTCCAGTTCCTTCGGCACATCCGGCCGGAGTCGTCCGACCGCCGTGGGACGTGTGTTGACGTGCTGGTTCATCACGCTGTACTCGGAGGGGCCGGTGAACAGCTGCCGTCCGGTGAGCAGCTCGTGCAGCACGGCGCCCAGCGCATAGACGTCACTCCGCTCGGAGGGCTGCTCGGCGTTGACCTGCTCGGGTGACATGTACGCGGCGGTGCCGAGCTGCTGACCGGTCCTGGTCAGCTTGGTCATCCCGGGGTCCTGCATCAGGGCCAGGCCGAAATCCACCACCTGGATGGAGCCGTCCCTGCGCAGCATGAGGTTGGACGGCTTCAGGTCACGGTGCAGGATGCCGAGGCCGTGGGCCGCCGCCAGGACCGCCGCCACCTGAGCGCCGATGGACGCGACCCAGCCCAGCGGGAGCGGCCCGTGCTCGGCGACGACGTCGTCGACGCCCGTCCCCTCGACGAACTGCATCACCATGAACAGCCGGTCGCCCAGCTGCGGATCCCGGTATTCGCCGAAGTCGTGCAGCACCGGCGCGCCGGGGTGGGCGAGCCGTGACATGATCTTCGCCTCGTGGGTGAACCTGGCTTCGAGTTCCGGGTCGCGCACCCCGTCGGGGAACCGGATGAACTTGATCGCCACCCGACGGCCGAGCTTCTCGTCGTGGGCCCCCCAGACCACGCCCATGCCACCCTTGCCCAGGTGGACGGGGTCGAGCCGGTAGCGATTGAGGACGAGGGTCACCCATGCCTCCAGGGGGATCACTCGGGACGCAGGCTCCCGTCGAAGAGGCCGTCGATACCGGCCGCCACAAGATTATCGCTGATCTCGCGGAGCGCACGGGTGGCGTCCTCGTAGGCGAGCAACTGGCGGAAGACCTCGCCGTACCGGCGTTGCTCGTCGATCGGAAGCCTGGACAGTCGCGCACGGCGGGGATCGAACCGCATCGAGGAACCGGGCCGGGGGCCGGAGCCACCGGCGGCGCGCAGGCAGCCGGCCAGGAAATGGGGATCCAGGCGGTCGGGGTCGGTGCGGATGAGGAGGAGCTGGGGGCCGAGAACGGCTCCGGATTCGGTCATGACCCGCGGGACCGAACCGCTGCCCGTGAACACCGGCGCGACGATATCGTCGCGCTCCACCCGCACCAGGCCGGGTGCGTCGGCGCTGCGCCCCGTGGGCGCCCTGCCGAGCAGTAGGTCCTTCGCGGTGAGGACGTGAAGGTCGCCGTCGCCGGGAAGTTTGAGCGGGCCCTGAAAGATGGTGACGGCGCCCGCGCGGGCGAGCTCCCCGACGCTGGACATCGCCGGCTCACGACCCCGGACCGCGGACAGGCGCGGCAGGGTGGAGCTCAGCGACGAGGCCAGGGCTATCGCCTTCTCGCGCAGTGCGGAGAAGCTCGACGAACCCGACTGGTCGAGGACGGGGATTCGCCGGCCCGTCGTCAGATCGACCTCCTCGTCCAGGAGGTCGATGATCCGTACGGTGTCGCCGCCCTCGGGCAGGTCCTTGCCGTCGCGGAAGGCCTTCCACGACGTTTCGGCCAGGGCGAGGTCCTCTCCGGCGTCCACCATCAGCACCTCGGACGGCGGCTGGGCACCGGGCTCGGGCCTGAGCAGGACCCACAGGTCCGGTGCCCCGCTGGAAGCCGGGGTGGCGCCTGCGGAGAGTGTGATGATCGCTCGGAGTGCTCCGGCGCGCAGCAGGTTGCTCCGGACCCGGCGGCCGGACCGGCGGCTCGCGACGACGCCCGGCATCACGATGACCACCAGGCCGCCCGGCCGGACGTGCGCCAGGCAGTGCTGCACCCAGGCGAGCTCAGACTCACCGCGGGGCGGCAGGCCGTACTCCCAGCGCGGGTCGTTGGCCAACTCCTCATATCCCCAGCCACGCTCGTTGAACGGCGGGTTGCAGACGACCACGTCGGCCTGCTCCGCAGGGAAGGCGTCCGCGCGTAGCGAGTCGCCCGTCTCGACGCACGAGTCGTGGCCGTGGAGCTTCAGCCGAACGTCGGCCAGGCGGGCGGCGCTCTCGCTCACATCCTGGCCGAGCGTTCGTGCCCCGGCGGACCTGAGGAGCAGGGTTCCGATCCCGCACGCGGGATCCAGCACGACACGCCCGGCCGTGTCACCGATGCGTGCCATGAGGTCGGCCACGTCCGGGGGAGTGGTCGGCAACCGGCGGGAGTGCAGGCTCACGTAGCGGTCACAGATGCCGTCGAACGTCGCGACGGGCCCCTCGGCCCGGCCCACCTCGGCGATCGCCCCGACCAGTTCCGTGCTGACGTCCAAGCCGTCGGGAACCATCGGGGACAGTCGTCTGAACAACGTCTTCGCGTTGAGGCCTGGGTCCTGCCGTTGGTGGAGGAGCACGGTTCCGGCGAATCCCACGGCGTCGCCGAGCCGCAGGTCGTCGGTGGTGGCTCTCAGCCGTTGCCAGAGCCGCTCGATCGGCGCCACCTCCACGTAGCGGTCGTGGCGGCGAAGCCAGGTCTCCACCTCCGCCAGGGAGAACGCCGGACTCGACGCGGTCCCGCCCACGGGCCGGGGGAAGTCGTCGAACCGCTTGCGCCAGTTGCTGACCGCGGCCCGGCCGACATCGGCGAGCCGGGCGATGTCGGCGGCGTTGACCATGACCTCGTCGTGCATCATCGCCCTTCCTCGGGCAACCAAAGATCATTACCGGCGCGGCGGAGCCGCTCCCGGTGGTCCTCGTGACCGGGGAGCGCCCGCTCGACGATCCGCCAGAACTCGGCACCGTGATCGGCACGATGGAGATGCGCGAGCTCGTGCACCAGCACATAATCAATCAAACTCGGCGGAAGCTGCATGGTCGCCCAGTGGATGTTGACCTGACCGTCGGGTGAGCACGAGCCCCACCGATAGCCGAGTGGCCGCACCCGCAGCCCGGCCGGTTCGACCCCCATCCGCGTCGTCCAGGGCTGGATCCGCCGGGTCAGCCATCGCGCGCCGACCCGGCGATACCAGTCGACCAGCTCCTTCGCGCCGCCGCCCCTGGCCAGCTCCAGCCGCCCGCGGATCAGGCGCACCTCGCCGGAGTCGACGACGCGCAGCCGGTGGGAGCGTCCGAGATAGAGGAACCCCTCACCGGAGACGAACTCCCGCTCCGGCGCGGCCTCGCCGAGATCCCGCTTCTCGGCGAGTTTGCCGTACAGCCATGACCGTTTCGCCTCGACCAGCTTGGTGAGCTCGGCCCGGGAGACCTGAGGGGGGACGACAGCGGTGACCGAGGCGTCCCGCTCCACGGTGAGCCGCACGCTCTTGCGGCGATCGCTCACCGAGACGGTGACGTCGAGGTCACCGACCCGCAGCACTCCAGGGAACTCACTCACGGTCACCAGCATGCCAGTATCAGGGCTTCGGAATATCCGCCTGGTTGTTCCGGACCACGTCACACGCCTTGTCGGCGACCTGGTCCAGCCGGTGAAAGTCTCCCAGATTCCGGGTGACCAGAATCTCGAAGATCTCCTTCCGGAAATCCTCGACGTCCGTTCTCTTCCTCCAGAAGTCACGGAGATGGACGGTCCGCACCGCCAACCGGTGGATCTCCTTGCACGCCTCGACGAACCGCGGGTCGTCGATGTCCTCGGCGGAGGTGGCCAGCTCGCTCAACAGCAGGCCGTACAGTGCGTTCTCGGCCGGGCTGAGGTCGTGCGGGTTGTCCCGCCGGTCCTCCTTGATGTCGGTCATCAGATTTCTGAACGCGAGCAGCTGCTGGTCCCAGTCGTCCTTGAGCTCGACCAGGATCTGCTCCAGTCGCTCGCTGAGCAGCTGGTAGCGGGTCGGGTCCTGGCCGCGGTGCACCTCGATGTGGTGCCGGATGGCGTTCTCCATCTCCGAGGCCTTGGCCCGCGTGCCGCCGGTCATCGCCTCGACCTTCGCCGCGAAGTTGGCGGCGGTCAGCTCGATCGGCGGGAGCTGCTGCTCGATACCGAGCGAGGTGACGTGCTCGTCGATCAGCAGCTTGATCTTCTTGCCGTAGGCCCCGGGGTCGAACTCGCCGCCGTCCACCCGGTAGCGCCGGTTCGCGGTCAGCCTGATCACCATGAACCGCTTGAGGTCCGGGAGGTACGGCTTCACCGCCGGGTCGGGCATCACCACGTTGACCGTCCGGGCGAACCGGGCCAGCTCGGCGCCGAACTCGTCGCGCAGCCGGGAATCGGCCAGTTCCAGTACACACTTCTCCACGTCGTCCGGATCGCGGAACATCCTCCGGAGCCGTTGCAGCTGCGGCCCCAACTTGGCGATCTCGGTCCGCAGGTCGCGCAGCGCTCCCGCGACGTCCCTGCCCTCCTCGTCGTCGAAGTCCTCGTCGGCGTATACACGCAGCGCGTCCACCAGGTTCTGCGCCACACCGCGGTAGTCGACCACGTAGCCGTACGGCTTGCCGTCCGCGGTCCGGTTGACCCTCGCCACCGCCTGGAGCAGGTCGTGCATCTCCATTTTGCGGTCCAGGTACATCACCTGCTCGATGGGCGCGTCGAAGCCGGTGAGCAGCATCGACTTGACGATCACGAAGGCGATGTCGTTCTCCCCGAAGGGACGGGTGAAGCCGTCGATCCTGGCCTTCTGCTTGGCCTCATCGGTCCACTCGGCGAAGCGGTGCTCGTCCTCTGCCTTGCCCTCGGAGATGACCGGCACGAAGTCGATCCGCCGGATCAGGTCGAGCTGCCCGTACGCCTTCACGAGCTGGGCCTGGCGCGGTTTCAGCTCCTCCAGGGCACGGTTCAGCAGGTGCGGCGGAAGGTTCAGCACGTCCCGGACGAGCTCGTCGCGGGCGGCGATGAGCGCCTCCCGGTAGCGCAGTGTGGTGTCCCGGTCGTGCGCGACCACCTGGGCCTTGAAGCCCTCGGGCAGCACTTTGTCCACGTAGTGGCGGAGCATGTGCTTGGCCTTCACGTCGACGAGCTTCTGGGCGGTCGAGACGGTTCCCTTGGTGGCCCAGCGCTGCTGGAGCTGCTGCCGCTCCTCGGCGGTCAGGTCCTCGAACTCCTCCTCGAAGAGCTCGTCCATGTCCTGGCCGTCCCGGAGCGCACCCTTGACCTTGAAGCCCTCGTAGAGGATCGGCACGATCACGCCGTCCTCCTCGGCCTCGCGGAGCCGGTAGGTGTCGATGAACGGGCCGAACAGCTCCACGCTGGTCTTGCGCCGCCCCTTCTTCGTCATGATCGGCGTACCGGTGAAGCCGATCCTGGCGGCGTTGGGCAGCGCCTGGCGCAGGTTCGAGCCGAGGGAGGAGGTGTGCGAGCGGTGCACCTCGTCGATCAGCACCACTATCGACTCGTCGGTGTTGACCTCGCCCAGGTCCAGGCGGCCGGCGGGTGAGCCGTCCTGGTTCTTCTGGATCATGACGAAGACCACGCCGGGACCGCTCCGGCCGAGGTACGTCCTGGCGCGGGCGCCGCTCTTGGCGATGTCCACCTTCTCGCCGCTCAGCCCCAGGGTCTCGCCGAGCTGGTCCTGGAGCTGGGTCCGGTCGGTGACGACCACGACCTTGTAGTGGGCCAGCTCGTCGGCCGAACGCAACCGGCGGACCAGGAAGGTCATCGTGAGACTCTTGCCGGAGCCCTGGGTGTGCCAGACGATCCCGCCGCGCCGCCCCGGTCCGCCGGTCAGCAGCCGCTCGACGGTCCGTTCCACCGCGCGGAACTGCTGGTACCGGGGGGCGATCTTGACCGTCACACCGCTGTCGAGGGTCAGGAAGGTCACGTAGTTGTGCACGATGTTCAGCAGGTTGGCCCGCTCCAGCACACCGGCGGCGAGGATCTCCTGCTTGCTGAGCTGTTCCTCGGTCTTACCCCGTCGCGCGGCGAGCTCCGCCTTGGTGAGCGGGTGGGGGTCGCGCCAGGGCACGTAGTGCTCGGGGGCGGCGGTGAACGTGCCCAGCCTGGCGTCCTCACCGCTGGTCGCGATCGTCAGCTGGACCGGGTGGAAGAGCTTCGGGCTCCCGGTCTGGCCGTCGCTGTAGCGGCGGATCTGGTTCATCGCGGGGCGCAGGTCGCTCTGCGTGGGAGCCTTGCACTCGACGACGACGAGCGGGACGCCGTTCACGAAGAGCACGAGGTCGGGAACGATCTGCTTGCTCCCACCGGTGCCGGGGACGTCCACCCGGAACTGGTTGATCACGAAGAACTCGTTGTTGTCGACGTTCTTCCAGTCGATGAAGTGGACCGTACGGTCCCGGCCGCCGTCCGGCCCCTCCACCGCGACACCCTTGATCAGCAGTTCGGTGACGTGCGTGTTGGCCTCCAGCAGTCCGGCGGCGGGCACCCGGGTCAGCGCGTTGAACGCCTGGCTGACCCTGGTGTCGTCGAGCCACGGCCGGCCCTGGTCGTCAAGGTTGATCCGGAAGAGTGCTTCCCGCACCTGTTCCTCAAGGACCACCTCGTTGAAGGAGTCGCGCAGCGAGTCCCGCGCGATGAGGGGCAGGACCGCGCCTTCCTTGGCACCGGCCGCGTGCTTCCACCCCATGGCCTTGAGCTGCTCTATAAGCGGACGTTCGACAAGTTCGTACTCGTAGTCGGCCACCGTCCGACTCCCCTCGGTAAACGATCGGACATCGTCAACCCCCGAAACACATCACCGCCACACCGGGGCGGGCATTGTGCTCGCCCGCCCCGGCTGCGGGGTCAAAGACTTTCCAGTACGGCTTCCGCCTCGGAAACCCGGACTCGTCCTGTTAGCAGGTCCTCTGTGAGGCCTTTCTTGAATATCTCCAAGCGATTCCTGGCCCTGATCTCATCTCTAATCCGATCGAGATGAGATGCGTAGGATTTCAATACATACTCTTGGTCTAAAATTGGCGGCACAGGAACCTGAAACTCGTGAACGTCATGCTTTGTGATATTTGGGTCTTTTCGGGTGCTTGCAGCTAGTTTTCGCCACTCGCCACGCCGTTGCTGTAACGCTCTAAGGAGAAATTCTGGCAGCAGTCTAGTGTCTGGCTCCAAGGCGGAAATGGCCTGGTTGGTTGCGGAGGGTAATCCCAACAATGCGGTGCGGCCGATCTGTTCCCATCCTCCATACATGGCAACAAGGACAGTTCCGGACGGAAAAACCTTCAGGTTCAGGCTTTGAACGGCAAGGGGCGTGACCTTCTCGTCAGTATCGACGATAGTGTCCTCATTTAGGTCAAGGGTTTTTGCCCATAGAGTTCCTTCGCTTGCGAAGTACTTCGTGCCTTCGGTGCGCGAAGGGGTTGTTCCTGAATTGATTCTGCAGATATCTCCCAAGCGTAAAATTGGCCACACTTTCAAATTGAAGAGGTGGCTTAGGAGGGCACTTCTTGTATTGAAGAGTTTATTGATTAGAAGATTTGAAGAGCTGATTAGGGCTTCGAGGGTGTCGAGGATCCCCGCGATCCGTCGCTGCTCCTCAAGTGGTGGAACGGGAACCGTTGTCCGCATTAGCTCGCTGCGGGAAAGTTCGATTTGATTGGTTGATCCCGTGTAACAGCGGGACTCCAGATGTCCCTGACCCCACTGTGACCGAAGCAAGCTTTCGATCCACCGAGGATTAACCTTGGCGCGGTCGCTGCGGAGGATAGTCACGTGGCTATCTACCATAAACTTGCCAGGCTGGTCGAAAACGCAACTGCGTCCGATCGTGCCTGTGCCAGTGGAGTTGAGGAGCACGTCTCCAGGGGAGGCCCAAAGTACGCGCCTGAATCGTTTGTCATGAGGCCGGGCAACGCTGGCGTCGAAGCCGGAAAGTTGAACACATCGCTGTCCGACTGCGAGGACCGAGCTGTTGTCCACATAGGTGGGTGCGGTTCCCCGAGAGATCATTGTGCAGAGGCTCTGCAGTGACTCTTCCAGCCAGCCCGCGTTGTTAGGAACCCCCATAGCCTGATCAGGCATAACCCAGCTCCTTCAGATAACTCTTCAGCCGTGCCGCAGCCGCCTCGCGCTGGGCCTCCAGATCTCGCAGGGTCACCGCGTACTTGTCCACCCAAGTCCGGAAAGCCGCCTCAGCCAGCCTGCGGGCGGCAACCGTACGGGACTCCAGGCGAGATGTGAGCTGTGACCGCAGGACGCCGATCACCAGGTCGCGGCGCGCGTCGCCGTCGAGGGCGCCGACGGCCATTCGGAGCCGGGGCAGGAAGTGGCTCTCCAGCGTGCTGACCTTCTTGCGGGCGGCGGCCGTGCGCGCCTTGAGGTCCTTTAGCTCGTCGTCGGAGAGCCGGTCCTCGGCAGACTCATCGGGCTCGTCGGTCTCCTCGTCCTCCTCGGCGGGCTTGGCGGTAGCCGCTTTGAACTGGGCGTTCAGCTCGGCGTACGTCGCCTCGGCCTCCTCCAGCTCGGCGAGGTAGTCGGGGATCAGCGCGGGGACGACCCGGTGGTCGCGGGCCTTGCGCTTCTCGGCGGCGATCTTCTGCTTGTCCCAGTACTCCACCTCCTCTTCGTCCAGCTCGAACGCCGACTCGATGGTGGTCAGCCAGCCCTCGACCACGCCCTCGAAGCCGTTGAGCCCGAGGGTCTTGATGTCGTACTGCGCCTCGCCCCACCACGCGGCGACGATGCCGGCCAGCTCGAACCGGTCAAGCACCTTCAGCGGCAGGAGGTCGTCAACGAAGGAGTCGAGCAGCTCGGCCCGGACCTCCATGACCTTGTGCGTGTCAGGCAGCTCGACGAGCCGCTTGCTGTGCCGGGTCCACCACTCGGAGAACGCCCGGCGTAGCCGCTCCTCGGTGGGAGACGCGAGGGCCGGGATGCGCTCGGCGGTCGCCCGCCATCCCTCGGGCAGGAAGTCGTGGTAGTTGGCGTCGCGCTCGGCGAACAGCGCGGCGGGGTCGATGCCGAACGCCTCGAACAACCCCGCCTTGGCCGCGACCTCGACCTTGGGGACGCCGCCGTGCAGGTGGGCACGGACGTCCTGGGGTTCGGGCGGCGGGGTGTTGTCGACGTAGCGGCGGATGTTGAGGTTGAAGTCGTTGTCCCGCAGCTCCTTGACGTCCACCACGCGGGCGAAGCCGGGAATGTCGCGATACTCCTCGTAGGCCGCGACGATCTTCTCGGCGTGCTGCGGGTCGAGAGAATTCTGCGCGCGTCCGGCGGTGAACTCGCGGTCGGCGTTGATGAACAGCACCTTGCGGCGTCGCTCGGCGGGTCGCGGGTCGGTGCCGCGCAGCACGAGAATGCAGGCCGGGATGCCGGTGCCGTAGAAGAGGTTGGGCGCCAGGCCGATCACCGCCTCCAGGCGGTCGTCCTTGATGATGCCCTCGCGGATGTCTTTCTCCTTGCCGCCGCGGAAGAGCACGCCGTGCGGCATGACCGTGGCGCCGATGCCGTCGGGGGTGAGGACGGCGAGCACGTGCTGGGCGAACATGAGGTCCGCCTTCTTGCCAGACTCCGGCGCGTAGCCGTAGATGAAGCGCTCCGGATGCTTCATATCGGCGGCCGAGTAGTTCAGCGAGAACGGCGGATTGGTGAGCACCCGCTCGAAGCGGGAGAGCTCCCCGCCCTCCAGGTGCCGGGGGTCGGCGAGGGTGTCCTCGTTTTCCAGGTCGGCGTTGAGCACGCCGTGCAGGATCATGTTCATCTTGGAGACGGCCCAGGTGGTGCCCGCCGCCTCCTGCCCGGCCAGGGTCAGGTCACGGGAGTCGAGGCCGTGCTCGTCGATGTACTCCTTGGCGTGGATGAGCATGCCGCCCGAGCCACAGCACGGGTCGTAGACGCGCATGCCTGGCCTCGGCTTGAGCAGGCGGACCATCATCCGGACCACGCCGCGCGGGGTGTAGAACTCGCCGCCCTTCTTGCCCGCCGAGTCGGCGAACTGCGCGATCAGATACTCGTAGGCCGCGCCGAGCAGGTCGGGGAACTCGAAGTCCTCGTTGCGCAGCCGTACTCGGTGAAAGTGGTCGACGAGCTGCTGTAGCCGTTTGTCGGAGATGGTGGACTGGCCAACCTTGCGCATGAAGTCGATGTGCTCCAGCACGCCTTCGAGGGAGGTGGAGTTGTGGGTCGCCAGCCCCTCCAGCGCCTTGTTGAGCAGGTTGCCGACGTTCTTCTCCCGGGAGTGGTCCTTGATGTATCGCCAGCTGGACTCCTGGGGGACGTAGAAGCTCTCACCCCGGTAGAAGGCCGGCGCGGCGGCCATCCGCTCGGCTTCCTCCCGGCTCCTGCCTTGGGAGAGCCACTTCCGGATGAGCTCCTCGCGGACCACGTCGAACTGGTCGGACGCTCTTTTCAGGAAGAGCATTCCGAAGATGTATTCCTTGAACTCCGAGGCGTCCATCTTGCCGCGGAGAATATCGGCCGCTCCGAACAGATGCCGCTCAAGCTGCGGCAACGTCAGCTTCGCCACGGGGTGGCCCTTCTATTTCGCTTCGGGGGGACATCCGGCTCAGGCTTGCGGGCGTCCTATTAAGGAGGGGATGTCGCCTCGTCGACCGCAATGCCGTCAACCGTTGACGGTGACACTATCACTCAGCCTTGGTTATGCCTACACCTTCAATATGCTCTGTGTTTAGAGTTCACAGGCAATAGTAAGGCTCCTCGTAGCGAGTGACCTGCGCCACCGGCTTCCGCCCGGATGCTCCGTCAGGCCACGCAAGGCGTGGCCAGGTCCTTCGGAGCCTGATGTCATCGCCGATCGGCGAGCTCGCGCTGGACGGTCCTCCGTGCCCCCGTCATATCAACGGCCATGCGCATCCTTGACGCCACGAGGATGAGTGGGCCTCTGCATAAGGGAATACCTGTCAACAAGCGGGTCCTGCGGCTTAGCCTGGAGCTGCGACACCACCAGGGAAGGGCGGGACCCATGGACGACGGTTGCACCATCGGAAACCGGCTCAGGAAGATCCGTGACGACCGATCCTGGACGCAGGAGGAGCTCGCGGAGCGGGCCGGTGTCAGCAGGGACATCATCGCGAAGCTGGAGCAGGGGCGCCGCGAGTCGGCGCGGCTCACCACCCTGATGAGTTTGGCGAACGCCCTCGACGTGGACCTGTCGGCGCTGACCGGCAAGCGCGACCGTATGGGCGGCGAACGTGACGGCGCCAGTGTCCTGAAGTTGCGGGACGCACTGCTGTCGGCGTCTCTGCTGCCCGGGGCGGACGACGGTCACGACGGCGAGCCGACACCAGTGGTGGACGTGCGGGCCGCAGTGGACGACGCGTGCCGCCGCTACTGGGCCGGTGACTTTCCCGCCCTGGTCGCTCAGCTTCCGGGGTTGATCGCCGAGGCGCGACTGTCCCACGCGGCGTACGGCGAGGCTGCCGTTTACGCGCTGGCCATGGCTTATGACCTGGCGGCCAGCGTGATGGTGCATCTTGGCCGGGACGACCTGGCAGCGATCGGCGCGGAACGGGCCATCACCGTCGCACACAGTGGCGATGACGAACTGCTGTGGGCGACTCTGCACGGCACGTACGCGTGGGTACTGCTGCACCAGGCGCGGCCTGAGGACGCGGAAGCCCTCGCCGTTACCATGGCCACTCGTGTCGAACCGTCCTTCTCGGCACCGGTCGCGCATGTCGCCGTATGGGGCAACCTGCTGATGTGGGCGCTCGCACCTGCTGCTGCTGGTGGGCGGGACGTCGCCGACTACATCAGGATGGCGTCCGCAGCGGCCGAGCGGCTCGGCGGCAGGACTCGCGTCTACAACAGTTTCTTCGGCCCGGCCGAGGTGGCGGTGCAGGCCACCCATGCCTATGCCGTACGGCGGGAGCCGGACAAGGCGCTGGGAGCGGCTCGGCGGGTGAAGTCCGGTGCGGTCGGTGGCATCTCCTATGGTCGTCACCTGCTCGATGTCGCCCAGGCGCACCTCGATGCCCGGCACCGGCAGGTGGCCGTCGAGCGGTTGCAGGAGGCTCACGCGCTCTCGCCGGTGTGGTTCCGGCATCAGGGCGTCGCCCGTTCCCTGGTGACCGAGATCCGGGAACAGGAGACGCGCCCGTCGCCCTCCGTCCGGTCGCTGGTGCATTCCCTCAACCTGGGCCGGTAGGACAGGGCGTCCTCCCTTGACGACAGAAGGACGAGGGGGCGGGACATCCCGTCCCTGGTGATCAACCCCGCATAATCTCACCATGGGTGCATGACCCGTTACCGAGCGGATGAGTGGCGCGGCCTTCACGGCTTCCCCGAACCGGAACCTGCCTCCGGCACCCCCGCAAACACGGTGCAGCTCCTTCGTCAGGCCCTCCACGATCGCGGGGTGGTGACGCTGGAGGGTGACGTCATGAGAACGGCCGGTGGCCACTACGTGCTGAGCCTCGCGCCGGGCCTGCTCGTATGGAGCGTTCCAAGTACGTTCCGCTGGTTCAGTGCCGGTTGCATGATCCTGCACCCCTCGGCCGACCCCACTGGTGCCGCCGACCTGCTGGTGGAGCTGTTCGACCGTCAACCGTGGCTGCGATATCAGCGGGAATGCCTGGAGGCGCTCATGGAGCCCGCCGAGGCATCGCCCGTCTGACCCTTTAGCTCTGGCGGGCTCCGCACAGGGCGCGGCCTACGCCCCACCCCGCCCGCCCGGCCCCCGGACGCCCGCCAGAGGCGGCCCCGGGACGATCACCGGTTTCCGATGCCGGAAGACCCCGGGGCCGCTCATCTCCTTCACCGGCTCTCACCGCACGAGAGGACGTACCCGATGATTCCGCCACCGGCCACCCCGGCGAGCGACCGGCTCCGACACGTCACGCAGCGGGAACTCGCCATCGCGGCCCTTCAACGGCTGCGGGCCAGGCTCTCCGACCACGAGATCTTCCCCGAACTCGTCCGGGAGGGCGGACAGCCCCGACTGCTGCTGGGCGAGACGCTGACCGTGTGGACCGGCTACAGCGGTGAGGTCATCTACTGGGGGCCCGGACTGGGGGCTCCGGCCGCGAACGTCCCGGCCTTCGACCTGGCCGACGTCGCACGCCGGATTGCCGAACTGGTCTACGCCGCCCCGGCCCCCTGATCACGTGGCGGCACGTGGAGCCGGACCTCAGCGTGCCGCCACGACTCCGCTTTTCCGTACGCGGTGGTGTGCGATGTCGCGCACCCGGGGCCGTACGGGAGAGACGACCGGACCTCCACCCGGTGCCGCCGGGCAAGAGGCGGCCGGGCACGACCCCCGTGACCACGGGAGACGCCGACTTTCATCCCACAGGGGGTGAAAGAGGAGGGCGGCGCTCTCGTGGTCACGGGCTCCACCGCTTCGTCCTTCAAAGGAGGGGGCATTCCTATGGAGGACGCCCCAGTATCCGACCTCGCCGACGCCGCCCGCCGGATCGCCGAACGCGTCTACGCCACACCGGCTCCGGCCCCTTGATCACGTGGCGACACGCGGGATCCGGCTAAGGCGCATCGAGGCGTAAGGAAGCGCTGGTTTTCACGAAGGGCCGCAGGTGGTGCTGCTAGCGTGGCGACGTTCTCACCCGTCACACCCGGGATCACCATGCAGCCTCTTCCCAGCACACATTCCCCGTCATTGGAGACGCTTCAGCGCTATGTCGCGGAGATGGAGAAAGAACGCGGCTTCTCCGACAGCACGATCATCGAGCAATGTCTGAAGCTCAGCGAGGAGACCGGCGAGGTGTGCAAGGCCGTGCGCAAGCACTCCTCCCTGCCGATCGACCCCACCAGCTCGACGGGGAGCGTCGGCGCCGAGCTCGCCGATGTCCTCATCTATGTCGCGGCGATCGCCAACCGTGCCGGAGTCGACCTCTCCGAAGCTCTGCGAGAAAAAGAGCAGGTCAACGAGACCCGCGTCTGGACATAGGCCGGTGTGCCCCTGATCCAGACGTCATGGCGACGGCTTGCGCGGCGCGTACGCGGCGGACGGCGCGGACATCCGCGTCAGCCCCGACGGGACGATCCACCTGCGACGCGGCCAGTGGAAGGCCGCCGTCACCTGACCGAAGAGCACGAATCACCCCGCCCCTTCTCGAGGGGCGGGGTGATTTGCGTATAGGCCCAAGGTGACCTCCGGCGCCGATGCGGCGGTCATCCGGCTCATGCGTACAGGCGTCCTATCGACGGCTGCGCGCCTGTTCGAGAGCGATGCCATCAGCTGTTGACAGTGGAGCCGCCGTCAAGGCATCGTTAAACTCTTAACATCTATAACTCCTGTGTCTTAGATTCACAGGCAACGACGGGACTCCCTCATGACGGATGACCTGCGGTACCGACCCTCGCTCCAGGATCTCGGCTGGCTGGCCGACCTCCCCCTCGCGACCTGCCTCGTCGTCGGGGACCTGCTCGACAAGGACCGCGACGTCTTCCGGAGGCTCGCCCCGGAGGTCCGCCAGATGAGCGCCGATCCCGTCATCAGTCACAACCTCCACCGGGGGATCTACGCGGTGGAGGAGAAGGGGGCCTGGCACGGGATGATCGTCCTGGCGGCCCAGTCCCCGGTCGCGGAGGAGGCCGGGGAGCTCCGGTTCACCCTGGAAGGTCACCTCGCCCTCGCTCGGATGTTCCGTGCGGCCAAATGGAGCGAGGCCCGGCCCTTCGCCGGGAACGCCAGATTCCAGGCGGGGGACATGGTGCGGCCCAAGGGCGGGTCGCTCGTCGGGACCGTGACGGGTGTGAGCCCACGAGACACCGGCTACCTGTACGAGGTCGACCTCCGGGGCGAGACGCACACCTACACGGAAGCCTCGCTCATCCGGGTGCAGGGCGACCCGAGCAAGCCGGGGTTCTGGCTCGGTCAGCCTCCCGCGAGCGCCGCCGATCTGTCGCTCACGCTCACCTGGACCAAGCTGATTCACCCGCTGACCGACACCCTGTACTCCTTCGCGTCGAGCAAGACGGTCTTTCGCGCCTACCAGTTCAAGCCGGTGCTGAAGATGCTCACCGGCTCCTCCGGGCGCATCCTGATCGCGGACGAGGTCGGCCTCGGCAAGACGATCGAGGCCGGGCTGATCTGGAGCGAGCTCGAACAGCGCCGCAGGCTCGACCGGGTCCTCGTCGTGGTCCCGTCGGTGCTCAAACACAAGTGGCAGGCCGAGATGCGCCGGAGGTTCGACCGGACGCTCGACCTGATCAAGGCGGGTGACCTGGCGGAGTTCGCGGGGGCGCTGGAAGAGGGAGAGGACAGATCGCTCCGCGCGGTGATATCGATCGAGTCGCTGCGCACCGCGGACGAGGTGCTGGAGAGGCTGGCCGAGCTCAAGCCCCGCTTCGATCTCGTCATCATCGACGAGGCCCACAACATGCGGAACCGGGGGAGTAAGTCCCATCTGCTGGGCGAGCTGCTCGCGAGCTGGAGCGACCACCTCGTGCTGCTGTCGGCCACCCCGCTCAACCTGGGTAACGACGACCTGTTCACCCTCATGAACCTGCTCGATGAGGGGAGCTTCGACGACCGCGACACCTTCGAACGCCAGATGGAGCCCAACGCCGTCCTCAACGACGTGGCACGGGCCCTGGTCGACAACCGGGCCCCCGGAGAGCTGCTCACCACCCTCGACCGGCTCGATGGGCTGAGGTTCGGGCGTAGCGTCACCGATCGGCCAGACTACGAGATCCTGCGCGGGGTGCTCGACGTGGACCGCCCGCTCACCGCGGAGGAGAAGGCGCGGGTCCGCAGGCTGCTGGCGGGCCTGAACGTACTGAGCGGTCATCTCACCCGCACTCGTAAGGCCGACGTGCCCGAGCACAAGGCCGTCCGGGAGCCGCGGAACATCGACGTCGAGTGGACCGAGGAGGAGCGCGCCTACTACGACGCGGTCTACGCGTGGGCCCTCGCCCGCGCATCGCGCAAGGGGGTTCCGCCGGGGTTCATCATGCAGATGCCGCTGCGGCAGGCGGCGAGCTGCATTCCCGCGTCCCAGGAGGCGATGCGGGCCAGGGAGGCGGCGCTCTTCGAGAAGGAGACCGACGACCCCGACGGCGACATGGGGGAGCTGGACGCCGACGACCTCAAGGACCTGCTCTCCCAGGAGTTCGGCCGGGTCCAGAAGGACACCAAGTACGACCGGCTCCAGGAGGAGCTGCTCAGGCTCCGTGAGCTCGGGGTCCGCCAGATGATGATCTTCTCCTACTTCCGCCGGACCCTGGCGTACCTGGCCGATCGCCTCGGCGTCCACTTCACCTACCGGGTGATGCACGGTGGCGTCGAGCAGCCCGACCGCCAGCGGATCATGCAGGAGTTCCGTGACGGAGCCTTCGAGGTCCTCCTGCTGAGCGAGGTCGGTTCGGAGGGTCTCGACTTCGAGTTCTGCAACGTGCTGGTCAACTACGACCTGCCGTGGAACCCGATGCGGGTCGAGCAGCGGATCGGCCGGCTCGACCGCTTCGGCCAGGAGCACGAGAAGATCCTCATCTACAACATGCGGGTGCCCGGCACCATCGAGACCGACATCTTCCAGCGCCTGTACGACCGGATCGGCATCTTCCAGAGCTCGGTCGGGGAGCTGGAGCCCATTCTGCGCGACCACTTCACGGAACTGATCGGGCTGCGGCTCAGCCCGGCCGAACTCGGCCGGAAGGTCGACAACCTGGCGATCGCGGTGGAGCAGCGCAGCCAGGACACCGACGACCTGCAGGCGTCGCGGGCGATCCTGTCCGGCCTGGACGGGTTGCTGGTGGAGGGATTCACCGAGCACGGTCCCGGAAACGGCCGGTTCATCGGTTCCTCCGAGATCCAGCGGATCATCGACAGGCTTTTCGCGCTGTACGGCGCCCAGCGCGGTGAGCCGGACGACGGGGGAATCCTGGAGATCGTCGGCACCCCCGATCTCGCCGCCCGGTTCCGGGCCATGCCCGACCAGTCCGGCAGCACGCTCTCGCCGGGAAGGCTCGCCTGGCTGCTGCAGACGAGTGAGCCGCTGAAGTGCACCTTCGATCCGGAGACCGCCAGCAAGTACGACACCGAGCTGCTCTCGGCCAGGCACCCGCTCGTCCGGCTGGCAGTCAGTGTGCTGGCGGAGGAGCGGCTCGCGCTCCCGAGGTTCGGGACGCTCGGGATCCCGGGGGTGCCCGAAGGACGCACGTATTTGATGGCCATCCACCTCGCGGAGACCAGCGGCCTGCGCCCCACGCTTGAACTTTGGGTGACCGCCGTCGACCTGGAGACCGGAGAGATCGTCGACGGCCTCGGAGACGCCCTGCTCACGGCCCTCGCCGACGGCTCGCTTGGCGACGGCGAGGTGGAAGCGCCGCGCGATGCCGCCGGGATCTGGCGTGTGGCGCAGCGACACGTGGAGTCGCGCCTGGTGGAGACCGAGCGGGTCCGACGGCAGGAGAACGAGGCTCTCGTCGAGGCACGGATCCAGGCCAAGGAACACACCCTCGACCTGCAGATCCGCAAGAACCGGGAGGTGCTCGAAGGCATCCGGGAGGCGCGGGTGCGCCGGATGCGGGAAAGCCACCTGGCCAAACTCATCCAGGCGCGGCGGGCCGTGGAGGAGGAGCTGAGCCCCCAGAAGGAGCTCAGCGTGTCCATGCGACCCGTGGCCGCCGCGCTGGTCAGCGCTTCGGTGGCGCCCAGTCCTTCTGGCCGTACCCCCAGTCGTCCTCGCGGGAGGGCGGCGGAGGAGCGGTGAGCCGCCGCAGTTCCAGCGTCGCGAAGTCACCTCCCCGCATCACCGGCCAGCGGTCCACCCGGAAACTCTGCCGGTAACCGGATGCGTTGGTGAGGGAGATCAGGCCGTTCGGATGCATACGGAAGCACATGTCGTCACCGAGCTGGAACGGCAGGGTGTCCACCGTCCGGCCGGTATCCGTCATCTTTATCTTGATGGTCTCGCCGTACAGCGACCTGACCCGGAGCCGGCCCATGCCCTGGCGCGGGCAGGTGAAGTCACGCCCGCGCCGCTCGTAGTAGACGCTCGCCTTGGACGAGAGCTCCCAGCCCTCGTACAGCGGGGTGTGCGCGCGGTAGAGCAGCTGCTCGCCGCCGTCCCATTCCAGGATGAAATCGGCGCTGGGCCGGTGGAGGTTGAGCCGCTCGTACTCGGCGGTGTTGGCCAGCCCGGCCACGATGGCCTGCTCAGGGCCGACCCCCACCTCGTGGGCGATCTCCGCGTGCGGAAAGAGCGCGCCGATCCGCTCGCCGACGTGGGGGATGCGGCTCATGCCTCCGGCGAAAAGGACATAGCCAATCTCGCTGGTCAGATCGGACCCTCCCTTGCTCCGCAGGACGTCGGGGGAGTGCATGGTGTATCCGCCCGAGCCGCCCTGCCGGGGGACCATCTCGGTCAGCTTCGCGGTGCGGAGAGCGGCCTGGACGTACTCCACGGCCTCGTTCATCTGCGGGGTGAACGCCTCGACCAACTGCTCACGCAGGTAGCGGATCGACGGGAGATCACCCAGCGCCCGGAAGACGACCGGGAAGGAGTCGCGGGTGGACAGGGCCTCCTTCGCCTGGCGTGCCACACTGAGCAGCCTCGCCTGGACGTTCCCCCGGTCGGTGAAGCCGTCCAGGAGGCCGCCGAGCTCATCGGTGAACTGCCGCGCGATGGCCCCGTCCAGGGTGTCGCCGGCGAGGTTGATGCCGAGGGCGGACAGAACCGTGATCTCGGGGTGGTCCTTGCCCGCGATGTTCAGCACCGCGATGTCGAGGGTGCCACCGCCCATGTCGAAGACCAGGAGCTTTCCTTCGGGCCGGGGACCCGACCGGGAGAAGCGGTGAGCGGCCCAGGCGACACCGGCCGCGATGGGCTCGTCGACGAGGCTGGCGGCGCTGACCGGGACGTCCGCTTCCGCGGCCAGGGTGAGCAGGCGTTTTCGCTGGTCACCGGTCCACATCGCGGGACATCCGAGCCGGAGCTCGTGGGCGTCCGAGAGGGAGAGGCCGGCGGTCTTGGCGCGCCTCGCGATCTCACCGAGAAGCGCGACGATCACCGTGTTGGCGTCCAGTTCGACGTCGCCCGCGCGGAGTGTCTCGCTGTTCTCCGTGATCGCCCGCTTCGCCGACCTGATGACCTGACCGACCGGCAGGAGCTCGGCCTCCTCACCGACCAGGAGGGATCCGTCCCGGAACCCGGCGACCGAGGGGAACCACGGCGTGCCGCGACGCCCCAGCGGCGTGATCTCCACCGATGTCCTGCCGACCTGCTCGGCCACCAACGAGGTCGAGGTCCCGAAATCCACACCGATCACACGCCGCCCGGCCACCCGGTTACCTCCGTCGTCCGCCTGTGGAAACCACGGTCAAACTACGGCACGAGGCTGACATTTTCCATATTTATTCTTTTGGGTCGACAAGAGCTCGTTGGAGTATTAGTTCATTCCATATGTAACCCGGACGAATCACGAGAACCGGGACTCCAGGCTCCGGGGCGCCGTAGATGGGTTCGTGGAGTTCGAGGTCGAAAATCACCTCGCCGTTCGCGTTCCCGATCGGCCTCAGCGAATGCGTGGCCGCCAGACCGCGAACCCGCTCCACGAGGATTTCCGGTGCGGCCTTCGCGGCGGTGAGTTCCTCGACCTCCGCGGCCAGGTCGGCGAGCGCTCGAATGACGTCTATTTTGATCTGGCGTTCCTGGGCGGCCCGGATCGTGACCTCTGCGCCCTGCAAGTCACGCAGGTCCTCCTCCAGCCGCTGGAGCCGGTCGGCGAGCTCACGGCGGCGTTCTTCGGCTGCCTCGGCGCGTTCGGCCGCCGCCGCGGCCTCCTCCCGCGCTCGCCGCACGTCCTCCTTAAGTGCGTCCAGCCGGTCCTGCTCACGCAGGGCGTCAATCCAGGAGGCGGCGAGAGGGTCCCGCTGCCCGACCCTCGCGAACGCCTCGGCGACCGCGGGGACCGGCAAAAGCTCGGCGTACTGTGAAGGCATTCCCAGGAAGAGGCTGAGACGCGCACGAGTTGTCGCCCCGGCGAGCTCACGTTCCAGCAGCGGCCGGATGATCGCCTCGACCACCTCCGGCGAACGTGTCAGCCGCCCGAACCTCCCTTGGGCACAGTCGACGAGGTCTTGCACCGTCATCCCGGCCCACCATCGCTCGTCCAAAACGTCCGTCGGCCATCTCTCTCCGACCGCTGCCGTCAGCTTGGTCCGGCCGCCCTCGGGAGTGAACGGCAGTCGTTCGGCGATTCTGAGCAAGCCGTGGTGCGTGGCGGGCAACGCCCCGCTGATTGCACATGCTGCGGCCTCCAACGCTTTCAACTCCGCTTTCTGCGGGTCCTGGGTCAGAAGGAGCGCCAGCTGGACGAATGGCTCGACCGCCTCGGCGGGTAACGTCGCGCTGTCCGCCACTTTCCGCAGCAGCCATACCACGGCGGGACGTAGGGCCGGAGAGGGGTCTGCCCGAAGCTCGGCCGTCGCGGCGATGAGCACGTCACGATAGATCTCCGTCGACAGCGGGTCACCCGGGGCTCTCCCCGGTACGGCGAGCAGCATGACCGAGAAAGCCTGGCGATCGGTTTCTTGCAGCTCTGACAGCAGCTCGTCGATCGCGGAGTGGTTCAGTCGGCCCAGTAGGACGCCCGTGCGGAGAGGCGTGGCGAGAAAGTCCTGGACGGGCCGGGGCTGCGCGGCATCGAGGAGTTCGCTCAGCCGGGTCGCGAAGGGTTTGCCCGACCGGGTCGCGAACGGTTCGCTCGGCCGCTTCCTCGGTTGTTCCCCGGAATCGGGGAGCGACAGAGGCTCGTCCGGCTCGGGTGCTTTCCCGGAAGGCTTCCACATATAGACGTTCGAGTTGAACGTGACGTCATCCCGACCGGTGAGCTGAGGCTGGAGGACCTTCCACTTCTTGTCGACAGTCGCTTTTTCGAGGCCGAACCCCACCAGCGTCGATTTGATGTCCGTCCCTTTGAGTCCCTTGGGGCGTTCGCGCAGCAGATGAATGACGATTCCCATCGGATCGGCCGTGAACCGCCTCTGTAACTCTGCCGAATCGACCAGGTACAGGTGGCGCAGGCTTCCTTCCGGGGCCAGCAGATTCCGACTGTCGAGCCGTACGTTCTCCTCGATGGAGCCGTCGTCGTGCCATTGAACGGTGGCGGTCGTTCCCGCTCGGTCGAGGACCTTTCCCACGCGCAGCGGTTCATCGTCTTGCCGTGGCCTTCGCACGACGACCTCAGTTCGATCCACGAGGGTCACTGTAAGGGGTTCACGTCGCGCTGCGGCGAACGCTTTATGTGGCTCACGGCTTTTGGTCCGGGTCGGGGACGTGGGGTGCCGGGCCGTCGTGCGGCAGGGAAGTCTGATCTGAGCTATGGGCCCGTGTTCTCCTACGGAGCGACGCTCCCGTTCATGATCGCCCACGCCGCTTACTGGCTGCGAAGCCGTACCTTGTGAACCGTCGTGTCTGGTTACGGAGCCGTGGATGTGAGCCTCTTCGTGCGACGGTCCCTCGCCTTACACGATGGCCGGCCAGATCATGCATCACCCTTCGGAAATTCACGCCCTGTTGTCGTCGCTTCGCGACGTCATCGCCTCCTGTCTGCGCGAGGACTCAGAGCGTCGGCCCTCTGCGGAGCAGTTGATGTTCACGGCCTCCAGGCAGCTTCACTGTGAACACATCATTGGTAAAAAAGTTGCATACTAAGTTCACAGAAACTATTCTTAACGCACTTGCCACAGAGAGAAGTGAGTGGGGCGGGCTATGCGATCCATGCGTGACGGACGGTCGATCCACCTTCTGGACATCGAGAACCTGACGGCGTCCTCCTTGCCGACGACGGCTGAGGTGAGGCAGACGATGAACGAGTATCGGGAACACGTCCCGATCGGCCCCATGGATCAGTTCGTCGTTGCGGTGAATCCTCGCTCCATGGTGAGTGTGGGAATCGCGATCCATGGGGTACAGCTGCTGATCCGCTCGGGCGCCGACGGAGCTGACAGCGCCCTCGCCGAAGCAGCCGTGAGCGGCAGGATCGACCTGCGGTTCGAGCGAGTCGTCATCGGTTCGGGAGACGGGTACTTCGCCGACTTGGCCGCCTGGCTGGCGGCGGCGGGACTGCATGTGACCGTGGTCAGCCGCCCCGCTTCGCTGAACTGGCGCCTTTACACCGCCACCAGCGACATCACCTACCTGCCTCCGGCGCTGACTTTGGCCGCCTGACATTCATCGTGCTGACGCGGATGCCGGCAACAGGGCTGGACGGACCTGGATGACCATGGGCTGAGGGATCCCGATGACCCGCCCCACCAGGTCCGGAAGACGGCTATGGACGATCGTGTTCTACCTCGTAACGGAGAGGTTCGAGCGGACAGGCCGTGATGGGTTCCCTGCTCTACTTCGCGCGTACAGTCACCGCTGCTCGCGGCGCGTGGAAGACCAGGCGCAGTGTGAAGGTGTCCAGCGTGAACATGTCGGTGCCGTCCCAGTCGAACTGCCCGACCTGCCCCGGCGGAGCATCAGGATTGGCGTTCACGCGGTCTTGACCCTCCTGGTCCTCGTGCCACTCGACGAGGCGGACGTCCTCGAACCGGAAGACCACGACAGGCGTCTCCGACAGTTCGGGCGGAGTCCACTGCGGGTCGTGGACGAACTCCAGCTCCAGCGTTGGCGGCCTGCCGGGCTCATAGGTCAGGCGCCTGAAGTCGGTGTCATGAAGGTGGACGAGGGCACCCTCCTCGGTCCGGAACTCGTACAGCCCTCCCTTGGACGTGATGCCGCGATCCTTGTCCTTCGTCACGCCGGCGAACTCGGTCACTGACATGAGGACATGGTCCTACGGACCGGAACGACCTCGGCAGGTCTCGAGCGGTGCCGACAGCGATGTCTCCTTTGCAGGGCGGAGTCGCCGATTGCGGCTGAAGGCCATATACGTCCCCACGTCGGCGGCCAGTGGCACCGCCGCCTCCATGCCGGACGGCTATGTCCCCCGGTCTGCGGGCGCCGCGGAACCAAGGCGATGTCCGTGACCGCGACGGGGCCGTGGGGAACCACGACCCGCGCACCGCCCGACGCGGCCAGCAGGTGGGCCGGCGCCACCGAGACCGCCACCTCCCGCACCGGGCTCCACGCCCCGATCGGATCTACCGGCGGCCTCTCCGGCCTCTCCCGCAGCTCTTCCCAGCTGAGCACCCGGCGAGCAGGCGCGTGGACGTCGAGGAGACGTACGGCGCGCGGGTCCAGCCACACCACCTGCCAGTACGAGCAGTCGTCGACGAGGGTGGCCGCGGCAAGCCCGTACCGGGCCGGCCGAGGCGAGGTCGTCCAGCATGGGCAATCACCTCGTAGTAACCAGTCGAGGGTGCACACCGTCACCCAGCCGTCGGCGCTGATCCCGCCCACCCGGCACGCGCCGTGGCCGCCCAGCGGAAGGGGTACGGCCGCGACGTCTCCGGCCTTCACCATGGCCGGGAAGGTGGCAACCGCCTATGACAAGATCGCATTTCATCGGCCGGGCTGCTCGCTCCAGCCTCCGGGCTCCTCGTGGAGGTGAGGCCGTGGGCAAAGGAGCTGATGAGGTGAGGTACTTCCGGCGAGGGTGGGACGAGAATCGGGGAGATGAGTACGCGAGCTGGGGAACGTCCACGTTCTACCTGGCGCTCGATGACGAGGGGTATGCCCACGTGCAGGTCGAGGCCTACGCCGGCGGCACGGTGATCGCCTATGACGCGGAGCACGACAAGGACCGGTACGGCGGTCTGACCTACGCTCAGCTGGATTTCGACGAGTTCGCTCCGTACGAGGTCGGCGAGCGTGAGTTCTTCGAGGATCTGGGCCGCCTGCGACCGATGAACCTACGGACCGGTCAATCGTGGCCGCCCGGCGGATGACGTCCTTGTCGCGTCGCCGTCCGGTGAGAGCACGAAAACCAGCGAGAAGTGACGCGGGTCGTACGGCGTCGGTGTGCTGCTCGGAAGGTTGGCAGCGGGCCGGTGTATACGGACGTCCGGACGGTATGTCAGCTGCCGGCGTCGTCGCCCGGCTGTTGCGCGCGGGAGGGGCGGGGGCGTGCGGCAGCGGCGTCGAGCAGTTCCGGGAGCGTGCCCTCGAACGCCGGTAGCAGTTCCAGCAGTGCCGGCCAGAACCCCGCCGGTGCCGACCGCGCGGCCGTGTCGAACAGCCGAGCGCAGTGATCGAGGAATTCGTCGCCGTGCTTGCCCTCGGACGAGGGCGCGGAGGTGGGCAGCGTGGAGGCGTACTGGAGGATTTGCCTGGCGGGGCGGCTCCTCGCCAGCAGTTCTTCGTCGGTGAGGACTCGCGCGGCGCGGATTCGGTGGAGGAGTCCCCAGGGGTTGTGGATGTGGTGCAGTGCGGTCACGGCGGTGCGCGCGGCCGCAGGGCTCTGGCCGGCGAGTATGGGGAGCAGGTCGGCGGGCAGCGCCTGGGCGAGTGTCTCGGGGAAGCCCTCACGGGCGGCCAGGGCGCACAGGAGATGCGGCGGCAACGCCGCATCGCGGTGAGCGTCGATGAGTTCGCGCCAGGGGGGCGAACCGTTCTCATCGAGTACGGATGTCAGCAACGCTTCGCTCTCGATCGGGTCGGCGCATGCCCGAAGCGCGACGACCGGGTCCGGTGCCGCTTCCGATACCGCCTCCGGAGGCGACGAGCCGGCCGCGAGTAGCCGGCGCAGTGTCACGTCGTACGCGGCTGAACGCTTGTTGGCCCGGTCCAGCAGGGGATTCAGCCCGTGTGCCCACGCCCGTGCCGCAGGCGTGCACGCCTGCGTGTTGTAGGCCCAGCGGGCGAAGAGCGCGCGAGGGGGTATTCCGGCCGAGACGAACCGGTCCAGGACCATGGAGGTGAGGTGCCCCCCGGTCCGCCGCGGGTGAATGTCGCGTCTTTCCATGTGGGCCAGGAGCGGGTCGGGGAGGCCTGCGACCACATCGGCCAGCACCGCGTCGGGCGCGTGAGCCAGGATCCGCAGATCCGCCTGCTCCGCCGGCACCGGGCCCGGCGTCCTCCCGGCCCGGCGGAGCAGGTTCGAGAACGTCCCCGGGTGGGACGGCAACGCCGCGGCGGCTGCCGGCCAGGCGGACCGGTCGGTGCCGAGCCGATGTCGCAACAGCCTTCCCGCACACTCCCAGAAGGTCCGTGCCGCCTGGTGGTGGTTGTGGTCATAGCCGTCGACGGCCCGGACCAGCAGGTCCAGACGCGGCGTGGTGAGGATCATCTCCTCCACCGTCCCGTCCGAGAGCACGTGGCGCAGGAACGAGGGGCGCGTCTCACCGATGCGGGTCAGGGCGGCCTGCCACGTCCACCGCGGAACGGGTTGCCGCCGGGCCACCAGCCGACCGGCGACGAGGGAGTCCCACGGTGTGAGCAGGGCGCCGGTCAGCGCGTCGGGGCAGTCGGGCCGCGCGATCAGGGCACGGCGCTGCACGCGGCCGAAGGGCTCCCGCCGCTGCTCGGCGGCCAGCACCGTCCAGTCCGGTGGCCGCATCGCGGAGAGGACGGCATCACCGTCGAGCACCGTGGCGGCGGACCGCAACCGCCCGCTGAGTCCGTCGGCCGGCGCGGTCACGGCCGGTGGTCCGATCACGTCGAGTCCCGCGGCCCGTAGCTCCGCCCGCGCGACACTCCGCACGTCCGGGGAGAGCAGCCGCAGCATCCGGGTGCCGATGTTGGCCATGTCTGATTCTTTCGCAATTCAGGTCAGAAAGTGACCTCTATCCGGCCTAACGTGGGCCCTGACCGACGGAACAACGGAAGGCGAAGACCGTGAGCGAGACCACGAGCGTTGACGAGCTGACCACCCGCGACATCACCGGCGCGCCCCCCGCCTCCGGCGTGCCCGCTGTCACCGGCGAGCGCGCCGACCTGCTGGCGATGCTGGCCAAGCACCGGCACTTCCTGCGCTTCACCACCCGTGACCTCACCGACGAGCAGGCCGGGCTGCGGACCACCGCCAGCGAGCTGTGCCTGGGCGGGCTGATCAAGCATGTCGCGGCGGTCGAACGGAACTGGGTGGACTTCATCCTGGACGGCCCGTCGGCGATGGGCGACTTCGCCACCATGACCGAGGCCGACTGGGCCCGGAGGGCCGACGAGTTCCGGCTGCTGCCCGGCGAGACGCTGGCCGGTGTGCTGGCCGACTACACCGAGGTCGCTCAACGGACCGACGAGCTGGTCGCCGCCCTGCCCGGGCTGGACGCCGCCCAGCCGTTGCCGGAGGCCCCGTGGTTCGAGCCCGGCGCGCGGTGGTCGGCCCGCAGGGTGCTGATGCACATCATCGCCGAGACCGCCCAGCACGCCGGCCACGCCGACATCATCCGCGAGTCCCTTGACGGCGCCAAAAGCATGGGCTGACACCTCGGAGTGGACGCCGCCGCCGACGTTCGCCACTGCCCTGCGCGCAGCAAGCTCGTCGGTTCGCCGTCTGGTCGGACATCTGGAAAGGCGGTTGCCTGGAAACAGGCGGAACGGGTGGAGGCGTGCGGCCTCCACCCGTTCCCGTCTCGCCGGTCTGGTCAGGAAGCGATACGGATCGCCGCCTCCTGCTTGGTCCCGTTGACCACCACGGACAGGACGATCTTGCCCGCGCGGCGGGCGGTCAGGGTCCCGGTGGTGGGGTCGAAGGTCGCGACATGGGAGGAGCGGGCCTTGCCGGGGTCGCCGATGTGGACGTTCGAGCCGGCGCTCCAGTCGGCGCTCACCGGGTAGGCCACCGGGACCTGGCGGCCGCCCTGGGTGATCGTCGCGGTGACCTTCGCCGAGGAGCCCGGCGCGAGTTGCGCCGGTGCGGTGACGGCCAGGGCGTCGACGTGCGGGCGGATCTGGGCGGTGAGCCAGGTCGGGCCGCCGCCGAACGGCAGCAGCCGGGCCAGGAGCTGCTCCGCGCGGGAGACCGGGTCGACGCCGAGCATGGACCAGCCGGTGAAGCCGCCGTCAGCCGGTGCGGTGGACGGGTCCTTGCCGGAGTTGCCGTTGACCAGGTACGGCACGCCGTCCACCCTCGAGGCGTTGAAGGTGCCCACGTGGCCACCGATGAACGCCGCGCCCTTGCCGGTCTCGTGCTGGAAGTCGGCCAGCCACCTCTCGATCAGCGCCGCCTCCTTGCGGTCGCCCAGCTGGCTGGTCTTGGCCGGGGTGGGGTCGCGCGGCGGGTGGTGCTCCACCAGGACCAGGGAGTTGACCCGGTCGTTTTTCGCCGCGTCGTCCAGCGCCTGGCGAAGCCGTTCGAGCTGGTCGAACCCGCCCCCGTTGAGCGTGCCCAGCGAGGTGTTGAGGGTCACGAACCGGGTGCCCCTGTGGTCGAAGGTCTGGTTCGTCGCACCGAAGTACTTCGTGAAGTTGTCGATGCTCGCGCCCATGACCTCGTGGTTGCCCGGTACGTAGTAGTACGGCAGGGAGCTGCCGATCTCCTCGTCCAGGATCCGCTTGGCGAGCTGGAAGTCCGCCTCCGAGGCCTCGTCGACCAGGTCACCGGCGATGATCATGAAGTCGGGCTTGGCCGCCTTGATCTCCCGCATGGTCCGGCGCGCCGCGGCCACGATCGGGGAGTCCGGGCTGCGGCCCACGAACTGGGCGTCCGACATGACCGCGAACCGCCAGGGCTCGCCGTCCACGGTGCCGTCGGTGACGACCAGCCGGTCCTGGACGCGCGGTGCGGGCGGTGCCTCGATCGAGGGCGCGGCCTTGACGTACAGGTCGTCGAGCAGGACCTCGGACCTGTAGCTCCGGTCGGCCTTGATCTCGATCGTGTAGAAGCGGTTGACGCTGACCGGCTGGGTCAGGCCGGCCGGCACGGGGATCTCGATCTCGCGCCAGCCCTCCCAGGTGACGTAGGGGCCGTAGACCGACGTCGACCTGCCGAGCCCGTCGATCATCGTGAAGGCCGTCCACTCGCCCTGGCCGTGGCCGTACACCGAGATGCCGAACGCCCGGGACTGCCCGCTCACGCCGAGGCGCTGCGGGGCGTTGGCGTAGGCGGTGCGGGTGGCGGTGGACTGGGTGAAGTCGTACTCCAGTTTCATGCCCTGCCCGTTGACGCCCTCCGTCACGGGAGTGACCTTGGCGGTGCCGCGCGCCGATCCCGCGGTCCACTTCGCGGCGTCGTCGAAGTCGGCGAGGATCTTCTTCTCCACGCCGACCGTGACGGCCACGACGGTGGTGAGCTTGCCGGCCCTGACCGTGATCAGGCCCGCGCCGGACTCCCTGGCGGACGCGACGGTGAAGCCGCCGGTCGCGCCGGGCGTCACCTTCAGCAGCGTGTCGTCGTACTCCAGTCGCAGGTCGGACGGTTCGATCGGCGCGGAGTTGCCATGCTGGTCGTAGCCCACGATGCCGAAGTTCGCGGTGGCCGTCGCGTTGGCGACGTTCACCGAGGAGTTGGTGGCGTCGAGCCGGGCCGCGGGACCGAGCACCTCGATCTTCGTGCTGCCGTGCTTGGAGCCGGAGAAGGCGGTGACCGTGGCCGTGCCGGGCAGCTTGGCGCGGAACACGCCGTCCCTGGCGTCGCCGTGGGTCGCGGTCCAGCGCACCGCGGGCTCGCCCCGCACCGGGCCGTACACCTCGTCGTACGGGGTGGCGGTCACCGTGCGGGTGAGGCCGAGGAACACGCGGTCGGGACGGCCGCCGGGCACCGGGCCGGTTCCGGCCGCGGCGGCCGGGTCGACGGCGGGCTCGACCCACACGCCGTGCACCTTGCCGCTGCCCTGCTTGCGGTAGATGCCGAGGCCGTTGGCGACCAGCCGTTCCTCGCCGTCGCTCGGCTCGTTGTCGATCTGCACCTTGCCGGCGCCGGGCTTGCGGGTGACCATCGTCGCCGAGCCGCCGCCGTCGATCTCCAGCCCGACGTGGGCGCCCATCTTGACGAGCCGGCCGGCCATCTCCTTCAGCGTGGCGCCCCGGCTGTCGATCGTCCGGTTGTCCACGGTGACGAGGAACATCTTGTGGCCGTCGGCGCTGAAGCCGATCGCCATGCGCGCGGCCATGGTGGAGTCGTCGACGTTCTGCGCGACGCCGTCCTTGACCAGCAAGGTGCCGCCGCCGATCGCGGTGGCCGGCTCGGAGCCGTCGGACGTCCGGGGACGGTAGGCGACCTCGACGGCGTCGCCCGGGACGAGCTTCGCGAGCCGGTCGGCCCCGGCGTCCCGGCCGAGCAGCACGGTCGCGCCGGCCGGGATCTCGCCCTCGCCCGCGCCCTGGGTGACGCTCCGCACCTTGCCGTCGGCGACCAGCACCTCGGTGACCTTGCTCACGCCCTGTACGGCGCGGGTGCGGGTGTAGGTGCCCCACAGGGAGGTGTAGGCGCCGATGCCGTCCGCGGGCAGGTCGTGGCTGTTGAGGCGGGCGAGCGGTACCGGCCGCTCCTCGCCCGGCACGCGCACGCTGCCCTCGAAGAGGATGTCGAGGATGCGGCCGGCGCCCGAGGTGTCGAACCCGGCGGCGATGTCGCGGCCCGACGACGACTTGACCAGCTTGCCGTCGGCGATGGCGGCGCCGACGGGGGCGCCGGAGTTGTTGATGTCGAAGAAGTCGCCGTTGACGGCGGCCACCGCACCCTTGGCGTCCGCCAGTTCCGAGATCCGGCCGGTCTTGGCCACCGCGCCACTGTCGAGGTATCCGACGGTGGAGCCCTGGGTGAGGTCGACGGACAGCGCGTCGGACCGCTGCCAGCCGCGGGCGTCCAGCGTGTCGAGCGAGTCGATCCGCACGCCGGGGGCCACGGGCCGGCCGGAGCTGTAGGTCTCGATCGGGCTGCCCGGCGTCGCCTGCGCCGTCTGGCCGGACCGGGCCCCGGGGGGTGCGGCCGGGCTGCTCGAGGTGTCGAGCAACGGGGTGAACGCAGGCGGGTAGGACGAGGCGAGAGACGCCCGCAGCGCGGTGTCGGCGACGGGGTCGGCGGGTGACGCCGGTGCCCCGTTTGCTGTTCCGGCGAGCCCGAGGACCAATGCGGGTACAAGCGCCGTGAGCGCCGCCCTACGTCCCCGGTTCGCGTGCTTCCTGGACAGGACTTCCTCCCGTTATCCGATGAATCGATCAATCGGGAGTAAATCCCTCCTGTGTGGCGTAATCCGGTCATAAGAGATGAATCTTCGACGATGAGATCCAATACAGAAGTTCATGTCCGGTGGCCGCGCCGAAGCCCGGCGCGTGGTCGCACCGAAGCCCGGCGCCTCGCGCGGAAGGAGGGGGCCGGTTCGACCGGCTCCGCCGGACCGTGCCGACCCCGCCGGCGGCGCCAACCCCGTCGACCCCGACCGGCCGCGGGCGCGGACCGGCCCTCCGCGGCGAGGCCGGCGCGACGTCCGCCCGCCGGTGGAAGCGTGCCGGTGGAAGTGTGCCGGTGGAAGCGCCTGACCTCGAACGACGCAGGCTGAACCACCTGGGGGAAAAGTACGTTTATGGGGCATGAGACTACGAATGACCCTGCTTGTCGCACTGTTGTCGCTGACCGCGGCCTGCGGAGGAGCGGAAGCGGATATGTCGGCGACCCCGGCCGATGACGGGCCGGCGAAGCCGGTCGCCCTGTGGGGTTCCGAAGGCGGCTTCGTGACCCCGACCACGAACGTGCTGCGTCCGCCGAGGGTGGTGCTGTACGGCGACGGGCTGGTGATCGTTGACGCGCGCAGGCAGCTGAGACTCACCGGTGCGGAGGTGGACGAGACGGTCGCGTCGATGGAGACGTACCTGGCCGGGCAGCCGCCGACCGCGACGCCCAGGCCGGGTGCGCCGATGGTGACGGACGTGCCGGCCACCGTCCTCGGGGTAAGGGGGAAGGACGGGAAGATGCGGGAGGTCCGGGTCCCGGCACTGGACCAGGTCGCGGGCTTCTACCCGAAGGAGCTTTTGGACGCGAAGAAGCTGATGGACGGCCTGGCGACCCGGGCCGCCGCCTCGGGCACCGACTACGTCGCCACCCGCGCACGGATGGTCGCCGAGGGGGCCGCGTCGGCGGAGGGCACGCCGGCGCCGTGGCCCGCGGGGGTCCCGGAGCCTTCGGGCACGGTGGACCCGGTCTGGCGCAAGGACGTCGAGGGGGCGACGGTGGGCGCGATCACCAAGGCGGTGCCCGCCGGGCCGGAGCACAGCAGGTCACTCTTCAAGACCGGTTCGGGGGCGCTCTTCATGCTGTCCTGGCGGTACCTGCTGCCTGACGAGTAGCGAGAACGGCAAGGGCCGATGACGGGGCTCACGGCCGCTCCGTCACTCCGCCCGGCCGGAACCGCACCCCGGCCGGAACCGCATCGGCGAGACGGGCGCCCGAGGTGCGGTCGGGGGACCACGGGCCGCCGGGGTCGTGCCGAGGCCGGGGGACCATGGGCCGCCGGGGCCGTGCCGAGGTCAGCGGGCCCCGGCGGCGAGCACCTCCTGGGGGAACAGGTCGTCGAACACCGCGGTCCGGTCGAAGGCCATCGCGCGGGTGCGGGCGCGGAGTTCCAGGTCCCGCCGCTCGGCGGCGGGCATGTCCAGGACCACCCGGTCCACGGCCGCGGCCAGGCCGCCGATGTCCCTGGGCTCGACGATGACGGCGGTGTCGCCGACCGCCTCCAGGGTCCCGCCCGTCATGGTGGTGACGATCGGTCCGCCGCCGGCGAGCATCTTCTCGGCCAGGGCGATGCCGAACGTCTCCACGAAGTCGGGCTCGGGCCTGGTCGGCAGCACGTAGGCCGCGCAGCCGCGCATGAGCATCGGCTTCTCGTGGTCGTCGACATCGGTGAGGATCATCACCCGGTCGTCCTCCTTGGCCATCGCCCGCACCTCCTCCAGCGCGGGCCCGGTGCCGGCGACGACCAGTTTCACGCGTGACCGGCAGCGCATCCGGCCGAAGGCGGTCAGCAGGTCGTCGACGCCCTTGGCCGGGGTCACCCGGGACAGGAACAGGATGTACCCGTCACGCTCCAGCCCGCGTTCCGCGAGGGCGGCGTCCACGTGCGCCGGGTCCAGGTCGAGAAAGGCGGCGGAGTCGATCGGCGGGTAGCTGACGGTCACGCGGCGCCGGCACTGCTCGGCGAACGTGGTGCCGCAGTGGGCGTCCACCTGCTCGGCCGAGGCGACGATCTCCTCCCGGGTGTACTCGGAGACCGCGACGACCTCGTCGTTGGCCAGGAACGTGGTGAACAGCACGGTCGCCGCGCCGAACCGGCCTTCCCGCAGGCACGACCGGATCACGTTGGTCACGTCGGAGCCGACCGCCTTCGCGACGGTGTGCACGTCGGGCGCGAACCCGGCCGCGCGCGCGGCCGCGACCGCGTCCACGACTATCGAGGCGTGCGGGACGGTGTACATGGACAGGCAGGTCGTGGGCACCGGTTCGGCGAGCAACTCCACGAGGCGGCCGGTGAGGCCTGCCTGGTGGCGCCCGTCCGGCACCCGGTAGTCCCCGACCGCCTCCGGACGCTCCACGGTGATCCCGGGGCTGTACGGCAGCAGCCGGTCGAGCGGCTTGAGGGGCAGCCCGGCCGCCCGCAGCGTCGGAATCGTCCAGGTCAACAGCCGTACGTCGTCGAAACCGCGGGTCAGCGCCACCTCGGCGAGGTTGCGGGCCTCGCCGGAGTGGCCGCAGATGACCGGGTCGGCTCTGACAACGATGACGAGACGGCGGCGAGGGTTGGTCATCGTGCTTCCTTCGGTTCGGCGGGAGGATCGGAAAGGGACGGCGGGCGGGCCTCCCGCCCCCACCCCGACGGCTCCGGACCCAGCCGCAGGTGCAGCACGCCGCCCCGGTGTACGGTGGCGGCGCTCAGGTGCGTCGCGTGCAGAGGCTTGCCGTCGAGGGTCGCCGACTGGACGTACTGCGCCGGCAGGTCGCGATCGACGCCGTCGACACCGATCGGCGTCTCGCGGTGCCCGCTGGTCTCGACGACGAACTCGCCGTCACCGGTCCGGAGCACGGACCTGGCGAACGCGGGCGCGTTGACCAGGAACAGGTTCTGACCGGCGATCGGGAACAGCCCCAGCGAGGCCCAGACGTACCAGGAGCTCAGGCCTCCGGAGTCGTCGTTGCCGGGCAGCCCGCCGGGCCCGGTGCCGAACTGCCAGGTCAGCGCCGCGTGGACCACCCGGGCCGTACGGTCGGGCCGCCCCGCGTAGTGGTAGGCCCAGGGCGCTTCCATGTCGGGCTCGTTGTTCAACCCCTCGAACCGGTTCAGGGCGTATCCGGCCGCCATCTCCGCGGCCCGGGGGCGCAGGCCGGGCTGCGTCACCGGTGCGGCGCCGAAGCCGAAGAACCTGTCCAGCATGCCGACGAAGGCCCGGTCGCCGCCGGCCAGGGCGATCCGCGCGGCCATGTCGTGCAGCAGCCGGAACGAGTAGTTCCACTTGCCGCCCTCGTAGAACTCCGAGTCGCGCAGCAGTCCGGTGCCCGGGTCGAAGGCGTTGGACCACTGGCGGCCGCGCTCTTCGAGATCGTCGGCCAGGCGCCGGTCGTTCAGCGCCCGGGCGACCTGTGCGGTGCAGTGGTGGCCGTAGGCGAGGTCGAGGGTGTGGGTGATCGGGTGCACCACCCCGTGCTCGAAGAACTCCTCGCCGTACATGCGGCGAAGGTCGTCGACCATGTGCACGAGCGCCCAGTTCCAGTCCAGGCCCGCCCGGCCGAGAGCGTGTGCGTCCGCCAGCGCGGTGTGCGCGAGCGCGCTTCCCTGGCGGTAGAACCGGTCGGCGCCGCGGGCCATCCGGTAGCCGACGGGGAAGTTGCCCTCCTCCTCGCAGACCCGGATCAGTGACTCCAGCAGGTCCGCGGCCCGGTCAGGGACGATGGCCGCGAGCAGCGGCAACTGCGTCTTGTAGATGTCCCACATGGTGCACACGTCGAACGCGAACGGCCCGGGGGTGGGCCAGAACGGGCTCTCGTCGTCGGCGAAGCACGGCTTGATCAGCGAGTGGTAGAGCGCCGTCGCGAACACGGTGCGCCGGGCCGGCGTGCCACCCTCGACCTGGACGCGGCCGAGGTGGTCGCCCCAGCGCACCCGGGTCCGGGAGCGTACCGCGTCGAACGCCTGCCGCGCGTGCCCGCACTCGCTCTCCAGGTTCTGCCGCGCCTGGTCGCATCCGCGCAGCGAGAACCCGAGCCGCACCTCGATCGTCTGCCCCGCCTCGGTCGGGCCCATGAAGAGCATGCCGAAAGGGCGCAGCGTGGTGTGCCGGATGCTGTCGAAGTCCAGGCGGGTACCGCCGTCGATGAGCCGGCGGTCGTACCAGAGCATCTGCCGCCAGCCTGGGCTGTCGACGTCCAGGTACACCGACAGCGGGACGCCCTCCATCACCACCGTGCCCTGGGCCCGGCCGTGGCCCATGCTCTCCACCTGCGCCCGCAACGGCACGGTACGGCCGTGCTCGATGGCCAGGCCACCGCAGGACAGGTCGATCACCACGCGGGCGCTGCCGTGCTCGGGAAACGTGTATCGGTGAACGGCGACCTTGGTGCCCACGGTGAGCTCGCAGCGGATCCCGGTGTCCAGGGTGGCCGCGTAGTAGCCCGCCTCCGCCACCTCGTCGCGCAGCGGCCAGGCCTCCCCCAGCGCGTCCAGCGGCTGCACCATCGGGGTGACCCGGACGTAGTTGTAGTACTTGCGGATCGCACCGGTGCCGGACTGCTGGAAGTGGCTGAACCCGGACGCCTGCAGCCGCCCGAACATCTCCTCGGGCACGCCCTCGGTGTTCTTCGTGTACCTTCCGTATCCGGTCGGGTACGCGCCGGAGTAGGCGCAGGCCGACACCATGCCCAGCGGCGAGGTGGCACCCGGGTGGGTGTTGCCCACCTGGGGTTTCGGCCACCACCAAGTGGCGGCCAGACCGTGTGCCCGAGGCAGGTCGGTGGCCGCTACGCCGATGAAGGGGTCAACGTTGTCGAGGATGGCGGAAATCTACCCAGTGTGATGTCCCCTTAGGTTTCGGTGAGGTGAAATCCTGTGTCCTGAGGTGCGAAAAGCCCTGGCGGGGTGATCCGTGCCGGCTTCGATCCCTCGCCGTCGTCGTACGAAGATCTCTCACCGTCGTGCGAAGATTTTTCGCCGCCGTCGTGCGACGATCTCTCGCCGTCGTCGTACGAGGAGGGTCTTCCGGCGCCCGCTTCGCGGGAACGAGGACGGGTTCGCGGCGTGGCCCCCGTGCCGGGCGCGCAGACGGCGCCCTTTACCGCTGGTGAGGAGGCCGTGGGTAACCTCGCGGGCATGGGAGACGGGGCGCCGGCAGAGGTTGATCTGGTCCGCGAGGCGCAGGCCGGTGATGTCGGCTCTCTCGGGCTGCTGCTGGCCCGGTACCAGGCGGACATGCGCGCGGTGGCGCTGGGCGTCCTGGGCCGTGTCCCCGAGGCCGAGGACGCCGTCCAGGAGGCCGTCCTGGTCGCGTTGCGCCGAATCGGGGACGTCCGGGATCCGCGTGCGGTGGCGCCCTGGCTACGGGCGATCGTCCGCAACGTCTGCCGGATGCACCTTCGGAGCAGGAAGGCGGTGCCGGTCGACGATCTCGAGTCGCTGGTGTTGCCGCGTGGTGAGCCCGATCCCGGGGAGCTCCTGGACCGGTACGCCACGCGGGACTGGGTCTGGAGCGCGATGGAGGAGCTGTCCCCGAACCTGCGGCTGGTGACGATGCTGCGCTACTTCACCGACGTGACGGCCTACGAGCACATCGCGGAACTGTGCGCGGTGCCGGTCGGCACGGTGCGCAGCCGGCTCAACCAGGCGCGCGCCAAACTGTCCGAGGCCCTGCTGGCGACCGCGAGCCTGGCGCACGACGACGTGGCGGTGCTGACCGAGGCGCGCCGCCGGGACGCCGAGGAGACACTGCGGGCCGCGGGCCGCGGCTCGTTCGCCGAGGCCCTGGCGGCGCGCTGGTCCCCGGAGGTGGAGATCACCTGGCCCCGGGGCCGGCGCACGAAGGGCTTCGACTACCTCGTACGGGCGATGAACCGCGATCTCGACGACGGCGTGCGCCATCGCCTGGCCAACGTCGTGGCCGGCCGTGAGGTGGTCATCTGGGAGACCGACCTGATAAACCCGCCCGACGACCCCTTCCACTGCCCGCCGGCGGCCGTGTGGGTGCAGTTCCTGGAGGAGGGCCGGGTACGGCGGTTCCGGCTGTTCCATCTCCCGCGCGACGCCGGTGTCCCGGGTGCGTCGCGCTGATCCGTCACGGCGGGGCACGACGGCGTGCGGCCGTTTCCCCCAATTTCCCCTAATTTCACACAATTTCATCTGATCTCGCCGACGGATCGAACTTCCGGGGTGGCCGATGCATCTTGCAGGCGTAAGGCCCCGGGACGTGAGACGCGGCCGTGGGGGATATCGAGGGATCCGATGCATCCGAGGGGAAACAGCATGTCGCAGGATCGGTTGACCGCTCTCGCCGAAGGCGTCGAGGCGGAGTTCATGTACCAGTACGAATCGTTCGCACCGCCGTCCGCCGCGTCCCTGCTCGGGATCACCACCACGCGGATCGGCGGTGGTGTCGCCCTGTCGATGCGACACGACGTGACGGGCTACTGGAGCAAGGCGCTCGGGTTCGGCTTCGAGGAGCCGATCACTCGCGACCTCGTCGACCGCGTGGTGGACTTCTACCGCGCGCAGGACAGCGAGGGGGCGGTCATCCAGGTCGCCCCGGACGTGCTGCCGCCGGACTGGGACGACATTCGCGCCGGCCACGGCATCATTCCTGGCTCGTCCTGGGTGAAGCTGGCGTGCCCGATCGACGCCTTCCGGCCGGGCCGGACCGAGATGCGCGTCGGGCCGGTCGGCCCCGACGCCGCCGCGGAGTGGGCTTCGGTCGTCCTGCGGGGGTTCGGCATGCCCGAGGAGGGACTCGCCGAGATGCTGGCGGCGAGCGTCGAGCATCCGGCCTTCCGGCCGTTCGCGGTCTGGGACGGCGACGAGATGGTCGCCGGAGCCAATCTCTTCGTCCACGGGGAGACCGGCTCCCTGAACGCCGCCTCGACGCTGCCCGGCCACCGCAACCGCGGCGCGCAGTCGGCCCTGCTGGCGGCCCGCGCCAAGGAGGCCGCGAACGCGGGTTGCCGCCGGCTCGTCGCCGAGGCCGGGCTGCCGGCGGAGGGCTCGGCCAATCCGTCGCTGAACAACATGCTCGCGGCCGGGCTGCGGACGCTGTACAACCGGCGGAACTGGATCTGGCGGCCGGACACCGGTCCGGCCGGCGGATCGTGACCCGGCCGCCGGCCCGGGACCGCGCCGCGGGTGGTGTCGATCGCCGCCCCCGTCACGGCGCGGGCCCGGCCGGAGGCGGCGAGGGCCCGCGCCGAGACGGGCCGGGGCCGGATCAGCCCGCGATCTCGGCGGGGAGGCCGAACGCGGGGAAGATCTCCGGCGTCAGGAACGAGACGACCTCGGCGATCCTCGTGCCCCGCGGCGCGAGCAGGTCGAGCCCGGCCGCGACGTAGACCTTCCCGTCCTCGTCCCACGCGTAGGTGCCGAACGCGAGCTGCCCGTTCGCGTACGCCGGCAGAAAGCGCCACCGGCAGGTCAGCGGCCCCTCGACCAGGAAGGCCCTGATCTCCTCGTGCCCCTCGTACCATTCCGGCAGCGGCGGCATCGCGTACCTGGCGTCGTCGGTCAGCATCGCCACGATGGCCTCGACGTCTCCGGCCTCCCACGCGGCCGCGTACCGGTCCGCCAGCTTCCGGAGCCCCTCCTCGTCCGGGGAGCGCCGGCCGGTGCCGGGAAGCCGGGCACCGAGGGCACTGCGGGCGCGCTGCAGCGCGCTGTTGACCGACGCGACCGTGGTCTCCAGCAGGTCCGCGACCTCGCGCGCCGGGAATCCGAGGACCTCGCGCAGGACCAGGACGGCTCGCTGGCGAGCCGACAGGTGCTGGAGCGCGGCGACGAAGGCCAGTTCCATCCCCTCACGCGCCACGTAGCGGGCCTCGGGGCCCGGCCGCTCGTCGGGGTACGGCTCGATCCACGAGGTCTCGGCGAGCGGCGCGGCACCCGGCCTGAAATCGGTGGGCAGCTCCCGGCGGCCCCGGCTTTCGATCAGCGTCAGGCACCTGTTGGTCGCGATCTTGTACAGCCACGACCGGATCGAGCCGCGGTCCTCGAACCGCTCCAGGCTCCGCCAGGCGCGCACCAGCGTCTCCTGCAGGGCGTCCTCGGCATCGTGCACCGATCCGAGCATCCGGTAACAGTGCGCGTGCAGCTCGCCGCGGAACGGATCGACCAGGCGCCCGAAGGCGTCGGGGTCGCCCTTCCTCGCGGCGTCCAGCAGCCGCGCTCCGGCCGCTCCGGCCGCTCCGGCCTTGGATCCCCACCCGGTCTCGCTCATCTCGCGGAACCCTACCGGCATCTCGCGGAACCCCACCGGCGAGCCCCGGCGGGCGGGATCGGGCACCTTCAGGCTCCCAGCGCGATCCACGAGTCCGCCGCCAGGGACGCGAAGGAGTTCAGCGGTGCCTTCGCGAACTCGCCCGCCCGTGCATGGCCCTGGGCGCGGATCGACCGCTCCCACACCAGGGTACGGGCGATCTTGCCCACCTGGCAGGCCAGCTCCAGCTCCTCGACGAGTTCCGCGTGCGGGGCGAGGTCGCGGAACACGTCGAGGTAGGCGTCCCTGGCGCGCAGGATCGCCGGGTCGTCGGAGGCGAGCCCCAGCCGGAGGCGGAGGAATCCCAGGGCGACCAGCATGCTGGCGAACGGGTGGGCCACGACGCTGTCGCCCCAGTCGTAGAACCGCACCCGGCGGGCCGGGGCCGTCCCGGTCACCAGGATGTTCCAGGGATGCAGGTCGTTGTGGTCCAGGCTCGGCGGTACGGACGCGGCGGCGAGCCGCTCGCTCCACGAGACGAAGGTGCCGCGCATCGCGGTCACGCGCCGGTGGGTCTCCTCGCCGGACGTGTCGCCGTACCGCTCCACGTACCGTCCGACCGCGTGCGCCGCCTCGTCGAAGCGCCGCGGCATGACGGCGGCGCGCATGTCGGTGACGCCGAGCGGAAGCAGGTCCTCGACGTGCGGCATGAGGTCGCGCTGGAGCCTGCCGTACTCCGGGAGGACCGTCACCAGGGCGTCGGCCAGGGCGGCGCCGTCCACGCGTTCCCCGAGCGGCGTCCCGCCGTCGGGCAGCAGGAGCCAGCCGCGCTCGACGTCGACGGCGATCGGGGGCGGGATCCGCTCCGGCGCGACCCGCAGCAGGAGCCGGTAGAGCGCCACCTCGAACGCGGTGTCCGGCCCGGGGGCCTTCAGCCACACCGGGCCGCGGGTGGTGGGCGCCCTGAGCACCGTCCCCCACGGCCGCAGGTGCGGCTGGGTGACCTCGCCGGTCCGCTCCGTCCCCGCCGCGGCGAGCCGCTCGTCCAGCCATGACACCGCGCCCTGCCGCCAGGCCGCCGACGACCAGAGCGCGGTTCCGTGCCCGGGGTCCGTCTGCCGGCTCTCCGCGCGTGCCATTCCTGCCTCCTGTGGGTCGACGGGTTCCGTCACCGCGTACAACCCGCGGAGGTCCGAAAAATCATCGCCCCTGGCCGGGAGGGGACACGCGCTAGTCGAAGAACTGCCAGATGCTGAACCTTCGCACGTAGAGGGGGGTGGAGTCGCGGCCGAGCACCCGGATCCGCCTGATGCGGGTCTGCTGGTTCATCGTGACCTTCACACACGTCAGGCACGCCTCGTGGAATCCCGGCAGGGCGTAGTAGGAGATGGACGCGGCGCGGTGCCCCAGCCCCCGGTCGGAGAGCCCCAGCCCCACCTCCCGGTAGACGCGTCTCGACCCCTTCAGGTTGAACGCGGTGGAGCCGATGAGCGCGTGGTTCGACTTCGGGGGGCAGTGCACGAATATCCGGACGTGGCCGGCCTGGCGGGGCCACAGGGGCAGGACGCGGAGCGAGGGGACTTTCTTCAGCCACGGGGGGATGGTGTTCCTGCCGCCCATGGGGGGCAGCGAGACGGTGTGGTCGGTCCTGGTGGTGAGGGTCGCGGTCGCGGTCGCGGTGGCACCGGAACTGGAACCGGCACTGGCCGCCGGGGTCGGGGTGGCCGCCGGGGTGGGGGTGGCCATGGGCGTGGAGGTGGACACCGGGGTCGGGGTGGCCATGGGCATGGGGGTGGCGCCGGGCGCGACGGCGGGCGTGGGGGTGGCGTCGACGCCGGCCGTGGCGGCGGGCGCACGCGCGGGGGCGGGAGTGGGCGGGGCCGGGGGCGGGGTCGGTGGCGGGGGCGGGGCGGCCGGTCCGGCCGGGCCGCTCGGGCCCGCCGTGAGAACGGCCGCCACCGCGATCCGTATGGCGAGACGCATACGTTCCTCCTGCCGGACGCCCGGGTCGCTGTACGGTCGTCACGTGGTGTGACATGGGTGTCGGTGGAGGGGGGACCTGCCGGGGACGGCCATGGACGAGGGCGTCGCGCGGCCTGACCAGGCTGATCGTCTCGATTATGCCGGTCGGGGCGCGCAACGGAGGGAGCCACGCTGATGGGGCCCCGGCCCGGATGCCGTGGCCGGAAGGGTTTGCGGGGCCGTCGTTCACACGAGAGGCCGTCGGGGCTGTTGCGCCGCGCCCCGAAGGAGGCGACCCGGCGGCGTCATCGCGTGCTCACCCGGCCTGTGCCGGCGGGCGGCGGGCCCCGTGTCAGCCGGAGACCGCGCGCAGGGCACCCGGGTGGCGGCCGGTGAGGCGGTCGAGCGCGGCGGAGGTGGCGCTGTCGGCGGGGAGATGGACGATGAGGCGCTGGTCGTCGTCGGCGGGCAGCTCAAGGGTTTCGTACGCCAGGCGCAGCTCACCCGCGTCGGGATGGACCAGCCGCGTGACGCCGCTGGACTTCGGGAGGCCGGGCAGGGTGTCCACCCGCCCGGCGAAAGCCGCCCCGGCGGTGACGGCCAGCTCGTCGGCCAGCGTGGCGATGTGCCAGTCCGCCCGGAACGGCCCCTGCTTGAGGGCGGCGACCTGCTCGTCGGCGACATGGTCCCAGTCGGGGTAGGCGGTCCGCGCCCGGCCGTCGGTGAACACGAAGCGGGCGAGGTTCGGCGGGTTGCCGTCCAGCATGCCGATCGGTCCCGCCAGCCGTTCGTAGCCCGCCGTCCAGGCGAGGATCTCGCTCAGCCGGTTGAGCAGCAGGGCGGGGGCGGGCTCCAGCCGGTCGAGCAGCGCCCGCACGGTGGGACGGACCTCGCGGGCCGGCATCGTGGCGCCCATGCAGGTGAAGCCGCCGTCGGCCGACTTGGAGAGCCGGTGCAGGTGGACGCGTTCGCTCGTGGTCAGCCGCAGCGCGCTCGCCAGCGCGGACAGCACGGGTGTGGACGGGCGGCGGTCGCGTCCCTGCTCGAGGCGGGTCAGGTACTCGACGCTGACTCCGGCGAGGGTGGCCAGCTCCGCCCTGCGCAGGCCCGGTGTGCGGCGGCGGGGGCCGGTGGGCAGCCCCACCTCGGCGGGGGTGACGGCTTCGCGGCGGATGCGCAGGAACATGCCCAGCTCGTTGTCGCTCACGTTTCGAACGTAACAGCCGTGGACGCCGGGGTCGTGGCCCTGCCACTACCAGTCTCGGCCCGGTCTTCCTGGTCTCCGCCCCGCCCGGCAGGTTGGGGAACGTGACCTTCACGGTCACCTCGGACCTCGAACCCCCGACAGGGAGTACAACCATGCCTAGTGAGACCCTCAACCTCGCAGTGATCATCGGCAGCGTCAGGGAGGGCAGGTTCGGCCCGGTGGTCGCGAACTGGTTCACCGAGCGGGCCGAGCGCGACGGCCGGTTCGCGGTGGATCTCATCGACCTGGCGGACACGCCGCTGCCGCTCGAACTGCCGTCCCTGCCGCCGGCGCTCGAACCCGACATGGCCCGTCCGGCGGAGATGGCGGACCTCACCCGGCGGATCGGGGCGGCCGACGCGATCGTCGTGGTGACGCCGGAGTACAACCGGAGCTTCCCGGCCTCGCTGAAGGCCGCCATCGACTGGCACTACACCGAGTGGGAGGCGAAGGTGATCGGCTTCGTCGGCTACAGCGGGGGGAGCGGCGGCCTCCTGGCGGTCGAGCAGCTGCGCCAGGTCTTCGGCGAGTTGCACGCCCACACCGTCCGCGACTACGTCACCTTCCCCCGGTACTACGAGCTGTTCGGCCCCGACGGCGCCCTCAAGGATCCCGAGGGCCCCGAGCGCGCCGCGAAGGCGCTGCTCGACCAGCTCCTCTGGTGGGGCTCGGTCCTGCACGACGCCCGCCGCGACCGCCCGCGCGTCACCGCCGGGTAGGGCCCGCCGGAAAATCCGTTTGCCGCAGCCGTACACCGGGTTAGGCTGCCGTCACGCTCCGGTCGATCTTCACGGATCTCATGGACCTTCACGGAGCCTTCACGGAGCCTTCAAGGAGGAGGTGGGGCGCTTCTGGAAGACCGGACGTCATATCCCGGAGGGGTGACCGCATGACGATGTTCGTCCATCTCACGGCGGCGAAGAACATCCGATCGGTGCGGCGGGCCGGAATCGGCGCGCGAAGCCGCGGCCGCGACGGTCTGCCGGGTCTGTTCTGCCTGCCGGTCCTGCCCTCCTACCAGCTCACCCACCAGTGGGTCCGCGAGCTGAAACGCGGTGGACGCCGCACGCTGACGGCCGTCGACTTCCGGGTGCCCGACGACGAGCCGGTGTTCGTGGGCCACTACGGGTGGGAGCACGAGCGGCTTCCCAGCGCCGAGGCCGCCGCCCTGATCGCCGGGTGCGACGACGCCCGGGGATACGAGGTCTTCATCCCCCGGGCGATCACCGCGAAGGAGATCCACCGCGTCCGCGCCGTGAACCAGGTGACCGGCTGGAGATACATGCCCAACGCCCACGGCAGGCGTCCGTGTCCCTGCTGCCTCGCGCCCGGCGAGTACGGCGCGGCCAAAATCCGCCGGGCGGCCATGGGGGCCTGAGGCTCCGTGAGCCCCGGGTGGACGGACGAGGATCGGTGGACGGGAGATGTCGTTTCCGGGGACTCCCGTTCGTCGTGAAGGTGGGAGCCCGGGTCCGGCCGATGGGGCGGGCCGGACCCGGGCGGTCCCGGGTGTCCGACCGGGCGGGTGCCTCAGTGGAGCAGCTCGAAGAGCGTCAGCCACCGGTCGGGGTGGACGAACGCCACCACGGTGTCACGGTTCACCCGCGCCTGCGCGAACGCGGCGTCCACCCGCCGGGCCGCGTACCGCATCCGCAGCGAGGCGTGCAGCGAACCGCCCAGCCCGGTGAAGCCGTACTCGACGAACTCCCGCCAGGCCGCGTCCCGGCCGCCGGCCAGCAGCGGGACGGGGCGCGACACGATCCGCAGGATCGCCGAGTCGACGGCGGGCACCGGCCGGAAGCTTTCGCGGCCGACATGCCCGGCCAGCTCCCAGGAATGGCCGGGCCACGTCAGCACGGTCAGCTTGCTCCAACGGCCGAAGTCGCCGGAACGCTTGCGCGCGTACTCCAGCTGGGTGAGCAGGGTCGCCGAGGTGAGCGCGGGCGCGCGCAGGCACCAGTCGACGATCCTGGAAGTGATCGAGTAGGGGATGTTCCCGGCGACCGCGAACGGCTCTCGCGGGACCCGCGCGGTCAGGAAGTCACCCCTGACCACCTCGATCCGGTCGTCGTCGCGGGTACGGGCGGCGAGCCTGCCCGCGTACAGCGGGTCGATCTCGTACGCCACGACCCTGGCGCAGCTTTCCGCGAGGGCGAGGGTGAGAGCGCCCTGGCCCGCGCCCGGCTCCAGGAGCAGCCCGTGCGATCCGATCGCCCCGGCCATCCGCCGGACGGCCCGCGGATCGACGAGGAAGTTCTGCGACAGGGCGCGCCTGGCCCGGTCGCGGTCACCGCCGTTCCTTACCTTTCTCTGGGTGTGTGAATGGTTTCCTTGCGCGAAGGAGTGCGCCACAGCTTTCGCCCTTTCGGGTCCGAGGTGAGGAAAGGTCTCGGAGGCCCTGGGCGCGCATCGGGGACGCGTGGAGAACGGAGGAGGGGTGACGCGTCCCTAGCGGGCCAGAGCCCGGCTGTCGCGGGGACGGATCACGTAGCCGGCCAGGTGGCAGGCGAAGTATATGCACATGGCACTAGACGGTACGGCCCGTCTCGTTACTTCGCAACGGGTTTTCCGCCGGCTCCCCTCGGGCGGGGTGGCCGGTGGGATCGGCTCGGGGAGAGGACGTGCCCGGCCCCGGCCGTCGCTCCGGCCTGGGGCCGGGGCGGGAGAGGCCGGGGCGGGCCGGAGAACGCCGGGATCAGCTCCCGAACAGGCGCCCCACCGCGTCGTAGGCGACCAGGAAACCGACGATGCCCAGGGTCCAGCCGAGCGCGGAGGCCGAGTTCCTGCGCATCCAGTCGCGCAGCCGTTCCAGCTTCGGGTCCAGCCGGCTTCCGGCGACGGTCTTGACGCCGAGCAGCACGAGCGGCGGCAGGATCATCACGAGCACGTAGCCCGCGAGCAGCGGTACCCACTGGGCGGCGGGCAGGTTCGCGCCGGTCATGAAACCGATCGCGCCGAGATAGGGAAGCATCGTCGCGACCTCCAGGAGGGCGGCGGTCAGCCCCAGGAGGACCATCGCCCCCGGCCCGCCGAGGCGGGGCTCCCAGCGGCTCGGCCTCTCCTTCCCCTTATGCCGCTTGGAGTCGAAACGGAAGCTGAGCAGGAACAGCCCCACGCCGATCACCAGCTGGACCCAGTAGGCGGTGCGGCTGTACAGCGCCTCCTCGAAGGCGGTGAGGGCCGCGGCCAGCCCGAGCATCAGCGCGACGCCGACGCCGAAGTAGAAGGTGGCGACCGTGGCGAGGTAGACCAGCAGGCGGCCGGCCGGTGACCGGTCCGAGGCGAGCAGCAGGTAGGCGGGAACGCCGAGGGTCCCGAAGCTCGTGCTGTCGACGAGCGCCAGGGCTCCCAGGGTCAGTACCAGTTCGATGGTCAACTTCGCTCTCCGTCGGTGACGCCGGGGGCGCGGTGGCCCCGCGTGCCCCGCGTATCCGCGGGCGCTTCCGGCCATGACCGTGGGAGCGGGTACGGGGGGGTGATCGGTCGGGTTCCGGTTCTCCTCACCTCCGATCATGCGATGCCGGAACCCGGATGACCTCCTGCGCGACACCGAGGCCGCCGTACATCTTTCGGACTACGGCCGGGAGGGCGCGCCGGGCAGGCCCCGCGAGATGCGGTCGCGCAGCCAGTGGTAGGAGGCCTTCGGGGTGCGCGTCCCGGTGGGGAAGTCGACGTGCACGAGCCCGAAGCGCTGGCTGAAGCCCTCGGCCCACTCGAAGTTGTCCAGCAGGGACCAGACGTAGTAGCCGCGCACGTCCACCCCCTCGGCCCGCGCCCGCTCGACGGCCCCGATGTGGCCGTCGAGGAAGGCGATCCTGTCCTGGTCGTCGACCGTGCCGCCGGGACCGGGCTCGTCGGGCTGGGAGCAGCCGTTCTCGGTGACGTAGACCGGCGGGAGGGCGTCGCCGTACCGGGCCCTGAGGCCGGAGAGCAGCTCGCGCAGGCCGTCGGGGACGACGGGCCAGCCGAAGGCGGTGGTGGGGTAGCCGGTGACGCCCACGTCCTCGAAGGGGAGCCCCTCGCCGGTGGGCGCGGCGATCCGGGTGGGGTTGTAGTAGTTGACGCCGAGGCCGTCGAGAGGGGTGCCGATCAGGTCAAGGTCGCCGTCACGGACGCAGTCGAGGCTCACCCCGTACGCGGACAGGTCGGGGTAGGCGCCGAGGAGCACGGGATCGTTGAACAGGCGGTTGTGCAGGACGTCGTAGGCGTCGGCGGCGGCCAGGTCGGCGGGGTCGGAGGAGGCGGGCCGGACCGGGGTGCAGTTGTTGGTGATCAGGACCTTCTCCGCGCCGCGCGCCCTGAGCTCCCGTACGGCCAGGCCGTGCCCGAGCAGCTGGTGATGGGCGGCCGGGAGCGCGTCCAGGACCAGGGTCCTGCCGGGGGCGTGGGTGCCCAGGGCGTAGCCGAAGACCATGTGGATGAAGGGCTCGTTCAGGGTGATCCACAGGGGGATCCGGTCGGCGAGCCTGTCGGCCACGGCCGCGGCGTACTCGGCGAAACGGTACGCGGTGTCGCGGTTCAGCCAGCCGCCCTCGTCCTCCAGGGGCTGGGGCAGGTCCCAGTGGAAGAGCGTGGCGGCGGGGACGATGTCCTTCTCGCGGAGCGCGTCGGTCAGCCGGTCGTAGAAGTCGAGGCCCGCCCGGTTGATCGCGCCCTTCCCCTCGGGCTGGACGCGCGGCCAGGCGATGGAGAAGCGGTAGGAGTTCACCCCGAGGCCGGACATCAGCGCGACGTCCTCCGGCCAGCGGTGGTAGTGGTCGCAGGCCACGTCGCCGGTGTCGCCGCCGCGGACGCGGCCGGGCTCGCGGGTGAAGGTGTCCCAGATCGAGATGCCCCGCCCGTCTTCGGCGACGGCGCCTTCGATCTGGTAGGACGCGGTCGCCGTACCCCAGAGGAACATCCCGGCCTCCAATTAGCGTGAGTCTGGCTCATGTTAATCCCCCGGGCTTGTCGTAGGGGATGATGGGGAGATGACGAACGTCTCCGGGGGAACGCTTCGCCGCCGGCCCGCTCAGCGGCGCAGCCTGGAACGGGTGGAGCGCATGCTGGACGAGTGTGCGCGGTTACTGGACGAGGTCGGCTACGAGGCACTGACCACCAAGGAGGTCGCGCGCCGCGCAGAGGTTCCAATCGGCACTTTCTACCAGTTCTTTCCCGACAAGCAGGGGCTCGTACGCGCGCTGGCACTACGCAATCTGGAGGCGTTCCTCGGCAGGGTCACGGCCAGGCTCTCCGAGGTGCAGCTGTCCGAGTGGACGGAGATGGTCGATCTCGCGATCGACGAGTTCGTCGCGATGAAACGGTCCACCCCGGGGTTCGCGGTCGTCGACTTCGGGGGAGTGCTCGCCTCGCCCGGCGGTCCCATCCTCATGGGGACCCGCCGCATGCTCGACGCCGCCCTGGAGAACAACGCCATCGTGGCCGACCGGCTCCGCACGATCACCGTCGAGCTGCTGGGCGCCCCGCTCGGCCCCGAGCTGGACCGGGTGCTCTTCGTCGCGGTCGAGGCCGCCGACGCGGTGCTCAAACTCGCCTTCCGCTCCCTGCCCGACGGCGACCCCGAGCTGATCGCCGAGTGCAAGCACCTGGTCCGCCGCTACCTGTCGGCGCACCTGCCGCAGGAGTGACGGCGCCGGCCCCCGGCCCCGCCGCCGGTGCTCACCGTCGGCGGGGCCGGGGGCACCTGCCGTCGTCGGCGGACGCGGCAGGTGGACGCCGTCAGCGGGCGGCGTCCAGGCGGGCGCGGTGCTCGCCGTCGAGCTTGAGGTCCAGCGCGCCCAGCGCCTCCTCCAGCTGCGCCATGGAGCTCACACCGACGATCGGGACCGTCGTCACGTCACCGCCGATCAGCCAGGCCAGCACCACCTGGTTGACGGTCGCGCCCAGCTCGCCCGCGATCTCCCGCAGCACGGCCAGCCCGCGCTCGGTGCCCGGGTGATCGTAGATGTCCTGGATCGGCCGGTCCTCGCGCGTGTAGGCGCCGAACATCAGCGTGTTGTACGCCCACAGGGTCAGGCCGGGCTCCGAGCGCAGGTAGTCGAGCATGTCGTCCTGCGTCAGGACGTGACCCGCCTCCTGCAGCCGTACCCCGGGCCGGGGCCGCAGGTAGGTGTGGCGGAGCTGGACGTTGGTGTAGAGCGGCCAGCCGTTCGCCCGCGAGGTGGCGCGGGCGCGCTCCAGGCGCCAGGCCGGGACGTTGCTCGCGCCGATCTCGCGGACCTTGCCCGCCTGGGCCAGCTCGGCGAAGGCTCCCAGGGTCTCCTCCAGGGGAACGGAGCGGTCCTCGATGTGCGCCCAGTACACGTCGACGTGGTCGGTGCCCAGCCGTCGCAGGCTGCCCTCGGCGGCGGCGGCGATCGCCGTGGCCGACAGGCCCTCGGCGGAGTCCAGCGTCCGGTCGCCGGGGACGGTCGGGCGCGCGCCGCACTTGGTGCTCAGCACCATCCGGTCGCGGTTGTTCCGGGCGGCCAGCCAGCGGCCGATGGCCAGCTCGCTCTCGTCGCCGGTGGCGCCCTCGTTCCAGAACGGGTAGTTGTTCGCGGTGTCCAGCAGGGCGCCTCCGGCGTCGGCGAACCGGTCGAGGATCGCGAAGCCGGCCCGGTCGTCGAGGACGGTGCCGAAGGGGATGGTGCCCAGGGCGAGGGGAATGTGTGTCATGAACGACACCCTGAATGCTGGAGTGGACTCCAGGGCAAGTGGGTCGCCGGGAAACATCGGAACTTGACCTTGAGTGGGTTCCAGATGAAATGCTGCCCGATGTGAGTGTGTACACACCAGGACAAGTGGTGGAGGAGACCGGCTTCAGCCTCGACACGCTTCGTTACTACGAGCGCATCGGGTTGCTCGAACCGATCGGCCGCAACGCGGCCGGGCAGCGCCGGTTCACCCAGGAGGACGTCGGCTGGCTCGGCATGATCCGCTGCCTGCGCGACACCGGCATGCCGATCGCGGAGATGCTCCGCTTCGCCGAGATGACCAGGGCGGGTGACCACACGGTCCGCGACCGCATCGCGCTGCTCGAAGCCCACGACCGGCGGGTGCAGGAGCAGGTCGAGAACCTGCGCGAGAAGCAGGTGGCGATCCGCAACAAGATCTCGTATTACCACTCGGTGGTCGACTAGAGGCCGCGCGGTTCGTGCCGGCCACAAGCCCTGGGGCTTATGGCCGTTCGGAAGCCGTACGGCGGCTTTGCCCCTGGTCGAGGTGCCCTTTTCGGTCCGGCTGTTAAACCGGTATCGAGGTCGGGTGTCCGGGGAGGGGCCATGGTCGCACCGCGCGCGCGCCGGATCAACATTCCGCTGCGCCACGTCGCGCTGATGTGCGGGGGGATGCTGTTCGCCCTTCTCGCCAACGTGACCTACCTCCAGGCGCTGGACTCCGAGCGGCTCAACGAGGACCCGCGCAACAAGCGGACGATGATCGCGCGCTTCGAGAGTCCCCGGGGCAGGATCCTGCTCCGCGACGGCACGGTCGTCGCGACCAGCCGCAAGGCCAGGAACGCCACGTACCGGTACCGCAGGGTCTATCCCGGCGGGCCGCTCTACGCGGCGATCACCGGGCACTTCTCGCTCCACGGCACCGGTGGCATCGAGCAGGCCGAGGAGGCCCTGCTGTCCGGGAGCGACCCCCGGGTGAAGATGCGCGGGCTGGTCGACGGCACCCGCGGCGGCGCCACGCTCAGGCTCACCGTCGACCGCGGCGCCCAGCGGGCCGCCTACGACGGGCTGCGCGCCACCGGGAAGCCCGGCGCCGTCGTCGCGATCGATCCCCGCACCGGCGCGATCCTGGCCATGGTCTCCCTGCCCTCGTACGACCCGAACCTCTACACGAGCTTCGACGCGGCCAAGCTCGACCGGGTGGACAAGCGGCTGCAGGGCGACCCCGAGGACCCGCTGCTGAACCGGGCGATCCAGCGGAACTACCCGCCGGGGTCCACCTTCGAAATCATCACCGGCGCGGCGGCGCTCGGCTCGGGGCGTTACGACCCCGGCACCCGCGTCAGCGCCCCGAAGTCCTTCCGCCTCCCCGGCACCGGCACCTACCTGCGCAACGCCGGCGGCGCCGCCTGCGGTGGCGGAGCCCTTCCGCTGTTCCAGGCGTTCAGGCTCTCGTGCGACACCCCCTTCGCGAAGATGGGGGTCGACCTCGGCCAGGACGCGCTGCGCGAGCAGGCCGAGGCCTTCGGGTTCGACACCGACGACCTGCAGGTGCCCATGCCGGTGGCCAGAAGCGTCTATCCCTCCGCGCTGGACGACGCGCAGACCGCGATGTCGGCGCTGGGCCGGTTCGACGTCCGGGCCACCCCGCTCATGATCGCGATGATCGCGGCGGCGGTGGCCAACGACGGCTCGCTGATGCGTCCCCACCTGGTGGACGAGGTCCGCCTCGCCGACGGCACGGTGATCGACGTGACCGAACCCTCGGCGTACCGCCGCGCGCTCGGCGCAGAGGAGGCCGAACGGCTCACGGAGATGATGGTCGCCGTCACCGGGAAGGGAGGGACCGGCGTCGCCGCGGCCGTCCGGGGGGTGAAGGTCGCGGGGAAGACCGGCACGGCGGAGAACGCCGTCTCGGGTGAGGACCACGCGATCTTCACCGGTTTCGCCCCGGCCGTCTCTCCCCGGATCGCCGTCGGGGTCCTGGTCGAGGGCGGCGGGCAGGGCGGGCGGGTGGCGGCCCCCATCGCCAGGGCCGTCATCGAGGCGTTCCTGGGCGGCCAGACCGAGTAGGGCCAGGCCCGGGGGTGACGGAGGCCGTCGAGGTCGTCGTCGAGGCCGTCCCGGGAGGTCAGGCCGAGTAGGCCCTGGCCTGGAGGCTGTAGAGGTCGGCGTAGAGGCCGTCGAGAGTCATGAGCTCGTCGTGGGTGCCGTGCTCGACGACCTTGCCGTGGTCGAGGACGTAGATCCGGTCGGCGTAGCGGACGCTCGCCAGCCGGTGGGTGATCAGCAGCACGGTACGCCCGTCGGCGTGCTGGCGGATGCGTTCGAACAGGGCGTGCTCGGCGCGGGCGTCCAGGGCCGCGGTGGGCTCGTCGCAGATCAGCAGCGGGGCGTCCCGGTGGAAGCCGCGCGCGATCGCGATCCGCTGCCACTGGCCGCCGGACAGCTCCTGACCGTCCTTGAAACGCCGGTCGAGCAGGGTGCTGTAACCGTTCGGCAGCTCGGCCACCACCTGGTCGGCGCCCGCGACCTCGGCCGCCGCCACGAGCGCGGGCTCTCCCTTGTCGGTGCCCATGTTGATGTTGTAGCGGGCGGTCAGCGGCCAGCGCGTGTGGTCCTGGGCGATGACCGCGATGCGGTCGCGCAGCTCGTCGGGATCGACGTCCGCCAGGTCCGTGTCGTCCCAGCGGACCCGGCCGCCGTCCGGTTCGTACAGCCCGGACAGGATCTTGGCCAGCGTGGTCTTGCCCGAGCCGTTCTCCCCGACGAGGGCGATCACCTCGCCCCTGCCGATGGTCACCGTGAGCCCCTGGAGCGCCGGACTCTCGGAGCCCGGATAGGTGAAGACGACGTCCTCGGCGGTGATCCGCTCGAAGCCCTCCGGCGCCCCCGCCGGGCGTCCGGCGGGCAGCCTGCTCTCGGCCTCGGCGCAGAAGTCGAGGAAGTCGGTGAAGTACAGGCCCTCCTCGTAGAGGCGGTTCGTGGCGTACATCAGGTTGGCCAGGTAGGTCTGGCCGGAACGGATCGCCAGTACGGCGGTGCCCGCGACCGCCAGGGGGACCGCCCCCACCGCCAGCAGCACGCCCAGGGCGACGTAGACCACGGCCGTGCCGACGCCGCCCAGCGCCTCGCCGACGACCCGCGCGAGGACCTGCCGCCTGGCCAGGCCGAGCATGACGGCCTGCTCGGCCGTCGCCACCGCGTCGTACATCCGCATCAGGAAGCCGCGCATGGTGAACGAGCGCACCTCCGCGGCCGGATCGCGGTCCGCGAGCAGCTCCGCGATGATCCACTTACGGCGCCTGGCCGGGATCAGGGCGTACATCGTCGTGTAGCGCATGCGCGCCGAGCGGACCGCCGCCCACGCGTCGGGCAGCACCGCCAGCACCAGCAGCGGCAGCAGGACCGGGTGGAGCACCCCCAGCACGCCCGCCGCGGCGACGATGCCGATGACCGCGGTCAGCGTGTTGATGGCCGTGCCCACCACCTCGTCCGCGACCGCGACCCCGCGCGACCTGGCCCGCTGGAGCGCGTCGTGGAAGTCGGGGTCGTCGAAGGACGCGAGGCCGACCCGGCCGGTCAGCCCGTACAGGCGCTCCTCGGCGATCCGGCCTACCTGGGGCTCCAGCCGTGACTGGGCCCAGCCCGCGCCCGCCTGCGTGAGGGTGCGCAGGGTCGCGGCCACCCCCACCAGGATCAGGCTGGGCAGGGCGGCCCGTACCCGCTCGGGGGTCGGCCCCGCCTCGAACAGCGCCGACAGCACCCCGGTCGTGGCGAGCAGCCCGAACGCGGTGAACACCCCGCTCAGCAGGCTCAGGGCGATCGCGATGACGGTGTCGCGGGGACTGGCCAGCCACGCCAGCCTGACGGCCTGCGACACCAGCGCCGGAAGCCTGCGCGCGATGGTCAGGAAGCCGACCTTCGCCATCTTGTCGGTGTGGGCGTACCAGCCGGAGACGCTGATCTCGCCGATCTCGGGGACCGGGCCGGCGGGGGAGTCTGTCATGGGAGCAGTGTGAGTCGCCGCACCGGCGATGGCCATCGGATGGCCGTGGGCGGTCACGGCGGGGCAGGGTAATACATGGGCCGGAAAAGGTCTAAGACTGGGCATGGTTCGGTAATTGATGTCACACTTTCTGTGACGGTTCTACCCGCGACCTCTCTAAGAGCCGATGACCCAGGACACCGCACACTCCTCCTTCACCGGAGGCAACCTTCCCCTCGAACCCAACGGCTTCGTGGGGCGTGAAGCCGACGTGGAAGAGCTCACCGACCTGCTGGGCGTCGCCAGGGTGGTGACGCTCTGCGGGGCGGGCGGCATCGGCAAGAGCAGGCTGGCGGTCCGGGTCGCCGGCCAGGTGGCGGGGGAGTTCCCCGGCGGGGTCTGGCTGGTCGAGCTGGCCGACGCGGTGCGCGGTGACCAGGTCGAGCCCCGGGTGGCCGCCGTGCTCGGGGTCAAGGCCGAGCCGTCCCGCGCGCTGGCCGACACCCTGATCGACGCGCTCGGCGACCGGCGGCTGCTGCTGGTCATGGACAACTGCGAGTCGCTCATCGAGGAGTCCGCGAGGTTCTGCCGCGCCGTGCTCACCGTCTGTCCCGACGTACGCGTGCTCACGACCAGCCGCGAGCCGCTCCGGGTGGCGGGGGAGACCGTGTGGCGGGTGCCGCCGCTCACCCTGCCCAGGAGCGACGGCCACGACCTCGGCACCAGCGAGGCGGTGCGGCTCTTCCTCGGCACCAGCGAGGCGGTGCGCCTCTTCGCCGACCGCGCCACCGCCGCCTCGCGGGCCTTCTCCGTCACCGAGCAGAACGCGGCCGACATCGCCGGGCTCTGCGAGGCGCTCGACGGGATGCCGCTCGCCATCGAGCTCGCCGCCGCCCTGTGCAGGGTGCTGACCGTGGAGCAGATCAACGCCAGGATCAGGGACAGGTTCCGGCTGCTGTCGGCGGGCGACAGGACGGCCCCGGCCAGGCAGCAGACGCTCAGGGCGACCGTCGACTGGAGCTACCAGCAGCTCAACGAGCCCGAGCGGATCCTCCTGCGCCGGCTCGCGGTCTTCACCGGCGGGTGGACGCTCGACATGGCCGAGCAGGTCTGCGCGGGCAACGCGCTGTGGGCCGAGGACGTCCTGGGGGTGCTCTGCGACCTGGTCGACAAGTCGCTGGTCCTGGCCGACGCCGAGGTGGCGGGCGAGACGCGCTACCGCATGCTGGAGACGATCCGCGAGTACGCCACCGAGCAGCTCGACGCCTCGGGCGAGGAGCCCGAGTTCCGGCGGCTGCACCGCGACCACATGATCGAGATCGCCGCCCGGATCCACCGGACGATCGTCCGGCGCCCCCGCCCGGCCTGGACCGAGATCTGCCCGATGCTCGTCATGCTCGACGAGCTCCAGGCCAACGTGTGGGCCGCGGTGCGCTGGTCGATCGAGTCGGCGGGCGACCCCGAGAGCGCGCTGCGCCTCCTCGTCCTGCTGCGCTGGCCGATCATCGCCGGGGGGAGGTTCACCCCGGCCGACAAGTGGCTCGACCGCCTGCTCGACGCCGCCCCCGAGGACCTGACGCCGGCCGTGCGCGGCGACGCGCTCGCGCTGCGCGGGCAGGTGGCCTTCGGGCAGGGCGACCCCGACACCGCGCAGATCGCCTGCGCCGCCGCGGTCGGCCTGTGCCGCGAGGCCGGCCTGTACGGACCGCTCAGCGGCGCGCTCGCCATCCTCGCCTGGGTGGCCATCTACCAGCGGCGCCCCGAGAGGGCCAGATCCCTGCTGGACGACGCGCTGGAGGCCGTACGCACGGTCGACGACCCCTGGCACGAGACGGTCATCCGGTCCATGGAGGGCACGTTCGCGCTGTCCGAGGGCAGGGCGAAGGAGTCGCAGCGGTCCTTCGAGGCCGCGCTCGCCATCGCCCACGAGCTCGACAACCACTGGGCCGCGCCGGTCGCCCTCATCGGCCTGGCCCAGGTCGCCTGGCTCCGCGGCGACCTGGTGGAGGCCCGCGCCCACTACGAGCGCGCCCTCGACATGCTCCAGGACATCACCGCCCACTGGCAGGCCATCACCTGCCTGTCGGGGCTGGGCCGGATCGCGCTGGCCCAAGGAGACCTCCCCACCGCGCGGGGCAGGCTGATCGAGAGCCTGCGGCTCTGCATCGGGACCGGCCAGCGGCTCGGCGTGGCCCGCCGCATCGAGACGCTCGCGCAGCTCGCGCTCGCCGAGGAGGACGACCGCCGGGCGGTGCGCCTGGCCGGGGCCTCCGCCGCGATCAGGAGCGCGATGGGCGGCGCCGTGCTGCCGCCCGGGTTCGGGGCGCGGATGGAGGAGCTGCTCCAGCCCGCCCGGGTGCGCCTCGGCGACGCGCTGGTCGCGCAGCTGTGGGCGCACGGCCAGGAGATGTCCCAGGAGCAGGCGGTCCGCTACGCGCTGCAGTTCGACGAGCCCCACGAGACGCCCCTGCTGCTCGGCAAGCATCCGGTCGTCGCCCCCATGACCACGCTCACCTGCCGGGAACGGGAGATCGCCGAGCTGATCGCCAGGGGGATGAGCAACAAGGCCATCGCCGACGAGCTGGTGATCAGTCCCGCCACCGCGGCCCGGCACGTCGCCAACATCCTGGCCAAGCTCGGGTTCTCCTCCCGGACGCAGGTCGCCACCTGGGTCATCGAGCAGAACCGCCCCTGACCGGCGCGACCGGCTCGCCCGTTCACAGGCCCCACCCGGCGGCCGTGAGTTTTACATACTCCGGACTACACATTCGCGGGGGTTTCGCGGGGGTGAAGATACATCCCGGGATACGCAGTCCGGAGCATGTGTCGTGCCCGCCGCACACCGTACGTTTTCCTGGTGTTCGACCGATGACGTCCAGCCTTCCGCACCGTGCCGGCCACCGTTCCGGCCCGGGACGGCAGGTCCACACCATCCCGGGCGTCTCGGTCGAGCACGCTACGGACGTCGCGTGTCCCCGTTGATGGCCGGGGTCTCCTCGGAGGGGTGGGGGCCCTGGCCATGGGTCACGTGACAGCGGGCTCGAGTCGCGCAGGGCTCGGGCCCGCCCATAGCTTTTCCAGGCTCTTGTCCTGGTTTCTCCTTTTTCAGCCGCGGCGTCGGGACCCGCGGAGCGGGCGCCGTCCGAGGGGAAACCGGGCGTTACCCGAGCGGGAACCAGGCGCCATCCAGGGGGAGGCGGGCGCTCCTCCGGGAGAGGGAAACGCCGTCCAGGGGGGGAGGCGGGCACTGTCCGAAGGGGTGGGACCGGGCACCGGCGAAGGCGAGGGGACCGAATACACAGTCATCTACATACATCTGCGGATGCCCGCGTGGATCGAGCGGCCCTACCGTCGGCGGAATGAGACCCACCTCTCCGTCCACCAGCTGCACCCTCACCGAAGCGGTGTTCGGCTACGCGCACGGTCGAGGTGACCGGCCCGCCCTGATCGACCTCGGCGCCGGAGTGGTGTACGGCTACCGCCGGCTGGCCGCGGAGGTGACGCGGGGAGCGTCGGGCCTGGTGAGGCGGGGTGCTCGGCGGCGCCAGGTGGCCGGGATCCACGTCGACAGCGCGGTGGCCCAGACGCTGGCGGTGCACACGGTCATCGCGGCGGGCGGGGTGGCGGCGCCGATCACCTCCGGATGCGAGGAGATGGCCGACCTGCTCGCCGAGTGGGACGCGCGGCTGCTCATCACCACCCCGCGCCTGGCGGACGCGTCGTTGCGGGCCGTGGAGGACTCGCGGGTCCGGCAGGTGATCGCGTTCGGTCAGGCCCGTGACACCGTCGACTTCGCCGACCTGCTGCTCCTGGAGCCCGTCCCGCTGCCCTTCCTCGACCCGGCGGTGCAGCCCGCCCTCTTGGTCGACGATGGGGGCGTGCTCACCCACCACGACCTGATCGTGCGGATGAACGTCCTCGACGAGGGCGCCGAGCTGGGGAAGTCCGACGTCCTGCTGGTGACCTGGCCCCTGCGGTGCAGCCTGGCCATGACGACCCTGATCGGGCTGGCGCTGATGCGCGGCTCCCTCGTCGTCGTGGCCCCCGGCCTCTCGCCCGACGAGCTGTCGGCGACCATCCACGACTTCGGCGTGACCGTCGTGGCGCTGTCCGACGGGGCCGTCCAGCGCGTCTGAGGCGATCAGGAGGCGGCTGACCGGGTCCTGAACTGGCTTGATGTGTGTTCGACGGCGTGTGCGCCCGTCCCCTGGGTAGTTAACGACCAGCATGTTCTGCAAAGGGGATCGTTCTCATGGCGCGCATTCTGATCACCGGCTCCACTGACGGCCTCGGGCTCATGGCCGCCCGGCTGCTGGTTCACGACGGCCACGACGTCACGCTGCACGCCCGCAACGACACCCGCGCCGACGACGCGCGCGACGCGCTGCCGGAGGCGGAGGCCGTCGTCGTCGGAGACCTGATCACCATCGAGGGGATGCGGTCCGTGGCGGCTCAGGCCAACGAGCTGGGCCGCTACGACGCGATCATCCACAACGCCGCCGTCGGATACCGGGAACCGAGCAGGATCGAGACCGCCGACGGCCTGTCCCACGTGTTCGCGGTCAACGTGCTCGCCCCGTACCTGCTCACGGCGCTCATCACCCCACCCGACCGGCTGGTCTACGTCAGCTCCGGCATGCATCGCGGCGGGGACCCCAAGCTGGACGACCTCCAGTGGAGCACCCGCAACTGGGACGGTTCGCGGGCGTACGCCGACAGCAAGCTGCTGGACGTCGTCCTGGCGTTCGCGGTCGCCCGCCGATGGCCGGACGTGCTGTCCAACGCGCTCGAACCCGGCTGGGTCGCGACGAAGATGGGGGGTCCGGGCGCGCCCGACGACCTCTCCCTGGGCCCCGTGACGCAGGTGTGGCTGGCCACGAGCCAGGACCCCGAGGCCACCGTGACCGGTAGCTACTTCCACCACCAGGAGACGCGCTTCGCCCACCCCGCCGCGAGGTCGCCCGAGGTGCAGGACGGCCTCCTCGACGCGTGTGCCAAGCTGACCGGCGTCCCGCTCCCGTCGCACACGACGTGAACGCGTCGTCGCGGACGGGACCTCCGGCGCCCCGGTGCTCCGGCCCGCCCGCATCCGTCTCCGCGACGGCCGTCCACACTCTCCTCGGCCGTTTCTCGCCCGGCTCCACGCCCTGGCGGCCTCCGGAAGGTTGAACCGGTCTCGGCGCTCCGGCTTCGTGTCGCCGGGGGTCCGTTTCCGGGTGGTTCCTCAAGGCAGGAGTCCCGAGGGGCTGACCAGGGAGTCGCCCAGCGCGGTGCGGTGGTACAGGACGCCTCGGCCGGTGCGGCTCCCGGTGACCAGGCCCGCCCTGCGCAGGGCGGCGATGTGGCCGCCCACGGTGCCCAGGCTCAGCTCCAGCAGGGTCACGAGCTGGGTGGTGGTCGCCGGGGTCGCCAGCTCCAGCAGGAGGCGGCTCCTGGTTCTGCCGATCAGCCCGGCCAGGCCGTCCGGCGCCTCGGGCGGGATGCCGGTGCCCCGGGCCGGATAGCTGATCGCGTACGGCCAGTCGGTCTCCAGGTAGAAGCCGATCCCGGTGGGGAACACGGTCGGCACGAAGAGCAGCCCGCGCCCGTCGAGCCGGCAGGTCTCGTCCGCGTCCCTGGAGAGCACCTCGATGACACCGTCGGGACGCCAGCGGACCCGGGGGGTGAGGTCGTCCAGTGCCGCCGCCCAGCCGTAGGTGGCCAGGCGGCCCGCCCGCTGGACCACGTCCCGCTCCAGGATCGCGTGGAAGCGCGGCCACGCGGGGGACACGATCTCCTCCCAGATCGCGGTCAGCGCCTCGGCGAACAGCCGCACGACGTCCGGTGAGAACAGCACGTCCCTGACGGGTCTCGGCAGGCGCGGCATTCCCTCCAGGTTTCTGGCGATCTCGGCGTGCGCCCGCGCCACCGGGGTGGCGCGCACCACCGCGAGTTCCGCCTCGACCGGGGTGTTCACCCCGGTCGGCGGCGGCGCGGGGAAGTCGGCGTTGTAGTGCCGCTCGCGGAACAGCGCCACCATGGGCCCCAGCCCGGGGTGCGCGAGCAGCAGTCTCCCGTACGGCTCCCGCATCCTGCCGGCCCACGATCGCCACTCCCCGGCCTCCCTCCTGCCGGAGAGGATCCAGAGCGCGTGCTTGGTCACGATGAGCGGGGAGATGGCGAACCTGCTGGCCATGATGTCCTGCGGGGTGACCTCGATGCGGATGATCATGGAACGACCTTTCGGATATATCCGAAAGGTTAGCCAGCCGTCCGGGCACCTCCCACCATCGTGTCCATGACCACACAAGAGCGCGGCGCGACCTACACGGAGGTCTTCGCGAACCGGGAGTTCCGTGTCCTGTTCGGAAGCTTCACCCTCTTGGTGGCCGGAGACCAGGTCAAGATGCTGGCCCTGTCGGCGCTGGTCTACGCGCGGACCGGCTCGCCGGGGCTGTCGGCGGCGGCGTACATGGTGGGGTTCCTGCCCTACATCGTCGGCGGGACGTTCCTGCTCTCGCTGGCCGACCGGATCCGCCCGCGTGCGCTGATGGTCGCCGGTGAGCTGGTGCGGGTGGTGACCTGCCTGCTCCTGGCCTTCACGGGCCTGCCCGTCTGGGCGATGCTCGTCCTGGTCCTGGCCACCGGGTTGTTCTCGCCCGTCTTCGGGGCGGCCCGCAGCGCACTCCTGCCCGACCTGCTGCCGGGTGACGCGTTCGTCCTGGCCAGGTCCGTGCTGAACGTGACGGCCGCCGGGGCCCAGGTCGGCGGCCTGGCGGCGGGCGGCGCCATCCTCGCCTTCGCGGGACCCACGGGGGCGCTGGCCGTCACCGCCGCGCTGTCCGCCCTGGCGGCCGTGGTGCTGCGTTACGGCCTGCCCGACTTCCCCGCCAGGAACGCGGAGAATGCGACCCCGAAGGGGGACGGCCCCGTACGGGAGACGCTGCGGGTCAACCGGGCCCTGCTGGCGGACCCCCGGGTGCGCGGCCTGCTGCTCGCGCAGTGGCTGCCGATCTCGCTCGTGGTGGGTGCCGAGGCGATGATGGTCCCCTACCTGGGAAACGCCGCCGGGTTCGCGCTCGCCGCCGCCTCAGTCGGCCTGGCGGCCGGCAACTTCGTCGTCGGCCGGTTCGTCTCGCCCGCCGGCCGGGAACGGCTGGCGTTTCCCTTCGCGGTGGTGTCCGGCGTTCCCCTGCTCGCCTTCGCCGCCCGGCCGGGACTCGCGGGAGCCGCGCTGATCGTGCTGCTCGCCACGGCGGCGTCGACCGCCTGCCAGCTGGGGTTGCAGCGGTGGTTCGTGGACGCGGTCCCCGAAGCCGTCAGGGGGCAGGCCTTCGGTCTGGCCTCGGCGGGAATGATGACCGGCCAGGCACTGGGCGGCGCCCTGGTCGGCGTCGCCGCCGAGCTGACCTCCCCGCACATGGCCATCGTCCTCACGGGAGCCGCGACCGTCGTCTCCGCCCTCGCCCTGCACCGGTCCCTGAGAGCCGGCGGACAGCGACCCGCGTGACGACGTCCCACGGCGGGGGCACGGTTTCGTAATCAGCTGACTTCGACGCATCTCAGCGTGATGATGATTCAACGCAGAGTCGCGACCCGCCCCGGGGTGGTCCGGCGCCGATCAGAGATGACAAAAGCTGACAGGAGTACCGTGACATCAAGTCCCGGCGCGGAGCGCGACCTCCGCAGCGGGACGATCCGGGGGTCGGCGATGTGCTTGAGGTGGAGTTCCGGGAGACAAGAGACGGCCTTCGTCGGGCCAACGCGAATACGCTGGATGATCAGTGAAGGGTTCCATCCGTAAGGGTGGCGTCTACCTCGTGCCCGACCGGTCGCTCTCGATGCCTCCCAACGACCAGCGCAACCTCCATCCGAAACGACCAGTGATCGTTCTCAGTGGTGACGCGAAGAACGAGCAGGCGGACTGGCCCCTGGTGTACGTCGTCCCCACGTCGACGTCGACCACGCTCAAGACCGAATACTGCGTCAAGCTCGCCCAGGGAGTCGGCAACCTGCTGAGCAAGTGCTGGGTGCGTACGGTCTGCGCCCAGCCGTTCCTCAAGGAGGAACTCGGCGACTACCTGGGACGATTACCCGCGCAGTCCCTGTCTCTGATCGAGGAGAACCTGTTCGCCTACCCAGGGCTCGTTGACTGAGCGGGTCGATGGTTCCATCGTTGGGCCGTGGCACGGCCGAGGGGGCAACAGCGGGATCACCGTCTCGTTCACTCACTCGGGTCGGCGCCTCGCAGGTTTCACTCACTCTCGGCTCCTCACGCGTCGCTATTGTTCTTCGTGAGCTTCTCGGTCCCACTCGTGACGTCTTCGGCGGGCATATCTGCTCGCCGCACTCCGGGAACCCGCGGGTCACTCTACGATCTTGGCGCCCCCCGTCCGGCGAGAGGTGGTCTCAGCGGCGGGCACCGAGCCGGTCGCGCGAGGTGCGGACGCGCAGGCGGCCGTATTCGAGCTCTCCGGTGATCCGGACGTGCAGCGCGCCCGGACGCGCACGGCCGGGCAGCGCGCAGGTCACGCTGCCCCACCCGGTGCGTACCCTGTCGACGTTCGCGGTCGCGCCGGGCGGCAGGATGATCGTGGCGGAGCCGTAGGGGAGCCGGAGCTCGATGTCGATCTCCGGATACCGGACGAGGGCCTGGGACAGGTCGAGCTTCACCCCGCCGTACTCGGACTCGACGCGCAGCAGGCGCGGGACCTGCCAGTCGCCCGACCGCTTGATGCGTCCGCCCGTGGACGTCAGCCGGAGGACGTCGTCCGGGCCGTCCGGGCCGTCCGGGGCGTCGGGCAGGTCGGCGATCAGCGGCAGCAGGTCGCCGTGGGACCTCGCCGTGAGCGCGCGTTCGAGCCGTTCCTCCATCTCGCCGGGGCCGAGGCGACCGTCGGCGAACGCCTGCTGGAGCTGTTGCACGACCCTGTCGCGTTCTCCGTCGGAGACGCGTATCCGTGGTTCCATCCGCTCCGTCACCTGCCCTGTCTCGTCGAGCCGGATCACTGGCTGACCGCCCTCTTGTACAGCCGGATGGAGAGGGGCACGAAGACGACCAGGAGCAGTACCGACCACAGTAGCGTCGCCGGCACCGCGTGCTGGAGCGGCCAGGCGGCGGGCACCGGCATGGCCGTGTTGGTGTTGCCGAAGAGCTCGCGGGCGGCCTGGACGACGGTGGAGACGGGGTTCCACTCGGCGACGACCCGCAGCGGTCCGGGCAGGCGGGTGCTGTCGACGAAGGCGTTGGACAGGAAGACCAGCGGCATCGACACGATGGTGGCGATGTTGTTGAAGATCTCGGGCTTGCGCAGGGCCAGCGCGACCGTCGCGGTCACCCACGAGAACGCGTACGAGAACAGCAGGAGCAGCAGGAAGCCCAGCACGGCCCGGTGCGGCTCCGAGTGGATGCGCCAGCCGACGGCGAGCCCGACGAGGGCCATCGCGACGATGCTGCTCACGTTCATGAGGACGTCGCTGGAGGTCTGGCCGGTCAGCACCGCCGACGGGGACATGGGCAGCGTGCGGAACCGGTCGAAGATGCCCTTCTGCAGGTCCTGGGTGAGCGTGTAGCCGGTGATCTGCGCGCTCGTCACGATCGTCTGGACGAAGATCCCGGGGATCATGTATTCCTGGTACGACATGCCCGGCAACGCCATCATGCTGCCGAAGACGTACGCGAACAGCAGCACGAACACGATCGGGAGGATGATCACGCCCCCCAGCAGGTCGGGCGCTCGCTTGATCTTGAGGACGTTGCGCTTGGTGATCGTGATGCCGTCGGAGACCGCCAGCTGGAGGGCGTTCATCGGGTGTGCTCCTTCGTCTTCGTCGTGGTCGGTCCGGCGGTCGGGTGTCCGGTGAGGGTGAGGAACACCTCGTCCAGCGTCGGCCGCCGCAGTCCGGCGTCGCGTACGGCGACGCGTTCGGCGGCCAGGTGGCCCAGGGCCGTGGTGAGCGAGGCCGTGCCGTCGGCGACCGGGATCGTGAGCCGGAGCGTGGCGTCGTCGGTCCGCGCGTTACCCACGGCCAGGGGAGCGAGCACGCGCCGCGCGGTGTGCAGGTCGGCCGCGCTGGTCATGGTCAGCTCGACGCGGTCACCGCCGACCTGGTCCTTGAGCTCGTCGGCGGTGCCGAGCGCGATCACCCGGCCGTGGTCGACGACCGCGATCGTCCTGGCCAGCCGGTCGGCCTCCTCCAGGTACTGCGTGGTGAGCAGCACGGTGGTGCCGTCGGCGACGAGTTCGGAGATGACGTCCCACAGGCTCGTGCGGGCTCGGGGGTCGAGGCCGGTGGTGGGCTCGTCGAGGAACAGCACCGGCGGGGCGGCGACGAGCGCTCCGGCGAGGTCGAGGCGGCGTCGCATGCCGCCGGAGTAGCCCTGCACGGGGCGGTCGGCCGCCTCGCTCAGGTCGAAGCGTTCCAGCAGCTCGCGGGCCCGCTGCCTGCTGCGTTTGACGCCCAGGTGGTAGAGGCGGCCGACCATCTCCAGGTTCTCGGCACCGGTGAGGTGGTCGTCGACGGCGGCGTACTGGCCGGAGGCGCCGATGCGGGCGCGCAGCCGGTACGCGTCGGCGACGACGTCGAACCCGGCGACCGTGGCGCGGCCGGCGTCCGGTTTCAACAGGGTGGTCAGGATCCGTACGGCCGTGGTCTTTCCCGCACCGTTGGGGCCGAGCAGGCCGAACACGGTGCCCTCGGGGACGGACAGGTCCATCCCGTCCAGGGCGACGACGTCGCCGTACTTCTTGACCAGCCCTTCGGCCGTTATCGCGGGGGGCATGTGGGTTTCTCCTTCGTTCGTTCGTGCCGGGGGACAGCGGGATGAGGGCATGGGGGGACAGCGGGATGAGCGGGATGAGGGCGTGAGGGGGTAGCGGGCGGTCGCCTGTCGACCGTCCGGTTGCGTTCGTCGGATGGAGTTAGATGTCGAGGTCCTCCACGGCGGGACGTTCGGCCATGTCGGCGATCAGGTCGTAGAACTCGTCCGGGATCCTGCCGCGCAGTTCCTGGAAGGTGTTCACGACCTCAAGCGTGGACTCGCCCTGGATGAAGCCCCAGCTGGAGTCGGCCAGGCCGAGATAGCTCCGCCACGCGCCACGCGAGAGGAGACCCTCCAGCCAGTTGTCGGCTCCCGACGTCAGGCTGTCCGTCCAGTCGGGCGAGCGGTCCACGTGCAGGACGTATTTGTCCTTGCGCGAGCGGTACACCCGGAACATCTCCACCCGGCTTCCCGTCGTGCGTCCCCACTCGCCGAGCAGCACCCCGGAGAAGCGCTGCTTGCGGCCCGTGCCACCCTGGCCGACCTGCACGATGATCTCGTCGTAGCCCTCCTGACGGCCGTCCTCCATCTCGACGTAGCGCCGCAGCGCCACGCTGATCGCCGTCGACAGCTTGCCCCCGGCGAGCTCCTGCGCCCGCTGGAACAGGGGCAGGTCGTCGTCCGAGACGTAGATCGTTTTATTGGGCATCGTTCCATCCTCATCCCGTATACGTATAAGCCTACGTACAAAACAGGGTGGGCTGCAAGGCTCTTCCTGTTTTTCGCGTTATGTCGTGATTTAGCGGTGATGGGTGCCGCCGGGCGGCACGCCGGCGAGGTCTCGGCCGCCGGGGTCCGGGGGTCGGTCCGGGGGTCAGAGCTCGACGCTCTCGCCGGGCCTGAGCCGCCGGATGTCGGCCCCGAGTCTTTCGGCCTCGCCGGCGAGCACGCCCTCCAGCACCTTGACGCCCCACTCGTTGATCAAACCGTCGTGGATCGCGTACGCGCGCCGGGGCGCCGTCGTCCGCAGGTAGGCGATCATGTCGGGAACCGTCATCCAGGGAGCCTGGCCGGGCACCAGCAGTGTCGGCACGTCGACGACGCGTATTTAGTGAGTCTTATCGTCATGCGTCACATGCTGCTCGCCGCGCCGCGTCGCCCTGATCGGATCCGCCACGGGCGAACGATCGGTGGGCGCCCTCACCGGAGAGGCGCCGACGGCAGTGCACGCGGGGGGCCGGGTCGGGCGGTCGTACGCGGTCGTGGCCATCAGGCCGTGGGGGAGGTGCGGGACGATGTCGGACACCCGTGACGACGCGCTCCACTCGTGCGGGTCGGTCGGGCGCGGCGCGGTGAGCGGGACGGCGCTCGCGGTCATCGCCGTCGCCGACAGTCCCAGGACGGCCACCGGCGGTGGAAGCTGAGGTGTTCACCTGGTCAGGGCCTGTCCGAGGCGCCGCTGGGCACGGCCCGCCCGAGTTCGGCGAGGGCGGAGGCCGTCGCCGCGTCGGCCGGCAGGAAGGCCTCCATCCGCAGCTCGGCGACGGTGACGTCGGCCGCGGTCCCGAAGTGGGTCAGAGTGGTCAGGAGCCGAAGCTCGCCGTCGCCGGAGCGAAGTCGCAGCGGGACCGCGAAGCCGAGATGATCCGGCCTCGGTTTCCGGAGGCGATCGGGTACCAGTTTCGTGAGCTCGGTGACCAGCGCCTCAAGCCGGTCGTCGGGATTGCGGGCCGCTTCCAGCCGGATGTGGTCGATCACGTGCCAGGCCCATACGTCCAGGTTGATGATCCGCGGCGCCATTCCTCGAGGATCCAGCAACAAGCGGGGGACGTTGACAGGCGACGCGAGGAGATGGGACGCCACCCCTTCGGTCAGCGCCCGGAACGCGTCGTTGGCCGAGACGAGATCGCCGTGCCGATCGACGATCACCGCGGGGTACGGGTGGTGCCCTCGCAGGACGCCTTCCAGCGCGACGCGGACCGGTCCGAGCTCGGGGTCGTCGAACGGGGTCTCCGGGTAGGCGGGGGCGTAGCCCGCAGCCAGCAACAGCGCGTTTCTTTCCCGAAGCGGTATCTCCAGCGACTCGGAGAGCCGCACGACCATGGCCCTGCCAGGGGTCGATCGGCCGCTCTCGATGAAGCTGACGTGCCGCTGCGTGGTCCCAGCGCGCAGGGCGAGGTCCAGTTGGCTGACGCCGCGGCGTCCGCGCCACGCGCGCAGGACACCGGCGAACCCGCCGCGTTCCGAAGTGCCGGTCACCTGACCTTGTCTAACGCAGTGAGCGGCGTACAGCCATTCCTTCGAGGGAATTGTCGGGCCACGGCGTCGCGGTCAGGATCGGCAGCGTTCACGAACACATCACGACGGAGGAAAAGCTGTGATCGATGTCGAGGATCTGGTCGGCCGCTACGTGGCGGTCTGGAACGAGCCGGACGCCGAGCTGCGCCGCAAGGCCGTCGCCGAGCTGTGGACCGAGGACGGTGTGCAGATACTCCAGCCACCTCAGGAGATCCGGGAGAGCGCCGCGGTGCTGGGCCTCACCCCCGTCCTCGAGGCTCGCGGACACGAGGCACTCGAGGTCAGGGTGGCCCGCTCGTACGAGGAGTTCATCGCGCCCGGAAAGTTCTTCTTCAGGAGGCGGGACAACGCCGATCGTCTCGCCGATGTCGTCAAGTTCAACTGGGAGATGGTGCCCGCGGGCGGTGGTGAGCCGGTAGGCGTCGGTCTTGAGATTCTCGTCCTCGGCGGGGACGGCCGGATTCGGACCGACTACCAGTTCATCGAGGGGTGAGCGTGCGGACGGTAGGCGAATCGAACAACCGTGGGGCGGCCATGCGTTCTTGCCCTCTGGAGAGGCTTGGCCGCCTTGACGGGATCGTGCCGGGGGCGGTGGCCGGGGTCAGCGGGGGGACAGGGCGCTGCCCCTGACACCCGAGGCGTGCAGGTCGGCCTCCACCCGCGCGGCGGTGGCGAGCAGCGGCGGGAGCAGGTGACGGCGGGCGGACTCCGAGGTCGTACGGCTCGCGTGGGAGGAGATGTTGATCGCGGCGGTCACCCGTCCCGAGCGTTCCCTGACGGGGACGGCGATCGAGCGCAGGCCCTCCTCCAGCTCCTGGTCGACCATGGCCCAGCCCTGGGCGCGCACCCTGTCGAGCTCGGCTCCGAGGGCGGCGGGAGAGGTGATCGTGTTGGAGGTGAACCTGTGGAGCTCGACCCGTCCGAGGTAGGCGTCGAGGTCGTCGGGCGGCAGCCAGGCCAGCAGCACCCTGCCCATCGAGGTGCAGTGCGCCGGGAAACGGGTGCCGATGTTGATGGTCACCCGCATGATCCTGCTGGTCGCCACCCGGGCAACGTAGACGACGTCCTCGCCGTCGAGCACCGCCACCGACGCCGACTCGTGCACCTCGGCGACGAGGCGTTCGAGGTGCGGCTCGGCCACCTCGGGCAGCGAGAGGCTGGACAGGTAGGCGTACCCGAGGTCAAGGATGCGGGGGGAGAGGGCGAACAGCCGCCCGTCGGTCCTGACGTAGCCGAGGTCGACGAGCGTCAGCAGGAACCGCCGGGCCGCGGCCCGGGTCAGGCCGGTCGCGCGGGCCACCTCGCTGAGCGTCAGCTCGGGGCTCGTCGCGCTGAACGCCTTGATCACCGAGAGCCCGCGTGCCAGCGACTGCACGTGGTCAGAGCCACGGTCAACCGGTTCGACCATCCCCGCCCTCCTCGTTCCGGTCGAACTCTAGCGCCGCCCGTGCCACCGCGAACGCCCGGTTGGCGGCGGGCACACCCGCGTAGATCGCGGTCTGCAGCAGCACCTCCTTGATCTCCTCCTCGGTCAGGCCGACACGGAGCGCCGCCCGCACGTGCATGGCCAGCTCGTGCTCGTGCCCGAGCGCGGCGAGCATGGCCAGCGTGATGCAACTGCGGGTGCGCCGGTCCAGGCCGGGACGGGTCCAGATCTCACCCCACGCGTACGTGGTGATGAACTCCTGGAAGTCCGCGGTGAACGGGGTGGTGCCCGCGACGGCGCGGTCCACGTGCTCGTCGCCGAGTACGGCCCGGCGCGTCGCGTCCCCGGCCGCCCACCCGGTCGTGCCGGTCGCCTCCGCGGTCTCCCCGCTGATCTGCCCGTTCGTGCCGTTTGCCTCCGCGGTCTCCCCGCTCATCCGCCCGCTCTCCCGTCCGTTCGTGGCGTTCGTCTCTCCTCGGTGTCCCGTCCGCTCATCCGCCGGCTCCCGTGAGGTTCTCGTGGGCGGCGAGCGCCCGGTCGACGAAGGCGGCGGCGGAGCCGAGGGCGCCCGCCGGGTCGAGGGCCGCGTCGATCTCCCCGGGGGTCAGGGAGACGCCGGGATCGGCGAGCAGGACCTCCCGCAGCTCCGCGCCCTCCTCGGTGGCGCGGGCGCAGGCGGCGTCCACCAGCCGCCGGGCCTGCGGGGTGCCCCCGAGCCGTACGACGACCTGCTCGGCCATCAGCAGCCCGCGGGTCGCCCCGAGGTTGGCGCGCATCCGGGCGGGGTCGACGGTCAGGCCCTCCAGCACCTCGCGGAGCCAGGAGGCGGCGCTGCCGGTGAGCCGGAGCAGCTCGCCCAGCGTCTCCCACTCGGACTGCCAGGGGCCCGCGGCGCGCTCGTGCTCCTGGACCATGCCGTCCAGGATCGAGGCGACCAGCCCGGGGACGCGCTGGACGCAGGCGAGCACGGACATCGAGCCCACCGGGTTGCGCTTGTGCGGCATCGCGCTTGAGGTGCCCCGGCCGGGCCCGGTGGGCTCGGCGACCTCCGCCACCTCGGTCTGGGCCAGCAGCTTCACGTCGTTCGCCACCTTGCCCAGCGTCCCCGCCGCGGTGCCGAGCGCGCAGGCCAGCCGGGCCACCGGGGTCCGGTCGGTGTGCCAGGGGACGAGCGGCTCGGCCAGTCCCAGCCCGGCCGCCAGGAGCGGCGGCACCTCGTGGCCCCGCTCGCCGAGGACCGACAGGGTGCCCGCCGCCCCGCCGTACTGGACCGGCAGCGGCACCTCCGCCAGCCAGGACCGCGAGCGGTCCAGCGCGCTCAGCCAGCCCGCCGCCTTCAGCCCGAACGTGACGGGCACGGCGTGCTGCAGGACGGTGCGCCCGGCCATGACGGTGCCGCGATGGCCGGACGCCAGCCGCGCGCAGGCGTCCGCGCAGGCGGACAGGTCGGCCAGGATCGGTGTCAGCGCGCGGCGGGCGACCAGCATGGCGGCGGTGTCGTTGATGTCCTGGCTGGTGGCGCCGTAGTGGACGAACCGCCGCAGGCCGGGCTCGACCCGCTCCCGCAGGGCGGCGACCAGGGGGATGACGGGGTTGCCGGTCCGCGCGGCCCTGCCGCCCAGCTCGGCGACGTCGTAGAGCTCGGGGCGGCAGGCCCGCGCCAGCGCGGCGGGCACCCCGGCGGGGACCAGGCCGATCCCGGCCTGCGCGCCGGCCAGCGCGGCCTCGACGTCCAGCATGGCGGCCAGCCACGCGACGTCCGACACCTCCGCCGAGGCCTCGCCCCTGGCGAACATCCCGGAGAACAGGCCGGAGACCGGGCCGCCGTTCGCGGGAGCGGGGGCAGGAGAGGGAGAGGTCATGTCCACCTCCGGGTGGTTCGGACGCCGGTCATGGCCGCTCAGGAACCGATTCCCTCGAGGACGACGGCGAGTCCCTGGCCGACGCCGACGCAGATGGCGGCCAGGCCGTACCCGCCGCCCCGGCGGTGCAGCTCGTGGGCGAGGGTGCCGAGGATACGCGCCCCCGAGGAGCCGAGGGGGTGGCCGAGCGCGATGGCGCCGCCGTTGACGTTGACGATCTCGGGATCGAGGTCGGGCCACTCGGCGAGGCACGCCAGCGACTGGGCGGCGAACGCCTCGTTGAGTTCGACCACGCTCAGGTCGGACCAGCCGACGCCCGCCCGCTTGAGGGCCGTACGGGCCGCGTCGACCGGCCCGATGCCGAACAGGTGCGGCTCGACGCCGATCACCGCGCGGGAGACGATCCTGGCCAGCGGGGCCCGTCCGGACCGGGCGGCCCCCGCCTCGTCGCCGACGAGCAGCGCGGCCGCGCCGTCGTTGAGCGGGGAGGCGTTTCCCGCGGTGACGGTGCCGCCGGCGCGGAAGACCGGCTTCAGACCGGCCAGGGACTCCTCGGTCGAGTCGGCCCTGACGGACTCGTCGTGGCCGAGGGCGTCGAGCGGGACCACCTCGCGGTCGAAGACGCCGCGCTCCCAGGCCGCCGCCGCGCGCCGATGGCTGCGCAGCGCGAACCGGTCCTGGGCCTCGCGGCCGATGTCGTAGCGGTCGGCGAGGATCTCGGCGCCCTCACCCAGGGCGACCGTCCACTCGGCGGGCATCCGGGGATTGACCATGCGCCAGCCGAGGGCGGTGTCGTGCAGGGTCCGCTCTCCCCGGTCGAAGCCCCGCGCGGGCTTGGGCATCACCCACGGCGCCCGGCTCATCGACTCGGAACCTCCGGCGACCACCAGGGAGGCGTCGCCCACGGCCACCGCGCGGGAGGCGGCGATCGCCGCCTCCAGGCCGGAGCCGCACAGCCGGTTGAGGGTCGTGCCGGGCACCGTCACCGGCAGCCCGGCCAGGAGCACGGCCATCCGTGCGACGTCCCGGTTGTCCTCGCCCGCCCCGTTGGCCGCGCCGAAGAACACGTCCTCGATGGCGGCGGGGTCGAGCGCGGGGGCGCGGTCGGCCAGCGCGCGGACGACGTGCGCGGCCAGGTCGTCGGGGCGGACGCCCGACAGCGCCCCGCCGTACCGGCCGATGGGCGTGCGGACCGCGTCGAGGACGTAGACGTCGTTCACGTTCGGAGGCTCCTGTCGGCCGGGGGCTCGGCGAGCGGGGCCACCGTGGCCATCGTTCCTCCCCGCGCGTCCTGGATACCCGGATCGGTGGACGTTCGTCATGCGTACGAATGTTCTCCAAATGAACATACTGAGGTGTCATTCGAGCGGTCAACTTAGCCGCCCGACATTCCTTGACACGCCGGATGCCGGGGCGTAGCTTCCGCGATACGCATCGTGCGTTCAGGGAATCTTTGTTCGCATAACGCACGCCCATTCCCAACTTCTTCCCTCCGGAAGGTTCCGCGCGTCGTTCCCCGGCCCTCCTGGCCGGCCATGACCAGCCGTGACTCAACATGCCTCAACATGCCTCAACATGACAAAGGAGACGCCATGTCGCTGATGGATGCCAAGACGTGGACCGGGCAGGTTTTCGGGGACGGCTGGATCACCTCGCGCGCGGGTGACGCGGCCGTGGTCGAGCCCGCCACCGGCGCGGAGCTCGGCCGGGTCGGCGTGGCCGGGCCCGAGGACGTGGCGGCGGCGGCCGTGCGCGCCGTACGGGCACAGCGGGAGTGGGCGGCGACCTCGTTCGAGGAGCGGGCGGCCGTGCTGCGGCGGGCCGGGAGGCTGTTCGAGGAGCACGCGGAGGAGATCCAGGACTGGCTGGTCCGCGAGGCCGGGTCGATCCGCCCCAAGGCGGGCGTGGAGACGCACGTCGCCGCCCAGGAGTGCCACGAGGCCGCCGCGCTGGCGTCCCAGCCGCTGGGGGAGATCCTGCCCACCGTCAAGCGGCGGCTCAGCCTGGCCCGCCGCGTACCCGCCGGGGTGGTCGGGGTGATCGCCCCGTTCAACTTCCCGCTGGTCCTCGCCATCCGCTCGGTCGCCCCCGCGCTCGCCCTGGGGAACGCGGTGATCCTCAAGCCCGACCCGCGTACCGCCGTCTCCGGCGGCGTCGCCGTCGCCCGCGTCTTCGAGGAGGCGGGCCTGCCGCCCGGGCTGCTCCACGTGCTGCCGGGAGGGGTGGCGGCGGGGCAGGCGCTGGTCGGCGATCCGCTGGTACGGGTGATCTCCTTCACCGGCTCGACCTCGGCGGGGCGCGCGGTCGGCGAGGCGTGCGGGCGGCTGCTCAAGCGGGCGCACCTGGAACTCGGCGGCAACAGCGCGCTGATCGTCCTGGACGACGCGGACCTGGACCTCGCCGTCTCGGCGGGCGCCTGGGGCTCCTTCCTGCACCAGGGGCAGATCTGCATGACCACCGGACGCCACCTGGTGCACTCCTCGATCGCGGAGGAGTACGTGGCGCGGCTCGCGGAGAAGGCCGACCACCTGCCGGTCGGCGACCCGGCGGGCGGGCAGGTCGCGCTCGGCCCGCTGATCGACGCCGGCCAGCGGGACAAGGTCCACGGCCTGGTCTCCGCGAGCGTCGACGCCGGGGCGCGGCTGGCCGCGGGCGGCACCTACGAGGGGCTCTTCTACCGGCCCACGGTCCTGGCCGACCTGCCCGCGCACGCTCCCGCGTACGTCCAGGAGGTGTTCGGGCCGGTCGCGCCCGTCGTGCCGTTCTCCACGATCGAGGAGGCCGCCGCGCTGGCCTCCGACAGCGAGTACGGCCTGTCGCTGGGCATCCTGACGCGCGACGCGATGCGCGGCCTTGCGCTGGCCGACCTCGTTCCCACCGGGATCGTGCACGTCAACGACCAGACGGTGGACGACGAGGCGGTGGCCCCGTTCGGCGGGGTCGGCGCGTCGGGTACCGGCTCGCGCTTCGGCGGGGGACGGGCCAACATCGAGGCCTTCACCGAGACCCGCTGGGTGACGATGCAAGGAAATATCGCGACGTATCCCTTCTGACTCCCTACCGACGGGCTGCATAACCTCCCCCGATGATGCGCTGTGAGGCCTATGGGAGAGTTGGGCAATGCTCGAGCGGGGAGTCGGTGTGTCACGGGTGTCGTGGATGTCGCGGGTGTTGCTCGTCGCGGGGTTCGTGCTCGCGGCGCTCAACCTGCGGCCCGCGCTGGCGGGCATCTCCCCGGTACTGGACGAGATCATGGACGATCTCGGGCTGAGCGCCGCCGGGGGCGGGGCGATCACCACGGTCATGGTGGTCTGCCTGGGCGTCCTCGGCCCGCTCGCCCCCCTGCTCGCCCGCCGCTTCGGCCTGGACCGCACGCTCATGGCCGGGCTGCTGATCCTGGCGGCCGGGGTGGCGCTGCGCGGCACGGGAAGCGTCCCCGCGCTCTACGCGGGCGCGGCCGTCGCAGGTACGGCCATCGCCGTGATGAACGTCGCGATGCCAGGCGTGGTCAAGCAGCACTTCCCCACGCGGGTCGGGCCGTTCACCGCGATCTACGTCTCCGGCCTGGTGCTGGGCGCCGCGGTGGCGTCCGGTTCGGTGGTCCCGATCGAGCGGGCCACCGGGCTCGGCTGGCGCGAGGTGACGGCGATGACCGCGATCCCGGCACTGGCGGCGGCGGCGCTCTGGCTGCCCCAGGCGCTACGCCGCCCCGCCCGTCCAAAGGTCGCGCCCAGGCCGTTCGCCCTGCTGCTCCGCAGCCGGGTGACCTGGTACGTCACCGTCTACATGGGCCTGCAGTCGCTGACCTTCTACATCATGCTGGCCTGGATACCGACGATCTTCAAGGACGCGGGACTCCCCGCCGACCAGGCCGGATACATGCTCAGCCTCACCAACCTGGCCCAGGTGGCGGCCACGCTGACCGTCCCGGTGCTCGCGGGCCGGGCCCGGTCGCAGGTGCCGTACGTCACCGCCGCGACCCTTCTCACGATCGCCGGATACCTCGGCGTGCTGATCGCCCCCGCCGCCCTGCCGTGGCTCTGGATGATCGTCCTCGGAGTGGGGCAGGGCGCCTCGATCGCGCTGGCCCTGCTCATCATCACGCTCCGCGCGCCCGACCCGGTCTCGGTCACCGCCCTGTCGGCCGTCGCCCAGTCCGTCGGCTACACGCTGGCCGCGCTCGGACCGCTCCTGATCGGCGCGCTCCACCAGCTCTCGGGTGGCTGGACGCTGCCGCTGCTGGCCGGGATCGGCGCGTGCGGCCTGCAGCTGGCGGCCGGTTTCCTGGCCGGGCGCCCGGTCGCGCCGTCCGGCGCGGGCGAGTCTCGCCCGGCCGAGGGCTCGCCCTCCCTGGCCTGACCTGTGTGCCGTAAAAGCCCTGGTCAGCGGGGTTAAGCGGCCTCTTGTGGCTTTCCTGGCGGGCGCGTAGCGTGGGACGGGGCCGCCACCGGACGACGAGGGGCGGAGCCGCGATCGGCGGCACGCCGTACGGCATCGCGTTCACCCGGATCCGGGGTGGCCGTCATTGCATTCTCTTTGTCTCTTTGCGACTCTCTTCGCGACGACGACCCCGTGTCACCGGGGCTCCCCGCGATGTGGACGGGGGCGGACATGGTCGCGACGGCGCGACGGCTCGTGAGGCGGGTTCCCGCCACCGGCGCTGACCTGCTGGTCGACTGCCTGGAGAGGTCGGGGGTCGAGCACGTCTTCGGGATCCCGGGCGCCAAGATCGACGCGGTGTTCGACGCCCTGGTCGGCGCGGGGCCACGACTGGTGGTGTGCCGGCACGAGCAGAACGCCGCCTTCATGGCGGCGGCGGCCGGCCGGCTCACCGGACGGCCCGGCGTGGTGCTGGTGACCTCCGGGTCCGGCACCTCCAACCTGGCCACCGGCCTGGCGACGGCGACCACGGAGGGCGACCCGGTCGTCGCTTTCGCCGGGGCGGTGCCCCGCGCCGACCGGCTGAAGCGGACGCGCCGGTCGATGGACCCGGTCGGCCTGCTCCGGGCGGTCTGCAAGTCCACCTGGGAGGTGGACGACGTGGCGGCCCTGCCCGAGGTCGTGTCGAACGCCTACCGGGCGGCCTCCACCTCGCCCCGCGGGGCCGTGGCCGTCATCCTCCCGCAGGACCTCCTCGGTGACGCCACCACGGAGTCACCCGCCGGGGCTCCGGACGTGCCGCGGCTCGGGCCCGCCCCTCCGGAGGCGGTCGACCGGGCCGCGGACGCCGTCAGGCGGGCCCGGACGCCGGTCGTGCTGCTCGGGGCCCGGACCGGCGACCGGGTCACGGCCGAGGCGGTGCGCGGCCTGATGGCGCGCACCGGGCTGCCGGTGGTGGAGACCTTCCAGGCCGCCGGGGTGGTGCCGCGAGGGGAGCTGGAGGAACGCTTCCTCGGCAGGGTCGGCCTGTTCCGCGACCAGCCGGGGGACGAGGCGCTGGGCCAGGCGGACCTCGTCCTCGCCGTCGGGTACGACCACGTCGAGTACGACCCCGGGCTGTGGAACCCGGGACCCGGGGCGGGACCGGAGATCGTCCACCTGGACGACTGCCCGGCGGAGATCGACAATCGCTACCGGCCGTCGGTCGAGCTGCGCGGCGACGTGGCGGCCACCGTGACGGCGCTGGCCGACCGGCTGGACGGGCTGGCCCTCGCACGCGGCGCCGCGGCCCGTGTCGCGAGGCTGCGCGCCAGGCTCGCCGGCCTGGACAGCGCGCCCGCCGAGTCCCGTCCGGGCCGGATCCATCCTCTGCGGATCGTCCGCGCCCTGCGTGAGGCGGTCGACGACGACACCACCGTGGTCTGCGACGTCGGTTCCCACTACATCTGGATGGCCCGTCACTTCCGGACCTACCGGCCACGCGGCCTGCTGTTCTCCAACGGTCAGCAGACGCTCGGCGTGGCACTGCCCCGGGCCGTCGCCACGGCGCTGGTGCGGCCGGGCCACAAGGTGGTGTCCGTCTCCGGCGACGGAGGCTTCCTCTTCTCCGCCATGGAACTGGAGACCGCCGTGCGCGTCGGCGCCGACCTCACGCATCTGGTGTGGCGCGACGGCACCTACGACATGGTCGCCTTCCAGGAGCGGCTGAAGTACGGGCGGACGTCGGGGGTCGACTTCGGCCCGATCGACACGGTGCGTTTCGCCGAGAGCTTCGGCGCGGCCGGGATGCGGGCGACCTGCGCGGACGAGCTCCCCGCGGTACTCCGCCGGGCCCTCGACACGCCGGGTCCCGTCGTCGTCGACGTGCCGGTCGACTACGGCGACAACGAGAGCCTCGATGCGGTTCTGCGCCTCGAATCGTTCGAGTGACATCCTCCCGGGAGGGGCGACGGCACGATGGCCCCGCCCCCCGGGGCGGCACGCGTCATCGGCCGCCCGTCCTTCGGGGCGGCGCGGATCATCGGCCGCCCGCACGTCCCGTTCCCTTCGCGAGTCGTTGTTCCAATGGTCATCCGAGCGGCTTACGTTCCTGAACATGATCCGTAGGCTTCTGGCCGCGGCGCTGACGGTCCTCGCGACCGGTACCGTCGCCGTTGTGCTGCAACAACCCGAACCCGCCACCGCCGAGCCGCGCGGCCGCGAACCCCTCGTCATCGCCCACCGGGGCGCCAGCGCGCACCGGCCCGAGCACACCCTGCTCTCGTACGAGACCGCGATCGCGCTCGGCGCCGACTACATCGAGCCCGACCTGGTCTCGACGAAGGACCACGTGCTGGTGGCCAGGCACGAGAACGAGATCGGCGGCACCACGGACGTCGAGAACCACCCCGAGTTCGCGGCGCGCCGGACGACCAAGACCATCGACGGCACCCCGATCACCGGCTGGTTCACCGAGGACTTCACGCTCGCGGAGCTGAAGACGCTCAGGGCCGAGGAGCGCGTTCCCGACCTGCGTCCGGACAACACCGCCTTCAACGGCCTCGCGGAGATCCCGACCTTCGACGAGGTCGTCGCGCTCGCCAAGCGCAGCGGGGTCGGCGTCTACCCCGAGACCAAGCACCCGACCTACTTCGACTCCATCGGCCTCTCCCTGGAGGAGCCGCTGCTCGACGTGCTCGGCCGGCACGGCTGGCGCGGGAGCCGGGACCCGGTCTTCATCCAGTCCTTCGAGACCGCCAACCTGCGCGAGCTGAGCAAGCGGACCAAGCTGCCGCTGATCCAGCTCATCACCGCCACCGGCGCCCCGTACGACTGGGTCGCCGCCGGAGACCCGCGCACCTACGACACCATGGTCACCCCCGCCGGGCTCCGTGACGTGGCGAGCTACGCGGACGGCGTCGGCGTCGACACCAGGCGGATCGTGCCCGCCGGCCCCGACGGACGCCTCCTGCCGCCCACCCCGCTCATCCAGGACGCCCACCGGGCCGGTCTGAAGGTCCACACCTGGACCGTCAGGAACGAGAACTCGCAGCTCCCGGTGGACTTCCGGTTCGGCAACCCGGCGAGCCCGGCCTACCCGCGCGCCACCGGCAACGTGATGGGCTGGCTGGAGAGGCTCTACTCCCTCGGCGTCGACGGCGTCTTCGCCGACGACCCGGGCATGGCCAACGCCGTCAGGGAGCGCGTCTTCTAGCATCCCCCGGCCCCGATCACCCGGGTACGGCGATCCGCACGGGGGTCTCGCGACGGCGGGACCCCGTGCGGGCCGGGAACGCGGCTAGCGGACGGGGGAGGTGGTCGGCGGCCGCCTGTCCGTGACGGCCGTGTAGAGGTCCTCGGCCAGGCCCTCGCCTCCCCGGGGGGCGAACGGCCTGATCGCGGTGATGTGCCCGTCGGGCCGCACCAGCACCAGCGTGTCGTCGGGGACGCCGAACCGCAGGCGGACCCGCTCGCCGGGGTCGAGCAGGAGCCGGTCACGCAGCTCCGAGCCCGGTGGCACGTCCCACCTGCTGACCACGTACTGCCGCAGCGCGGGCGAGTCGGGGGGCGGGACCAGGGGAGCCCGCCGGGCGTCGGTGAAGTACAGCGCCACGAAGGAGTCCGCGCACAGGTCGTGCAGGTGGACCTCCCCGGCGGGGCCGAACAGCGGCAGGTCCGGGGCGCGGTCACCGCGCCGCACCGGCGCGGGGGTGTCACCGGTCTTGACCATGCCCCAGTCTCCGGTGCCGTCCACGTCGAGCCGCACGCCCAGCAGCGTGCGCGTCTGGGCGGTTCCCCAGCCGCCCTCCGTCATGGCCGCGGCGTCCGCACCGCGATGGGCCATGACGGCGCGGGCCGCCTCGGCCATCTTGCCCGAGCCCAGGGAGGCCACCGGGAACTGCTCGCTCTCGTACCCGTCGAGCAGCCGGTCGTCCGCCCACCCCCGCAGCACCCACGCCAGGCGCCACACCAGGTTGGAGGTGTCCAGCGCCCCGGTGTTGAGGCCGAGGGCCCACATCGGCGTGATCAGGTGGGCGGCGTCCCCGAGCAGGAAGACCCGGTGGTCACGCCAGCGGCTCGCGATCCGGTGATGGACGCGGTAGACGTTGCAGCCCACCAGCCGCGAGGGGCCCACCTCCCCGAGGAAGCGCAGCGCCCTGTCCCGCAGCTCCGCCTCGTCCGGTTCCGGCGTGCCCGGCTTGAGCGCGTAGACGAAGCGCCAGCAGTGCGGCAGGCGCACCACGACCACCCACTCCTCCGGGTCGGAGAAGTAACCCAGGTAGGGATAGTCGCGCGGGGTGTCGACGTCGAGGTCGACCTCCAGGTCGACGAGCACGTACCGCTCCTCCAGCGTGCGGCCCTCGACGGTCACCCCGAGCGCCCCCCGGACGGACGACCGCCCGCCGTCGCAGCCCAGCAGGAACGACCCGCGGATCACCCGCGGCCCCGAGGCCGTCTCCGCGGTCACCTCCACCCCGTCCGGAGCCTGCCGGAAACCGGTCACGCGGTGTCCCATGCGCAGGGCGCCCGGCACCCTGCGCTCCAGCTCGTCGCGGAGCACCGGCTCCAGGTGGTGCTGCGGGATGTTGGCGAGGAAGGGGAACCGGGTGTCCCCGGCCAGCGCGTCCGTACGCACCCGGAACCTGGGCAGGCCCGTGGCACGCTCGAACTCGCCGATCTCGTCGACGCGCAGCGCGGCGCGGAGCACCGGGGGCAGCGCCCCGTACCGGTGCAGGATCTCCAGGCTGCGGGTGAGCAGCGAGCCGGCCTTGGTGTCCGGGGACAGTCGTTCGTCCTCCTCGAGCACCACGACCGGGAGGCCGTGGTGGGCGAGCCCGAGCGCGGTGATGAGCCCCACGGGACCCGCGCCGGCCACGACGATCGGAGCGGGCCGCTCACCGCCGGCCGACGAGGCCCGCTCACCGGAGGCGGGTGCGGGGCGTTCACCGGGGGCCGGGACAGGCCGCTCGCCGACGGTCGGGTGGTCAGCCATTCTTCAGCTCCACCAGGCGCGAGACGTATCTCGTCTCTCCCACGTTCGTCAGCTTGTGCACCGCGCCCGGATCCCTGAAGATCACCGAACCGCGCGGTTCCGGCGCGTCGATCAGCTGCCCGTCGGCGGTCTCGATGACGTTGAGGGCCTCCTCGACCGCGATGACGAGGTACGGGTGGTCGTGCCGGTGCAGGGGCTGGGTCTGGCCCGGTTCCAGCTCGATCTGCCATACCCTGACCAGCTCGTTCTCGAAGACGACGTGCTGGCCCACCGGGCCCAGCCCGGTCTCGCCCGCTTCTGGATCACTCATCGGATACCTCCGTGTCGACTCGGATGATGTGGCGGGTGCCTGCCGGGAGAGCCGGGTTCAGGCGGTGGTCTCGCGCGCCCACGGCAACAGGAGGTGCTCGATCGCGACCAGGACGTAGAACAGCGCGATGCTCATCGCGCCGAGCAGGACCATCGCGGCGAACGCGAGCGCGGTGTCCGCGCTCGCGCCGGACTGGACGATGACGTAGCCGAGCCCCGCCTGGGCGCCGACGAACTCGCCGATCACCGCGCCGATGACGGCCAGCGAGATCGCGACCTTCAGCCCGACGAAGATCTGCGGCAGGGCGTGCGGGAAGCGCACCTGGAGGAACAGTCGCCACCAGCTCGCCCGGAGCGACCTGCTCAGCTCGACGAACTCCGCCGGGGTGGACCGCAGGCCGGTGGCCGTGGAGATCACGATGGGGAAGAAGCAGACGAGGAAGACCATCACCACCTTGGGGAGCTGGCCGAATCCCATCCACACGACCAGGATCGGCGCGACGGCCACCTTGGGCACCGCGTTCACGGCGATCAGCAGCGGGTAGACGCTCTCCTCGACGATCCGGAACGTGGCGATCAGGACCGCGATCAGCACGCCCGCCACCACGGCGAGCGCGTACCCCTGCAGCGTCTCCACCAGCGTCACCCAGGTCTGGTCGAGCAGGTAGCCGCCGTGCTCACCGAAGACGGCGAGCACGTCGGGAGGCGCGGGCAGGACGTACGGCGCGATGTCGAAGGCGACCGTGGCCAGCCACCAGGCCGCCACGGTCAGTGCCGCGCCGGCCGCGGGAAGCACCCAGACCCTCATCCGGCGGTTCTCCCCGTCGGTTCCCCGGACGAGCCGGGAGCCGGCTCGCCGGTCCGTTCGCCGAGCGGCTCGGCGAGCAGCGAGCGCAGCTCCGCGCCGTACCCGGCCAGCCGCTCCGCGTGGGCGTCGCGGCCCAGGGAGCGCGGCCGGGGCACGTCGATCTCCACGATCTCCCTGACCCTGCCGGGCCGTGGGCTGAGCACCACGACCCGGTCCGCGAGCAGTACCGCCTCCTCGATGGAGTGGGTGACGAGGACGACCGTCGCGGCGCTCTCCGCCCGGATCCGCTGGAGCTCGGCGGAGAGCTCCTCGCGGGTGAGCGCGTCCAGCGCGGAGAACGGCTCGTCCATGAGCATCACCTTCGGCTCGCAGATCAGCGACCGGCACAGGGCCACCCGCTGCCGCATGCCACCCGACAGCTCGTGCGGGAGCCGCTTCTCGAACCCCTCCAGCCCGGCCACGCGCAGCAGCTCGCGCGCGCGGCCGAGATGGGCGGCCTTCGACCTGCCGAGGAACTCCACGGGCAGCAGCACGTTGCCGAGGACCGTCCGCCACGGGAGCAGGGCGGGCCGCTGGAACATGAGGCTGACATCGGGACGGGGCCCGGTCACCGGCTCTCCCGCGACCCGCACCTCCCCGCCGGTCGCCGGGATGAGACCGGCGACCAGCCGCAGGAGCGTCGACTTCCCGCAGCCCGAGCGCCCGATCACCGCCACGAACTCGTGCTCGTGCACCCGCAGGCCGATTCCCTCCAGCGCGGTCACCGGTCCGGCCCTGCCCGGGAACACGCAGGACAGATCCGATATTTCGATCATGTCAGGATCCGGGGGCCAGGCCGAAGGTGACGATGTCGGAGGGCTTGAAACCGGGCTGGATCACCTTCGCGTCTTCGAGGATGGTGATGACGGCGGCCAGACGGCTCTCGTCCAGCGCGCCCACGGGCACCCCGGCCTCCGACGGCCGTACGAAGGCGGCCATCTCCTTCAGTTCCGCGGCCGCGGTGACCGGGTTCTGGGTCGGGTGATACTTGTTCAGGATTTTTCCGGACTCGTCGGGGTTGTCGACGGCGTACTCCAGCCCCTTGAGCAGGGCGTCCCGGAACTTCGTCACCATCTCGGGCTTCTCTGCCGCCATCTTCGCGGTGGTCGTGAGGATGTTGCCGTACATCTCCTTGACATGGTCGCTGTACGGCAGGACCACGGCCTTGCGTCCCTGGGCCGCCTGCTCGATGGTCGGCCTGCCCACCACGAACTGGCCGATGGCGTCGACCTTGCCGGAGGACAGCAGCTGCGGGAGCGACGGCGGCGGCGCGGGGACGAAGGTGACCTTGGCCGGGTCGATCCCGGCGGCCTTGGCGTACGCGGGGAAGACGAGCTTCACGGCCGAGCCGGGCGGGTCGGCGATCTTCTTGCCCTCCAGGTCCTTGGGCGCGGCGATGCCCGAGCCCTCAAGGGCGATGACGGCGGTGAGCGACCGCTGCTGGATCGCCGCCACGCCGGTGACCGGCAGCTTCTGCCCCGCCAGGGTGACGATGGAGCCGGTCAGGTCGGTGATCCCGAAGTCGGCCTGGCCGCTCGCGATCAGTTTGAGGGAGTCGGCCGTGCCGCTGCCGGGTCTGATGGTGACGTCGAACCCGGCGTCCCTGAAATATCCCTTCTCCAGGGCGACATAGGCGTAGGCGTCGCGCCCGAAGACGTTGAACGAGGTCAGATAGTTGATTTTCGTGGCCGCCGCAGGCGCGGACGGCGCTCCGGAGCCCGTCGCGGAGGTGCTGCCGGTGTCGGCGTTCGCACACGCGCTCGCAACCAGAAGGCATAAGGCTGCCAGCGAGCTACGGACGATCGTCGGGATGTTCACAGGTCCCCTTCCGTTACCAGATTTGATCAAAGCGTTTTTGATCAAATCCGGCAACGGTCCGGGATTACCTTCTTGTCAAATTTTCAACGGAACCCGTGTCAGGCGACCTCGACCATCCTCTCGACGTCGTCCATGGGACGCAGCTCGTCGGCGTAGCTCACCGAGACGCGGCGCATCACGCCGCTGTCGCTGATGGAGTACTGGCCCAGGCGCCACAGCGGCGGCGAGTAGGCGTGGATCGAGACGCTGCCGTGCACCGCGCCGGTCAGCCGGTGGATGTGGTCGGGGCCGAAGGAGAAGGACTCGCCCTCCGAGATCACGGTCTCCAGGTGCTCGCCGCCGATGCGGGGGTTGCACTCCAGGAGCGTCCCGGCCACGACGCGGACCGCCCCGGAGGAGGTGTCGTGGTCGTGCCAGCCGGTGTCGTCCTCGGGGCGCCAGCACAGCAGCCAGACGTCCACGTGGGAGTCGCGGTAGAGGGAGGCGAAGTGGCGCCCTCCCTCCTCGGGGAACTCCACCTGGTTCTGCCAGGTGGACGGGTCGGCGGCCAGATCGTTGACCAGGTCGAGGAGCTCGCGCCGGTCGAGGGCGCGGGCGGGCAGGGCCTCGTAGCTCATGTAGCTCATGAGGTCTCACCGCCGAACGGCCAGAAGCCCGCGATGGCCACTCGCCAGGCGTGACCGACATGACGGGCGTGACCGGCGCGGTCGGCGGGCCCGGCGGCTCGCGCGGGCCGTTCGCTCACGGCTCTCCTCGCCGGGAGCACACAGCTCTCGCGGCCCTGGTACTGGTTCACTTGCGCGACTCCTTTCCGTTCAGCAGGCGGTTCGGGTTGGTGACCGCGATGGCGTGCCAGGCGGCGTCGCCGAGCGCGGGGTCGGGTGCGGTGGCGTAGGGCCGGTCGGAACCGCTGACCACGATGTCGACGCCGAGCTCGCGGACGACGGCGTCGATGGCGCGCGGGCCGTAGGAGGAGGTCTCCAGGAACAGGTCGGGGTCGACCCGTCCCCGGCTCTCGCCGCCCCGGTTGGCCAGGCGCTCGGAGTGGAGCGGGGCCAGCCCGGCGAGCAGCGAGAAGCAGACCCGCAGGCGGGGGTGGCGGGTCCGGCCGAAGGCGGCGAAGGCGTACCACGCGGCGTGCATCTGCTGCACGTACGGCACGACGGCGGGCCACCAGCCGGGCCCCTCGGGTTCGGCGGCGGGGCCGGGGTGCACGAAGAGCGGCAGGTCGCGCTCGGTGAGCACGTCGAGCAGCGGGGCGACCCCGGCCAGGCCGGCGGCGTCGCGCACGGCGGTCGCGGGCAGCTGGAGCCCGGCGAATCCCGGCCGCACGTCCCACGCGCGGCCTTCGTCCTTCGCGCGGCCGTCGTTCTTCGCGTCGTTCCGTACGCCGTCCCGCGCGTCGAGGGTCTTGGCGAGCCTGGCGGGATCGATCTCGCTGAGGCAGGTCGCCGCCCAGGCGCCGAAGGGCGCGGGCAGCGCGAGGGCGTCCTCGTGGTAGGCGTCGATGATCGGCCAGGCCTCGTCGGGGGGCAGCGACTCGATGCCGAGCGGGCTGGACAGTGACACGAGAGCCAGGTCGAGCCCCGAGTTCAGCGCGAGGCGACCGGTGAGGTCGTGGTCGGCGGGGTCGACCTCGTAGGCGGGTTCGCCGTCCAGGTGGAGGGTCCAGCCGTCGAGCCGGGGCGCGGTCGTGCGACGTCTGAGCGCGTCCACGAACGCGGGCGTCCACAGATGCTGGTGAACGTCGACGGTCACGGCGGGTCCCCTCCTTTCACGCCTTCAAGGCATTCCCTACCTAGAATATGGGTAAACGCCTTCACCTCGCCACATCCAACAGTGACACGGTTCAGTGAACCGTTTCAGTGAACCGCTTCACCTGGCTTGGTGTCAATACCTCCCGATGTCCCGCGACGCCGCCGATCGCGCGGGGAACGCGCCTTCGAAGGCCCCGGGGAATAGGCTGGTCCGATGTCCCGGCCCCGGAAACGAGCGACCATACGTGAGGTGGCGAAGGCCACCGGTCTTTCGCCCGCCGCCGTCTCGTACGCCCTGCGCGGCCTGCAGGTGTCGGAGGAGACCATCGAGCGGGTGCGGCAGGCCGCGGCCGAGCTCGGCTACGAGGCCGACCCCATCGCCCGTGCCCTGGCCAGCGGCCGGACCGGGATGATCGGCCTGCTCTGCGGCTCCCTGGAGGACCTCTGGCAGCAGGCGCTGGCCGTCGGCATCGGCCGGGCCCTCAAGGACAACGACCGCTACGCCCTGATCCTGGACGCCGCGGGAGATCCGGCCAGGGAGAACACGCTCGCCAGGCAGCTCCGTGACCAGCGGGTGGACGCGCTGATCGTGCAACCGGTCGACCCCGCGGCGCCGCTCTGGGCCGACCTGTGCGAGGGACTGCCGGTGGTGTCGATCGGCGACGCCCTCGCCGGGGCGCGCACGGCGGGTGAGGTCGTCTTCGACAACCGTGCCGGGGTGACCCTCGCCCTGGAGCATCTGCGCCGGCGGGGCCACCGGCGGCTGGCCGTCCTCACCTCGACGCGGGCCAGCACCCCCGACCGGCCCGCCGACGTGCACGTCCTGGCCGAGGCCGGGCGGCTGGGCCTGGACATCGAGATGGTCACCGCCTCGCAGTCGCTGGGACCCGCCACCCGGGTCGCGGGCGAGATGCTCGACGCCGGCCACCGGGCGTTCTTCTGCTTCGCAGACTCGATCGCCTACGGCGTCTACGCGGCCTCGGCCGAGCGGAAGCTGGGCATCCCGTTCGAGGTGTCCGTGATGGGTTACGACGACCATCCCATGTCGGGTCTGCTCACCCCCGGCCTGACCACGGTCGACTGGGACATCGACGGCATCGTCCGGGCCGCGGTCCGCATCGTCGTGGCGGCCGCCGACGGCAACACGCGCCGCCGCCGCATCGTCCAGGCACCCCAGCTCCGCGAGCGCGGCTCGGTCGGCTGACTCACAGGTCTCGGGGAACGAGGCCGGGCAGGAGCCCGCGTGCCGCGTCGAGGTCGGCGTCCAGGGGACGGTCCTCCATCGCGGGATCGAGCGGCAGGTCGCAGGGCAGGCCGCGCCGCCGCAGGGCCCGTACCGAGGCCACCAGCTCGCACGCCAGGACGATCTCCAGCGGTTCGGCGGCGGCGAGCGCGGAGCGGGCCGCCTGCGGGGTGAAGCTCGCGTGGTCCTCGGTGCCCAGGGAGAGCACGGCGCCGCCCAGGGTGACCGGCGCGGCCAGGTGGCGCAGCTCGGCCAGCGCGGAGTGCGCGACGTATTCGAGGATCATGACCCCGGACAGCCCGGGACGTTCGGCCAGGAAGGGGAGCAGGCCCGTGTGGGCCGGATCGTTCAGGGTGGCGAGCCTGGCGGCGCTCAGCGTCGCGGTCTGCACGAGCGCGGCCCGCAGGGCGTCGAGGGCGAGCGCGACCCGCGCCGAGTGGAAGTTGCCGTTGTGCCAGGCCTGGCCGTCGGCGATCAGCGGGTTCTCCGGAGCCGCGTTCATCTCCTCGACGATCGTCCGCTCCGCCCGGCCGAGAGCGTCGAGGACGGCCCCGTGGACCTGCGGGAAGGCGCGGTAGCCGTACGGGTCCTGGACGCGGCGCGGGCTGGTGGAGCCGACCAGTGCCCTCAGCTCGGTCGCGACCTCGGTCTGCTCGGGGCCGCGTTGCACGACGGGGGAGAGCGGTTCGAGCGAGGCCTCGATCGCCCGGAAGGAGTGGGCCGCGACCGCCGTGGCGGCGGACAGCAGGACGCCCAGGCGGTGACAGGCCAGCGCGGCGTCCGCCAGGGTCGCCGCGCCCGAGCTGATGAACGGCAGCGCGTCACCGGAGGCGAGCGCGAACCTGGGTACCGGATCTCCCGCCCGCGTCCCCGGCGGGCCGCCCCCCGCGTTCCCCGCTCCGCTCCCGGCTTCGCTCCCGGACGGGGGATTCCCGTTCCGTACGCCGGTGTCTCCGGTGTCTCCGGTGTCTCCGTCCCGCGCCCCGGTCCGTACGTCCTCGGAGGGCGAGGTCCAGGGAAGCTCGCCCAGGAGGCAGAGCGCGGTCGTGGCCAGGGCGGTCAGGTCGCCGGTGCCGATGGCGCCGTAGGTGCGGATCGGCGGGGTGAGGCCGCGGTTGACGGCGGCGGCGAGCACCGGCAGGAGCGCGGGATCGACCCCCGAGCCGCCGGCGAGCAGCTGGTTGAGCCGGACCACGAGGGTGGCGCGGGCGCGGAACGCCTCGATCGCCGGTCCGGCGCCGCCCGCGTGGCTGCGGAGCAGGTCCAGGCCGGTGTCCTCGGCCGCCACGTCCTTGTTGGCGCCCACGCCGGTGGTCCGGCCGTACACGGGCCCGTTGAGCAGGCCGGCCATCCGCCATGCCGCCTCCGCGCGGCCGGTGGAGCCCAGCGCGATCCCGGAGCCGTGGGCCGCCCGGTCGACCTGCTCGCAGGTCAGGTGGGCGCCGTCAAGGACGACGGTCATCGGCTCAGTCGCCGACGATCGCGTCGAGGATCAGGTCGAGCAGCCAGCTGACCAGGCCGACGACGATCGCACCCCAGAACGCGGCCCAGAAGCCGTCGACGTGGAAGGGCAGCGAGAGCTCGCCGGCGATCCAGCTGGTCAGCAGCAGCAGCCCGGCGTTGACCACCAGGGCGAACAGGCCGAGCGTGAGGATGTAGAAGGCGCAGCCGAGTGTCGCGATGATCGGCTTCAGGACCGCGTTGACGATCCCGAAGACGAGAGCGACGGCGATGAGCGTGCCGATCTCCTTGACCGGGGTCTGTGCGGACACCGTGATGCCGTCCACGAACCGGGTCGCCGCCCACAGAGCGGCTGCTACGACCAATATTTTGATGATTACTTTCACGTTTCGGGATCCTCGCATGAATAGCCGGACGGACGGTAGGTTTGCGCCCCTGATGTGGATATATACGCATAACAGGTGTTTTCCGGTCGGCCGCGTGTCCACCGGTCCGGTCACCTCGGGCGACGAGGACGCGGCGGCCGCCGCGATCGCCGGGACGGTGAGCCGACCCGGCTGCCGCGGAAAGTTTCGCATCCGTGACCGTATGCGGTCATGAAAGTGGCGAGATCATGTCAGGTGCGCCGCTCCCCGCCGTGGAGAAACGCCGCCGGGTGGGAAAGTCCCAGGTGAGGAGCACGAATCGCCGAGGGGACCTCATCATGTCCAACGCCCGATCATTCACCGGCCGACCGGAGAAGCCGTCCGCCGGAGCCAGGACGGGGCCCGGAACCGGAACCGAGGCCCATTCCGTCCCCAAGCCCGGCCCGCCCCCCAAGCCAGGCCCCCCGCCCAAGCCCGGTCCGCCCAAGCCCGGTCCCCCTCCCAGGCCCGCTCCCGGCCCCGACCCGGGAACGGGGCCCGCCCCGGGCACAAGGCCCGACCCGGGAACGGGGACCACCGGCCGTACGCCGCGCGGGGAGGGACGTACGGTCTCCAGGGAGATCCGGCTCGCGTCGCGGCCCTCGGGGTGGCCGGCTCCGGAGAACTTCGAGACGGTGGAGGTCGAGCTGCCCGCCCCCGCCGAAGGGGAGATCCTCGTCCGCAACCTCTTCATGAGCGTCGACCCGTACATGCGGGGACGCATGAACGAGGGCAAGTCCTACATCCCGCCCTTCCAGGTCGGCGAGCCCCTCGACGGCGGCGCGCTCGGCGAGGTCGTCGTGTCACGCGCGCCCGGCCTCGCGCCCGGAGACACCGTCACCCACCGGTACGGCTGGCGTGAGTACGCCGTCCTCGACGCGAAGGAGGCCCGCAAGGTCGAGGAGATCCCCGGAGTACCGCTCTCCGCCTACCTGGGCGCGCTGGGCATGACCGGCCTCACCGCGTACGTGGGCCTGCTCGACATCGCCCGCTTCAAGGAGGGTGAGGCGGTGTTCGTGTCCGGCGCGGCGGGCGCGGTGGGCAGCATGGCCGGGCAGATCGCCCGGCTGAAGGGCGCCTCGCGCGTGGTGGGCAGCGCCGGGTCACGGGAGAAGGTGACCCACCTGATCCGCGACCTCGGCTTCGACGCCGCCTTCAACTACCGCGACGGCGAAATCCGCGAGCAACTCGCCAGGGCCGCCCCCGGAGGGATCGACGTCTACTTCGACAACGTCGGCGGCGAGCACCTGGAGGCGGCCATCGACGAGCTGAGGACGTACGGCAGGGCCGCGATGTGCGGTTCGATCTCCTCCTACAACGCCACCGAGCCGGTCCCGGGCCCGAGAAACATGGGCCTGACCGTGGGAAAGCGGCTCACCCTGCGCGGATTCATCGTGTCCGACCACCAGGCGCGCCTGCCCGACATGATCGCCGAGGTGGGTACCTGGCTCCGCGAGGGCAAGATCACCTTCACCGAGACCGTGGTCGACGGCCTGGAGAACGCCCCGCGGGCGTTCATCGACATGCTCCGCGGGGCCAACACCGGAAAGATGCTGGTCCGGCTGGTGCCCTGACGGTGCATACCGTCAATTGCGCATGATGGCCATATTCTCGGGGCAGAAGGGGCGTGAGGGGGTGGGTCTGTTGGAAACGGACGAGCTTGAGTCGCTGTCGGCCCAGGAACTGCATGATCGCGCGGTCCACTACGCCGTGCACCACGGAGATCTCGGCTTCCTGTGGGAGCTGCTCACGTTGATTCCCGCGGCGGAGGCGTCCGCGGGGAACGAGGACCAGACGACCAACGACCTCAGCCGGGTCTCGGCCCTGCTTAGCGACGCGATGGCCTCGGGCCACGGGGAACTGGGCGAGGCGCTGCGGCCGTTCTACATCGATTACCTGTCCAAACATCCAGAGGCCTGAGGCGGGCCTCGTTCCGGCCCTCACCCGGGCGTTCCTCCCTTCGCGGGCCTCTGTAGGGTGATCCGCAGATTCAGGGGAGGAACGCCATGGCACAGGTGAGAGTGGAGCGGACCGACGACGGGTTCGTGGCGCGCAACGATCGCGGAGCCGAGGTCGCCATGGGCGGCGGTGACGAGCAGGGGGTGTTCACCCCGGTCGAGCTGCTGCTCGCGGCGCTCGGCGGCTGCAACATCGTCACCGTGGAGCCGCTGACGGCCCAGCGCGGCCATCGGATGACCCGCCTGGCGATGACCGTCCAGGCGGAGAAGGTCGAGTCGTCCAGGCTGGGGACGATCACGATCACCTACGACGTGGAGCTGCCCGAGGGGGACGAGAAGGCCGCCGAGGTCCTCCGCGCCGTGGCCCACCGCGTCGAGGAGAAGTACTGCACGGTGAGCCGGGCTCTGCGGGACAACATGGAGATCGACCTCGAACTCCCCTGACGGTCCCCACCGGGTGACCCGCTGACGGCGCTTCGGTGATACCGGGTCAAGGTTGGGTGTAGGCGCAAAATCAACCTTTGGATGACGCGCCCGTTACATTTGGCTAGGTAGTGTTGTTGCAGGTCGAGGGGTCTGCGAAGCCCGGGGGGAGCGTTGCAGAGACTTTTCACCGGATAAGAACGCGAGGGGGATCGCGTTCCTGAGCGGAGCCGCCGAAGTCTTGGGGGAGACGACGGCAAAGCCCGCGAAGAGACCGGGGCCGGACAGTTGGGGGACTGTCCGGCCCCGAGTCTGTGGAGGACCGGACGGCGTCCGGCCGGTCCGGTTTCTCCAGAGGACGGACCGGAGCCGGCCGGGATCAACCGGGGTGCGAGCGCGCTGAAGCTGCTGCTAGAGTTACCTCCGTTGCAAGCGCCGCTAGCTCAGTTGGTTAGAGCAGCTGACTCTTAATCAGCGGGTCCGGGGTTCGAGTCCCTGGCGGCGCACCACCGGCTGAAGCCGATGACCTGGGCACCTTCCGCATCGCGGAGGTGCCCGCAGTCATTTCCGGCCCCCCTCGGGGTCTTCCGGCCCCAGGAGGTCATTTCCGGCCCCCACCCGGGTTTTCTGGCCGAGCCCGTTCCCCACGTGATCGTTGTTCTCTCGCCGGGTGCAGGTGGAGCAGGACCTGAGCGCGTACGGCGTCGTCGAGCCCGCTGAGCAGGCGATCGGCGCGGCCGTCGGAGGAGGATCCGAGCAGTCCGGCGATGATGGCGGGGGGCAGGTAACCGAGCACGTTGCACGCCCTTTTCACCGGCATCGTCTCGATCAGGCGGACGGCGAGCGGGCTAGCGGAGAGGGCGCGGACGATGCCGGCCGTGGTCCGGGTGGCCGTACACGCGAGGATCTTCGCGACCTCGCCGGGGGGAAGGGCGCCCAGCAGCGCGCTGCCCCGCCGGGGGTCGACGTGGCTCAGTATCTGGCCCGCGCGGGTTGTCCCCAGCGCTCGCAGCACCGCGGCGGCCTCCTGCGGCTTGGCCGCCATCACGTTCAGCACGGCGCCGCCGGCTCTCGCAGGAGCCGCGTCGAGGATCGAGGCGGCCCTCGCCACGGGCAGTTCCAGCAGGATCGCCGCCGCGACGTCCGGCTCCATCCGGATCAGCACCCGCTGGACGGTCTCCGTGGGAAGGCGGGTGAGCAGTCGCGCCGCGGGTGAGGGCGCCATGGCGCCGAGAACCCGTGCGGTTTCCGCCGGATCCAGCCCTCCGAGGTCCACGGACCTCTCCGGCGTGCGATCCGCGACTCCGGGCGCGGGGCGGCGCGAGGGGGAGCGGGAGAGGTGGGGAGAGGGAGGTGAGGGGGCGGCCCCGCGACGGTGCGATGGGGACGCGGACGCGAGGTCGGGTGGGGGAGATGCGGAGGCGGCCTCGCGACGGTGTGGTGAGGGGGAGGGAGGCGAGGGGGCGGGCCCGGATCGGTGCTGTGAGGCCTGGGGCAGGGGGATGGCGACGATCGACCTGAGAACCTCCTTGAGCTCCCGGGCGTCCATCCGCCGCTCGGGGGCCTTGCGCAGCAGCCTGACGACCGCGTCGGACAGCGCCCCCGTACGGGTGAGGGGAGGAGGGTCGTCGAAGGTGATGGCCTTCATGGTGGCCGGCACGCTGCCGCGGAAGAACGGGGAGTGTCCCTCCAGGGCGTGGAAGAAGGTGGCGCCCAGGGACCACAGGTCGGCGGGCGGTCCCGGAGGGAGGCCGTTGATCCGTTCGGGCGCCATGTACTCCAGGGTGCCCGCGAAGGAGTTCTGCGAGGTGAGGCGGCTCTCGCCGACGATGTGGGCGATGCCGAAGTCGACGAGGAACACCTCGCCCTCCTCGCCGAGGAGGATGTTGGCGGGCTTCACGTCACGGTGCAGCACGTCGGCCCGGTGCGCGGCGGTCAGCGCGGCCAGCACCCGCCCGCCGATCTCGGCGATCCGGCGCTCGTCGAGGGGGCCGTGCTCGATCAGGTCCTGGAGCGAGTGGCCCTTGACGTAGGCCATCACGATCCAGGAGAGGTCGTCCTCCACGAACACGTCGTAGACCTCGGCGATACCGGGGTGCCTGATCCGCGCCGCGGCCCGCGCCTCGCGCAGCACGCGTTGGCGGCGCACGGACAGGGGCTCTCCGTTCGGGGACAGGACGAGCTCCTTGAGCGCGACACGGCGGCCGAGCACCTCGTCCTCGGCCAGCCACACGTTGCCCATCCCGCCGCTGCCGATCACGGACAGGAGCCGGTAGCGGCCGTTGACCACGCGGTCGTTCGTCTCGGGGGTCACGCAGGATCAGTCGTCGTCATCGGGGAACAGGTCGATCCTGCCGGGACGCTCGCCCGCAGGGCCGTCGCCGGAGTCGGATCCGCGGAACACCCGGGTGTTCGGCATCGCGCGCAGCAGGTCGTCCTCGCCGGAGTAGTGGTCGCTGTCCGGGTTTCGCGGCATACGCGCGGTGTTCGACGGCCTGGCCGGGGTCCGCTCCCTGTGAGCGGCGCGTAACGGGTCTGGCTCCTCCCAGATATCCCATATCGATGCGGAGTCGTCGTCGGGGTCCTGCCGCGTCGCGGAACCCGGCGAGGGGGCGGCGGAACCGAACTGGGAGCTGTAGCTGTCTCGCGCGTCGCGGAACTCCTGCTTCGCCGCGAGGTTGAGGATCTTCTCGTAGTTACCCGGCTTCTGCATCAGCTTGACCGCGACCGGCAGGCACTCGATCAGCAGGAACAGCAGGATCAGCAGGAGGTGGGTCAACCTGAGGGTGACGTCCTCGCCGGACACCTCGTTGAGGGCCTGCAGCCGGATCAGCAGCCCGTCGGTGGCCCGGTTCTCCGCGTCGAACGCGTTCTGCAGGTCGCTCTGGCGCCGTACGGCGGCGTCGAGCAACTCCTGGGTCTTGGGCAGTTCCTGCCTCGCCTGGGCGAGGCGCTCGGCCCTGCTGCTCTCGTCCGTGGCGGTGAGCTCCGCCTTGCGCTCCTCGATCTGCCGGTTGAGCAGGTCGACCCGGCTCTTGGCCTTCTTGTAGGTGCTCTCGCTGGCTTGAGCCAGTGGGCCGTTGCCCTTGCGCGGGCACGTCTTTCCGCCGTAGAGCTGGCACTGCCACTCGTCGTAGAGCTTTTCGACCTGCTTCTGCTGGGTGTCGCGCTCGGCGGTCAGCGACTTGACCTTGGGGTCCTTGGAGGGGTCCAGCGGGACGTCGCCCTCCGAAGTGATCACGTTCTGGAGAGCGGCCGTCTCCTTGCGGAGGCGGTCGAGCTCCTTGGCGACGCTGCCCGCGCTCTGCCGCATGGTGAATTCGTTGGCGCGCTGCTGTTTGATCTGGACGATCTGCGCGTCGATCTCGGACTTGAAGATCTGCAGCACCAGCGGGGTGGAGACGACGATGCCGAGCAGCAGGGCCATGAGGATCCGCGGCAGGGCCACCCTCCAGAGGCGCGACCCGTCGGCGTGCATGGTGCTGACCAGCCAGCGGTCGAGACTCATGATGGCCAGGCCCCAGACGAGGCTGGCGGGGATGGCGATGAGGAGGGGGACGTCGAGCGCGGAGTTCAGGGCGAAGGTCATCGACACGACCGCCAGCACGCTGGTGGTGAGCACGGCTCCGCCGATGCCCTCGAATTTCCCCTGCTCGGTCGGACAGAGCTTCAAGATTTCTGGGCGTGCGCCGGACAGGGTAATCAGGAGTGTCCTCATCTATTCCCCTTCCGAATGGCGCTCGAACCAGCGGTTATGAACCTTAGATCATGAGCGCGGGGCGTCGCCATGACAGGGACACTATTATAATTCCGTAAGGTGTGATTCCTTATACCGCAGGGAAATCAAGTCCGTGGAACGTCCCGGAGATGATCACTGTGAGGCTGTCAGGACCTTGACAAAGGACAGAAAGAGAATTACACCGCAGGCGTTCGGGAATTCGCCGGGGGGTTTCCGGGGGGCGGGCGGAGCCGTCGCGCCGACACTGCTCGATGCCCTTCTTTAGACGTGTTACGGAGGCCCGCAGGTGACCGAGCCGGGTGAGGTTCCGCTCCGCAAGGCCCTCGCCGGGGCGGTCGCGGGGCTCGACGAGTCCGGGCGGCTGACCGTGGTGGAGGTGGCCGCCGACGGCATCACCACCTTCGATCTGCGCCGCGACGACCTGGGCAGGCCGCGCTGCCGGTTCAACCCGGTGATCCCGTGGACCTCTCTGCCGGGTGAGCGCGGGTGGGACGACCTCGGGCGCGACCCCGCGCGGCGTGACGTCACGCGGCAGGATTCCGCGAGGCGGGATCCGGTAGGACATGACCTCACGTGGCAGGATCCCGCGCGGCGTGACGTCACGCGGCAGGACCCCACAGAGGAGGCCGTCATCCGCGCTGCGGGCGTCCACTCCGATGCCGCGCCGATCCTTGTCTGCTCCTTCCCCGACAGCCCGCTGGCCGGGCAGGCGCTGACCTGGCTGCATGCGGCGTGTCCTGAGGCGACGGCCTTCGTCCAGGCGGACGTGCGGGTCGACGCGCTGCTGCGCGAGGTCGTCAGGAACGACCCGCTGGACCGTCCGTACGAGCTGGTCGTGCTGAAGCGGAGCGCGGTGACGGGCGGGCTCGAGCTCGCCGCCCACCAGCTGTTCGGCATCGGGGCCAGGCCCGGCGCGGTCGTCGAGGTCAGCGCTCGCTGCGAGGCGGGTGACGACAGGGGCACCGCGTTCGCGGTGGTGGCCTGGGGGCGGAGGCCGCTGCTGCTGTCGGTGCAGTCGGCGAGGCTCGTCCCCGGCCGTCACGATTTCACGGTCGAGCTGGAGAGACCTGGCCGGGTCCGTTTCCTCGGCCTGCCGGGCCTGGTGGACGACGACCGTAGCTGGGCCGACCTGGTCGAGGCGGTGCCGCGCCGGCTCGACACCCGAGACGGCTCGCGACACCTGATCTGCGCGGTGGAGATCAGCGGTGCTCCGGGTGACGTCATGAGGCGGCTCGACCGCATCCGCCAGATGATCACGAAGATGTCCGCCGACCCCTCGGGGTTCCTCCAGGTGTCGCTGGTCGCCTACGGTGCGCACTCCTACGACCGGAGGGTTCCCGATGGGAAGGTCGAGGTCGCGGACTGGCTGGTCCCTCCCGGGCAGGCCCTCGCCTCGCTGTCTCGCCTGGAGGAGCGCGACCCGGCGCCGGAGGGCCATCCGCACGGTGCTCAGCTGGAGGACATGCTCGCCGTGGTGGCCGGCCGGATCGGTGAGGGAGATGCCGAGCGGACGGTGCTCCTCACGGTCGGCGATCGGCCGCCGCATCCGGCCAGGGTGAACGGGACGATCCTGCCCTGCCCGTACCGGCACGACTGGCGTGCGCTGCTGTACCGGCTCGCCCAGCATCCGGGCATGGCGTTCGGGGCGATCTGCGACCGAGACGTCGGAGAGACCGACCCCGTCTGGTCCCGTCTGGGTGCCACCGCGCTGACCTGGCTGGACGCCCTGGACATCCGCGAGTTCGGTGCCGAGCTCGGCCTGACGGCGCCTCAGGACCAACCGATCCCCTTTCCCCTGATTGAGGTTTCATGACGAACATGTGGAGCGGGCAGCGCACGGCTCCCGACCTCGGATCCGGACGTTCGCTGCCGAACATCGCGATGTGGGGTGCGCCGGGCAGCGGGAAGACCACGCTTCTCGCCGCGCTCAACATCGCCCTGCTCCGCCAGGAGGGCGACTGGAGCGTCGTGGGCGCGGATGCCCAGTCCACCAGCTTTCTGACGGAGAAGACCACGGCGCTGTCGCGGGACAAGGTGTTCCCTCCGGCGACGCAGGGCCTGGACAACTACAACTGGTTCCTGGTGGGGCGGCACGAGCGGCGCGCACGCTGGCTCCGCAGGTCGAGGGCGGCCCGCGCCCTCAAGATCGGCATCAATCTCCTCGACCCGCCCGGTGGGGCCTTCAGTAACCAGCGAGGGGGTGGCACCTCACAGCAGGACCTGCTCCGCAACCTGGTGCACAGCAGGGGCATCGTCTTCCTCTTCGATCCCATCAGGGAGAACGAGGACGGCGACGCGTTCGAATACTTCTACGGGGCCCTCGCCCAGCTCGCCGAGCAGGTGATCGCCGGATCCGCGGTGACGGACGGCAAGCTGCCGCACTATCTCGCGGTCTGCATCACCAAGTTCGACGACTTCAAGGTGCTGGAGACGGCGAAGCGGCTGAGGTTGCTCACGACCGACCCCGAGGATCCCTTCGGGTTTCCCCGGGTGGCCAACGACGACGCGAAAGAGTTGTTCCAGCAGCTGTGCAGGGTGTCGGCCAGCGGAAACGCAGATATGGTCCTGAATGCTATTGGGCGATTTTTCCGTGAAGACCGAATTAGGTACTTTGTTACCTCGTCGATTGGTTTCTACGTCGGTCCGAAGAACAAACTCTTCGACATGGACGACTATCAGAACCTTGTTCCGACGGTTTTCCGGCCGGTGGACGGTCAGTCGGCCTTCGAGACCCGATACAACACCGAGATCCGGATACGCGGTGAAGTGCGTCCCATCAACGTGATGGAGCCGATGCTCTGGCTCGGGCAGCGGATTTCCGCGCCGTAGCCGATCAGGAGGACTGGCCGATGAGCACGGTGCGACTGCCGTTCGAATGGGCGGTCGGGGGAAAGCTCCCCGGCAGCGGTGACGACTACAGGATCCTCGCCTGCAGCCAGGGGCTGCTCAGCCGTGACGACTTCGAGGACATCAGAACGGTCTACACGATCGGCACCCCGGAGGAGCTGCCCCAGGTCATGATCGCGTGGGTGGGCAAGGGAGATGACGCGCGCCTGGTCCTGGCCATCCAGAGCTGGTCGGACGAGGAGGACAGACGGCATCGCAGGATCGCCCGCACCCGCTACTTCTGCGTGCCGTACGCCCACATCACCCAGCCCGCCTTCCCCGTGTCCTACGAAGATCTCTATCAGGCTCTCGGGGCGTTCCCGGTGCCCACGGAGAGGCAACTCGTGGTCTCCGTTCCCGCGTTCGACTCCGGCGTGGTCGCGGCGAGGATCGACGGGACGGCCCTGTGCACGGCCGCGCTGCTCATGACCGGCCAGCCCGTCTGCGTCGTGGGTGGCGAGGCCGTTCCGATGATCGAGCGTCTGCGATTCCTCGACACGGTGGCCGCGCTGCTCCCGTACGGCATGCGCGCGAGGCTGACGGCGTCGACCTGGGCGAGCAGCACCGCCGACCACAAGATCAGGCTCGCGTTCACCCAGCACGTCCCGGTGGGGACGTATCCGGTCGCCTGGGGGCAGCCGGTGGAGATCCCTGATCAGGAGGAGGACGCCTACCGCTACCTCACCCTGCTGGCGCGTCAGGACCTGAACGCCGGCCTGCTCGACTGGCTCGCCTCGCGGACCGAGCCGCTCACGTTCGGCAAGAACGGCAGAGCCCGCGCGCTGGACCTCCTGCGGGGGTTCGACCCCTCGCCCGTACTCGCGCTCATGCCCCCGCCCTCCCCCTCACCCGCTCAGGACCCGGTGGAAGGGTTGCTGACCGAGTGCGCCGACATTCTCGAACGCGGCGGGACGGCCGAGATCAGGGGTGTTCTCGACAGGCTGGACGGCGTTGTCGCGAGTCGCGGGCTGATGATCTCGGACGACGAGCGGGCTCGATACCAGAAAATCATCAGGGACCGCCGACTGCTGCCGCCGAAGGACGGACTGCCCGAGGAACTGCGGGCCTACCTGCTCGCGGTGATCCAGATGGCCGGATACGGTCCGGCGGCCACGTCCGCGCCGCGGACGGACGGGGTCACCCAGGAGGTGGCCCCGCCGGCCAGGGTGTCGACGACGGCGACGGTCCGCAGATCCCCTCCCGATCCGGTCGCCTCCATGAAGACGGCGTACCAACAGGGCAGGGAGGAGCGGGAGGAGATGCTCAGGCCACTGCAGACCAGGGAGCTGGTCGCGGTGGCCGCGCGGCAGCCCTACGACATGCGGGTGGTGGAGATCGCCTGTGACGAGCTCGTCATCCGGGGCGGCGGCCATGCCGAGGACCCGGAGATCGCCGAGGCCCTGCGCGAGTACGGTTATCTCGCCGACGCGATCAGCGGGCTTCACCCGGCCGGAGACCGAGCCCGGTTCGACCGGCTCTATGACCTGCTGAGGGCGGCCTACGGGCCGGAGTTCGGCCACAAGCAGTTCGAGGAGGTCATCCGCTCCCCGGCCGGGCAGTCGCCGACCCTGCTCGCCGCCGCGGTGTTCCTGTTCGGTGGGGGCGCGGGGGAGGCGCTGAAGAAGTCCGCCATCAACCTCGTGCGCGATTCGGGGCTCGACCGCGAGATCTTCGAAGGGGTCGAGAGGCGGCTGCTCGAATCCGAGTCCGGTGTGAGCCACCTGATCGCCGCCGGTCCGCCGAGGAAGAAGTGGAGGCGGTGGTTCGGACACGGGCGCCGGGGCAACAGGACCGAGCGTCCCGTGCCCGTCCTCACCCTCTACGGCGTGATCATCGTGCTCGCGTTCATCGCGCTGGTGGAGTTCTTCATGCTCATCCCGGGTCCCTGAGTGGGAGGCCGGTCATGCCGATAAACGTCGAGTGGGCGCTGTGGGGCATGCCCCCGGGAAGCAAGGGCCTGCCCGAGGTTCTGTCCTGCAGCCAGGGACGGATTCCCCGCTCAGGCTTCTCCGAACTCGTCGAGCGATACGCGATGACGACCCCCAGGCAGCTTCCCCAGGTGACGATCGCCAGGGCCGGAGCCGCCGATGACGCGCACATCTTCCTGGCCGTCCAGGAGTGGTCCGGCACATTTGACGGGCTGGGCAGGGAGATAGCGGTCACCCGCTGCTTCTGCGTGCCCTACGCGCAGGCCGCCTTGGGCCCCGTCTCCTACGAGCGGCTCTACCAGGCGCTGGACGATCAAAAACCGCCGTCCGACGGCGGTGTGCTCGTCGTCGATCCCCCGGCACTGGACGCCGAGGCCACCGCCGAGGCCGTGGACCAGACCGTCATGGGCGCGGCGGCCCTCCTGCTCGCGGGGGAACGGGTCTGCGTCGTCGAAGGCGGCGGAGCGTCGCTGCTCGACCGGATCCGGTTCCTGGACACGGTGGCCGCGCTGCTCCCGTACGGTTTCAGGACCAAGCTGATCGCCTCGACCTGGGCTCCCCTTGCGGCCGGCCACCGCAACAGGCTGTTCTTCGCCGACCACCCCTCGGAGAACGCGCTCACCATCACCTGGAGGCAGGAGGTGAGCATTCCGGAAAGCCGCGTCGTCGCCCACCGCTACCACGAGCTGCTGACGAGCAGGATGGAGAAGGGGCTCGCCGGGCTGATCGCGCGGTTCGCCCGCGACACCGGGCAGAGGAAGTTCTCCACGGAGACCCTGGAGGCCGTCCTGCCGATCGTCGAGTCCGGTGGCGAGCCCTCCCACACGTCGATCGACGACCTGCTGATCGCCTGCGCCGACAGCATCGAGCAGGGGCAGGCCGGCCTCGTCCCCGGTCACCTGTCCCGGCTCGACGCGCTGCGGGATTCGGCGGCCGTGAACGGCGGCGTGCGTCGCCGTCGCAACATCGTGAGCGACCGCCGCCTCCTGGCCAGGAGTCCCGTCCTCGCTCCGACGGTTCAGGAGCATCTCTACGACCTGGTGCTGAGCGTGGCCTACGGGCCCAAGCTCACCGTGGACGGGCTTGAGCAGATTCTCAAGGACGTGGATCCGGTTCCCGCACGGCTTCTGACCGCGATGGCCCGGATGCCGGCCGCCGACCCGGCCGTCACGGTGAGGCTCGCCGGCCGCCTCGACCCGCGCCGGTCCGCGCCGGCCCTCGCGTCGCTGTCCGTCGAGAAACTGGTCGAGGCGGGGGAGCGGGAGCCGATCGACACCTCCATCGTGCGGCTGGTGTGCTCGGAACTCGCCACCCGCTGCGCCAAACCCTCCCAGCGGGCCGGCATCGGCACGGCGTTGCGGGGGCGCGCACGCCTCAGGGCCGCGATCGAGCGGCTCGACGGGACCGACGCGGACAGCCGGTTCGAGAAATGCCTCGTCCTGCTGGTGGCCGACTACGGCTCATCCATCGACTCCGTCGAGTTGCGGGAGGCATTCACCTCTCATACCGAGGTGTTGCCGGTGCCGCGGCTCGCCGCGCTCGCACTGCTGTGTGACGTCCCCGCCCGCCGGCTGCTCGCGCAGCTCGTCTTCCGCGAGCTCCTCGACCAGGGGGGCATCACGTCAAAGACCTTCGAGAAGTTCCAGTTCTAGCGACGACATCCCAAAGGAGCAGCACACTCCCGCGCCGTCTCGGGGTCGCCTACCGCGAACGCCTCCGGTCCCGGATCAGGGAAGGAAGGACCCGGACCGGTCTGTCTCACGGCTGTGCGAGCCACAGGAAGGGCTTCTCCACGTCGATCGGGTGCACTTCGCCGCGTATCCGGACCTCGCGGCCGGGGGCGGTGCCGGATTCCGAGGAGGGCGCCGGTTGGCCACCCGCGGGCCCGGAGGTGACCGGAATCAGGTTCTGGTAATCGTCCATGGTGAAAAGCCGCTCCCTCGGGTCGATGTAGAAGCCGATCGACGAGGTCACGAAGTATCTGGTCCGGTGCTCGTGGAACAGGCGCTCCAGGACGTTCGGCAACACGCCCGATCCGTCGGCCGACCACCCGCACAGCTTCCTGAACAACTCCTGGGCGTCCTCGTCGGCGACCCGGGGAAACCCGAAGGGATCCTCGGGGTCGGTCGTGAGCAACCTCAGCCGCTTCGCCGTCTCCAGCACCTTGAAGTCGTCGAACTTGGTCACGCAGACCGCGAGACGGTGCGGCAGGCGGCCGGCCTCGTCGAGAGGCAGGCCGAGCCGTGGCAGCGTACTCAGGAAGAAGCGGGAGGCGTCGTCCCACCTCGATTCGCGGAGGGGATCGAAGAGATAGATCAGATCGTCGCAGGCGGCCAGCCATCGTGCCATGCTCTCGCGCGGCGTGCCGGAGGTGGCCATGGAGCCGAGATGGAGGACGACGCCGGTCTCACGGCGTCCCATCCCCCAAAAGCCCCGGGACAGCCGACGTGCCCGGATCGTCACCTCAATGTCGTCCAGGTCGGCGCTCGCCGGGGGGAGCCTGTGTTCCCGTACGAGGATGTCGGTGAGTTCGACGAGCCGAGCGGCCGACGCGCTGTCGGCGCCCAGCACCGACAGGCCGGAGTTCTGGCGCAGGACCGCCACGTTGAGCGCGCCGAGAAAGGCCGACTTGCCGCTGCCCGTGGCGCCCAGCAGCCCGATGCGGCGCACGATTTGTCCGGTTTCGGGTGCCGGGTCGGGATCGGTGGTGATCCTGCGCGTGGGTCTTCCTGCGGGCGTGCCATGCCGTATGGCCATCGCGTCCACGAGGGCGGCGGGGTCGGCCCGCCGCAGTTCCACGGAGTGGTCGGCGCCGATCCTTCGCAGCTGCGGGGACACCCGGCGGGGTACGTCGTCGGTGACGGCCATGAGACGCACCCCGCGCTCGGCGAGCCGATCGGTCAGCTTCCGATGGTCGTAGCGGTTCGGACACGGAAGCGCGGCGTCTCGGCTCGCCCTGGCCGGGTGGGGCGGTTGCCTCGCGATCACCAGCAGGACGACGGGCCGGTCCTGCTCACCGAGGGGGAGGCGCTGATCGATGTAATGCAGCGCGTCCTCCAGAGGAGCCGCCCCGGGGAAGACCGACGACGTCGACTCCAGACCCGCCAGTGACGCCAGGGCGTCCTCCGCGGGTTCCAGCCAGGAGCCGGTGACCACTGGCCGGCGTCCGTCGCCGCGACGCTTGTAGTCGTGGTAGGTGTAGCCGATGACCGCGACGTTCACCTCGCCGGGGTAGGTGACCGCCAGTTGCTCGATGGTGTTCGAGGCCAGCTGCCTGCGTCGCTGGACCGCCTCGTGCCCCCCGGACATCTCGATGGCGAAGATCACGTCTGCCCGCTCCCGCAGGACGGGGGCGGGCCGCCCGGCCGTTTCGTCCAGCAGGTCGGCGTCTTCGTCCAGGTAGTTGGCGACTTCGTCCAGGAAATCGGCGTCGACGAGCGGCGGGACACCGACATCGGGGTACGACACGACGGGTTCCCGTACGTCGGCGAGGCGTCCCCCGCGGTTCGGGCCGTTCTCCCAGCCCTGGCCGCCCGGCCTTCCTCCTGGCGCCTCGGGCAGCTGTCCGGGAAACAACGCGTTCACCTCCCGTATCGTGATCGCCACACCGCCGCCCGGCCCGCCGACGTTCGTGACCATTCCGATGACGGCTCCGTAGCCCGGCGACCACACCGCGGCGCCGCTGAGGCCGGGATCCAGCCGATGACCGGGGTCGGTGGTGAGCGTGACGCACCCGTGAGCGGGAGCGGGGTCCATCACCCCCCTGACGATCACACTCCGGCCCTCGGCGTCGGCCGGCCCCTCCACCAGCCACCGCCGCCCCACCAGGTCGTCCACCTCCTCCAGACGCAGGGGCGCCGCGACCACCTCCGGTGAAGGGGGATCCGCGAGCATCAGGAACGCGGGGTCGCCCGGAGACGTCTCCGACACCGCGTCCGAGGTCCCCGCCACCGAGACCACCAGGGCGCCGTGTCGGCGCGTCGGCGTGTTCGACCAGGGGAAGGTCACCCACAACCGGTCCGTGGACCGGTGGCCGGTGGCGACGACGTGGGCGCAGGTCAGCAGGCGGTTCTCGCCGACGAGGACTCCGGCGCCCACCGGCCTCGGATCGTCTCCCCGATGGATCGCGGCGACCCAGGTCCTCTCCCGCCTCGACGGGGTCCCCGGCCCGGGACCCCCGGATATCGCCTGGCGGTCGACCCGGCGATCCTCCTCATCGGACGCGAGCGCGGTGATGCGCACGGGCAGGGTGTCGGTCCTGACGGTGGCACCCCTCTGGGTACTGAGGCTGAGCCGGAGCTCGTGGTCCCCGGTTTCTCCTCGCGCGGTCACGACGAACCTGGCGGGTCCGTACGTGCCACCGAACCGGTGAAGGATCACCGAGACGTCGTCCACCGACTCGACGGCGATCCGCTCCCCGCCGTCGAGCATGCAGCCGAAGGCGAACTCCTCCTCCCTGTACGGCCACTCGTCGCCGGGCCGCGCGAGCCTGAGATCCACCGTGACCAGATACTCCTGGCCCACCGTCATGGTTCGGGGCCAGCTGACCAGCGGCTCCAGCTGGATGGTGGGCGGGCTCACCGGGTCTCCCCGCGTGGCGTCGGCCTCAGGGTGGTCTCCGGGCTTCCGAAGTACGCGTACATGAAGGCGTAGAAGAACGGGAGCAGTTTCGCGGCGGCCTCGTCCTCGTTCTCACCGGGGATGTCCACGATCGAGGCCGAGATCCTTCTCCGATAGTCGCGCAGGGCCACGGCCACGGGCGTCCGCGGGTTCTCGGAGAGTGCGTCGAGCAGGTTCTTCGCCAGGTCGTACCCGTGCTCCAGGCCGACATATCCCATGGTCCCGATGAACCCGGAGGCCCCCGCGTCGAGGAAGACCCTGGCGAAGCTACGCAGGACGGTGTTGTCGAGGTCGGGGTCGACCCTCTCCCTGGCGGAGTGGCAGGCGTTGAGGAAGACAAGCCCGCCGGTCCGTTCCAGGCGGAGGAGATCGTGCGCGTGGACCTCGCGGAGGCTGATGCCCTGCTTGGAGTCGATGGAGCCCTCGATGAGTTTGATCTCGGCTCCCGAGGAGGGGTCGCCGGTGTTCCCGTATCTTCCGTGGCAGGCCACGTAGACCAGCGAGACGGGGTCGCCCTCGGTGTCCAGGAGTTTCAGCAGGCCCTTGAGGGTGACGTCTGTGGTGGTCGTCCGGAACCGATCCAGCAGGGCACGGTCGCCGGACATGTCGGGAGCGACGTAGGCGAGGATCTCGCCGGCGCAGTCGGTCACCGGGGCGGGCGGTGTCCCCACCGAGCGGGCGATCGGGAACAGCGCGCCCAGCCACTCACCGGCCAGGCCCCTGTCGCGGTGCCGCAGCAACTCCCAAGGGAGGTCGTAGCCCGTGAAATCCTCGATGATCATACGGACGTCGTCGCCGTGCGCCCGGCGGATCGCGGAGATGAAGTTCTTGAGACCCTCGCCGGCGTCCTTGGACCAGCTCCGGAGGCGCAGGAACGTCTTGGCCGGAGACTCTCCTCCCTTGCCGCCGTGGATGAGGTCTCCCAGGGTGAGCCTGGGAGGCCTCACCTGCTGCGGCTGCCTCTGGTAGGTGAGTGCGATGCCGCAGCAGCAGATCCCCGCGAGCCCGTAACTCTCCCTGCCGGTGCCGCTCTCCCGCCACACGTTCAGGCGGGCGGTCCTGGGGGGCAGACCGGCGGTGGGGTCGACGGGGGCGGGGGGAAGGGCGGTGGCCGTGGAAACCTCCGCCCCGGGGTCACCGACCGGCGGAACCCGCGCCCCCGCCGCCTCGGGATTCCCCATCGAGGGGGTCCGCGCACGCGTCGGTCCTGCGGCGTGCGGGTTGAAGGGACGCCCGCCGTTGAGCAGTGCCCTGCGCAGCCCGTTCGGCATGCCGGTCACCGGGGCTCACCGCCCTGCTGAAGCCGGGCGCCGCAGGCCTCGGCCAGCGCGCGGGTCAGGGCGGCGCCCGGCCGGGGCCCGGGATCGAGGACGACGGCATGGATCCGTTTCATCCTGCTCAGCTCTCGTGCCATCGCGAGCGCGTCCTCCACGCCCTCCCTGCCGACGCGGTCGGGCAGCTCGCCCGTCGCGCTCGCGCGCAACGGGATGTTGCCGCGCCCGTCGGTGACGATGACGAGCAGTACGTCGTCGGCGGGCACCTTTCCCAGGTGGAGCCGGTGGCGTAGTGTCTCGACGGCCAGGTCGAGTCCGTGCGCGAGCGGGGTGCAGCGGCCGACGGGTCGTTCCAGGGCCCGTACGACCCGCGGGTCGAGCAGGCTGGACGCGCTGAACCGCTGGGCGCGGAGTTCGTTGGCGACGCCCGCGGCGCCGACCTCGATCACACAGACGCCGGCCCTGCCGGTATAGGCCCACTGCAGGTAGGGGGCGAGGGCGTCGAGCCAGTTCCAGCCCGCCCTGCACGTGTGGTCGAGGACGAGAACGAGGAGCCTGGCCGGGTCGGCGCCGCGGCGATGGACCCTCAGATCCGGCGGGATCAGGTGCAGGGGGTGCGGGGGACGCGAATAGTGATCATCGCACCGCCTGGCCTGCAGGGGAGCGGCGCCGAGGATGGTGGCGACGATCGCCAGGTCGCCGAAGGCGCCGGGTCGTGACCCGATGGACCTGCCGTGGCTCGGCCGTGACGAGGAGTGCCGCGTCGTCTGGGAGCGAAGCGACCCCGGGTCCCGTTCCGGCTCGATGTCGTCCTCGGGGTAGGGGCCGCCGAGGTCGGCGGGAGGGGTGGGGGTCGGAGGGAGTGGTTCCGCGGGAGGCGGGGGCACGACGTCGAACCTGTCCGCCTGTTCGGGCGAGGACGACTCCTTCTCGCCGAGCCTTTCGGCCCTTCCGCCCCCCGCGAGACCGTGCCCCCCGTGCCCCCCGTGGGCGCCGTCGGGACCGGAGCCGTCGCCGTGACCCCGGTCGCGTGGTGGGGGGAGACGCAGGAGCGACGCCGCTCGCTCGATGTCGGCGTTCGTGGTCCGCGTACGGTTGTCGAGGGTCGCCAGCGCTCGGCCGATCCTGGCGAGGGCGAGGTCTCGGCGCGCACCGGCCATGCCTCTCGCGGTACGGCCGATGACCCCTCTCGCCACCTCGTCGGGTACGGTCGCGAGCCGGCCGGCGGCGAGCGCGTGACGCCACTTCTCCGACGGAGGTTCCAGATTCTCCGACGGAGGTTTCAGATCCGCGGAGAGTCCCGAGGCGTCGACGCGCAGGGGGAAGCGGTCGAGCAGATGTGGCGGGACCCGGCCGATGTCGGCGCGGGCGCAGACGGCCACCCACCGGCTTCGTGGCGCCCAGGTCACGCCGAGCCCTTCGCGCTCCAGGTGGGCCACGTCGGCGTCCAGGAGGGTGAGCGCGGCCCGCTGCCCGGTGAGCGAGAGCTTCGCGAGATCGGAGACGAGGACGGTGAGAGGGGGACCGCCGGACCTGTCGACCAGTGGCCCGGGGGAGACGCCGAACGTGGGTCCGGAGGACAGGCCGATCCACGCGCTGTCCGCGACGGCCGACGCTCCCAGCACGTACGGGTGGGGGTTTCCGAGGAGCGAGCCGAGCCATTGCCCGATGTCGAGCAGCAGGGCGGGCTCAAGGTCGAACAGGAGCACCCCGCGAAGCCGTGGATCGATCGCGGCGCACGCCAGGACGTACCTCACACGCGACGCGGTCGGCATGGCCATGGTCACCCCAAGATGATCGTGTCCAGCTGGTCTCGCTCCTTGGCGGTCCATGTGATCGACTCGCCGTACACCGCCTCGGGCAGGCGATGCGCGAGGGCGAACTCGGCGACCGCGCGGACGTCGTCGGGCGTGACGGTGTCACGTCCTTCCAGCGCCGCTCGCGCTCTGGCGGCCAGTGCCATCACCTTCTCACCGCGGTGTCCGGCCACCTCGAACGTCGCCGAGATCCGGGAACAGAGGCCGAGGATCTCGTCCGGCATCTCAACCTCGTCGACCCTCGCCCTGGCCTGGTCGAGCCGCTTCCTTATCTCCCGATCCTGCCTGGCGCCGTTCTCCAGCCACGGGGAACTCGACTTGGTGATCTCCTCCTCGAACCGCAGGACCGTGCGGAGGATCTCGTGCCGCTGCTCGGCCGTCGTCTCGGCACTCACGGGCACCAGCAGGCCGAACCGGTCGAGAAGCTGCGGGCGCAACCACCCCTCCTCCGGATTCATGGTGCCGACCAGGGTGAACTTGACGGCGATCGTCGGCCGGTCGAGCCCTTCCCTGTGGACCACGAGCACGTTGGTCGAGGTGACGTCCAGGATGATGTTGACCAGGTGGTCGTCGAGGAGGTTGACCTCGTCAATGTAGAGAAGGCCCTGCTTGTCGGCGGCTTCGAGCAGGCCTGCCTGCCACTCGGTCTTGCCCGTCATCAGCGCGTCGATGCTCCAGCCGCCCAGCACGCGGTCCTCAGTGGCGTTGATGGGCAGCGTGACCGGAAGCCCGCCGTAGGCCATGAGGCTGAAGGAGCGCACGGTGGTCGACTTGGCCGTACCGCGCTCGCCGCTGATCAGCACGCCGCCGATGCCCGGTGCGACGAAGGCCAGCTCCAGGCATCGGAGCAGGTCGGTCTGTCCGACGACGTGGCTGTAGGGCAGAATCCGCACCTTGGTCATGGAGCGGGCTTCCTCCAGCGCAGCGTCACCATGAGCTGCGCCCCCGAGCTCAGCTCCACGATCTTCGCGCCGACCTTGCCGTCGACCTTCACGGCGAGTTGCATCTCGAACTCGTCGGGGCGCGCCTTCTCCTCCATGGCCTGGATCTGGTCGCGCACCTCGTAGGCGCAGTTCGCCACCATCTGGAGTGCCTCGTTGAACAGATGGCGGCCGATCTCCAACGGCTTTTCCCGTACCCCTCGGGTCTGGTCGCCGTAGATCGAGGCGTGGTCGTTCGCCGTGAATTCGTCGAGCTCTATGTTGATGACCCCGTGACCGGAGGCGCTCGGAACCGCCACCACAACCATGAAACCTCGCAGGGATCGATGTTGTTCGCCGTGCCGCATGGCAGGTCACTGATTCTGCCGTAGATACCGGCGTGCGTCACCATATCCACTGATGTGCTTTATTCGGAATGCGATTCGGTTGATTCTCCGGCCGTCGGGTCTTTGGATGAAACACCTCGCATTCTGTGGGACCCAGGTGATTGTCCTGTGTCGTCGCAGGCCATGGGAGGTATTCGGGCGCTTCGACGTCGAGGGGGACGTTCACCCTCGACATCGAAGAGCCAGGAACAGGCCGTCGTCGAATGCCTGCAGCCCGAGCGCTTCGAGTCCTCCGGTCTGGCGAACTGTCACCTGAATGTTTCGACCCCAACGGGAAACTCTCCGGCCACGTTCGTCGAACCCGCGGGTGACAGTCGTGTCCTGCCCACGCCGCCGCCCCTCAATTTCGGCGATACCGTTCTGGGCGTGTATCCGCCGGACAACGATGTCCGGCAGTCGTTCGTGATCGATTTTGACGTACGGCTGGGCGGCGTGCGCGTAACCGTCGACGATTTTTGCGATCATGAAGAGAGCGCTCCCTGACAAAGGGTGATTGCGTTCACGTTTCCTGTCAACGGTGGCCCCCGCTCGGCCCGCCGGCAGGCCGGGCGAAACCGGGAAAGCGCTTCCTCTAAGGGATCCCGATTCGGCCAGGTCAGCGGCGCCTGGCACGGTACAAAAGGCCCTCAGGGAACGTTCCCTGAAACGCGCCGGTGTACGCCCATCGTGTGCGGGCTGTTTCCGTCAGGTTAAACAGCCCCTTGACAAGGATTGTCGAGCAAGAGCAATCTCGGGTTGGGAGAGCGCTCCCTCAGCTTTTTCCTCGGTGTCCCCGCCAGGGGTCCCGAACCCCCGTCCCGAGACCTTGACCACCGGTTTCACCCCCCACAGAGACCTGGAGTCTCGCCCATGGCCTCGCTCCGCCGATGGTTACCACCCCTGACCGCTCTCCTCACCCTCACCGCCCTCCTGCACCCGCTCCCGGCCACCGCGACGGCAACCAGCGCGGCTTTGGCGAGCGCGGCCGCCCCGCCCGTCGACCCCGCCAAGTTCCAGCAGGTCACGCTGGCCAAGGGGGTCGCCGAAGTGGGAGAGCCCATGACGATGGCGGTGCTGCCCGACCGCTCCGTCCTGCACACCGCCCGCGACGGCACGGTCCGGATCACCGACGCCGCCGGGAACACCAAGGTGTCGGGCAAGCTCTCCGTCTACTTCAACGACGAGGAGGGCATGCAGGGCATCGGCGTCGACCCCGGCTTCGCCACGAACCGGTTCGTCTACCTCTACTACGCGCCGCCGCTGTCGACGCCGCCGAACGGCTCCCCGCCGGACGGCACCCCGGCGGAGTTCGCGCGTTTCGACGGCGTCAACCGGCTCTCGCGCTTCAGGCTGAACACCGACGGCACTCTCGACCTCGCGAGCGAGAAGAGCGTCCTGGAGGTGAGGGCGAGTCGCGGCGCCTGCTGCCACGTCGGCGGCGACATCGACTTCGACGCCGCGGGCAACCTCTACCTGACCACCGGTGACGACAGCGAGCCCGGGTTCAACGACGGTTACGCCCCCTTGGACGACAGGCCGAACCGCAATCCCGCGCTCGACGCGCAGCGCGGCGCGGCCAACACCAACGACCTGCGCGGCAAGGTGCTCCGCATCAAGGTGAACGCCGACGGGTCGTACTCGATCCCGGCCGGGAACATGTTCGCCCCGGGCACCGCGAACACCCGCCCGGAGATCTACGCGATGGGCTTCCGCAACCCGTTCCGGATGAGCGTCGACAAGGCGACCGGCGTCGTCTACCTCGGCGACTACGGCCCCGACGCCGGCACCGCCGGTCCCCGCGGGCCCGGCGGCCAGGTCGAGTTCAACCGGATCACCGGGCCCGGCTTCTACGGCTGGCCGTACTGCACCGGCGACAACACCCCGGCCGAGACCTACGCCCGCTACGACTACGACACCTCGACGATCGGCGCGAAGTACGACTGCGCGGGCGGTCCGGAGAACACCTCGCGCAAGAACACCGGCCTGGTCAAGCTGCCCGCGGCCAAGGCCGCCTGGATCACCTACGACGGCTGCACCCTGGTTCCGGAGTTCGGCTGCGGCGCCGAGTCGCCGATGGGCGGCGTCGTCTACCGCTACTCCGCCGCGCTGAACTCGCCGGTCAAATTCCCGCAGTCGCTCGACGGGCACTTCCTCGCCGGTGAGCTCCAGCGTCAGTGGATCAAGGACATCGAGGTCAACGCGAACGGCACCCGGGGCACCATCCAGCCCTTCCCCTGGTCGGGCAAGCTGGTGATGGACATGGCGTTCGGCCCCGACGGCGCCCTCTACGTGCTCGACTACGGCACCGGCTGGTTCAACGGAAACCAGGACTCGGCGCTGTACCGCATCGAGCACATCGGCGACGGCGGGCGGGCGCCCATCGCCAAGGCGACCTCCGACAAGGTCTCCGGGAAGGCGCCGCTGACCGTGGCGTTCTCCTCGGCGGGCAGCTCCGACCCGGACGGCGACGCGCTCACCTACTCCTGGGCGTTCGGCGACGGCGGCACCTCCACCGCGGCCAACCCCACCCACACCTACACCACCGACGGCAGGCGGATCGTCACGCTGACCGTGCGGGACGGCACCGGCAACACCGCGACGGCCAACGTCGAGATCAACGTCGGCAACACCGCGCCCGTCGTGAGGATCGACCTGCCGCTCAACGGGCAGGTGTTCGGCTTCGGCGACGCCGTGCCGTACCGGATCACGGTGACCGACGCGGAGGACACGACGATCGACTGCGCGAAGGTGAAGATGACCTACATCCTCGGTCACGACACCCACGGGCACCCGATGGCCACCGCCAACGGCTGCTCGGGCACGATCCAGACGCCCGGCAACGGCGAGCACGACGGGGCCGCCAACCTGTTCGGGGTCTGGGACGCCGAGTACACCGACGCGGGCGCGCTCACCACCCACACCCAGCACGTCACCCAGCCGAGGAACCGGCAGGCCGAGCACTACACCACCTCCCAGGGGGTGGTCCAGTACGACAAGCCGGCCGCGCACGGGGCGAAGACCGTGGGCAGCATCGAGAACGGCGACTGGATCTCCTTCGACCCCTACGTCCTGAGCGGCGCCACCAGGCTCACCGCCCGGGTCTCCTCCGCCGGGGCCGGCGGGACGATCCAGGTCAGGGCGGGGTCGGCGACCGGGACCCTGCTGGGCACCGCCACCGTGGCACCGACCGGCGGGTGGGAGACGTTCGTCGACGTCTCCGCCACCCTGACGAACGCCCCGGCGGGAACCACCAGGCTCTTCCTGGTCTTCGCCGGGGGGACGGGCCCGCTGTTCGACGTGGACGACTTCACCCTGACCACCGGGACGGGCCCGCCCACCGGCACGCTGCTGTCGGCGGGGCGCCCGGTCACCGCGTCCTCGACGGAGAACGCCGCTTCGGCGGGGTCCAACGCGGTGGACGGCAACCTCGGCACCCGCTGGTCGTCGGCGTTCTCCGATCCGCAGTGGATCTCGGTGGACCTGGGTTCGGCCAGGCAGGTGAACCGGGTGAGGCTGCAGTGGGAGGCCGCCTACGGTACGGCGTACCGGATCGAGACCTCGACAAACGGCACGACCTGGACGCAGGTGCACGCGACGACCGCCGGTGACGGCGGCGTGGACGACGTGACCTTCACCGCGACCAGTGCCAGATACGTGCGGGTGTACGGCACCCAGCGCGCGACCGCGTACGGCTACTCCCTCTGGGAAATGGAGGTCTACGGTGCGTAACATCATCGCGGTTGTCACCGCGTTGTTCGTCGTCATGATCGGTCTGGGTGCTCCGGCCCTGGCAGCCGATCCGGCATACAAGGTTCTGGTCTTCTCCAAGACGGCCGGATTCCGGCACGACGCCATCCCCGCGGGCATCACCGCGCTGCGCGGGCTGGCGACCGAGAACGGCTTCACCGTCGACGCCACCGAGGACGCCGGCGCCTTCACCACGGCCAACCTGGCCCAGTACCGGGCGGTCGTCTTCCTGCTGACCACCGGCGACGTGCTCAACGCCACGCAGCAGACCGCGTTCCAGTCCTACATCGCGGGCGGTGGCGGATACGTGGGCGTCCACGCCGCGGCCGACACCGAGTACGACTGGCCCTTCTACGGCGGCCTCGTCGGCGCCTACTTCGCCTCCCACCCCGCCATCCAGCAGGTGACCGTGAAGGTGGAGGACCGCACGCACCCCTCGACGGCCCACCTCCCGGCGAACTGGGTGCGCACCGACGAGCTGTACAACTACCGCACCAACCCCCGCTCCACCGCCCACGTGCTCGCCACGCTGGACGAGTCGACCTACTCCGGCGGGTCGATGGGGGCCGACCACCCGATCTCCTGGTGCAAGGCCTACCAGGGCGGCCGGTCCTGGTACACCGGCCTCGGCCACACCATCGCCTCCTACACCGAGCCGAACTTCCGGGCGCACCTGTACGGCGGGCTCCGCTACGCGGCCGGGGTCGTCTCGGGCGACTGCGGGACCACCCCGAACCCGACGCCCACCCCGACGCCCACTCCCACGCCGAGCCCGGGTGTCGTGCTGCTGTCGTCCGGGCGTCCGGTCACGACCTCCTCCACGGAGAACGGGGCGTTCGTCGGGAGCAACGCGGTGGACGGCAACGGCGGCACCCGCTGGTCGTCGGCGTTCTCGGACCCGCAGTGGATCTCGGTGGACCTGGGCACGGCCAGGCAGGTCAGCCGGGTGAGGCTGCAGTGGGAGGCCGCCTACGGCAGGGCGTACCGGATCGAGACCTCGGCCAACGGCACGACCTGGACGCAGGCGCACGCCACGACCGCCGGTGACGGCGGCGTGGACGACGTGAGCTTCACCGCGACCAGCGCCCGCTACGTGCGGGTGTACGGCACCCAGCGGGCGACCCCGTACGGCTATTCCCTGTGGGAGCTGGAGGTCTACGGCAGATAGGCCGCCGGGGCCGCGAGGTCTTCCGCTCTTTCCTGGACGAGAATCCCAGGCCGGTTCACCGGCCTGGGATTCTCGGCGTTTCCGGGCGGTCGCCGCCGGTGCGCGGTCCCGGGGATTCCGCATGCCGTCCCCGGGAGGACGGGAGGACGGGATGACGGCGTGGGACGCGGCACGTCGCCGACCTGCGGCCGGACCGGAGGCGAGGCGTTTCGTCACACGGCCGCGCCGTTTTCGAGGGGAGACCCCGGAAATCGGCCCTGCCGAAAGAGGTGCCATGTCCATCGATGACGCATGTAATTCTATTTATGTTGATAAATGATATGAGGAGTCGAGTCTCCGGCATGTCGAACAACGGGAACGAAGATGGCAATTAATAAGATCGGAGGCTGCGGCGCATTATCAATAATGTGCCGATGTGACAAATGTCAAAAGAAAAGGATTATTTGGTGACGAACAGCAAAAATTCTCGTGTCGTGCGACGACACGGCGTCCGTTCCTGGTCGGTGGGGGTTCTTGCCGTCTTGGTGGGGTTCGGGTGTGTGGTCGCGGTGCCTGGTGCCGCGGGCGCGGAGGTGGCGCCGGTGGGTCTGGGTACGGCGGGGGCCTTCGCGGTTC
>NZ_JBPXMC010000031.1:0-108706 GCF_051918885.1 Streptosporangium sp. OZ121
TTTCGAACCCCTTTTCTGGGATCTGTCCGCGACCCGTTTCGGGGTCTGCTCGGGGCTCTCTTCGGGGCCCTTTCCGGAGCTTTCCTAACACTGTTTCGGGGCCTGCTCGGTGTCCTTTCCGGAGCCTTCCCAGCGGCCTCCGCCCCGGTGTGATCTCGCGCTTGGATTTCTCGGCCTGCAGAGTTTTATGTGACACGGGGTCCGCGTTGCACCAGCCTTTACGGCCCTGTCCGGAACCCGCCCGGAACGTCAGTAGGCTGGAGACGTGGACTATCGAGCGGTTGAACAAGCGATCATGCAGCGTGGCGTCGAGTGGAACTTCGAGCCCAGCCTCGACAGGATCGCCGCGCTCGTGGATCTGCTCGGCTCTCCGCAGCACTCCTATCCCGTGGTGCACGTGGCCGGTACGAACGGCAAGTCGAGTACGACCCGGATGATCGAAGCGCTCCTGCGTGAGCGCAACCTGCGGGTCGGCCGCTTCACCAGCCCTCACCTCGTTTCCATGCGCGAGCGCATCAGCGTGGACGGCGCCCCGCTCAGCGAGGAGCGCTTCGTCGAGGTGTACGAGGACATCGCGCCCTACCTGGAGATGGTGGACGCCCAGGGGCGGCGGCTCTCCTTCTTCGAGACTCTCACCGCGATGGCGTTCGCCGCCTTCGCCGACGCTCCGGTGGACGTCGCGGTCATCGAGACGGGAATGGGGGGCATCACCGACGCCACCAACGTCGCCGACGGTGCCGTGGCGGTCATCACGCCCATCTCCCTCGACCACGTCGACTACCTCGGGCCCGACGTCGAGACGATCGCCGGGGAGAAGGCCGGCATCATCAAACCCGGTGCGACCGCGGTGCTCGCGCAGCAGGAGCTCCCAGCGGCCTCGGTGCTGATGAGGCAGGCGGCCGAGACCGGTGCCACCGTGGCACGTGAGGGACTGGAGTTCGGCGTGCTGAGCAGGGAGCTCGCCATCGGCGGGCAACTGCTCCGGCTCAAGGGGCTCAAGGGAACGTACGAGGACATCCTGCTTCCCCTGTACGGTGCCCACCAGGCGAGCAACGCCGCCTGCGCGCTGGCCGCGGTGGAGGCGCTGACCGGCGGGGACGAGCCTCTGGACGCGGAGCTGGTGCGGCAGGCGTTCCTGCAGGTGCGTTCGCCCGGCAGGCTCGAGGTGGTTCGCCGGGGGCCCACGGTGGTCGTCGACGCCGCGCACAACCCGGCGGGGATGCGGGCCAGCCTGGACGCCGTGCAGGAATCCTTCGACTTCGCGAAGCTCATCGGCGTGGTGGCGGTGTTCGAGGACAAGGACGTCCAGGGCATCCTGGAGCTGCTGGAACCGATGATGGACGAGATCGTGGTGACCAGGAACTCCTCGCCGAGGTCCATGGACGTGGACGATCTCGCCGCGCTGGCCGAGGAGATCTTCGGTCTTGACCGGGTGTACCAGGTCGAGCGGCTGGACAGCGCGATCGACCGGGCGATCGGCCTGGTCGACGCCATGGGCGAGTTCAGCGGGGCGGGGGTGCTGATCACCGGGTCGGTGGTGACCGCCGGTGACGCACGGCTCCTGCTCAAGGCGGACGAAGCGCAGTGAGCGGCCGGGGCAGGATGAGCGACGAGACGCGGTACCCGGGCAGAACGCGCCGAGTGGACACGACGCGGTGAAAGAACGAAACGCAGTGGGGCGGCACAGCAGGACGAGCCGGTCGGGTACGGCGGGTGGGACATGGCCGAGGCGACTCTGGAGGAGCGGAAAATGATCACGGTCACTCCGGGGATGAGGCGTCTCTGCGCCAGCGTGCTCGGTATGGAGGCGATAGTCGTTGGCCTGTTCACGCCGGTCGCCATCAACACGCAGGGGATCGAACCGGCCGTCGCGGCCACCGTCGGCCTTGGCCTGGCGCTCCTTTGCGTGGTGGTGATAGGCCTGCTCAAGCGGCCTTTCGCCTATGTCGCGGGAAGCGTGATCCAGGTGCTCGCCATCGCGTCCGGCCTCATGGTCCCGACCATGTTCTTCCTCGGAGCGATCTTCGCCGCGCTGTGGATCACAGCGATATTCGTCGCTCGCCGTGTCGAGGGCGTGACTTCTCGCTAAAGTCGGCCAACATGGCCGTCCCTCCCATCCAACCGACTCGGGCGGTGTCCAGCGGGCCCACGGGCCTGGTTCGGGCACTCCGTGTCTCCCTGGTGCTCGACGTCGTCCTCGGACTGCTCGTCGCGGTAGTGCTGCCGCTGGCGATCGTCGCCATTCCCAACACCATCTCGGTGGTCGCCGCCCTCCTGCCGCCGGACATCTCGCAGATAGCGATGATCAGGGCGCACGGGCTGGCGCTTCCCGCGATGGTCCTGACCGTGCCGGTGGCGGCGGTGGCCGTGCACCGGATGAGGGCGGCCCCGATGATGGTCGCGGGGCTGACCCTGCTCGCCTTCGCCGACGCGGCCGGCGGGTACGCCGGGTCCACGGCGCTGGTGGGGGTCCTGCGGGTCCTGCACGGGGTCGGTGCGGGCCTGCTGGTCCCGGCCACCTTGATGGCCGTGTGGGGGCGTTCGGTGCTCCTGAGGGCCGTGTGGGCGGCCGCGTTGACGGCGAGCCTCCTGGCCGCCCAGGCGCTCGCCCTGTGGCCCCTCGACCAGGTCGACTCCTGGCGGGTCACCCTCCAGCCGTACCCGATGCTCACCGGGGTCGCGCTCGTGCTCGCCGCGCTCTACCTGGTGCTGTGGCTGAAGGAGGGCGAGAGTGCCGGTCCCGTCCGGGTCGTCGCGGAACGCGGGCGCACGCTGTGGGTGGTGGTGCCCGCCGCGGGCGTCGCGGCCCTCGCCCTGGGCAGCACGTTCGACTGGTCGCCGAGCCTGGTGATCCGCGCGGCGCTGGTATCCGTCGTCGTCCTGCTGGCCCTGGCCTCCTCCGGCGCCTCGAAGGGCGCCGTCGGCCGGGCGCCGGCCTACGTGATGGTCGCGGTCGGCGTCGTCGCCCTGCCGACCGCCGCCCAGATCACCTACGTCGAACTCGGCGGGCTGGGAGGTCCGGGCCTGTCCGGTCTGTGGCCGGCTTTCGCGATCGCCGCGCTGGTGGGCCTCCTGTCCGCCGCGCTGGCGAACCGGTTGGGTCACCTGGCCATGCCCATGGTCACCGCGGGCGGGCTCGTGGTGATGGTCGCGGGCCTGTGCGCCGTGAGGCTGTTCCTTCCCGCGCCGGGCGGGCTCCCGCTGATCCTCCCGTTCGCGCTGCTCGCGGGTGGTGCCTCGGCGGCGCTCACCGGCGCGCTGCGCTCCTGCGGCGAGGGGGCCGCACTCCTGGCGCTGTCGTTGTTCTTCCCCGCGGTGCTCGTGGGCTTCCTGCTGGGCAGCGGTGTCCAGGTCACCCGCCTGGAGGAGGCCACGACCCCACAGGCGCTGGTCGACGGTTTCGTGGACGCCCTGCATCTGTGGGCGCTGATCGGGGGCGGCCTGGTGCTCGTGGTGATCGTGCTCGGCGCCGTCCTGGCCCGCCTCCTGCCCGGCACCCCGGTGAGCACCTGGGATACGAGGGACGGGAGGGACGGGAGAGATACGCGAGACACCCTGGCCGGTGCGGCCGGCGCCTCCTCCGGCGCGGGTTCCGCCTCCGGGCTGGTGCCCTCCCCGGCGGGGGAGGTCGATCTCGCCGGCGGCGCGTGGCCGGCCGCGACGGCGTCAGGACCTCCCAAGCAGGCTGGACCCGCCAAGCAGGCCGGGCAGACCGGCCAGTCCAAGCAGACCGGGCAGAGCAGGCAGCCGGAACGGGACGGGCAGGCCGGGCAGGTGAGACACGCGGTGGTGCGGCCGCGGTCCGAGGCCGCGGCCGGCCCGCAGCCGCAGGTCCGCCCGGATCCCGAGGCCGGGCCCATGGCGGCGACCGAATCCATGAGCGGGTCCATGGCCGTCAGCGGGGGCGGGCACGGGGCGGGCAAGGGCGGCAGGCCCAGGCCCCGGCACGAGCCCGACCGCGTCCCCGAGCGCGACCCCGAGCCGGAGACGGAGACCGAGCAGGAGAAGGTCGTCGCGCCGCCCGTGGTGGTGCCACCGCCCGCGCCCTCGCCCGAGGACGGCCCGGGGAACGGGCCCGTCCTCCAGTGACCTCGCCGACCACGGGGAATCGCGCGAAGGACGGTAAACTTCGCGCGATTACCGCAGTCCGCGACCCATACATGTTCAAAGGAGAACTTCAGTGTCCGAGCGCACCCTTGTCCTGATCAAGCCCGACGGTGTGGCACGTGGTCTCATCGGCGATGTGATCGCCCGCGTCGAGCGCAAGGGTCTGAAGGTCGTGGCGCTGGAGCTGCGCACCCTGGACGTCGACACCGCCAAGGCGCACTACGCCGAGCACTCCGAGCGGCCGTTCTTCGGCGAGCTGGTGGAGTTCATCACCTCCGGCCCGCTGGTCGCGCTGGTGCTCGAGGGGCCGCGCGCCATCGAGGCCTTCCGCGGTCTCGCCGGCCTCACCGACCCCGTCAAGTCCGCGCCCGGCACCATCCGCGGCGACCACGCCCTGGAGATCGGCGAGAACGTCGTCCACGGTTCCGACTCTCCCGAGTCCGCCGCAAGGGAGATCAAGATCTTCTTCCCGGATCGCTTCTAAACGCACGCTTTCGCCGCGTTTGCCGGGCCCCGCCGTCCTTGTGGACGGCGGGGCCCGGTGTATTCGGCCAACCCAAGATTTTGCTGCGGCAGGCCGCCTCATTGCGCTCAATGGTGGGTACGTCACGTTACGATTCGAGTGCGTTCCGTAGTTTTCGCCGACGACCTGACGGAAGGAGGCCGGCCTTCCTCATGGGCAGCAATCTTGCTTTTCTGGGCCGTGACATGGCGGTCGACCTCGGCACCGCGAACACCCTCGTGTACGTGCGAGGTCGCGGGATCGTGCTCAACGAGCCGTCCGTCGTAGCGATCAACACCGCGACGGGGAAGATCGTGGCTGTTGGTATCGAGGCCAAGCGGATGATAGGCCGCACTCCCGGCAACATCGTGGCCATCCGCCCGCTCAAGGACGGCGTCATCGCCGACTTCGACGTCACCGAGCGCATGCTGCGCTATTTCATCCAGCGGGTGCACAAGCGCCGCCACTTCGCCAAGCCGCGCATCATCATCGCCGTGCCGAGCGGGATCACCGGGGTAGAGCAGCGAGCGGTCAAGGAGGCCGGTTACCAGGCGGGCGCGCGCAGGGTCTACATCGTCGAGGAGCCCATGGCCGCCGCGATCGGCGCCGGGCTCCCGGTGCACGAGCCCACCGGCAACATGGTGATCGACATAGGCGGTGGCACCACCGAGGTGGCGATCATCTCGATGGGTGGCGTGGTCACCAGCCAGTCGATCAGGGTGGGCGGCGACGAGATGGACCAGGCGATCATCGCCTTCGCCAAGAAGGAGCACTCGCTCATGCTCGGCGAGCGCACCGCCGAGGAGATCAAGATGGCCATCGGCTCCGCGTGCATGCTCCCCGAGGAGAGTCACGCCGAGATCCGGGGCCGCGACCTGGTCAGCGGCCTGCCCAAGACGATCGTGGTGTCGGCCGCGGAGATCCGCAAGGCCATCGAGGAGCCGTTGAACGTGATCGTCGACGCGGTCAAGACGACGCTCGACAAGTGCCCGCCCGAGCTTTCCGGAGACCTGATGGACCGCGGGATCGCCCTCACCGGGGGCGGGGCGCTCCTCAAGGGCATGGACGAGCGGCTGAAGGCCGAGACCGGCATGCCGATCCACCTCGTCGACAACGCCCTCGACTCCGTCGCGCTCGGCTCGGGCAAGTGCGTCGAGGACTTCGACGCCTTGCAGCAGGTCCTGGTTCCCGAGCCGCGGCACTGATGAAGGACACCCGCCGGGCACGGGTCAACCTGGGGTTGCTGCTGGCCGCCGCACTCGTGCTCGTGACCATCGACCATCGTTCGGTCACGGAGTCGCCGTTCGGTCCGCTCAGGACGGCCGGCACGACGCTGTTCGGCGCCGCGGAGAGCGCGGGGGCGGGGCTCGTGCGGCCGGTCGGCGAGTTTTTCGAGACGATGGCCGGGGCTCCCTCGGCGCGCGCTCGTATCGAGCGGCTGCGCGCGGAGAACCAGCGGCTCAGGCACGACCTGGCGGCACAGAGTCTCGATCGGGGGCGATCCCGGGAGCTTCGCAGGCTGCTCGGTGTCGCGGGGACCGGCGGATACCGGATCCTGCCCACCCAGGTGATCGCCCGGCGCGGCGCCCCCGGGTTCGAGGATGCCGTCGAACTCGACGTGGGACGCGCCGACGGGGTGCGCCCGGAGATGACCGTGCTGAACGCCGACGGCCTGGTCGGCAGGGTGGTCCAGGTGGGCCCGTCCACCTCGACGGTGGTCCTGCTCAGCGACCCCGCCTCGGCGGCCGGGGCCCGGCTGGAGGGCAGCAACGAGATCGGGGTGGTGCACGGCGTGGGGGAGCACGGCCGCCTGGTCCGCTTCCGGTTGCTCGACTCGACCGCGCCGATCACCCCGGGCCACCGCATCGTGAGTTTCGGCTCCCAGCGTGGCGCGCCGTACGTGGCGGGGGTGCCGATCGGGGTGGTGGAGCGGGTGGAGGCCACGCCGGGTGAGCTGACCCGCATCGCGTACGCGCGGCCGTCCGCCGATCTCACCGCGCTGGACGTGGTCGGCGTGGTGGTACGGGCGCCGCACCGCGACCCGCGTGACGCGGTGCTCCCGCCCGGTCCGCGCGAGACGAAGGCCTCGACGCCGGAGCGGTCCACGCCACGCTCACCCGACTCCGGCCCGCGTGAGGCGGAGGCTCCTCGCGGCCGGCGAGAGGGGGCCTGACGGGATGGGCCGCAACGCGGCCTTCGTGCTGCTGCTCCTGGGGATCATGATCGTCCAGGTGACCGTCGTCAACAGGCTGCCGCTGCCCGGGCATGCCGCACCGGATCTGGTGCTGCTCGCCGTGGTGGGGTACGCGCTGGCGCGCGGGGCCGCCGCGGGGGCGGTCATGGGTTTCGCCGCCGGGCTCGTCAGCGACCTGCTGCCGCCGGCGGCGCACCTGCTCGGGCACAACGCGCTCGTGTTCTGCCTCATGGGTTTCATGGCGGGACGCGCGGTGGAGAGCCAGCCGGGCGCGGGGCCGCTCGCGGCGATGGCCTGCGCGGTCGCCGGTCCCGTGGTCGCCCTGGTGACCGGCGCGCTGGTGGGGGATCCGCGGACCGGGGTCTCCATGCTGACGACGGTGTTGCCGCAGGCGATGGCCTACAACCTGCTCGCCGCGCCACCCGTGGTGTGGATGGTGCGAAGGCTCGTCCGAGGGCCGGAGTCGCGCCCCATCCAGGTGTCCCGGCACGTCATGCGGAGTCGCCTATGAGGCCACGTACGCGGCCTCGTACGCCGTGGGGTCGCGGCGGGTCTCGCCGCGAGGGGAGCGGGAGGCCGGGCGGGTCGGGGGCCGGGGGTTTCGGCCGGATGCGCGGGGAGGATGGGGCATGGGCCTGATGCGGGGGCGGCTGGTCGTGGTGCAGGTGCTGGTGGTGTCGATGCTGGCGCTGCTCGCCGTAAGGCTCTGGCAGGTGCAGGTGGTGCGCGGTACGGAGTACGTGAAGGCCGCGACCGAGACGCGCACGCGTGACGTCGTCGTTCCCGCGGTGCGTGGGCAGATCCTCGACGCGACGGGCCGTCCGCTGGTGCGCAACCGGACCACGCTGGTGGTCTCGGTCGACCGTACGCGCCTGAACCGGATGGCGGGCAACGGTCAGGAGGTGCTCCAGAGGCTGGCCGGCGTGCTCGGACGCCGTCCCACCGAGCTGCGGGAGCGGATCAGGGCGTGCGGCCCCGGGATCGCCCGCCCCTGCTGGCCGGGGTCCCCGTACCAGCCGATTCCCATCGACGTCGACGTCACCACGCGCGAGGCCCTGCAGATCCTGGAGCGGCAGGAGGAGTTCCCCGGGGTCACGGCCGAGGTGCAGGCGGTGCGGGAGTACCCGCGCAAGGGCGCGGGCGCACAGGCGCTCGGCTACCTGCAGCCGATCACGCAGGAGGAGCTGGACAGGCGCGACGGGCTCAGGGCGGCGTTCTCCGGGGTCGACCTGGTGGGCAGGGACGGCCTGGAGTCGGTCTACGACGTGCCGCTGCGGGGAACGCCGGGGATGCGGCGGGTGCAGGTCGACCGGCTCGGCAAGGTCATCGGGGTGGAGCGGCACGTGTCGCCGATCCCGGGCGACACGCTCATCACCAGCATCGACGCCAAGGTGCAGACCCTGGCGGAGAAGGCGCTGGCCGAGGCGATGAAGGGCGCGCCCAAGGCCGACGGGGCGGCGGCGGTGGTGCTGGACGCGAGGACCAGCCGGGTGATCGCGCTGGCCAGCGCGCCGACGTACGATCCGGCGGTCTGGAGCGGGGGCATCTCCGAGACGGAGTACCAGCGCCTGCTGTCCGGCAAGACCGGCAAGCCGCTGGTGTCGAGGGCGATCAAGGGCGAGTTCGCGCCCGGTTCGACGTTCAAGGTGTCGTCGGTGTCGGCGATGCTCAGGGACGGCTACCCGCTGCACGGCAAGTACGACTGCCCGGGGTCCTTCATGGTCGGCGACCGGCCGTTCAACAACTTCCGCGGCATCGGGCTGGGCGTCCTCAACCTGCACATGGCGCTGGTGAAGTCGTGCGACACGATCTTCTACCGGGCGGCGTACGAGCAGTGGCTGCGCGACGGCGGACTCAATCCCAAGGGGAGGCCCAAGGAGCCGATGGCGAACATGGCGCGCGCCTACGGGTTCGGCCGTCCCACGGGCATCGACCTGCCGGGCGAGTCGCCGGGCAGGATCCCCGACCGGGCGTGGAAGAAGGCGCTCTGGGCGGTGACCAAGGAGGACAACTGCAGGCGGTCCAAGACCGGCTATCCGGAGGTGGCCAAGAGCAGTCCCAGCAGGGCCGCGTTCCTCAAGCGGCTGGCGTACGAGAACTGCCTGGAGGGATTCCAGTGGCGACCGGGTGACGCCGCCAACTTCTCCATCGGGCAGGGCGACGTGCTGGTGACGCCGCTGCAGCTGGCGGCGGCCTACGCGGCGCTGGTCGGGGACGGCAAGCTGCGCAGCCCCAGGGTGGGCTGGGCGCTGGTGCGTCCCGACGGAACCAAGGTCAAGGAGATCAAGGTGCCGGTGGTGGGCAAACTGCCGATCACGCGGGAGGAGCGGGCCTACATCAAGGGCGCGCTGAGCGAGGTCGCCTCCGACGGCACCGCGGCCGGGGCCTTCTCGGGGTTCCCCATGGACAAGGTCAAGATCGGTGGGAAGACCGGCACCGCCGAGGTCTACGGCAAGGCTGACACGTCCTGGTTCGCCTCGTTCGCCCCGACGGACAAGCCGCGGTTCGTGATCGTCGCCATGGTGTCCCAGGGCGGGATGGGCGGTCAGACCGCGGCTCCGGCGGTACGGAAGATCTACGAGGGCATCTACGGCTTCAAGCCTGACGGGAAGCCGTCCTCCTCGGTCCTGCCGGGCGGGCGCCCGGCGAGGGCGCTCCCGGTGATCGCCAAGGACGGGACGGTGGCGCGATGACGATCTCGATGACGCCGGCGCCTGTGCCTGTGCCTGTGTGGGAGGGAGCATTCGCGCGGGCGTCCACAAGCGTGCCCGCCATGGTCTCCGCCGCGATGTCCGCGGTGGGGCTCGCGGGGGCGCCGGTGGTGACGTCCGCCGGGGGGGCGGCGTGAACCGGTCGGCCGCGCCGCCGAGGGCGTCCCTGGCCGGCCGGACGGTGGCGGCCGCCTCCACGGTGGGCCGGATGGACGGGCTGATGCTGGTCGCCGTCGCCGCGCTGGCGGTGATCGGCACGATGCTGGTCTGGTCGTCGACCAGGACGTGGGCGGCCGGCTCCACGGGGCTGGTCAAGAAGCACATCCTCAACCTCGTCATCGGTGCCGTGCTGGCCGGTACGGCCGCGATGGTGGACCATCGGGCGCTGCGGGTCTTCGCGCCGCTGATCTACGGCGCGACGCTGGTCGGGCTGATCCTGGTGATCACGCCGCTCGGCAGCACCGTGAACGGCGCCCACTCGTGGATCATGCTGGGCGGCGGTTTCGCGTTCCAGCCGTCGGAGTTCGCCAAGCTCGGCCTGGTGCTGATGCTCGCCATGCTGCTGACCCAGCCCGTCAGGGGCACCGACCGACCACGCGGGTTCGACGTCGTGATCGCGCTGGTGGTGTCCATGTTCACCATGGGCCTGGTGATGCTCCAGCCCGACCTGGGCACCACGATGGTCATCGGGGTGATCACCGCCGGCACGATCGTCGTGGCGGGGGTCCGCAAACGCTGGATCGCCGGGCTCACCCTCAGCGTGGTCGGCGCGGGGGTGGCCGTGTGGTTCCTCGACGTCCTGGAGCCGTACCAGATCGCCCGGTTCACCGCGTTCCTCAACCCGGCCAGCGATCCTCGCGGCGTCGGCTACAACAGCACCCAGTCGCTGATCGCGATCGGGTCGGGGGAGGTGTTCGGCAAGGGGTTGTTCGGGGGTGGCCAGACCACCGGCCGTTTCGTGCCCGAGCAGCACACCGACTTCATCTTCACGGTGGCGGGGGAGGAGTTCGGTTTCCTCGGCTCGGTCACCGTGGTGGCGCTGCTCGGGGTGATCCTGGTGCGCGGGGTGCGGATCGCACGCGAGTGTGACGACCGGTTCGGCGCGCTGGTGGCCGGTTCGATCGTGTGCTGGCTGGCCTTCCAGTCGTTCGTCAACATCGGGATGACCATCGGGATCATGCCGATCACCGGCCTTCCCCTGCCGTTCGTCTCCTACGGCGGCACCGCCACCTTCGCCAATATGATCGCCTTCGGCCTGCTCCAGGCGATCCACATGCGCAGGCAGCCGCTCCGGTGACCGTTTCCGCACCCGTGCCGCGTGCCGCGTGCGGCGTTCGCACCGCCCGTGAGGAGCCGCGTCACCGGCCAGGCTCGCCGTGAGCGGGCGACGACCGCCTGTGGCACCCTCTCCAGGCGGATATTCTTGAAGGCATGTCTGTCGAGTCGCTGTTTCCCCGCCTGGAAGCGCTCCTGCCCAGGGTGCAGAAGCCGATCCAGTATGTCGGAGGTGAGCTCAACTCGACCGTCAAGGACTGGGACGAGGCCACGGTCCGCTGGGCGCTGATGTATCCGGACGCCTACGAGGTCGGGCTGCCCAACCAGGGCGTCCAGATTCTCTACGAGATCCTCAACGAGCTGCCGGAGACGCTTGCCGAGCGGACCTACGCGGTCTGGCCCGACCTCGAGGCGCTCATGCGCTCCGAGGGCGTGCCCCAGTTCACGGTCGACGCGCACCGGCCCGTACGGGCGTTCGACGTGCTCGGGCTCTCCTTCTCGACCGAGCTCGGCTACACCAACATGCTGACCGCGCTGGATCTGGCGGGCATCCCGCTGGAGGCGGCCGACCGGGGCGAGGACGACCCGATCGTGCTGGCCGGCGGTCACGCGGCGTTCAACCCCGAACCGATCGCCGACTTCCTCGACGCCGCCGTGCTGGGCGACGGGGAGCAGATCGCCATCGCGATCACCGAGGTCATCCGCGAGTGGAAGGCCGAGGGCAGGCCCGGCGGGCGCGACGGGCTGCTGATGCGGCTGGCCGAGTCCGGCGGGGTCTACGTGCCGAAGTTCTACGACGTCGACTACCACGCCGACGGCCGGATCCAGCGCGTCGCGCCCAACAGGTCGGGCGTGCCGTGGCGGATCCACAAGCACACCGTGATGGACCTGGACGAGTGGCCCTACCCCAAGAAGCCGCTGGTCCCGCTGGCCGAGACCGTGCACGAGCGGTTCAGCGTGGAGATCTTCCGCGGCTGCACCCGGGGGTGCCGGTTCTGCCAGGCAGGCATGATCACCCGTCCGGTGCGGGAGCGCTCGATCACCACGATCGGCGACATGGTCGAGGCGGGCGTCAAGGCGTCCGGCTTCAACGAGGTCGGCCTGCTGTCGCTCTCCTCGGCCGACCACTCCGAGATCGGCGAGGTCGCCAAGGGGCTGGCCGACCGCTACGAGGGCACCAACACCTCCCTGTCGCTGCCCTCGACCCGGGTCGACGCCTTCAACATCGACCTGGCCAACGAGTTCTCGCGCAACGGCCGCCGCTCGGGCCTGACGTTCGCTCCCGAGGGCGGTTCCGAGCGGATGCGCAAGGTGATCAACAAGATGGTCACCGAGGAGGACCTGATCAGGACGGTCACCACCGCGTACACCCAGGGCTGGCGGCAGGTGAAGCTCTACTTCATGTGCGGCCTGCCCACCGAGGAGGACGCCGACGTCCAGGGCATCGCCGACCTGGCCAAGAAGGTCATCAAGGCGGGCCGCGAGGCCACCGGGTCGCGCGACGTCCGCTGCACGGTCTCCATCGGCGGTTTCGTTCCCAAGCCGCACACCCCGTTCCAGTGGGCCGGCCAGGCCGACCACGAGACGGTCGACCGCAGGCTCAAGGCCTTGAAGGACGCCCTGCGCGGCGACCGGGACTACGGACGTGCCATCGGCCTTCGCTACCACGACGGCAAGCCCTCGATCGTGGAGGGCCTGCTCTCCCGGGGAGACCGCCGGGTCGGGAAGGTCATCCGCGAGGTGTGGGCGGGGGGCGGCCGGTTCGACGGCTGGAGCGAGCACTTCTCCTACCAGCGCTGGATGGACGCCGCCGCCGAGGTCGGCGTCGACGTCGACTGGTACACCACGCGCGAGCGCGAGGAGAACGAGGTCCTGCCCTGGGACCACCTCGACGCCGGTCTCGACCGCGAGTGGCTCTGGCAGGACTGGCAGGACGCGGTCAACGACGTCGAGGTCGAGGACTGCCGCTGGACCCCGTGTTACGACTGCGGCGTCTGCCCCACGATGGGGACCGAGATCCAGATCGGGCCCACCGGGAAGAAGCTGCTGCCACTGACGGTTGTCTGAGGTGGGCGGTGCGTGAGCACCGCCCCCGAAACGACGACCACGACTTGGGAAGGACGACACCACCCTGAAACCCGCTCCCGACGGGCCGCCGCCCGCGCCCGTGGTGCAGCGCCTGCGCGTGCGCTACGCCAAGCGCGGCCGCCTGCGCTTCACCAGTCACCGCGACATCACCAGGGCCCTCGAACGGGCGGTCCGGAGAGCCGACGTCCCGGTGGCGTTCAGCGCGGGCTTCTCGCCCCACCCGAAGATCTCCTACGTGGGAGCGGCCGCCCCCACCGGGGTCGCCAGCGAGGCCGAATACTTCGAGATCAGCGTGACGCGCGAGTGTGACCCCGAGCGGCTGCGAGCCGCTCTGGACGCCTCGCTGCCGCCCGGTCTCGACGTGCTCGACGTCGTCGAGGCGGGCTCCGCGAGCCTGGCCGACCAGATGGAGTGCTCGGCGTGGGAGCTGCGGCTGCCAGGAGCCGATCTCGCCCTCGCCGGGGCCGCGGCCGAGAAATTCGTCGCCACGGACCACATCGAGGTCGAACGCCTTACGAAGAAGGGGATGCGACGCTTCGACGCACGTGAAGCGGTGCTGAGCCTCGGGGTATTTGAGAGAACTGAGACAACAGCAGGTCAGGCGTCCAGTCAGCCATGTGTCATACTTCGCATGGTTGTACGGCACGAAACTCCTGCCGTTCGACCCGACGACGTTCTCACTGGACTGCGTCTTGTGGCTGACTTCGCGCCGCCGGTGCCCCCCGAGGTGACCAGGCTGGCGCAGGGCCCGCTGGACGTTCACACCGGTGAGCCCGCCGATCCGTTCGGCCTGGACCGCGACATCACGCGCGGCGGCGAAGCGGAACCGGTGGGCAGGCACGTCGGCGGCGACATATAGGACTTGGCGCCGGGCCCCAGGCCTGGCGGACAGTGAGAGACGAGAGCTCCCGCGCGGCGCGGAGACGCGCCCGGGAGCTGAACGGGAGAGCGCCCGCATGCTCGACAACGAGCCCATCGCCGGGGTGAACACCCCTGGCGGGGATACGACAACAGAAGACACCCGGCCACCGGCGACCCGCCGCAGGGCGGCGAGCCGGCCCGCCGGACCTCCGCCGGAGGAGCCGGAGCCGGCACCCGCGGTCACGGCCCCACCCGCGCCGGTCGCGCAGACCGCGCCTTCCGCGCCGCCCGCGGCCCCCGCACCCGCGGCGGAGCCACCGGCCGAGGCGCCGGAGCCCGCGGTGGCGGCCCCCAAGCGTGCCAGCAGGCGCAAGACGGCCGTGGCGGACGGTACGACCACCACCACACGGCGTAGCCGTGCGAAGAAGCCGCCGGCCGAGCCGGTCGCCGAGCCCGTCGAGCCCGCCGAGGCGGGGCCCGCGCCGGTCGCGGAGACGACGGCGCCCGCGGCGCCCGCGGTGACGCCGCCCGCCGTGCCGGACCCCTTCGCCGTCCCCCAGCCTTTCGCCGAGGCCGAGGCCGAGACCGGAGCCGAGCCCGCGCCCCAGGAGGCGCCCGCCGCTCCCGCCAAGCGCACCCGTACGCGCAAGAAGGCCGCCCCGCGCGAGGCGCCGCAGGCCGAGCGGAGCGTCCCCGACGTGTCCCCGGCCGACGCGGAGGAGGTCGAGGCGGAGCTGCTGCTCGACCTGCCCGCCGACGAGCCGCTCGACGACGAGCCCGCGGGCGAGGACATCGTCGAGGAGCGGTCCGTCCTGTTCGCCGACCCCTTCGGGCTGGCCGGCCAGGAACGTTCCGAGGTTCCCTCGGTGACCTTCCAGGCGCCCGCCGCGGTGTTCCAGCCGCTGTTCCAGGCCCCCGACCCGCAGCGGGCCGCTCAGCCCGCCACGCGGCCCGCGCCGGTCCAGCCCGCCGAGCCGGAGCCCGAGCCCGCCGAGACGAAGGCCGAGAAGGTCGACAGGGCCGAGAAGGCCGAGCTCGTCGAGGAGATCGAGGACGACGACTCCGACGGCGACGACGACGGCAGCGGCCGCCGGCGGCGGCGCCGCAGGGGCGGCCGGGGCCGCGGCAAGGCGCGCGACCTCGACGAGTCCGAGGAGACCGAGGCCGAGCAGGACGACGAGGAGCGGCCGGAGGCCGAGCAGGACGACGACTCGGAGAGCGGCAGCTCGCGCCGGCGTCGCCGCAGGAGGCGCAGGGGCACCGACGAGCCCGGCGACGTCCCGGACGACCCGCCGAACACGGTGGTGCGCATCCGCGCGCCCCGCGCCGGGCGCAGCACCTCGGTGGACGAGGTGCAGAGCGTGCGCGGCTCGACCCGCCTGGAGGCCAAGAAGCAGCGCCGCCGCGAGGGCCGCGAGCTCGGCCGCAGGCGTCCGCCGATCATCACCGAGTCGGAGTTCCTGGCCCGCAGGGAGTCCGTCGAGCGCATGATGGTGGTCCGCCGCACCGGCGGGCGCACCCAGATCGCGGTGCTGGAGGACGGTGTCCTCGTCGAGCACTACGTCAACCGCGAGGCGAGCCAGTCGTACGTGGGCAACGTCTACCTCGGCAAGGTGCAGAACGTCCTGCCGAGCATGGAGGCGGCGTTCGTCGACATCGGCAAGGGCCGCAACGCGGTCCTGTACGCCGGCGAGGTGAACTTCGACACCGCCGGGCTGGAAGGACAGCCCAAGCGGATCGAGGTGGCGCTGAAGTCGGGCCAGTCGGTGCTGGTGCAGGTCACCAAGGACCCGATGGGCCACAAGGGCGCCCGCCTGACGAGCCAGATCAGCCTGCCGGGACGTTACCTGGTATACGTGCCCGACGGCTCGATGACCGGCATCAGCCGCAAGCTCCCCGACAAGGAGCGCACCCGCCTCAAGAGCATCCTGAAGAAGGTCATGCCGGAGAACGCGGGGGTCATCGTCCGTACGGCCGCCGAGGGCGCGTCGGAGGACGAGCTGGCCCGCGACGTGGCCCGGCTGTCGGCGCAGTGGGAGAACATCCAGCGCAAGGCCAAGTCGGCGAGCGCGCCCGAGTTGCTCTCCTCCGAGCCCGACCTCACCGTCCGGGTGGTCCGCGACGTCTTCAACGAGGACTTCGCCTCGCTGGTCGTCGCGGGTGACGTGTGGGAGACGGTCGACGAGTACGTCCGCTACGTCGCCCCGCACCTGGCCGACCGCCTCAGCAGGTGGGAGGAGGGCGGCGACGTCTTCGCCGCGTACCGGATCGACGAGCAGATCGCCAAGGCGATGGAGCGCAAGGTCTGGCTGCCCAGTGGTGGCTCGCTGGTGATCGACAGGACCGAGGCCATGACCGTGGTCGACGTCAACACCGGCAAGTTCACCGGCCAGGGCGGCAACCTCGAGGAGACCGTCACCCGCAACAACCTGGAGGCGGCCGAGGAGATCGTCCGCCAGCTCAGGTTGCGCGACATCGGCGGCATCATCGTCATCGACTTCATCGACATGGTGCTGGAGAACAACCGGGACCTGGTGCTGCGGCGGCTGCTGGAGTGCCTGGCCCGCGACCGTACCAAGCACCAGGTGGCCGAGGTGACCTCCCTGGGCCTGGTCCAGATGACGCGCAAGCGGGTCGGCCAGGGCCTCCTGGAGGCCTTCTCGACCGTCTGTGAGTGCTGCAACGGCCGTGGCCTGCACGTCTCGTCCGAACCGGTCGAGGGCAAGCCCGAGCCGCGCGGCACCCAGGGCAAGATGGCCGTGGAGAAGGCCGTAGCGGAGAAGCTCGGCAAGGACGGTAACCACGCGGTGGCGGCCGGTGACCCCTCGGGCCGTGATACGGTGACCGATGCGCTTGACGGAGTCCAGCACGAGGACGGTCAGGCAGCACAGGCTTCTGGCCGGGGGCGGAGACGCTCCCGCAAGGCCAGGCCGGCCGATTAGACCCCGTCCCGCACAGGGACGGGGCCGAAGACCGGCACCCCCGACGTTCCGCCCGGTTCGACCAGGACACCGTCAATCCGGTACCCTGGTGAACCGGTGCGCTCATGGCGCGCCCTGTTCGCGCGCCTACCCGGTACGTCATCAATGACCACAGCCGGATGCGGGGCGCAGCATCCAGCGAGCAAGCAGTCAGAAGAAGGGTTCCGCGGTGTACGCGATCGTTCGTTGCGGCGGCAGGCAGCAGAAGGTCTCCGTCGGTGACGTCCTTGAAGTGGACAAGGTCGCCGGCGAGGTCGGTTCCACGGTTTCGCTGCCGACGGTCCTCGTCGTCAACGACGGCGACGTGACCACCGAGGCGGGCAAGTTCACGGTTGCCGCCGAGATTCTCGGTGAGACCAAGGGTCCGAAGATCCGGATTCTGAAGTACAAGAACAAGTCGGGGTACAAGAAGCGCCAGGGTCACCGCCAGCGGTACACCCAGGTGAAGATCACCGGCATCGACCAGGCCTGAGTTTCGGGAGTTTTGCGAGATGGCACACAAGAAGGGCGCGTCGTCCACTCGGAACGGCCGCGACTCCAACGCCCAGCGGCTCGGTGTGAAGCGCTTCGGCGGTCAGCTGGTCAACGCCGGCGAGATCATCGTTCGTCAGCGCGGCACCCACTTCCACCCCGGCGACAACGTCGGCCGTGGAAGTGACGACACGCTGTTCGCGCTGGCTGCGGGCCACGTTCTGTTCGGTGTCAAGCGCGGGCGCCGCGCGGTGAGCATCGTCCCGGTCGCGGAGTAGATTCGCGCCGACAGACGTTACGGCAGGGGTGGATCGCATTCATGCGGTCCACCCCTGTTCGTGTTTTCAGCAGAAGTTCCCGTAGATAGAGGTAGGAAAGTAGACATGCCGGACTTTGTGGACCAGGTGGTCCTGCACATCAAGGCCGGTGACGGGGGAAACGGCTGCGCCTCTGTCCATCGGGAGAAGTTCAAGCCGCTGGGGGGCCCCGACGGGGGAAACGGCGGCCGGGGCGGTGACGTGATCCTGGAGGTCGACGCCAACACGGCGACCCTCCTGGAGTATCACCGCCGCCCGCACCGCAAGGCCGACAACGGCAAGCAGGGGCAGGGCGCCAACCGCGACGGCGCCAACGGCGCCGACATCATCATCCCGGTGCCCGACGGCACCGTGGTCAAGAACGCCGACACCGGCGAGGTCCTGATCGACCTGATCGGCGCGGGCACCCGCTACGTGATCGCCGAGGGCGGGCACGGCGGGCTCGGCAACGCCGCCCTGGCCTCCGCCAAGCGCAAGGCCCCCGGTTTCGCGCTGCTCGGCGAGCCCGGCGACGAGGTCGACGTCATGCTGGAGATGAAGAGCGTCGCCGACGTGGCGCTCGTCGGCTTCCCCAGCGCGGGCAAGTCCTCCCTGATCGCCGCGCTCTCCGCCGCCCGCCCGAAGATCGCCGACTACCCGTTCACCACCCTGGTCCCCAACCTCGGGGTGGTCACCGCGGGCGAGACCATCTTCACCGTCGCCGACGTGCCCGGCCTGATCCCCGGCGCCTCGCAGGGCAAGGGTCTGGGGCACGAGTTCCTGCGTCACGTCGAGCGCTGCAACACGCTCGTGCACGTGATCGACTGCGCCACGATGGAGCCGGGCCGCGACCCGATCAGCGACTACGAGGCCATCGAGGCCGAGCTGGCGGCGTACGGAAAGCTGGAGGACCGGCCGCGCCTGGCGGTGCTCAACAAGTCCGACGTGCCCGACGCCCGCGAGCTGTCCGACATCGTGAGGCCGATGCTCGAGGAGCGGGGCCTGCGGGTCTTCACGATCTCCGCGGCCACCCACGACGGGCTCAAGGAGCTGACCTACGCCATGGGCGAGATGGTCGCCGCCGCCAGGGCCGCGGCTCCCGTCCTGGAGCCGACCCGCCTGGTCATCAGGCCGAAGCAGCACGGCGACGCGGGATTCGCCGTCCGCAGGGTCGACGAGCGCACCTTCCAGGTCACCGGCGTCAAGCCGGAGCGGTGGATCCGCCAGACCGACTTCACCAACGACGAGGCCGTGGGCTACCTGGCGGACCGGCTGGAGCGGCTCGGTGTCGAGGAGGAGCTCACCAAGGCCGGTGCGAAGGCCGGGGCCGAGGTGATCATCGGTTCCATGGAGAGCGGCTACATCTTCGACTGGCAGCCGACGCTCAACGCGGAGGCCGTGCGCCAGGGGCCGCGCGGCTCCGACAACCGGCTCGGTTAGCGGGATCGTCCCGGCGGTGCCGCTCCCGGCCCCGCCTGTCCGGGCGGTTCGGATAGCCTGATCTTCCAAGTGATCATCTTCGAGAGGTGCGTGTCGTGGACTCTGCGCGCGAACGGATCCGTACGGCTTCACGCCTCGTCGTGAAGGTGGGTTCGTCCTCGCTCACCACCCCGCAGGGAATGATCGACGTCGACCGGGTGGACGCCCTGGTCGACGTGCTGGGCGCCCGGCGGAAGGCGGGCACCCAGATCGTGCTGGTCTCCTCCGGGGCGATCGCGGCGGGGCTCGGCCCGCTGGGCCTGCCCGCCAGGCCGCGCGACCTCGCCACCCAGCAGGCCGCCGCCTCGGTCGGCCAGGGTGTGCTGGTGGCCCGCTACACCTCCTCCTTCGCCCGGTACGGCCTGCGGGTCGGCCAGGTGCTGCTCACCGCCGACGACATGATGCGCCGTTCGCACCACGTCAACGCCGAGCGCACGCTGGCCCGGCTGCTGGAGCTGGGCATCGTGCCGGTGGTCAACGAGAACGACACCGTGGCCACCGACGAGATCCGCTTCGGCGACAACGACCGGCTCGCCGCGCTGGTCGCCCACCTGACCCGGGCCGACGCGCTGGTGCTGCTGTCGGACGTGGACGCCCTCTACGACGGCGATCCCCGCCGTCCCGGTGCCCGCAGGCTCGCCGAGATACGCGGGCCGGAGGACCTCGTCGGGGTCGAACTCGGCAAGGGCGGCGCGGTCGGCACCGGAGGCATGATCACCAAGGTCCAGGCCGCCAAGATCGCCACAGGGGCTGGCGTGCCCGTGGTGCTGACCGCCGCCGCGCACGCCGCCCAGGCCCTCGCGGGAACCGACGTCGGCACCTACTTCCACCCCGGCGGGCGCCACCCGGGCACCCGCCTGCTCTGGCTGGCCCACGCCACCACCGGCCGCGGCCGTCTCCACCTGGACTCCGGCGCCGTCGAGGCGGTGGTGAGCCGCCGCAAGTCGCTGCTTCCGGCCGGGGTCACCTCCGTCGAGGGCGAGTTCGCGGCGGGCGATCCGGTGGACCTGTGCGGGCCGCTCGGCCGGGTGGTCGCGCGCGGCCTGGTCAACTTCGACGCGGGGGAGATCCCCGGGCTGCTCGGACGTTCCACCCGGGAGCTGGCCGCCAGCCTGGGGCCCGAGTACGAGCGAGAGCTGATCCACCGCGACGACATCGTCATACTGGAATCCCACAACTAGTTCTTTTGGAGCGCGAGATGTCCGAGGACTTCCTGAAGGTTGCCCTGGCGGCGAAAGAGGCCGCCGCCGAGCTGGCCCCGCTGCCGAGGGCGCCGAAGGACGCCGCACTCCGGGCGATGGCCGACGCGCTCGTGGCCGCCTCCGCCGAGATCGTCGCGGCCAACGCGCTCGACGTGGAGCGGGCCGGGGAGAGCGGGATCTCCGAGTACATGATCGACCGCCTCCGCCTCGACGAGGCGAGGATCGGGGCGATCGCCGAGGCGGTCCGTCAGGTCGCCGACCTTCCCGACCCCGTCGGTGAGGTGATCCGGGGCAACACGCTGCCCAACGGGCTGGAGCTGCGCCAGCTCCGGGTCCCGCTCGGCGTGATCGGCATCATCTACGAGGGCCGCCCCAACGTGACCGTGGACGCCGCGGCGCTCTGCCTCAAGAGCGGCAACGCCACCCTGCTGCGCGGCTCGTCCAGCGCGTACGAGTCCAACACCGTCCTCGTCAGGATCATGCAGGAGGCGCTGGCGGGCACCCAGGTGCCCGCGGGGGCCGTCCAGCTGGTCCCCGGGCAGAGCCGCGACTCGGTCAAGGAGCTCATGCGGGCCCGCGGCCTGGTCGACGTGCTGATCCCGCGCGGCGGCGCCTCGCTGATCAACTCGGTGGTGGAGGAGTCCACCGTCCCGGTGATCGAGACCGGCGTGGGCAACTGCCACGTCTACGTCGACGCCGACGCCGACCAGGACCTCGCGATCCAGATCCTGCTCAACTCCAAGGTCCAGCGGCCCTCGGTGTGCAACTCCGCCGAGACGCTCCTGGTGCACGCGGCCGTGGCCGACGCCTTCGTGCCGCGCGCGCTGGCGGCGCTGGCGGCGGAGGGCGTCACGGTGCACGGCGACGCGCGCGTCGCGGCGTACGGCGACGTGGTGCCCGCCGAGGAGGAGGACTTCCGGATGGAGTACCTCTCGCTGGACATCGCCGCCGCCGTGGTCGACTCGCTGGAGGACGCGGTGGCGCACATCAGGAAGTACGGGTCGGCCCACACCGACGCGATCGTCACGCGCTCGGTCAGCGCCTCCCGCAGGTTCGTCGCGCTGGTCGACTCCGCGGCCGTGGCGGTCAACGCCTCGACCCGGTTCACCGACGGCGGGGAGTTCGGCTTCGGCGCGGAGATCGGCATCTCCACCCAGAAGCTGCACGCGCGCGGTCCCATGGGCCTGCCGGAGCTGACCTCGACCAAGTGGGTCTACACCGGCGAGGGCCACCTGCGCACGGCCGAGGGTACGGTCCTCGCCTCGCCCGAGGCCGCCTCCCGATAAGTTCCTCGCGGTCTTGGCCTTCCGGGTGCCGCGGCACGGCGGCACCCGGGGTGCCCGTGTGCCCCGGGCACCGGTCTCGCCGGAGTTCCGGTGATGCCGGCCGCCGATGCCCCGGTTCGGCACGCGGGGATCCTGCCCGGGCCCTATGGTGTAGCCGGTACTCCAGAGGTTCGTCGGGGATCTCGTTCGCACCTCTTTCCGGTTGCCGAGAGTTATGGCGTGTCGCTCCGTGTAATCGCGGTAGCCAGTGGTTTGACTGGATTCTATGGAAATCGTCGTTGTGTTCCTTTTCATAGGTCTCGTCCTCTTTGGTGCTGACCGGCTGCTGTTGCTGCTGGAGAGCCGCGGGCACGTCAACTGGCGCCGTACCGGACGCCGGGACCTGTCGGCGGAACCCACCGCGAGACTCGACAGCCTGCTGGAAGACCCGGACCGCAGGCCGGTGCGCCGGCCCTGAGACGTCCGGCCCGTGGCGTGATCCGAGCCCGGCGGGCCCCGTGCCCGCGGAGCGTCCCGCTTTCCCGGATCTTTCCGGGAGTCCGGCGTGCCATCGGGAAAACGTCACACTCGCCCGCTATGGTGTGGTCTCCTATGGCTGGAGAGCAGGGAAGCGAGCGGGAGTGAGCGACCCGATAGGCGCAGCGGTCCCTGACCCATGTGGCCGACGCAGGAGGTCACGTGGGTCGTCTCGGGCGGGTCGGTCCCTACACGTTGCTGGAACGTCTCGGCCGTGGGGGAATGGGCGAGGTCTACCTCGCCTCCAGCCGCCGGGGTGACAACGTCGCGCTCAAGGTGCTCCACGACGTCCACGACGCCGGCTCCGAGGCCCGGGTGCGCCTGGAGCGAGAGGTCCGCGCCCTCCGCAGGGTGGAGAGCCCCTACGTCGCCCGCGTCGTCGACGCCGACCTCGACGGTGACCGGCCCTACCTGGTCATGGAGCACATCGAGGGGGACACCCTCCTGGAGCGGGTGCGCCGCGACGGCCCCCTGCGAGACGGTGCCCTGCTCAGCGTGGCGCAGGGGCTGGCCGTCGCCCTGTCGATCATCCACGCGGCCGGGGTCGTGCACCGCGATCTCAAACCGGCCAACGTGGTGGTCGACGGAGACGACGAGCCCGTCCTCATCGACTTCGGCATCGCCCACGTCCTGGACGCCACCCGGCTCACCCTGACCGGCACCTTCCTGGGCACCCCCGGCTACGCCGCCCCCGAGCTGTTCGCCGACGAGCACGTGGGCGAGCCCGCCGACGTGCACGCCTGGGCGGCCACCGTGGCCTTCGCCGCTACCGGCCGCCCCACCTTCGGCGGGGGCACCGTCGAGGCGCAGATGTACGCGATCCTCAACGGCCAGGCCGACCTCGAGGGCGTCCCGGCCGCCCTGCTGCCGCTGATCCGCGCCGCCCTCCACCGCGAGCCGGCCAAGCGCCCCACCGCGGCGCTCCTCACCGGGCGCCTGGGTCGCCTGGCCCGCGTGATCCCTTCAGAGGTGGGGGCGGTCCGGAAGTCGCCGGCTCCGGCGGGGGAGAGAACCGGCCCGGCCAGGAAGCAGGAGAGCCGCTCCAAGCCCGCCGCCAAGGGTGAGGATCCCGCCAGGGGTGGCAGGGCGGCCAGGGCGGAGACGGGCAGGGGACGGCCGCCCGCCCCGGCGGACGGCGCGGGGCGGGCGCCCCGGCCCCCGGCCGGTGCGGACGGCACGCCACGCGGCGGGCGGGCGGTGCCCGCCGGTGAGGCGGCCCGTGCGGCGCGGGCGCTCCCGGTGGCGGGTGAGACGTCCCGTGGCGGGCGTCCGGCCGCCGCGGTCGGTGAGGCGTCCCGTGGCGGACGTCCGGCCGCCGCGGTCGGTGAGACGTCCAGGACCGGCCGGGTCCCCGTGGCCGCCGAGGCGTCCCGTGGCGGGCGCCCGGCCGCCGCGTCCAGGACCGTCCGGCGCCAGGCGGGTAAGGGGAGGCGCGGTGCGGCCGGAGAGCTCCGGGGCGAGGGCAGGGCGGGGCCGTTGCCCGCGGGCAACGCGGCGCTGCTCCTGCTGGCCGTCCTGGCCGTCCCGTGCGTCGTGGCCACGGCCATCTGGCCGCCGGCCACCTTCGCCGTCACCGGGTTGTTCGCCACGCTGGCCCGTACGCTGTGGGTCGGTCACTGGCTGGTCAGGAAGCGCAAGTCGGTCAGGACCCGGGCGATCCTGCGGGTGCTGGGGTTCCCGCTGACCTTCGCCGCCTCGCTGCTGGCCGCCCTCGTGTGGCCGGGGCTGCCCGCGGCGGCCCTCGCCGGGTGCGCGCTCTGGCTGACCCTCGGCGGCTCGCTGCCGCCTGACTGGTGGGCCCACCCCGCCCCGGTCGCCGTCGCCGGCGTCGTGTTCGGCGTCGTCTGCGGGGGCATCCTCGGCAGGGAGATCGAGCGGATCGGCGCCGAGCTCGTCGAGCTCCGCAAGGAGGGTCTGCGCGCGCTGGCAGTGCTGGGCGGGTTCGTCGCCCTGTGCTCCGCGGCCGTACGCGCGATCGCCCTCCTCGTGTAGGGGGTCCGGTCCGGGGGCGGCGCGGGGAGGGACTTCCCCGCGGCGGGGCCGGCGGAGGCCGGGCGATCCCGGCCGATCCCGGCCGATGTGGCGATCCGGGTGCCTCGGGAGGGCGGGGCGCCGGTGCGGTCATCCGGCTTCGTCATTCTCGTGACGCGGTAACGGGACAATCCGGCTTATTGATGGCTCGCATGGAAAAGGGCCCGGGAACAGCTGCCCGGACCCTTTCGGTGGAACTCTCCGTTAATTTCCATCGCGGCGGGAGAAGCGATTGAAGATGCGCTCTCCGGCGTTGACGGCGCCTTCGGCCACGTCGCGCAGGACGCCGATGAACGGGTCCTGGGACTGCGACCAGGAGTCGCGGTAGGAGCGGGCGGCGGCCCTGATCTCCTCGGAGATCTTCGCGTTGGCGTCGTCGGTGCGGCGAGGGTACTCCCCGGCGATGATCGTGTCGTACTCGCCGCCGCGGCGCCACTTGTCGAGCTCGGCGACGCGGGAGACGGCGAACGGGTGGGTGGTGCCCAGCAGGTTGAGGACCTTGAGCAGGCCGTCACGGACGTCGCCCGCGGTGTCGTACTCCCGCGCCTGGTCGAGGAAGGCCTCGATGTTCATCTCGTGCAGGCGCGAGCCGCCGGCGAGCTTCATCAGGGCGCGCAGCGCCGCGTCGGAGTCCTGGCCGCAGAGCAGGCCGCCACGGTCGGCGGACAGCTCGGACTTGCGGTGCCACTCCTCCAGGCCGGCCACGATCGCGCGCAGGCCGATGTAGCCGAGCGGAATCCAGGCCACGCGGGTGGCCAGCCGGGTCAGGATGTCGAGCATGGTGCGGTAGACCGCGTGGCCCGACAGGATGTGGGCGGTCTCGTGGCCGATGACGAAGCGCTGCTCCTCCTCGTCCATCAGGTCGAGGAGGCCGGTCGTGACGACGATGAACGGGTCGTCGAAGCCGATCGCCTTCGCCTGCACCAGCGGGCTCTGCTGCACGTAGACCTCGGGAATGCGGTGGAGGTCGAGCGTGTAGGCCGCGTCGCGGCCCATGTCGTGCAGGGCTCGGAACTGGGTGTCGCTGGTCCGCACGGCCGAGGCGAGGTAGATCAGGCGCAGGCGGCGCTCGCTGACCAGGCCGGACATCTGCTTGAGCACCGTGTCGAACCCGCTGAGCGACCGGAGGGCGACCAGCGCGGACCGATCGGCGGGATGTTCGTAGGCGCGCGAGCTGATGCCGGGAAGCTGCACGCGGTGGCGATCCGGGGTGGTGGTCATGTCCGGCATGCTACGTCGGGTCCGCCTGCCACGCGCGGGGGGTGGTTAAAAGCTGTGTACGGCTTGCACGTATGGTCCGTTTCATGATGAACGCGCCTACCGGCAAGGGGAAGCGACGTCTGGGCGTCATGGGCGGGACCTTCGACCCGATCCACCACGGCCACCTGGTCGCGGCCAGTGAGGTCGCCCACCACTTCGATCTCGACGAGGTGGTCTTCGTGCCGACGGGACAGCCGTGGCAGAAGGCGGACAAGATCGTCTCAGCCGCCGAGGACCGCTATCTCATGACGGTCATCGCGACCGCCTCCAACCCCCGGTTCTCGGTGAGCCGCGTCGACATCGACCGCCCGGGGCCCACCTTCACCATCGACACGCTCCGGGAGATCTCCGCCGCCTGGGGACCCGACGTGGATCTCTACTTCATCACCGGCGCCGACGCCCTCGCCCAGATCCTGAGCTGGCGCGACGTCGACGAGCTGTTCACCATCGCGCACTTCGTGGGGGCCACCAGGCCCGGCCACGTCCTGCACGACCCCGGCCTGCCGGAGGGCAAGGTCAGCCTGGTGGAGATCCCGGCGCTGGCCATCTCGTCGTCGGAGTGCCGCCAGCGGGTGGCCTCGGGGGAGCCCATCTGGTATCTCGTCCCCGACGGCATCGTCCAGTACATCAACAAGCGGCATCTCTACGGCGGTACGTCCTCGTGACCTCGTGACCTCCAGGCCTCTGGCGAGCGGGCCTGAGCGGGCCCGCGCGGGCCTGATCGGTGTTCTCGCCGGGCGGGCCGGCAGGGCCGGAGGGGGCCGGGGCCGGCGCGGAGAGTGGCCGGAGTGGCGGATGGTGAAAAATCCGGTAAATCACGGTGATCTGGTGAAATGCCGCAGGTGAGAACGTGTTCCGATGAAATTCGCTATGATTCGGGAAGTTTGCGTGGGACGAGTATCCGCAGCTCACCCGGCATGACCGTCGAACGGCCCGGCCGGTGCCCGTCCCACCCGAGATCGACAAGCGCGGTCCCGACCGCGGAGGACGCCCCTGATCAGGCCGCCAATTCGTTTGCGGCGCGGAATCGGGTGGCACACGATAGGCGTTGTTCAAAAGGTGGCTCTTCAACGAGCGCCGAATCGGGCACCCTGATAGGTGACAGCGCCGACTAGCAGGAGGACTGACCCACACCGTGACAGCAACCGACAGATCCGTCCAGCTCGTCAGGCTCGCCGCCGAGGCGGCGGCCGACAAACTGGCCGACGACATCCTTGCCTACGACGTGAGCGACCAGCTCGTCATCACCGACGCGTTCGTGCTCTGCTCCGCCACCAACGACCGTCAGGTCCGCGCCATCGTCGACGAGATCGAGGACCGGCTGCGGATCGAGGCCGACGCCAAGCCCGTCCGCCGCGAGGGCGAGCGCGAGGGCCGCTGGGTCCTGCTGGACTACATCGACATCGTCGTGCACGTCCAGCACGAGGAGGACCGCACCTTCTACGCGCTGGAGCGCCTGTGGAAGGACTGCCCCTCCATCGCGCTGCCGGACAGCGTGACCCAGGTCGCCGCCCAGCGCGCCCGCGGGGCGGTAGCTGAGTGAGTCGTCGCGTCGTCTGCCTCAGGCATGGCCAGACGCTGTGGAACGTCGAGCACCGCTTCCAGGGTCACAGCGACATCCCCCTTGACGAGACCGGGGTCGCGCAGGCCGCCCGCGCGGCCTCGCTGCTCGCCGCGCTCCGCCCCACCATGATCGTCTCCTCCGATCTCCAGCGGGCCTTCGACACCGCCTCGGCGCTGGGCCGCGTCACCGGCCTGGACATCACCGTCGACAAGGACCTGCGCGAGCGGGGCGGAGGCCAGTGGGAGGGGCTCACCCGGGAGGAGATCTCCGAGAGGTGGCCCCGGGAGTTCACCAACTGGGAGGCGCCGGGCGGTGAGGCGGTCGGCGACGTCGCCGACCGGGTCTCCTCGGCCGTGCGCCGCTGGGCTGCGGAGGTCGACTCCGACGGCCTGCTGGTCGTCGTCTCGCACGGGGCGGCGATCCGGCTCGGCATCGCCAGGCTCATGAACCTGCCGCAGGAGCTCTGGCCCGCCCTGGGCGGCCTCGGAAACTGCTCGTGGTCGGTGCTGGAGGAGGCGCGCAAGGGCTGGCGCCTGCTGGAGCACAACGCCGGGACCCTGCCCGAGCCGGTCAGCAGCGACGACAACCCCGAGGTCACCCAGGAGTGACCTTCGAGCGGCGCGGCTTGCGCCCCGGTGGCGGGCGCGGGCCGTGTGGTCGTCGATTAGGTGAACACGCGGGTGTCCTTATATGCTTCCCGAGCGCCGCGACGAGAGCACTCGAAGCGGTGACCAGGGGCTATGGCGCAGCTGGTAGCGCGCCTCCATGGCATGGAGGAGGTCTGGGGTTCGAATCCCCATAGCTCCACGTCGGGCCGTTCTCCGGACGGGCCGCGAAGACGTCGCCGAGATCCCGCCCGATCACCTCGATCGGGCGGGATCTCGGCGTTTCCGGCCCCGGGAACGGCGGCCGTCTTCCGGGGCCTGGGAACGGCGCCGGTCGTTTTGAGGCCTGGGAACGGCCATGGTCACCCGGTCCCGGGCCGGCCGTAGATCCCGGCCACCGCCCGCGCGGTCTCCGCGACGAGGTCGCGCAGCTCCGCCGGGGCGACGACCTCCAGATCCGCGCCGAAGCGCAGGAACTCCGCCAGCGCGTGCCGCGGGGACTCGACCGGGACCGTGAGCCGCGTCCAGCCCTCGTGGTCCGGGGCTTCCGCGGTGGCCTCGGCGGCTCGCAGCACGGCCGGGCGGACCATGTCCGGCAGCCGCTCCATGCCGGACGGCGAGAGCCGGATGACGGCCTCGCCCCGCAGGAGCCGCGCCTCGAACTCCTCCAGGGCGCCGTTCCAGTGCGCGGCGAGGTCGAAACCGGCGGGCCGCTCGAACGACTCCGGGAGCGCGCGCAGTTCCATGATCTGCGAGACCCGGTAGGTGCGCACGTGCTCGCCGCCGCGCGCGACGAGATACCAGCGTCCCGCCTTGAGGACCAGCCCGTACGGCTCCAGCGTGCGGGCCACGTCCTGGGGGGCCTTCCAGCGGTGGTAGCGGATCTCCAGGCGGCGCTCGTTCCAGACGGCGTCGGCCACCGCGGCCAGGTGCGGGGTCTCGTCGGCGCCGTGGTACCAGCCGGGCGCGTCGAGGTGGAAGCGCTCGCGGATCCGCCCGGCCCTGTCCCTGAGCTCGACCGGGAGCGCCGCCATCAGCTTGAGCCCCGCGGCCGTCACCACCGAGCCCAGGCCGAGCTCCGCGGCGGGACCCGGCATCCCCGCCAGGAACAGCGACTCCGCCTCGCCCGCGGTCAGCCCGGTGAGCCGGGTGCGGTAACCGTCGAGCAGCCGGTAACCGCCGGAGGGTCCCGCGTCGCCGTACAGCGGCACGCCGGCGGAGTGGAGCGATTCCACGTCGCGGTAGACGGTCCGGACCGAGACCTCGAGTTCGGCCGCCAGTTCCCGGGCGGTCATCCTGCCGCGGGTCTGCAGGAGCATCAGCAGGGAGATGAGACGGCTCGCGCGCATGTCACGAATTATCCGGCGAGGGCGTGGAAACGGATTCCCGGCTCGCCCTTGCCGCGCCGGCCGCGCCTCCTCCGTCTGGACGCGAGGCCGGCACGGTAGGGCGAGCCGGGAGCCGTGGACGCGGGTGACGTCCGCGCTCCTCTCCATGATCGGCCAGCCGGAGCGGTGAAACAGCGTTTTTTAGCCTTACTTAAGGTGGGTTTACGGGTGACCTAACCAACCTTCCCTGCGGCACCCCGTAGCGGCGTACGGCGCGCTTCCCGGCGGCCCGGGACAGGTGTCTCAGCGCGTCGCGTTCCTGCGCGGCCAGCGGTCGCCGACCAGGCGCCGGGCGGTACGCGGGGGCCGGTCGTGCCGGTCGGTGCGGAACCAGAGCTGGACCCTGGCGCCGCCGAGGGAGGAGGCGTCGATCCGCAGCGTGCCGCCCGAGGACTCCGCGAGCCTGCGGGCGATGTCCAGGCCGAGCCCGGTGGATCCCGCCCCGCTGGCCCCGCGCCGCAGCGCCGCCTCGGGGTCGGGGATGCCGGGACCGGCGTCGGCGATCAGCATGCCCACGGTGCCCGCGCCCTGGTGCAGGGTCACCGTGAACGCCGTGCCCTCGGGGGTGTGCCGGAAGACGTTGCCGAGCAGGGCGTCCAGCACGGCGCTGAGCTCGGTGGCCGCGACCGGGACCCGCGCGGGGGCCGAGGCGCCGATCAGCTCCCACGGGCGCCGCTGGTCCTCGGCGAGAGCGGACCAGAAGGTCAGCCGTTCGCGCAGCACCTCGGCGGCGTCGCAGTGGACGAGTTCCGGCGCGCGGGAGGGCTGCCTGGCCGCCGCGATGATCTGGTCCACCTCGGCCTCCAGGCGGCCCAGCGCGCTCCTGCTCTGCTCGGCCTCGGGTCCCAGGTGGTCCAGGCTGAGCCGGAGCGCGGTGAGGGGGGTGCGCAGGCGGTGCGACAGGTCGGCGGCCATCTCCCGCTCGGCGGCCAGCAGCTGGGTCACGCGGTCGGCCATGCTGTTGAACGCCTCGCCGGCCGCGACCAGCTCGGGCGGGCCCTCGGGCTCGATGCGGACGCTGAGATCCCCGGCGCCCAGGGCGCTCGCCGCCCGGCCCAGCCGCCGGGCCGAGCGCACCACGCGCACGCCCAGCCGGTCGCCGACCAGCAGCGATCCGGCGACGAGCACCGCCGCCACCCCGCTCAGCACCGCCCACGACGAGGCGACGCCCCGGGTGAGGTCCGCCGACGGGATGAAGATCTCGATGACCACGGTCCTGCCGCCGTCCAGGGCGACGGGGCGCAGCAGGAGGTAGCCGGTGTCCATCTCCGCGGTGATGGCCCGGGTGAGCCGGGAGGCCGCGGCCACGGTCTCGGCGGGGGCCCTGACGGTGCCGGCCGAGCCGCCGCCGGGCAGGTGGACCGCGATCCGGTCCCGTGCGCCGGTGCTGAGCAGCGCGTGGGTCAGCCGGTCCGGATCGACGGTGATGGCCAGCACCGGGACCAGCGCCGACGCCTGCCGCTCCGCCTCTGCCATGGCTCGGCCGTGGGCGATCTCCCTGACGATGAGCCCGAGCGGTATCAGGAAGGCCAGGGCGACCATCGAGGTTCCCGCGACGGTGAGCAGGGCCAGGGTCCGCCTCACGGCGGTGTGATCAGCATGACCCCCACGCCGCGTACGGTGTGCAGGTAGCGGGGGGAGGAGGCGCTCTCGCCGAGTTTGCGCCGCAGCCAGGACAGATGGACGTCGATCGTCTGGTCGTCCCCGTAGGACTGCTGCCACACCTCGGTGAGCAGTTCCTTGCGGGAGACCACCCGGTCGGCGCGGGCGGCGAGGTAGGCGAGAAGGTCGAACTCGCGCCTGGTGAGGGTGAGCGCGGCTCCGTCCAGCCCGGCCTCGCGCCGGTTGAGGTCCACCGACAGCGCGCCGACGCACAGTACCGCGGGCGGGGTCGCGCTCCGCGCCCGGCGCAGCACGGCGTCCAGACGGGCGTTCAGATGGTCGCCGGAGAACGGTTTGACCAGGTAGTCGTCGGCTCCCGCCTGGAGCAGGCGGACGATCTCCGCCTCGTTGTCCCTGGCCGTGGCCACGATGACCGGCACGCTGGAGACGCTGCGGACCATCTTGAGCGCCTCCGCCCCGTCCAGGTCGGGCAGCCCGAGGTCGAGGACCACCGCGTCCGGAGGGTTCTGGGTGATCTCCCTCAGCGCGTCGAGGGCGCGCCCCGCGCTGCGCACGGCATGCTGGCGCCTGCTGAGTTCCTGAATGATCGCGGATCGTACGTACTCGTCGTCTTCGACCACTAGAACCGTCGCCATGCCATGTAACGGTAGTGAACAGTGAGACATATGGCGTAATAATTCACGACATGCGGCAGACGCTGGGATTCATAGCGGTGTGGTGCGGGGCCACCGTCCTGGCGATCTCGGTCGCCTGGTTCGGCGTCCGTGACGTGCTCCGCAGTGAGGTCTTCGACGACGCGAGCATCGAACCGCTGAACGCCGCCATCGGCCGTACGGGGGACTCGACGCTCCCGCCGGGAGCGCCCACGGGGCCGCAGGCCGTCGGCACGCCGACCGCCTCCTCCGCCGCGCCCGGCCGGACCTCCGCGCCCCGTACCACCCCGTCCGGGCGGGAGACCGCCGGGCCGCGCCCGGGCCGTTCCCCGTCGAGGACCGCCGCGACGCCGGTACGCGCGCGGGAGACCGGGCTCTCCCGTCCCGGGCCGTCGGCGTCCCCGTCCAGGCCCGCCGCGACCCAGGCCGCCCCCGCCCCCTCGTCGGCCGCTCCCAAGGCGACGGCGACCAGGACGCAGTCGATCTCCACCGAGAACCTGCGCGTGGTGAACGTCAAGGGCGGTTCGGTCTCGTTCGCCATCGAGGACGGCGTGTGCCGCCTGATCGCCGCCGCCCCCAACGCGGGCTACGAGGCCAAGGTCGCCTCGGCCACCGGCTGGATCCGGGTCGACCTCGTCCAGGGACAGCACGGCTCGGCGGTCTTCTGCATCGGAGGGGAGAACCGCACCGACCTGTGGGAGTACTAACCCGACTACGGCCGTTCCCTCGGCTACGACCTGGGCGAATTCAGGGCGCCCGGCAACCCGGCCGGCACGCAGAAGGCCACGATCGTCTTCGACATCGACACCAAGCGCTTCCGGGACCTCTGCGTGGACATCATGCGCAACCAGTGAGATTTGGGTACGGGGGTACTCAGGCACCGGACCAGCCCACGACGGACGATGCTCTTCTGGCGGCACTCCAGGGGAGGACATCATGGGCTTGAGAACGAAGGCTGGTCTGTCATTCGCGGCGATGCTGGCGCTGTTCCTGGCCTCCATACCGCTCATCGCCACTCCTGCGGCGGCGGCGCCCCCCGGCATCAAGATCATCTTTGAGATCGAGTACCTCTTCCAGGTCGAGGACCCGGACAGCGGAGGGGTGGGCGACGGAGACTACTTCCCCAGGGTGAAGATCGCCGATGGCCCGCTGGTGACGGGCCCCCGCATCGAGGACGACGAGTTCGAGCCCCGCGGCCTGCCCGAGGCGCCCGACGGCTGGACCTTCACCTACGAGAACTGGCCCGGCGACAAGCCCACCGTGGACATCACGGTCGCGATGTGGGACTACGACAGCGATTTCAACGCCAACTCCGACCGGATGGACATCAGCCCCAACAACGAGGACTGGGAGCTGAACCTCACCTACGACCTGCGCTCGGGCACACTCTCGGGCGACCAGCTCGTCTTCGGCACCCCGTGCGTCCGGTCCGACGGCCGGACGGCCAAGGGCCAGTCCTGCATCCAGGGCGACGGCGACCATGGCATCCCCCGCAACAACGACGGCCGGATCACCAAGATCGGTATCACCGCAGGCGCCGAGATGCCGGACACCGACCTGGACGGCATCCCGGACCTCATCGAGCTGTCCGGCATCAGGAACGCGGCCGGTGACGTGCTCGTCGATCTGCCCGCGCTCGGCGCCGACCCGTGCCGCAAGACGGTCATCCTGCAGCTCGACCACATGGAGGACACCGCCCCCGCCACCAGGCACTCGCACGAACCCAAGGCGGGCGCGATCACCCTGGTCAAGAACGCTCTGGAGGACGCGCCCATCGCGGCCACGAGTCCCTGCCCCTACCCGGGGACGCGTCAGGACGGCGTCGACTTCATCTACCGGGAAGGCGCGCAACTGGCCGAACAGGCCCAGCTGGGCCTGAACACCGATGACTTCCGCAACGCGCGCACCGCCAACTTCCCGGCCGAGCTCGCCCCCTACGCGCACTACGGGATCTTCGCGCACCGCCTGCTGAACGCCGTCGGAACCTCCGGCCAGTGCTGCGAACCCGTCCGTGACAACAACAAGGACTTCATCGTCACTCTCGGCGACTGGCGGACCATGTGCGTGGCCGACTTCACCACCGACTACGGCGGCGACGGCATGCTGCAGACGACCGCGGCCGGAGACGACGTCACCACCGGAACCCAGATCCACGTCGGCAACAACCGCAGGTGCGACACCACCAGCGCCCACACGACGGACGTGCAGGTGCTCACCCGGGGCACGGGCGATGTCGACGCCAATGTCGGCACCGACCAGGACCAGGCCGGCACCATCCTGCACGAGCTCTTCCACGCCATGGCCCTGCGGCACGGCGGCGACGAGAACGTCAACAACAAGCCCAACTACCTCAGCGTCATGAACTACTTCTTCCAGACGGGCATCCCCAACAGCGCGCCGCCGCTGCTGGTCGACGAGTTCCGCGACTGGAGGGTGGGCGCAGTGCGGCTGGACCTGTCCGACGGCGGGCTGCCCCAGCTGGTCGAAGGCGGGCTGAACGAGACAGCGGGCATCGGCGACGGCACGGACTGGACGTTCTGGTGGGCCCCCAACGTCGCCAACCCGGGCGGCGACCCCGTGATCCGAGCCGGCGCCGGCAACGGGCCGCTCAACTGGAACGACAACCGCACGGCCGGCACCAACGTCCCGATCATCGACACGACGAACCAGCCGGTGAACATCAACGACGCGGGCGGCCTGACCACGCTCACGGACCACAACGACTGGCCCGCGATCAGGTTCAGGGCACAGTCCCCCGACCGCCTCGGCTGGGCCTGCAGCGCCTGGCCCGCGGGCGCGCCCACCTGCGGAGGCGCCGGGGGCGAGGTGGAGCCGGAACTGACCTTCGACACCGCGATCCGGCAGGAGATGTCCTTCTTCAACCTCTACAACCCCGACCTGGCCATCGAGAAGACCGTCGACAAGGCCGACGCCGAGCCCGGCGACACCCTCACCTATCACGTCAAGCTGGACAACATCGGCACAGGCGCAGCGACCCAGACAAGCGTGAAGGACACCCCGCCGACCGGCGACGTCCAGACGCGTCAGGTCAGGCAGCTCGGCGCAGGCGGCACGAAGACCGAGGCATTCACCTATGAGATCCCCTGCGACACCGAGGACGCGAAGGTCCTGACCAACAAGGCCGAGGTGACCGCGAAGGACCTCGCCGGTGGAGCCGAGGCCAACACGGCGAACAACTCCGCGACCGCCTCGACCAAGGTCCACGCGCCCAAGCTCACCCTGGACAAGCGCGCGACCGCCACGGTCAACGCGGGCGAGGCGATCACGGTCGACCTGAAGGTCGCCAACGTCGGCAGTGGCAAGGCCACCGGCGTCGTCCTGACCGACACGCTCCCCAAGGAGGTCTACTATAGCCAGGCCCTCGACCAGGGCACGGGCCCCAAGCCGACCGGGGTCACCCGCAACGCCGACGGGACGACGACGCTGACGTGGTCGCTGGGCGAGCTGGCCGCGAGCGGTGACCAGTCGGTGCGGTTCACGGCCAGGCCCAGCCTGCTGTTCGTCGCCGGGGACAAGCTGACCGACCACGCCTCCGTGACGTACGGCAACGCCAACGGCTGCACCTACGAGCCGGTGGCCGCGTCGGCCACCACGACGATCACCAAGGTCACGCCGACCCGTGACCCGCGCTCGCACGGCTACTGGAAGACCCACCCCGAGGCCCGCACAGCCGAGTTGCTGGCCCGGGTCCAGGCCACCTACCAGCAGTTCGACAGCTCCGCGAACGGGGCGCTCGACAACACCGAGGCCGACGCGGTGCTCTCGGCCGGCGGTTCACAGCCTGGTCCCGCCAGGTTCCAGCTGCTGGCGACTCTGTTCGACCTGGCCGCGCGGCAGATCAACGCCTCGACGAAGATCGACAGCAAGCTCACCCGCGCGCTCGGGACGACCACGGTCGGACAGGCCGTCCGGTACGGCTTCGCCACGCTGCACCTGCCGGTCAACAGCTCGACGGCCCGGCGCTACGCCGACACCACCGCCCTGCTCGACGAGATCGTCAACAACAGGAGCGAGGTCTACTAGGCCTGTTTCAGAAGTGGATCATATGAATGATCCACTTCTGAAATGATCTGTAAGAGCGACTACCGGGAGCGTCATGCCGTGGAATGCGGCATCAACCGGCTCAAACGCCACCGAGCCGTCGCGACCAGGTACGACAAGCTCGCCGTCCGGTACGAGGCTGCCGTGACCATCGCCGCCGTCAACGAGTGGCTGTGATCAACTTATGAGACAGGCCCCAGGACCGGTCCTCGGGAGCGCCGGGATCGCGGGGGTGCTCTTCGGAAGGGCCGGGGTGCCGGTCGCCGAGGTCGTGGTGTTCCTCACGCGGGTTCGGGGGGCCGGTCGCCGAGATCGCGCAGGCGTGCGGCGGCCTCGGCGACGCGGTCCTCGCCGAAGACCGCGACGCCGTGCCGTTCCAGCAGGGCGGTGGTGACCCCGTGGCCGGGCACCCGCCGGCCGCCGAAGGCGCCGTCGTGAACGGTCAGGCTGCCGCAGGAGGGGCTGCCCTCCTTCAGGATCGCCACCCTCACACCGTGGGCCCGCGCGGCGGCGAGCGCCGCCCGCGCGCCGGACAGGAAGGCCTCCGTGACGTCGGCGCCCCCGGCGGTCAGCACCCGGGCCGTCCCGGCCAGCACCGCCTCGCCCCCGGCTCCGCCCTCGATCTCCGCGGCCGGACGCGGGACGGGCAGGCCGCCCTCCACCTCGGGGCAGAACGGGACGAGCCGTCCCTCCCGCCGCCACGCGGCCAACAGCGCGTCGCCGCTCGTCTTGGCGGCCCCGTCGTAACGGACCCTCCGCCCCATCAGGCAGGCACTGACCAGGATCCTCTCCACGGCCCCAGAGTACGTGGCGCGGCGCGGGGGGCGAGGGGGCCGGGCAGTACCCTTCTGCCCATGCTTCTCCATGTCCCGGGGTCTCGATGATCGGCCCGCTCGCGACCGGCCTGATCCTGTTCTCGCTGGTGATCGGGATCTTCAGCCTCGTCACCACGATGAGGAACAGGGCGATGGGAAAGACACTCCTCGTCGCGCTCGGGGTACTGGAACTCGGCCTGCTCGTCCAGGCCGGGTTCGTGATCGCCGCGCTGGTGAGGGGTGAGGGGCCCGCGGAGACGGCCACGCTCATCGGCTATCTGGCGGGCAGCCTGGTGATCCCGCCGGCGGCGGCGTTCTGGGGGGTCGGCGAGCGCTCGCGCTGGGGTCCCGCGGTGATCGCGGTGGCGGGCTTCGCGATTCCCGGCATGGTCGGGCGGATGCTCCAGGTCTGGCAGGGACTGCCGTGAGCGAGCCGGCGATCGGTACCGGGCCCGGACGCGCGCTGGTGGCGCTCTACGGGGTGTTCGCCCTCGCCGCGGGAGCCCGCGCCGCCGTGCAGATCGCCACCCGGTTCCACGAGGCCCCGCTGGCCTACTCGCTGTCGGCGTTCGCCGCCGCCGTCTACGTCGTGCTCACCGTGGCGCTGGCCAGGGGGAACAGGGCCCTGGCACTGGTCGCCTGCGGTGTCGAGCTGGCCGGGGTGCTCGTCGTGGGCACGCTCAGCATGGCCGACCCCGAGGCCTTCCCGCGCGCCACAGTTTGGTCGGGTTATGGAAGCGGATACCTATTCATCCCATTTGTTCTTCCTGTCCTGGGGCTTTACTGGCTTTTGCGGCGCCGCTAGTTAGGCCCGGATCTCATCGGGCATGTGTGCCTGCCGAACCGCACCACAAGGGAGGCACGGTCATGAGCACGATTGAACAGTCCGTTGACGTCAACGTCCCGATTCGGACCGCGTACAACCAGTGGACCCAGTTCGAGAGCTTTCCCGAGTTCATGGAAGGCGTCGAGTCGGTCAAGCAGTTGAGCGACACGCGTACGGCATGGGTCGTCGAGATCGCGGGGGTCCGCCGGGAGTTCGAGGCGGAGATCACCGAGCAGCACCCCGACGAGCGGGTGGCCTGGAAGTCGGTCGAGCGGCCGCACCAGGCGGGCGTGGTGACCTTCCATCACCTCGGCCCCGACACCACCCGGGTCACGTTGCAGATGGAGTACGACCCCGAGGGGTTCGTCGAGACCGTCGGTGACTGGCTGCAGATCGTCCGCCTGCGCGTCCGCGGCGACATGGAGCGTTTCAAGACCTTCATCGAGTCGCGCGGCGGCGAGACCGGCGCGTGGCGCGGCGACGTGCCCGGCCCGCACGAGCGCGGTGACGATGCCGGTGCCGGGAGGCTGGGCCGTCTGGACCCGGATGCGCCCCGCGCCGGGGCGGGAGGCGGCTACGGACTCGACGACGCGGTGCCCTCGCCGCCCCCGCGTACGGCGGGCCAGTCCTACCCGTCGGACCCGGGGCTTCCCCCGCCCGGTGGCACGCCGCTGCCCCCGGCCGGTCGCGGGCTCGGCGAGGAGCCGCCGCCCTCTCCGGGGCCGCGCATCTGACGCCCGCCCGCCGGGGCCGCCCACCTGAAGCCCTGCCGCCCTGACCGGGCGGTAGTTCCTCGTTCGAGACGCGCGTCCGGCGGCCGGTTCCGGGCCGCGCGCCCGGCGCAGGCGCGCCCGGTGGTGTCGCCCCGGCGTCCGGTGCCCGAACCGTCCGGGATTCTGGGCATCCGGGAGCCGGGGTGCCGTACCGGTGCGTAAGGGAGCCGGGTCACGTTCTGTAAACAGGGACGTGGCCCGGCTTTCATGTTGTCAGCGATTCGCGCCCGTTCGGGTCCGGTGCATGCGGTCAGGAACAAATCAAGGTTTCGCTCCTGTTACAGTCGGGGTCAGCCAATCATCCTACGATTGGATGAAACCACTGAGGAGGACTGTAACCAGCATGAGCGTGCTCACCCATCAGACCAGGGGCCGCACCGGTGGAACGACAGGCTCTCTCGCCTGGTTGCTCGTGCTGGGAATCGTTCTCGCGGCGCTGAACCTGCGTACCGCCGTCACGAGCGTCGGGCCGGTTCTCGACCAGATCACCTCTGGTCTCGGCATGACCGCCGTCGGAGCCGGGCTGCTCACAACGCTCCCCGTGCTCATCTTCGCCTCGGTCGGCGCGGTGACCCCTGCGCTGGCCAGGAAGGTCGGAGAGCACCGCCTGCTGCTCTTCGCCCTCATCGTCCTCGGCGCGGGCCTGCTCGTCCGATCGATGGTGGGCTCGGCCGAGGTCTTCCTCTACAGCAGCGCCCTCGCGCTGTCGGGCGGCGCGGTGGGCAACGTGCTCATCCCCAGCCTGATCAAGCGTCACTTCCCCGGCCGGGCCGGGACCATGACCACCGTCTACACCACCGCCCTGGCGGTGGGCACGATGCTCGCGGCCGCCGCGACCGTGCCCATCCAGCGGGCCACCGACGGCAACTGGCACGTTGCCCTGGGGGTGTGGGGGGCGTTCGCCGCCGTCGCCGCCATTCCGTGGCTTGCGCTCTCGCGCAGTGAGCCGGAGCGGCACGGCGCGAGCGCGGGAACGGGTGCCCGCGTCCTGCTCCGCAGCAGGCTGGCCTGGGCGGTCGCCGCCTACTTCGGCACCCAGAGCATGGTCGCCTACATCATGTTCGGCTTCCTGCCGAAGATGCTCACCGACGGCGGCTACACCACCGCGCAGGCGGGTCTGGTGCTGGGCGTCTTCACCGCGATCGGCATCCCGGTCTCGCTCGTCGTGCCCTCGATCGCGTCGAGGTTCTCCGACCAGAGGCCCGCGGTGGCCGCCTTCGTCGTCTTCTACGCCGCCGGTTTCCTCGGCCTCTGGCTCGGTCCCTCCGCTCTGGCCTGGGCCTTCGCCAGCCTGGTCGGCATCGGCATGGGATCGTTCCCGCTCGCGCTGACCATGCTCGCCATGCGCACCCGCACCTCCGAGGCGACGGCCGCGCTGTCGGCCTTCGGGCAGAGCACCGGGTACCTCATCGCGGGTGCCGGGCCCCTGGTCGTCGGCGTCATGCACGAGTCGACCGGTGGCTGGACGCTGCCGTTCCTGCTGCTGTTCGCGGTGGTCGCCGCCCAGTTCGTGGCCGGCTGGTACGCGGGCCGTCCGGGCTACCTGGAGGACGAGCCGGCCCTCGCGCGCTGATCCACCGTGGACCGGTACGGCTTGCGCCCCTGCGGGGGCGGCGCAAGCCGTACCGGCATAATGGGGCGATGCCCATCACGGACTCGACGCGGGTCACCTACCCGGGCGGAGAGGTCAGGGGGCGTTCGGCCGTCGTCGCCACCGTGCCGGTCGGGGACGGGTACGGGACCATCGTGGCCGAGACCCCTTTCCACCCGCTGGACCACACCTGGCCCGACCAGCCGGCCGACGCGGGCACCATCGGCGGGCTCGCGGTGACCGACTGCGTCACCGGAGCCGTGGCCGAGGGTGAGGAGACCGTCCATCTGGGCGCGGACATCCCGGTGCGCCGCGGTACCCCCGGCTGGCACTGGCTGGTCGTCCACGTCACCGCCGAACCCGTCGCGGACGGCGAGCTCACCGGCGACGGTTTCACGGCCCCCGGCTCCGGCGGCCCCGGGCCCGGCGGTGAGGTCGAGCTGGTGGTCGACGCCGCGGGCCGCCGCGCGCTCTCGGCGGGGCACACCGCCTGCCACCTCGCCGCGCTCGCGCTCAACGCGGCGCTGGCCGGACGGTGGCGCAAGGAGGTGCCCGCCGACGGGCTGGGCCACCCCGACTTCGACCAGGCGGCCATCGCCTCCTCGCGGATCCTTCCCGGTGGCAGCCACGACGTCTACCGGCTGGGCAGGTCGTTGCGCCGCAAGGGTTTCGGCACCGAGGGGCTGGTCGAGGAGCTCCCGGAGATCGCCCGCCTGGTCGGCGACCGGCTCACGGCGTGGATCGCGGCCGACGCCGCCGTCAGGATCGACACCCCGGGCCCGGAACTGACCGCCCGGCGCACCTGGCACTGCGCCCTGCCCGAGGCCGAGGTCTCCATCCCGTGCGGGGGGACGCACCTGTCGAGCACCGCTGAGCTCGGCACGATCACCGTGGCCCTGGACCTGTCCGCCGACGGCTCCGAGCTGACCATGCGCACCACCACCGGTCCGTACGCCGGCGGTTCGTAGTCCGTGGTTCGTGGTTCTCAGGACGCGGGGCATCGGGCGGACGCTCTCACCGCTCCCGGTGACCGGCCGGTCGGCCACGCGGCCACGCGGCCACACGGCCACACGGCCACGCGGCCAGGCGGTCACGCGGTCAGGCGCGGCTTCGAGCGGCCCGCCCCGGAGACGGCCCGCAGGGCGGCCTCCGCCGCGATCAGGGCGCTGTGCGAGGAGACCTCGCTGAGCAGGCCGGGAGCCGCCACCGCGTCACCGATCAGCCAGACGCCGTCCCCCCGGTCGATCGCGGGCCGATCCCGCCAGGTGGCCCCCGGCAGGTCCAGGGCGCCGGTGCGGCCGTTGCACGTGGCCTCCCGCCGCCAGGTCGTCCGCTCCCGCCAGCCGGGAAGCCCGAGATCGGCCACCCGCTCCGCCCTGGAGAGCGCCTCCGCCTTCGTCTCGCCCGGCCTGACCGGCATCTGAAGCTGGCAGAGGCTGTGCCCGTCCGGGGCGAGCGAGGGGTCCGGCAGGCTGTACCGCTCCATGAAGCCTCCCTCGTCCAGGTCGGAGACGAGGAAGAGGTCGCCGGCGCTCGCGCGGACGCCGAGGTCGAGCAGGACGGCCTTACCGCTCTCCCAGCGCAGCGACTCGTCGCCGAGCAGCGTCCTGGCGGCGTCCAGCGAGGTCGCCACGATCACCGGGTCGCCCTCGGGCAGGCGGTCCACCCGTGAGCCGGTCTCGATCCGCACGCCCAGGCCGCGCGCGTGGACGGCCATCCGATCGATCACCTGCCCCCAGCCGCCGGTGACGTAGCGCGGGGCCGGATACCTCGGCGCGGTCGCCCGCAGCACCCGCTCCCAGACGAACGCCGCCGACAGCCGCCCCGGGTCCGCGCCATAGGTGATCACCCCGACCAGCCCGGCGGCGGCCCGCATGCCCTCCTCGCCGAGACGGCGGGTGGCCCAGGTTCCGAAGTCCTCGTCCACCGGTGCCCGCAGCCGCCGCCTGGCGAGCGCCTTCGCCAGCGACCAGGGCGGCATGCCCGACAGCCGGCCGCCGTGGCGGAACCTGCTCCTGGCGAGCATGCCCGGCGTGAGCCTGGTGTACGGCCGGACCAGCCCCCTGGCCGCCAGCCAGCGCCACGGCTCGCCGTCGGAGTAGAAGACGTGGGTGCCCTCGTTGGCGACGTACGGCGCGGCGGTGCTGCGGGCCCGGCCGCCCAGCTCCCGGTGCGCCTCGTGGAGGGTGACCCGTGCGCCGCCCTCGGCGCACGCGATGGCCGCGGTGAGGCCGGCGAGCCCGCCGCCGACGATGCTGATCTGTCGCGTCTCTCGTGTCATGCCCGTACGACGGATCGAAGGACGCCGTTCGTGACATCCCCGCCCGGTCTTCCCCGAGGGGAACGTCAGAGATGGGAGAGTTTCTCCGGGTTCGCCACCAGGAAGATGGTCCTGATCAGGCCGTCCTCGACGACCAGGGAGAACACCGTGACCGGCCGGCCGTCCGCGGTCACCACCACGGCCGGTCCGCCGTTCACCTCCGTGACCTCCACGCCGAAGCCGGAGACCGGTTCGGCGCCGATGCTCTCCATGAAGGCCCGCGAGCGGTCCCCGGACGTGATCGAGGACAGGAAACGCGCGACCCTGCCCGCGCCGGTGATGGTCCGCAGCGGAGCCTTCGCCCTGCCGCCGCCGTCGCTGACCAGCGACGCGTCCTCGGCGAGCATCGCGGTCAGCGCCCCCAGGTCACCGCCCACGGCCGCCTCGGCGAACCGCTCGGCGAGCCTGCGCCGCAGCCCCCGGTCCACCTCGAACCTCGGTCTGCCCTCCTGGACGTGCTCCCTGCCGCGCCGGGCGAGCTGCCGGGTCGCCGCCTCGCTGCGCTCGATCATCTCGCCGATCTCCGCGTACGGCATGCCGAACGCCTCCCGCAGCACGAACACCGCGCGCTCCAGCGGGGACAGGGTCTCCAGCACCACGAGGAGCGCCAGCTCCACCGAGTCGGCCAGCTCGGCGTGCTCGGCCACGTCCGGGGTGACGATCAGCTCCGGCAGCCACGACCCGACGTAGGCCTCACGCCGGGCCCTCACCCGCCGCAGCCGGTCGATGGAGAGTCGCGTCACGACCTTGACCAGGTACGCCCGGTCGTCCTCCACCTGGGAGACGTCCACCGCCGACCAGCGCAGCCACGCCTCCTGGACGACGTCCTCGGCGTCGGTCACGCTGCCCAGGATCCGGTAGGCGACCCCGGTGAGCAGGTCGCGGTGCTCTTCGAAACGCTCAACGGCCATAGGGAGACAGACGTATCACGGCCCCCCGATGTGACACGACCCGGTAAACGGTTGTTTACAGCGACCCTCTACCATGCGAGGGCGGAAGTCGACAGCGGAGGAGCGGGCAGTGACGGGAACGACCCTTGCCGAACCGGGCACCACGCGGCAGGGCAGACACCTCTGGCTGACCCTGGTGGCGCTCTCCATGGCCGGGATGGTCGTGTCCGTCCAGCAGACCGTGGTCATCCCGTTGCTGCCCCGGCTGATGGTCACCTTCGGCGCGTCGGTGGCCGAGGTCACCTGGGTCTTCACCGCCTCGCTGCTCGCCGCCGCGGTGGCCACGCCACTGCTGTCACGCCTCGGCGACATGTACGGCAAGAAGCGGATGATCCTGTTCACCGTCGGCCTGCTCATCCTGGGCTCGGTGGTCTGCGCGCTGTCCGACACCCTCCCCGTACTGATCGCCGGGCGAGCCCTGCAGGGGGCGTCGGCCGCGCTGATCCCGCTGGCCATCGGCATGATCAAGGACGGTTTCCCGCCCGCCAGGGTGATGACGGCCATCGGGGTGGTCAGCGCCACCATGGGCGTCGGCGGCAGCCTCGGCATGATCGTCACCGGCCTGATCGCCGACCGCACCCCCAGCCACCACCCGGTCTTCTGGATCACCGCGGGACTCGCGGCGGCCGCGGTCGTCCTCATCGCGCTCAGCGCCCGCGACGGCGGGGCCGGAGCCGGCGGCCGCCCCGACCTCGTCGGCGCGGCGCTGCTGTCGGCCTGGCTCGTCTGCCTGCTGCTGGCGATCTCCAAGGGCAACGACTGGGGCTGGGGCTCGGGAACCGTCGTCGGGCTGTTCGCGGGCGCGGTCCTGTTCTGCGCCGCGTGGGTCTTCAGCCAGATGCGGCTCCGGGCGCCGATGATCCGGCTGCACCTGCTCGTCGGCCGCCGGTCCCTGCCGGCCAACCTGGCCTCGATGTTCCTGGGCTTCGCCATGTTCGGCTCCTTCACCCTGGTCTCCAGCTTCATCCAGACGCCCCCGTCCGCCGGGTACGGCTTCGGCGGGTCGGTCCTCGACGTCGGCGTCTACGCCCTGCCCAGCACCGTGACCATGCTGCTCGCCTCCTTCATGGCGGGCCGCCTCTCCACCCGGCTCGGCCCCGCCTACTCCCTCGCCCTCGGCGCGGGGCTGTGCGCGGCCGGATTCGGCTGGTTCACCTTCTTCAACGACTCGGTGCTCCACCTGATCGGCTCCAACGCCGTGCAGGGACTGGGATTCGGCATCGGCTACGCCGCGCTGGGGGCGCTCGCCGTGCAGCACGTGCCCATGGACCAGAGCGGCATCGCCAGCGGCATCAACTCCCTGGTCCGCTCCATCGGCGGCAGCGTCTCCGGGGCCGCGACCTCGGCCCTCCTCACCTCCGTCACCATCGCCGGGACCTCCGTCCCCTCCCGCGACGCGTACGTGATCTCCTTCGGCATCATCACCGCGAGCGCCGTGGGCTCCGCCGCCGTCGCGCTCGTGACCGGAATGAAGGCGCGAGGACTGTCCCGAGTCGGTTAGGATTTCATCTGCATCGCAAGGGGCTATGGCGCAGCTGGTAGCGCGCCTCCATGGCATGGAGGAGGTCTGGGGTTCGAATCCCCATAGCTCCACTTCGGTGACTGGGGTCCGCTGTTCGCAGGCATAGCCTGCTTCCCGCGGGCCCCTTCGTCGTTCACACGGGGGGCGACCCCCCGGGCCCCCCGTGGTGAGGGCTTCGCCCCCACGCCCCCCGCTTCGCTTCGCTCAGAGGGCTGCCTCGTCGGCTGGGCGGTTCCGGAACCTTGCGATTCCTGGCCCGTGAGCCCGGCATGGTCTCTTCGACCGTGAATCCAGCGCATTGGCCGTGCGTATCTCACGGGTGACAGAACCGCCAGCAGGCGCCTCCTCCGTCTGGAGCGATCCGGCCGGACGGTGATCCTGCCGGTACAGGGCGGAGCGGTGGGCAGGATCCACCGCCCTGGGGCCGGGTCAGTCGTCGGAGGCGACGATGACGGTCAGGGAGTCCTCGTTCCGGTCGATCATGACGAGTTCGTGGAACTCGCCGAGAATCCATCCCAGGTCGTCGTCGCGGGCCGTCTCGTCGAGGTCGCGGAGGCGGTAGCGAGAGGTGGCCGCGCGGATCAGCGGGTAGACCTCGGCCTCCAGGTCGTGGGCGATCGTCTCGGGGAGGTCGGCGTACCTGCCTGCCCAGGTGCGGATCGTGGCGCAGGCGGACTCCTGGTCGATCTCCTCGAACGAGGCGGCGGAGAGCGCGTCGAGGCGGTAGGGGCCGTGCACCGGCCCGCCGTCCTTCCAGGAGTCGGAGCCCAGGTAGTCGTCCCGGTACAGCTGGTGGGAGAGCAGCGCGGTGAGCAGCGGTTCGTCGTCCTGCGGGGTGGCGAGGCGGAAGTGCTTCACATCCACCCAGCGGTAGGTCCCGTCCTTGAAGTTGACCAGGGTGGTCGAGGCGAACGCCAGTTGCTCCATAGGTGTGACGATAGTGACTCCTGGGATCTGTTCCTCACCGATTGGCCGAACTGGGGGAGCGCTCGGCGAACGGAGGAAACGGGGCGCGAACTGGGCGTGCGCGGTGCGGGCACCCGTTCCCGGAGCGAGGGGGCGACGTTTGCCGCCCCGGGGTGAGGGCAGCCGTCGAGGTATCCGACGCGGTGCTGTTCGACGTATCCGACGTGGTGTTACAGGAGGTCAGATGCTGCCCCGGAATCAGAAGGTCGGCACGGTCGCGGTGATCGCCCACCAGAAGAAGACGTTCGGCGGAGGGCTGGACGAGCTGCGCAGGCTCCTCGCCGACGAGGGGGTCGGCAAGCTGCTCTGGTACGAGGTGCCCAAGAGCAAAAAGGCGCCGAAGAAGGCGAAGAAGGCGCTGGAGGAGGGGGCGGACCTGGTTCTGGTATGGGGTGGCGACGGCATGGTGCAGCGCTGCGTGGACACGCTCGCGGGCTCCGGTGTCACGGTCGGCATCCTTCCTGCGGGGACGGCGAACCTCTTCGCGCAGAATCTGGGCATTCCCGAGGATCTGCCCAAGGCCGTGCACATCGCCTTCCATGGCGAGAGCCGGAAGCTGGACCTCGGCAAGGTCAACGGGGAGCACTTCGCCGTCATGGCCGGGGTCGGATTCGACGCGGCGATGATCGAGGACGCCGACCGCGGGCTGAAGGACCGCCTGGGGCGCGTGGCGTACGTCTGGACGGGGCTGCGCCACGTCCGGGGGGAGCTCGTGCAGATGGAGGTCAAGATCGACGGTGTGACGTGGTTCGAGGGCGAGGCGAGCTGCCTGCTGCTGGGCAACGTCGGCACCATCACCGGCGGCATCGAGGCGTTCGACGACGCGCGCCCCGACGACGGATGGCTGGAGATCGGCGTGACCACCGCCGAGGGGCCGATCCAGTGGGCACGCGTGCTCGGCCGGATGAGCGTGGGGCGGTCCGACGAGTCGCCGTTCGTCCGGATGTCCCGGGCGCGCAAGGTGAGCGCCACGTTCGCCACCCCCATGACCTACGAACTGGACGGCGGCGCCAAGGGCACCGTCACCGAACTCAAGGCCAAGGTCGTGCCCGGCGGCATCACCATCCGCGTTCCCGACTCCACCGACTCCGACCAGGCGTGATCCCGGCCCGCCGGCTCTGACCGGCCGTGATCGCGGGTCACCGCGCACGGCCGGTACGCCGGGTGCGGGCACGGCCGCCGGGCCGACCCCGAAAACCCCTTTTAGTTAACATTCATGACAAATGTGGATTGGATATGGTTTGTCGACTAATTTCGCTTGATGGGAAAGAACAGGTCGATGGCCGGTGACCGCTGGACCGAGGCCGACGTTCCCGGCCGGTCGCGGCGGGTCGTGTCCGCCCTCGGTGCCGGCACCGGTCCCGGTCCGGAGACCGCCCAGGTGCCCGCCGTCCAGGCCCGCCCGCGGGCGGCGTCCGAGCGGCTGACAGGGATCGTGTACGGCCTGTGATCGAGTTGAGGGCGTCGATCGACATAGACCGTCCCGCGGCCGAGATATGGCGGATCGTCGCCGACTTCGGCCAGGATCCCCGGTGGCGTGCGGGTGTGACCACGATGGCGCCCGACCCGCCGGGTCTCGTCGTCCCGGGGACCACCACCGACGAGACCATGCGTTTCGCCGGACGCGGCTTCTACATCAGCGGCCTGGTGACCTCGGTGGTGCCCGGCAGGGAGTTCTTCTGGCTGGGGACCTCGGGGATAGACGTCGAGGGCGGCAGGTCGGTCGTGCCCCTGAGTGACGACCGGTGCCGGGTGACCGTGTGGTTCCGGCTCAAGCTCCCCGGTCTGCTGCGCCTGCGCGCTCCCATGCTCGAACGCATGCTCAGGCGCAGGCTCCAGCAGAACGTCCGCCGCCTCGGCGACCTGGTCACCACGGACGCGTGACGTCGTCACGTCGTCCGCGGGTGGCGGCCGCCCCCGCGTTCGTCGTCCGTGGTCGCCGCGGCGAGAGCGTTCGTTGTCCCTGGTCGCCGCGGCGACCGCGTTCGTGTGGACGCGGCCCGTGGCGTCGCCGCCCGCCTGGCCGTCACGCCCGCGTGACCGTCATCTGCAGTTCGGTCACCCAGTTGTCGTGGTCGCCCTCGGGACAGTCGATGGAGACCTCCCTGGCCAGCCCGACACCGCGGTAGCCGTGCTCGTCGATCCAGTGGGCCAGCGTCTGGAACGTCGGCCCCACCTGCTCCATCGGGCCGCGGTGGATGATCGTGGCGGCCTGCTCGACCTCCGGCAGGTCCACGACCGCGAAGTCGTACTCGTCGCTCGTCTCCGCGGCGACCTCCAGCCCGGCGTGCACGGTCACCCGGCCGTCGGCCTCGGCCTCGTAGCGGGCGATGCCGTATCCGGTGACCTTCACCCCGGCGGCGTCGACGCGCCGGCACAGGTCGGCGAAGAGCGGCTGGATGACGGGGCCGATGTCCTCGCCGTCGTAGCTGGCCGCGACGGCGGTGAGCTCCGCCACGCGCGTCGAGGGGATCGACTTGAGAAGAACCTCTTCGGGGTGCATGTGACCTTCCTTGGTGATCGTCGTGAGCCGTACTTCCACCCGGACGAGCCGGGCCGTGTCCGCCGCGATCCGTTCCTCCAGCTCGGCGCGACGCAGCCGCAGCATCCCGTACAGCTCCGCGGCGTCGACCCGCTCGTCCAGGATCGAACCGATCTGGCGCAGGGTGAGACCGAGGTCCTTCAGGGCGATGACGCGGTTGAGCCGTGACAGCTGGTCGGCCCGGTAGAAGCGGTGTCCGCTGGCCGGGTCGACATGGGCGGGCCGGAGCAGGCCGATCGCGTCGTAGTGGCGCAACATGCGCACCGACACCTGGCCGAGCTGGGAGAACTCTCCGATACTGAACATGGTGCTTTTAGGTATAGGGGCTGACACCGTGTCAGCCGCAACCGTTGCTTGTGAGTGTGCTGTGGTGAGCGCGCTCTCAGGCAGCTTCCGGCTTGCGCCGGAGCGTTCCCCGTTTCCGGGGTTCCCGTTTCGCCGGTGCGCGCCCGGCACGGGTGCCGGGTCCTACCGCTCCTCCACGGGCGTTTCGCGTCTCCCCGCGACTCTGGGCGACGTCGGCCGCGAGCGCGGCCAGATGTAGTCGTTGACGGCTACTTGCGGGTAGGAATAGGTTTTCAGATACCAACTGGTCGGTTCGAAGGGGACATCGGCTTCGTCCGGCGCGAGGCCGGAGACCCCGGCCGCCGGCCGTTCCGTTCACTCCCCGGAGGCGTGATGACCGACGTCCAGCTGGCCCGTCAATCCTGGCGCCGCCTGGAGCCCGTCCACGGAATGATCTACTTCGTGCCCGAGGCCACCGAGCGCTACGCCGCGCTCGGGCTCGACAGCCGGGCGGGTTACTTCGCCTCCCGCGCCGCGGCCTTCGGCACCGCCTCCGCCGAGCTGGTCATCGCGACCTTCTACAACTTCCACCCCGCCCTCGTACGGCGCGCGCTTCCCGCCGCGTGGCAGGTCACGACGCCGGAGAAGCTGCTCGCGGCCCGTCTCGAAGCCGCCGGAGCAGCCCTGCGCCGGGCCGGTGTCCACGAGATCGACACCCTCGCCGAGACGACGGAACTCGCCGTCCGCGCCGCGGAGAGGGCATGCGAGCACCTCCAGGGGCGCCCGCTGTTCGCCGCGCACGCCGCGCTGCCCTGGCCCTCGGAGCCGCTCCTGCGGCTCTGGCACGCTCAGACGCTGCTTCGCGAGTTCCGGGGTGACGGGCACGTCGCGACGCTGCTCACCGAGGGCGTCGGCCCGCTGGACGCGCTGGTCCTGCACGCCGCGACCGGGCACGTCCCCACGGTGTTCCTCAAGTTCAGCCGCGACTGGCCCGAGGAGGAGTGGACCGCGGCCGAGGAGGGGCTGCGCGGGCGCGGCCTGCTGGCCGGTGACGGGCTCACCGAGGAGGGCGCGGCGCTCAGGCAGCGGATCGAGGACCGCACCGACGAGCTGGCGCTGCCCGCGTACGCCGCGCTCTCCGACGACGAGCTGGCTCGCCTGGCCGAGCTCGCGCGCACCTTCGGCCGGGCCGTGGTGGACAACGGCCTGCTCACCCTCTCCGGCTGAGCCCGCCGGAGCCGGGTCTTCGCGGCCTCCGCCGGGCGGCCGGGTCTTCGCGGTCACCTCTCGCCGGGGTTCGGGTTTTCGCGGTCATCTCTCGCCGGGCCGGCTCAGTTTCTCGCGGACGGGTCGCCGACCTGGCCGATGAACAGCGGGGTCAGCGTCGGCCGGTGGACGATCGCGAAGGCGAACGGGTGGTCGGCGCGGACCTCGGCCTCCGGCGGGGGCGGGCCCGACACGGCGAACGCGAGGCCGGTGACGGCGGCGGCCTCGGTACCCCACTCGTCCACGGCGATGTTGGCGCGATGGACCGCCTGGTCGAGGAAGGCCCCGTCGGTGATCCCCGAGTAGTCGGTCCCCCGCAGCCCCAGTTTCGCGAGCGGTTCGGCCAGGTCCAGGCTCGTGGAGAAGTCCCATCGGGGCATGGCGAGCCGCACCGGCCGCTCCGCGAGCCCGGCGGCCACCTCCGCCATCACGGCGGGGGAGAGCAGGTCGGCGGGGGAGCCGCCCGCTCGCGGCACGAGGACCCACATGGCCAGCTCGTCTCCGGCGTAGTGCAGCTCCACGGCCTGCCAGCCGGACCCCGCCGCGTAGGGGAGGAAACCTTCGCGGCGCATCAGGGCCGTGCGTGTCGTCGTACCGTCCGCGCGGGTGAAGGTGGCGCCCTCCTCCGGCGGGTCGGTGAACGGCGTCGTCCAGTCAGCCTTGAGGTAGACGGCGTTGGCGATGACCAGCTTGGTCCTCGCGGGCAGGTCGTCGAACACCTTCCTGATCCGCCCGGCCGTCCGTTCCTCGGCCCAGGCGTTGATGACCTCGGTGGCGTTCCCGGCGAAGTCCACCTGGCGCACGCCCGTGCCGTACTGCGCCGCGAGCGTACGGAGGAACTCGGGCTTGACGCTCAGTCCCTCCTGGGTGAACAACTCGTTGGCGATGCCCACGGTCGGCGGCTCGGGGGTGCGCTCCTGGGCGTCCCGTTCCGCGTCCGGCTCGGTGCGGGGAGGCGGGTCGTCGGTCGTGACGATCTGCCGGGTGAGCGCGTTGAGAGAGGTGTGCGGCCCCTCGGAGGGGAAGCCGAAGACCGCGTCGAGTTCGGTGGCCGTGTCTCCGGCGGCACCCGCCCTCGCCAGACCGAAGGCGTAACCGATGCTCAGGGGCGACAGGACGGCGTTGGCCCCGGGTTTCGCGGTCGCGGCGAACAGGGCGTGCCCGAAGGAGGTCAGACCGCGTACGGTCTCCGCGACCGGGGGGTCCTTCGGAACCTCCCGTTTCACCCCTTTCGCGGTGATCGCGCTGGATTCGGTCATGGCGCACGCCGAGAGGGCGGCGACGGCCAGCAGTGCGGGTAACAGTCGGCGCATGCTCCTGAGACGTACGCCGCCGACGGGCGGTTCACCCGGTTCGCGCGGCGTTCGGTTCGCCCGACGGGCGGCATCAGGTGAGCGCGGCGAAGGCGCCCGCGCCGATGAGGGCGACGGCCCAGGCGAGATCGAGGTTGAACCACGCCTTGCGGAGCACCGCCACGCCCAGCCGCTCGTAGACGACCAGGGCCAGCACGGTGGTCGTCACCAGCATGGCCATCGTGTGCACCCCGGTCGCCAGCAGGCTCTGCGAGGCCAGCGCGGCGGCGTCGTGCCCTTCGTGGCCACCGTGGCCCCCATGTCCGCCGTGCCCGCCGTGCCCGCCGTGCAGGGTGACCGGGAGCACCATCAGCCCGGCCCCGTGGGCGGTGGCCATCAGGAACGACCATCCGGCCAGCTGCCACTTCGTCACCTTCATGCCGACCCAGCGGGGATGGCGTCGCCTCAGCAGCCGCCAGAGGCCGAACCCGCACACCACGGCCGCCACGCCGTACGAGACCGCTTTGGGCGGGGCGGCCAGCCGGGCCACTGACACCAGCCCGAGCGTGGCCAGCACCGAGCCCGCGTGGCCGAGCACGATGGGCGGCAGCGCGCGCAGCACCCCGTCGCGCGAGCGCTCCTGCAGTCCGAGCGCGACCGCGAAGAGCCAGCCCATGGCCGGGTTCAGGCCGTGGAAGGCGCCGAGCCCGGCCAGGATGAGCAGGGGCATCAGATCCATCGGGCACGCCTCGCGGAGAGTGGGAAGGCGGCGGTGGCCGGCGGGCCCTCGGCCGGGGTCACGGGAAGCAGTAGGAGTCGGAGGAGGAGTCGCCGCCCTGCAGGCGGACCTGGTGCGCGCGCCGGCCGTCGGAGGCGAAGTCGACGAAGAAATCTGGATCGAGGGCGATCGAACCGTCGTCGGCGACGTCCACCTTCGCCATCCAGCCCGAGATGCCGTCGGGGTAGAAGACGTCGTCCCAGGAGCGGTAGAGCGAGTTGGTGAAATAGACGCGTCGTCCGTCCCTGCTGGCCTCGACCATCTGCGGCCCCCCGTTCAGCGCCAGGTCCGGAGCTGCCGGGTGAGCGCCGCGCCCGGCGATCCCGCCGATCCGGACCGAGCCGGTCTCGCGCGGCGCGAACGGGTCGGAGACGTCGTACGCCTTGAGCTCGCCGGTGCCCCAGGCGGAGACGAGCAGGATCCGGTCGTCGAGGGTCAGCGAGATGTCGCTGACCAGCGGTGGTACCGCGCCGAACTGCTTGAGAGGCTCGGGCAGCAGGTCGGGGTCGGCGGGCTCGGCCGGGATCGTGATCGTCTTGCGGGCCTTCCAGACGCCGTTCTCCAGGTACCAGGTGAAGATGTTGGCCGACAGGTCCTCGACGTTGATCACGCTGTTGACGAAGCCGTAGGTCTTGGTCGGGTCGTGGGCGGGCCGGAGCTCCAGGGCCATCTGGTGCTGGTCGCCCAGGTCGATCTCCTGAAGGTGCCTGCGCTTGGCCAGGTCCCAGACGTGCAGCCTGTGGCCGTACTGCCGGCCGACCAGAAGCTCCAGCGAGGGCCCCGGCTCGATCTGGTTGGGCGTTCCCCACTCGCTGGTGATCATCGTGTCGTGCCCGAGGTGCCACCAGAAGTCGTAGTGCAGCCGCTGCGAACCCCGGTCGGCCTCCCAGCGGCCCTTGGGCTCGAAGGTGTCGTGGTCGAGCGTGAACACACCGCCGGGCGCGTCGCCGTCCACGTTGCCGAGCGCGCTGACGTAGATGGCGTCGGTGCCGCAGTGGACGGTGTGCGGGCGGCTGTATCCGGTCTTCTCGAAGATCGTCTCTGGCTCGATCGTCTTGACGAGCTTGGGGGACCAGGGATCGTCCTTGACGTCGAAAATGTAGATCCTGCTGGACCTCAGGCCGGGAAGGACCAGGTAGCGCCGCTCCACGTGCGGATGCGGCGCGTACGGGCACAGGGCCGCGCTGCACACGTTCCAGCCGAAGTGGTGGAGCTCGTCGCCGGGGACGGACATGTCGTGCACGTCGGCGATCGACCCGTTCGACAGGTCGATGGTGGCGAGCCCGTCGGGCCGGTCGTCACCGCTCGTGGCGAGCAACGCGACGTAGGCGAGCTCCTCCTTCGGGGCCGCCATGGCCTCGCGGGCCGACGGGTAGAAGGTGGGGTCAGGCTGGATAAGCGCCACGGTGAACTCCTGAACTCGTAGCCGGAACCGGTACCCAACTAATCATGTAGGAAAACTGCCTGTTGTCCAGGGGTCATGTTGCGTGACCGGCGTAGACGGAGGTATGGACGGAGCGGCGCGCGTCCGGCTGTTCGGTTCCACCGTTTCGCGGGCCGGTGAACGCGGGGGGCGGCCCGCGTGGTCGTGAAATCCGTATTAGAAAATTTCGGACAGAGAGCCTCGGACAGAGAGCCTCGGACAGAGAGCCTCGGACAGAGAGCCTCGGACAGGCGAAGAGGTGCGGGGCGTAATGCCCCGCACCTCTCCGTGTTTCAGTTGACGGCCACCTGTACCGCACGGCCGTTCCCGAGTTTTTACTTTCCCGGCCCTATGGACCTTCGGAGTAAACCGCCGGGCCGGGGCACGTCAATCGACCTGTTTCCACGAGGCCCCTGGAAAACCTCAGCAGACCCTCACAGGCGTGCAGATACCCGTGTGAGCGGCCCAGACGAGCGGGGCGCTGACAATCGGCGCCCTGACAATATGGGCGGAGACGACCGGGTAACCGACAACCTGGGTAGCGGTTGTCGTCCCTCCACTAGGACCTTGCGGTCCGATGGGACCCTGCGGTCCGACCGGGCCCTGAGGTCCTGCGGGTCCTTCAGGTCCTGCGGGTCCTGCGGGTCCTGCGGGTCCCTCAGGTCCAGCTGGGCCTTCAGGTCCTGCGGGTCCCTCGGGTCCGGGTGCGCCGTCGGCGCCTGCGGGTCCTGCGGGTCCTGCGGGTCCTTCAGGTCCGGGTGCGCCGTCGGCGCCTGCGGGTCCTGCGGGTCCCTCGGGTCCGGGTGCGCCGTCGATGCCTGCGGGTCCTGCGGGTCCCTCGGGTCCGGGTGCGCCGTCGGCGCCTGCGGGTCCTGCGGGTCCTGCTGGGCCTTCAGGTCCTGCGGGTCCTTCTGGTCCGGGTGCGCCGTCGATGCCTGCGGGTCCTGCGGGTCCCTCGGGTCCGGGTGCGCCGTCGGCGCCTGCGGGTCCTGCGGGTCCTTCAGGTCCTGCGGGCCCTTCGGGTCCTGCTGGGCCTTCAGGTCCTGCGGGTCCTTCTGGTCCGGGTGCGCCGTCGATGCCTGCGGGTCCTGCGGGTCCCTCGGGTCCGGGTGCGCCGTCGGCGCCTGCGGGTCCTGCGGGTCCTTCAGGTCCTGCGGGCCCTTCGGGTCCTGCTGGGCCTTCAGGTCCTGCGGGTCCTTCTGGTCCGGGTGCGCCGTCGATGCCTGCGGGTCCTGCGGGTCCCTCGGGTCCGGGTGCGCCGTCGGCGCCTGCCGGTCCTGCGGGTCCTTCGGGTCCTGCTGGTCCTGCGGGTCCTGCGGGCCCTTCGGGTCCTGCGGGTCCCTCGGGTCCGGGTGCGCCATCGGCCCCGGGTGCGCCGTCGGCGCCTGCCGGTCCTGCGGGTCCTTCAGGTCCTGCGGGCCCTTCGGGTCCTGCTGGGCCCTCAGGTCCTGCGGGTCCCTCGGGTCCGGGTGCGCCATCGGCCCCGGGTGCGCCGTCGGCGCCTGCCGGTCCTGCGGGTCCTTCAGGTCCTGCGGGCCCTTCGGGTCCTGCTGGGCCCTCAGGTCCTGCGGGTCCCTCGGGTCCGGGTGCGCCATCGGCCCCGGGTGCGCCGTCGGCGCCTGCCGGTCCTGCGGGTCCTTCGGGTCCTGCTGGTCCTTCGGGTCCTGCGGGTCCTTCAGGTCCTGCGGGCCCTTCGGGTCCTGCGGGTCCCTCGGGTCCGGGTGCGCCATCGGCCCCGGGTGCGCCGTCGGCGCCTGCCGGTCCTGCTGGTCCTTCAGGTCCTGCGGGTCCCTCGGGTCCGGGTGCGCCGTCAGCGCCGTCTGCGCCTGCGGGACCTCGGGGACCCGTCAGGCCCCTGGGACCTGCGGGACCAGCTGGGCCCTGAATTCCGTCAGGGATCCGGCAAAGGAAGATGGGCAGACCCAGCCACCTGCACAGCGGGATGTAAATCGCATCGCTCGCGGTCGGGCGCACCCCGCCATGGATGATCGTTCCGGTGGTTACGACGTCCCTGCTACGGATCACAGTGGGCAGGGCGATGAAGTTCGTGCAAATGCTGGAGAGCAACACGGGGCAGGGGTCGCCCTGCACGCTTCCAGTGGGTTGGATTCCGTCGGGACGAGCCAGCGCCGATATCTGAAGTTGCGAATCGGCTGAAACTGGGACAGGGGAGTGCAAAAGAAGGACGGCCCCGGCGAGCGCGCCGCCCGCAAGGGTCCGTTTCATGAAAGTAGACACGTGCGTTGTCTCTCCCCTCCTATTGAGAGAAAACGCTGTGCGGCCATTCTTGGAGTGTCCGGGGGGTAGGCGGGAGAAGTGCGGTTCGAATCCAGAATGGAAGCTTGATGGAGGGTGCGCGTTTCTTTGCGTTCCGCAGATTTGGGTCTCTGTATAAAATATTAATGGTGCCCTTATCCTGATTAGTCGGATAAGCGAACTACGGTGAGATAAAGGGTAAATTACGCTAAGGAATTGTTTCGCGCTAAAGTTCCGTGGCCGGATCCGGCGCCCTGGTTCGGTGCCCGGCTCCATGCGGGCTCACCTGGCCGGACGGTGCTGCCGAGGCGCGGAAGGCCCGCCGATAGGCGGAGGGGGAGGTGCGCATCGTCCGGGTGAAATGGTGACGAAAGGTCGCCGCGCTGTCGAAGCCCACCGCGGACGCGATCTCCTCCACCGAGACGGAGGTGGACTCCAACATCGCCAGGCTGGCCGTGACCCGCTGGGAGATCACCCATCGCAGCGGGCTCGTTCCGGTCTGCCGCCCGAAGTGCCTGATGAACGTACGCCGGGACATGTGCGCGGCCTCGGCGAGGGCGGCGATAGTGATGGGTTCGGCGAGGTGCTCCAGCGCCCAGGTCATCGCGGCCGCCATGGCGACACCGTCCTCCACCGGGGTGACCGCGGCCTGGATGAACTGAGCCTGCCCCCCATCCCGGTGCGGGGGGATGACGAGTCTTCGCGCGACCTCGTTGGCCACGCCCGGCCCGTAGTCCTTGCGCACCAGATGGATCAGCAGGTCCAGCCCCGCCGCGCTGCCCGCGCTGGTCAGCACGTCCGCGCCGTCCACGTAGAGCACGTCCGGATCGACTTTGACCCGCGGGAACCTTCGCTGGAGCAGGTCGGCGTACTTCCAGTGGGTCGTCGCCTCCCTGCCGTCCAGCAGTCCCGCGGCGGCCAGCGCGAACGCTCCCGAGCAGATGGACACGATCCGCGACCCCCGGTCGCGGGCCCTCCGCAGTGCCGCGACCACCTCGTGGGACACCTCGCCGCGGACGTCCGCCACCCCGGGCACGATCACCGTGTCCGCGGCCGCCAGCATGTCGAGGCCGTGCTCCACCCGCATCGTGAACCCGCCCGTGACCCGCAGATCGGTGCGGCTCTCGGCACAGACCGACAGGTCGTACCAGGGGACCTCCAACTCGGGGCGGGCGATGCCGAAGATCTCGACCACGCAGCCCAGCTCGAAGGGAGACATGCCGTCGAAGGCGAGCACGGAGACGGTGCGGTGCGTGGCGCGGGGCACCGGCGATGGGACGAACATGGCGAGATATTAGCGATAAGCGGCATTCGTGCCACTGTCGGCACTGGCATCGCGACCGGCACCATTGCCCGTGCCGGGCATCGTGCCGGTCCTGTCGCTCGTGCCGGGCATCCCGACCGGCACCATCGCCCGGCCCGGACATGATGGCGGCACCGTCGCCCCGCCGCAGTCCTCGCCCCCTTACCCGAAAGGTCATGCATGTCTGTCACCGCTCGTTCCTCCTCCGCCGTCACCGCGACACCCGCAGCGGGGAACGCCGACGCGCTGGCGCACTTCGCCGCCAGGCTGGCGTTCGAGACCGACGTGTCCGACGTCGCCGCCGACCTGGCCGCCGAGGTCGGTGACATCGTCGTCGTCGACTCCCGGAGTCAGGAGAGCTGGGACCAGGGCCACGTCCAGGGAGCCGTCCACCTGCCCACCGCGCTGATCGCCGCCCGCGCCCGCTCGGTCGTCCCCGCGGGGGTGACCGTGGTGACCTACTGCTGGGGGCCGGGGTGCAACGGCGCCACCCGGGCCGCGCTGGAGTTCGCCGGACTCGGTTACCCGGTCAAGGAGATGCTCGGCGGCTTCGAGTACTGGGCCAGGGAGGGCTTCCCCGTCGAGACCGCCGAGGGTGTGTCCCGCCGTCCCGTCGACGCCCTGACCGCGCCGGTCTCCGGCATCGCCTGCGCCTGCTGACGTCACTCCGCCAGGCGGCGGGCGTACGGGGTGAGGGGCATGCCGATCACGGCGGTGAAGTCGCGGGTGAAGTGGGACTGGTCGCTGCAACCGAGGTCGGCGGCCAGCCGCGACCAGTCGGTGGCGGGCACGGCGCGTTCGGCGGCCTCGTGAATGCGGTAGCGGCGGATCACCCACTTGGGGGGACGCCGACGTAGTCGCTGAACAGCCGTTGCAGCTGCCTGACGCTCAGCCCGTGCAGGGCGGCCAGGTCGCCGACGCGGACGATGGCCGGGTCGGCGAGCACGCTCGCGACGAGGTCCGCCGCCCGTTCGGCGACGGGGTCGCGGGCGGGGAGCCGGGCGAGCAGGAATTCCTCCAGCGCCCGCTGGGCCTCCTCGTCGGAGGTGGCCAGTACGGCCGGGGTCACCGTGTCGGCGTCCGGACCGAAGACCTGCGAGGCCGGCGTGAAGAGGTCGGTGATCATGGAGAGCGGGGCGTCGAGGAAGGGACGGAAACCGGCGGGCCGGAAGCGGCTGCCGACCACGACCCCGGTGCCGGTCAGGACCTCCAGGCAGTCGCCGGTGATGACCCCGGCCACCCGGGAACCGTGCTCGTGGAAGACCAGGTTCACCGACGGTTCGGACAGCTCCCAGCGGACGATCCAGTGGTGCTCGGCGAAGGGGGCCAGGACCGGGTGGCACGCGTGGCGTCCGTAGCGGAACCTGGCGGCCCCGAAGTTCAGGATGCCCCGGGTGTCGTCGGCGGGCGCCCCCGTCACGACGGGATGGGGATGTGGACCCTCGGCAGGCCCTGGGGCTCCTTGCCCGGGTACTCGCCACCCAGCATGGTGGCCACGGTGTAGAGGTGCCAGGCCTGGTTGGGCTTCTTCAGGACGGGCTCGGCGAACAGCTTGCGCACCTCGTCGGGCCTGACGATGGGCGCCAGCAGGTCCAGGCGGCCGAGGACGTGGTCGCGCATCAGGCCGGTCAGCTCCACGCCGGGACTGGTCCGCCAGTTCCAGCCACCGCCACCGGTCTTCGGCGCGGTCATCACCTGCGGCCTGCGTTGCCAGGGGTAGTAGCGCTTCCCGACGCTGAACCGCCACGGCTTGCCCTCGACCGGGATGTCCCTGAGCGAAGGGGCCAGGACACCGAGCAGCTCGTAGATGACCTCCTCCGACAGCCGCCAGGTCTGGTCGAGACCCAGCGCGGCGCGGACCACCCGGTTGTCGAGGAACGGCCAGATCTGGTCGCCCCTGCGCAGCGAGCCCGCCCGCGCCCCCGCGTGCCAGCGGCCGACCTTGTAGGAGATGTACATGTGGTCGAGCGCCTCCAGCGGAGCCCGCTCCCGCCAGGGCCCGGCCAGCTCGCGGGCGTGCTCGTTGGCCTCCTCGGTGAACAGCGCCGGGTCCCGCAGGAAGGTCACGTCCACCCGGCGGCGCAGCGCCTTCTCGCTCAGGTCGGTCTGGAGCAGCAGCAGGCCCCCGGCCCGCAGGATCTCCCCGCTCTGCCCGGACATGGTGGGCTTGGCGCTGTAGGGGAGGTAGCCGACGATCGACTCGTACGCCGATGTCATGCCCTCGCAGGCGCGCAGCGTCTCGTAGGACCGCGCGAGGGGATGCTCGACGACGATCGCGTCCTTCTTCTCGGCGCGGGCCGGGGGAATGACGGTGTGCTCGACGCGGAGCGCGCGGGCGACCCGCCCGGCGATGATCACGTCGGGGTGGGTGTCCAGGCCGTTGGTGGTCGCGCGCAGCGGGATACCGGCCGCGTGCAGCGTCGCGGCGATCAGGCGGCTGTCCCGGCCGCCGGTGAGGGCCAGGTTCACCGGCTCCCCGGCCGCGCGCAGCGGCTCCACCGTGGCAAGCAGCGCGCTCGCCAGCTCGCCGACCAGCTCCTTCTTCCCCCTGCGCGACGTGGGCGGGGGGACGGCGGAGGGGAGCGGGGTCGTGGTGATCGTACGGCGGCCGCCCCTGACGGTCACCGACGAGGACGGCGGCAGCGCGCTCACCCCGCGGTAGGGCGTCTCGTCCGACAGGAAGTATCCCTGCCTGACCATCGACTGCAGCGCGAGCACGTCCCACTCGACCCGCTCGCCGCCGCCCGCGAGGTGGACCAGCAGCGCCCGGCTGCCGATCACGTGCGCGTCGGGGGTCTCGGCGTAGTAGACCGGGCAGACCCGGTGGATCGCGGTGGCGGCCGACAGCTCGTCCTCGGTCGCCCGGAACGCCGAGAAGCAGCCGCCGACCGCCTCGGTGTCCAGGACCGGCATGCCCGCCAGCCGGTTCACGTCGTCAGGCGCGGCCAGGTAGCCGTTCACCCCGGTCACCCGGTCATGCCCGGTCTCCAGCAGGGGAGGCCGCCGCGAGTCGTCCGGCTCGTTGGTCCAGGCGAACATGGCGATGCCGGGACGGTGCCACTCCCGGGATCTGATGACCTCGGGCGGTACGGGGAACGCGCCGTCGATGGCGCCCCTGACGGTGTGCAGCATCGTCTCCGGTATACCGGCCTCCGGGTGTTTGGCCGCGAGGCCGAGATACACGCGCATGGTGCAGGATCATATGTCGCGTTTTTTCAAGACAGCTGTGAGTCCGGCCGACAGCATGCCCGTCATGAACGAGATGCTGCCACGCGCCGTCATCGGTGCGCCGACCGGTGCGGCCGTGGCCGGTTTCGCCGCGGGGACGGCGCCGCGGGGACGGTGAACGGGAGTCTCCGGGGAGGAGGTACCCGTGGCGGAGGACGCCTCGCCGTTCGAGCGGGCACTCGGGCTCGGCGGGCGGGACCCGGCCTGGAAATCCTGATCACGCGTCGAACACGGTTTGCGCTCGCTTGGGTCAAGCTCCCGGCGGACCGGAGGGGGGAGTCGTCGTACGGGATGACCCGCATCCCTAGGAGGCGACATGAAGTCACGTCCGCTCGCCATCGTCCTCGCCGTGCTCGCCCTGTTCGCCCTGATGTTCGCCGCCGCCTGCGGAGGTTCGGGCGCCGTCGAATCCGCCGGCCAGCCGATGCCCGAATCCGGGAAGGGGATCCCGTCCATGCCCCCGGACGGTCGTCCGCCCGCCGCCGGAGAGGACACCGCCGAGAACGAGACCGAAGCCCGGGCCACCACCGGGAGCGAGGCACCCGAGGCCGATGCCACCCGGCGGCGCGACACCTCCGCCGAGCAGATCTCCACCTTCGCCCTCGACGTGGACACCGCCTCGTACGGCTACAGCAGGCGGGCCATCACCGAGGGCAGGCTGCCGGAGGCGGGCCAGATCAGGCCGGAGGAGTTCGTCAACTCCTTCAAGCAGGACTACGCGGAGCCCAAGGACGACGGTTTCACCGTGCACATGGACGGCGCCCGCACGCCGGGGAACGGCACCGCGCTGCTCCGTGTCGGCCTGCAGACCCGCGGGGCGAGCGCGGAGTCCCGGCGCCCGGCGAACCTCACCTTCGTGGTGGACGTGTCCGGCTCGATGGACGAACCCGGCAGGCTCGACCTGGTCAGGGAGGCGCTGCACAAGCTCGTCGACCAGCTCGGGCCCGGCGACCACGTCTCCCTCGTGGCCTTCAGCGACCAGGCGGACGTCGTCCTCTCCATGACCCCTGCGACCGAGAAGGAGAAGCTCCACGCCGCCGTCGAACGCCTCGCCATCCAGGAGTCGACGAACCTGGAGGCGGGACTGACCAACGGCTACGCTGTGGCCGCGGCGGGTTTCAGGCCGGTGGCCGTCAACCGTGTCATCCTGCTCTCCGACGGCCTGGCCAACACCGGTGACACCACCTGGCAGGGCATTCTCGACCGGGTCGCGGACGCCGCGGGCAAGAAGATCACCCTGCTGTGCGTGGGCGTCGGCCGCGACTACGGTGACGAGCTGATGGAGCAGCTCGCCGACAACGGCGACGGCGCCGCGGTCTACGTCAGCTCCGTCGACGACGCGCGCAAGGTCTTCGTCGAGCAGCTCGCCACCAACATCGACCTGCGCGCCCGCGACGCCAAGGCGCAGGTCGTGTTCAACCCCTCGGCCGTGGAGTCCTACCGCCTGATCGGCTACGAGAACCGGCAGATCGCGACCGAGGACTTCCGGGACGACAGCAAGGACGGCGGCGAGATCGGCCCCGGCCACTCGGTGACGGCACTGTACGAGGTCCGGCTGCGCGGCGGGGCCTCGGGACAGCTGGCCACCGCCACCGTGCGCTGGCAGGACCCCGACACCCGCGACCCCGCGGAAGCCGCCCGTTCCCTGGAGGCGGGTGACCTGGCGGCCTCGCCGTGGGAGGGGCCCACGCCGAGGTTCCAGGTCGACGTGGTGGCCGTGGGCTTCGCGGAGTATCTCCGCACCGGGGAGGGGATCGCCGGAGTCGAGCCCGACGACCTCGCCGCCCACGCCACCCGCCTGGCCGCGTCCACCGAGGACCCGGCGGTGACCGAGCTCGCCAAACTGATCGAGAAGGCCGCGTCGCTCCGGTAGGCGCCCGCACCCGCGTCGCCCGTACGCGCGAACCATGATCGGGTGGGCCGGCTCCCCGTGAGCCGGCCCCGTGGGAGGTCCGTGCCGCCGGTCCCCTGCAGGCGACCGGACCGTGAGCGGGGACGGGGGGCGAGGGCGCCACGGTTACAGGGTGCGGGGTGATTTCCTATACACTGGCGTGGTCGCCGGGCCGGGCCCGGCGACATCGGTTACACCCGAGGGGCTATGGCGCAGCTGGTAGCGCGCCTCCATGGCATGGAGGAGGTCTGGGGTTCGAATCCCCATAGCTCCACTTCGGTGACTGGGGTCCGCTGTTCGCAGGCATAGCCTGCTTCCCGCGGGCCCCTTCGTCGTTTGTCCGGGGGAGTGACCCCCGAGCCCCCCGAATGTGGTGACCGGGGTCCGCTGTTCGCAGGCGGAAAGCCTGTTCCCTGCGGGCCCCTTCGTCGTTCGTCCGGACGGATCGCGGCGGGATCGGCGGGATTCACCGGCATCGGCGCGACCGGCCATGAGCGTGCTCTCCGGATGTTTCCCGGGGAGCACGCCACATGGCCGGTCGTCTTTCAGGCACCGGCCCCCGGATGAGGGGGCATCGGGGCGTTCACCGGAAGGATCAGTTGCCGGTGATCACGAAGGTCGTCCCCGGCTGCCTCACGATGTTGCCGTCGGCCGAGTTGGTGATGGTCACGTTCGTCAGGACCGCGTTGCCGCGGGCGCCGCTCATGGCCAGGATTCCGGCCCCGTTGTTGGACTTGTCGATCTTCACGTTGGTGATCGCGACGTTCGGCATGTTGCCGCCGCCCGTCTTGAACTGGATGCCGTCGTAGGTCGAGTCGGAGATGTCGGTGTCGCGGATGGTGACGCCGGTGATGTCACTGCCCTGCGGGAACAACGTGATCGCCCCGAACTCCTGGTCCTCGTTCCAGAAGGCGCCACCCGTGCGGTACAGCCCGTTGTTGGCGAGCAGCGTGGTCCCCGAGAAGGGCAGGGGGCTGTGGTCGGTCGCCAGCATGATGCCCGGGTAGTTCATGGTGTCGTAGATCAGGTTGTTCTCGGCGGAGTTGTCGTAACCGCCGTAGATCGCGATGCCGTTCGCCCGCCAGGGCAGCTGGATGGTGTTGTTGACGAAGTGGTTGTCGTGCGTGTTGTCGACGACCCGGTCCTTCACCGCCTGGTTGGCCCAGATCGCCAGGGCGTCGTCACCGGTGTTGCGGAACGAGGAGTTGAACACCCGCGAGTTCCGCGTGCCGTTGGTGAAGTTGATGCCGTCGGCGTAGGTGTTGCGGATGCGCATGCCGCTGAACAGCAGGTTGTCGCCGGGGCCCCACAGGGCCGGGATGTTGTCGTAGTCGCGGCCGACCCAGGCACCCACGTTGGCGTGCTCGATCCACACATTGGTGATCTTGGTGTTCTCGCCGAACCGGCCGTTCAGGCCCACTCCGCCCTCGTCGTTGCCGTCTCCGCCGCGGATGCGGCCCGAGCCGAAGATGGCGATGTCGGAGATCTGGGTGTTGCTGTCGATGTCGAAGCCGAAGTTGCCCTCGTGCGGGTGGTTGATGCCGCCCACCACGTCCTGCGGCTCGGTCAGGGTGTACAGCTGGGAGTGCCACATGCCCGCGCCGCGGATCGTGACGTTGCTGATGCCCACCTGGTTCCACTGACCCCGGTTCAGCGGGTCGTCGGTGAGGATCTTCTGCTCCTGGCGCCACTGGCCCGCCGGGATCCACACGCAGCTGATGACGCCGTTCTGGTCGTCCGTCACCGCCCGCTGGATGGCGGCCGTGTCGTCGAGCCCGTCGTTGGGCACCGCGCCGTAGTTCGTGATCGAGGTGCAACCGGCCGGCTGGCTCGCCGGCGGCGCCACCTGCTCCAGGTCGATCAGGTCGATGACGTAGAACGAGGCCGTGTCGGTCGCGTCACGCTGCAACTTGAACTTCGTGCCGGCCGGGTAGGTCTGCGAGAGCAGCGCGTGCGACTCGTCGAACAACCTCCGGGCGTCGGCCTGGGGGGTGTTCGACAGCGCCTCGGGGCCGTCGGTGTTCCCGTACAGCCAGCTGTGGCGGGAGGAGAGGGTCAGCTTCCTGGAGAAGGTGCCGTTGATGTAGAGGCTGATGCTGGCCTCGATGCCACCGCCGCCCGCCGCGTCGGGGATGGAGTTGCGGACCACGATCGAGTTGGAGGGGTTGGTCGAGGTGAACTCGACGAACTGACCCGTGCTGTTCAGCCGCACCGACTTGCGGCCCGAGGACTCGGTGGCGAAGTTGGTGTGCCCGAAGGTGCGCAGCGGGTCGGTCTCCAGCAGGGTGCCCTGGTAGTTGGCGGCCTCGGCCTCGTACTCGACCCACGGGACGGCCGCGCCGCGCCCGACCACGATCGACTGCGAGAACGTGTTGTTGTTCTCGTTGGTCTCGGTGACGGTGTTGGTCGCGTCGGCGGTGGCGGTGATGGTGGCGCCGCCGCTGGTGGCGGTCCAGCTCCCGCTGACGGCCACGTTGGCCGTCGCGCCCGCGGCGATCGACGCGGTGTTGCCGTTGAGCGTGGTGCCGCCCACCGCCACGCGGGTGACCGTGGTCGCGCCCGTCGCGGCGGTACCCCGGTTCCTCACCGCCACGGTGAACGTGACCGGCGCCCCGACGGCCGGGTTCTGCGGGTTGGAGGTGACGCCGAGGACCTGCAGGTCGGGGCCGGGGGCCTGCGCGACCACCAGCGGTGACGACGCGGTGAGGGTGTTGTTGCCCTCGTTCTGCTCGAAGACCGAGTTGTCCGCGTCCACCCTGGCGCTGACCGTGTAGCTGCCCTCGCCGCGGGTGCCGATGTTGTGGGTCACCGTGGCGGTGGCACCGGCGGCCAGGGCGGGGACGGCGACGGTGCCGGCGAGCGTGCCGTCGAGGTTGAGGTTGACGCTGTCCGCGGGGGAGGCCGCGGTGCCCGCGTTCCTGACCGTGGCCGACAGCGTGATCGCGCCGGCCTCGTTCGGGGAGGCCGGGGTCCACGAGAGGTTCGTGACCGTGAGGTCGGGGTTCGGCGCCGGGACGCCGAAGACCTGGAACTCGGCGACCTGCCCGCCGGGTGCGCCGCTGTTGCTGGTGAACCTCAGCTGGACGTCGGCGACACTGGCGTTGAAAGCGATCGTCACCGTGTTGCCGGAGGCCGGGTTGAACGTGTAGTTCTGCGCCGCCACCAGGTTGGTGTAGCCCGTGGCGCTCTGCTCACGGCCCAGGACCTGGATGTTCTGTGTGCGGGTGCCCCACGCGGAGTCGGGGTTGAGCTTCACCACGACCGAGCTGACGCCGGCGTTGGCGCCGAGCCTGGCGGTCAGCGTGTTCGGGAACGCGCCGGAGTTGGCCTCCCAGTAGGTGGCCAGGTTGTTGTCGTTCGCGTTGGCGGCGACGAACGAGTGCACGTGGCCTGAGGCGACCATCTCCTTGCCGATGGCCAGGTTCGAGCCGGGGTCGCCGGTGCCGTTGCGGGTCACGGAGTTGCTGTTGGCCGACTGGTTGCCCGCCGCGTCCTTGGCCCGTACGAAGTACGTCACGGTCGCCGACGCCGGCTGGGTGTCGGTGTAGGTCAGCACGTTGCCGACACTGCCCCGCAGCTGGTTGTTGGCGTAGATGTCGTACCCGGTGACGCCCACGTTGTCCGTGGAGGCGTTCCAGGCCAGCCTGATCTGACCGGTGGCCGGCTGGGTGAAGGTGAGGTTACCGGGGGCCGACGGGTTCTGGCCGTCGCCGCCGGTGGCGGCACCGTAGATCTCGAACTCGGCGATCTGCGCGGCGGGCCAGCCGGTGTTGGCGGTGATGTCGACACGCCAGTAGCGGTGGGTCGCGGCGCCGAAGTTGATCGTGACCGTGTTGCCGGTCGCCGGGTTGAACGTGTAGTTCGCCGAGGCGACGACCGTGCTGAAGGTGTTGCCGTCGGCGCCGCCCTGGACCGAGAGCGTCTGGGTGCGTGTCTGCCAGACGGTCGGCGGGGGCAGCTTCAGGACGATCTGGTCGACGCTCGTGGCGGTGCCGAGGTCGATCCGCGCCCACTGCGGGAAGCTGTTGTTGGCGCTTTCCCAGTAGGTGGACTGGTTTCCGTCGTTGATGGCGGACACCGCCTGCCCGCCCGTGGAACTGCTCGCCAGGGTCGCCTTGCCCGGCGACAGATTGGGTCCGGCCGCGGCGGAGGCCGGGACGACCGACCCCACCAGGAGCAGGCCGGCGGCGGCGACCATGGCCGCCACCAGCCGTAACGGTCTGTACAGCATTCTCATTCGCGCTCTTCTTCTCTCGTCGGGCACGGCAGGACCGAGGCGTGAAGGCTGCGCCTTCACCGCGCACGTAATGGGGGGCAGGTGCACGACGCAGTGCATCCCTGGAGAGTTGCGAGGAATAGCAAGAAAGTGAACAAAGGATTGCAATATTCTTGCATGACGTTGGCCAAATGTTACATACGTGCTACGGGCGCGTCAACGGCTGGGAAGCAGCTTTCTCAACTGTCTCGACGCGGGATGTGACAAGGGGTCAAAGCGGCCGTGAATGCCGGGCCGTGGCCGCCGGGCGCGGAGACCGGCCTGTGAGGCATCGGGATGTGGGCGCCGGATCGCGGGCGCGGGGTCACGGCGCCGGTCCGTGAACGCCGGGCGTGGGTGACCGGGTTGCGGACACCGGTCCGTGAACGCCGGGCGTGGGTGACCGGGGGTGGGCGCCGGTCCGTGAACGCCGGGCGTGGGTGACCGGGATGTGGGCACCGGTCTTGAATGTCGGGCGGCCGGATCGCCGGCCTCGGCGGTGGGGGGGGGACCCCGCGCGGCGCCTGTGGTCCGCCGGCGCGCGCGGGGGCGGACGTTCTCAGCCCGGCTCGCTCAGCCCAGTTCGTAGTCGAGGTGGAAGGAGTGGGCGCCGTCGTCGTTGACGATCTGGCCGCCGCCCCGGATGCCCAGCAACTCGCCGGTGCCGGAGTCGGGGAGGATCGTCCAGCTCAGCGCCGACTCGCGGGCGTGGCCCGTGGCCGTGTGGTGGAGCACGAAGGTGCCCTTGCGGCCGTGCGCGGTGCCGGTGAAACGCTCGAAGCCCACGTAGGCCGCCGACGTCTCGACCTGGGAGATCGCGGTGATGATGTCGGTGGTGCTGGTGCCGGCCAGGTCGCCGCCGAAGGTCTTGGTGATGTGGACGCGGGAGAGCGTGGCGCCCTCGGCCTCGTCGTAGGGCTGCGAATCCCAGCTGTCGATGGTGAAGGTTCCTGTGGCGCGAGGCATGTGGGGCTCCCTTGTGGAATTCCGGGTCTCGCGCCCATCCTGGCGACCGTACCTGCCATCTGATGTCAGGTACGGGCCCGCTCCGGACTCCCTAGGACAGCTTCCACTTGTCCATGTTCCAGGTGATGGTCGACTGCGCGGGGTTGGGGACGACGTTCTGGAGCGTCTCGTCCCACGCGCTGAGGCCCGGGTGCTGGAACAGCGGGATGGTGGCCAGGTCGCTCCAGAGCCGCTTCTCGATCGCGCCGATGATCGGGTCCTGGGCGGCCAGGTCCACCGTCGAGTTCAGCTTCGCGATGAGGCGGTCGACCTGCCTGCTGGAGTAGCAGCCGTTGTTGTTGCCCTTGTTCCGGGCGTCGCACTTTCCCGGCGAGGTGAAGTTGGAGGCCCAGCCGCTGACCAGGGCGGAGCCCGACCAGGCGAACAGGGCCACGTCGTAGCCGTTGGCCGGCATCACGGTGCCGAGGAAGTCCTCCGAACCCTTGTCGACGACCTTGAAACCGGCCTTGTTGCAGGCGTCGATGATGAGCTGCACCGCCGCGGTGCGGCGCGGGTTCGGGGTCTGGTAGCCGATGCTGACCTCCAGGCCAGTCTTGCCCGCCTCCCGCAGCAGCGCCCTGGCGCCCGCGATGTCCTGCCGCGCGTACACGTCCGCGCTGCCGCTGGCCGCGACGACCCTCGCGCTGTTGGCCTGGAACGGGGCCACGGTACGGACCTGCAGGGGCTTGGCGGTGGGCGAGACGGGCCCGATCAGGGTGTTGACGATGAGCTGCCTGGGCACGCACCTGGCGAACGCCTCGCGCAGCCTCCTGTCCCTGAACGGGCTGGAGTCGAAGTTGAAGTCCAGGTGCTCGTAGGTGTACTTCTCGAAGACGCGGACCTCCACGCCGCGCAGCGACTGCAGCTGCCTGAGCACGTCGGGCCCCGGCTGAGGCTCGACGATCTGGACCTCGCGGTTCTGCAGAGCCTGGGCCTGCTCGTCGAGGGTGATGAAGCGCTCGACGATCGTCGGGGTCGCGGCCGGGGTGCCCCACCACCTGTCGTTGGCGACCAGGGTCAGCCGCTGCCCGGCGTCCAGCTTGGAGAGCTTGTACGGCCCCGAGGACGGGATCAGCTCGGCGTCGGGCAGCCTGCCCTCGGAGACCCAGCCGTCGTTGAAGAACGTGATGCCCTTCTCGATCCTTTTGGAGTCGCCCTTCCTGACCGCCGCGATGAACTCCTCCTCGGACAGGCCGTCCTGCTTGGCGATCACATGGGCGGGCATCATCTCGGTCGCGCCAGGACCCCCGGCCACCCAGTCCGCGAACGGCTTGTCGTAGACCAGGGTGAACTTCCTTCCGCCCTTCTGGCAGTCGGGCATCCTGGTGTCCCGCAGGCCGGTGGTGTCGGCGGAGGCGAAGCCCCTGACCTTGCCGGACCGGAAGGCCCACCACAGCATGACGTCGTCGCAGTCGATCGGGGTGCCGTCCGACCAGACCGCCTTGTCGTTGATGGTGTACTCGACGCTCAGCGGGTCGTCGGAGACCTTCTCGTACGTCCCGAAGTCCTTGTCGGGGGTGATCGCGCCCTTGTCGCCGTAGAACCAGAAGCCCGTCAGCACCCGCTGCAGGGGAGCGGCGTTGCGCGTGGCGTTCTCGGCGGTGGTGTTGTTGTTGTAGGAGTGGAACTCCTGCTCGTACGCGTAGGTGATGGTCTCGCTCGGCAGGGCCGACTCCGAGCCGGAGGCCGCGGGGTCGTCCGCCGGGCCGGTGTCCGCGCAGGCGCCCAGCAGGAGCGCGCCACTCGCGAGCAGTGCCAGGAACCTTCCCGGCCTTCGTGCGTGGAACACGGCACCACTCCTTCGATCACCCGGTCCCCGGTCTGTCCCCGTACCGGTCGAGCATCGTCACTTCGTGCGGCCGGGCGGGACCCGGACGGGCGTCGCGTCCCCCATGACCATGCCGAACGCGAGACCCTCAGATGAGGAGAATAGGAAAAACATAACCTTTGAGCGAATTTACCCAATATGTGAGATAGCCGTCTCATCGGTCCGGGTCACGGCCATGCCCCGAAGAAGACGCCGTGGCCTGATTCTTGCGGTTATTGGCGCTCGGGCCACTCGTGGGCCCGCGGGTCGCCCCTCGATTATGGAGCGCATGACAACGACCCCTCGGGCGCCCGAACGCACGCTGCACCGCGCCTGGATCGTGGCGGGAGTCGCGTTCGTGGCCATCCTCGGCGCGGCCGGGTTCCGGGCGACGCCCGGCGTGCTGATCACACCGCTCCAGGAGGAGTTCGGCTGGTCCCGGGGCACGATCTCGCTGGCCGTCTCGGTCAACCTCATGCTGTACGGGCTGACCGCGCCCTTCGCCGCCGCCCTCATGGACCGCTTCGGCATGCGCAGGGTGGTGACGTACGCCCTGCTGCTGGTCGCCGCGGGCAGCGGGTTCACCATCCTGATGAACGCCCCCTGGCAGCTCGTCCTGTGCTGGGGCGTGCTGGTCGGTCTCGGCACCGGCTCGATGGCCCTGGTCTTCGCCGCCACCCTCACCGAACGCTGGTTCGTCCGCCACCGCGGCCTCGTCACCGGCGTGCTCACGGCGGGCGGCGCCACCGGGCAGCTCGTCTTCCTGCCCGTCCTCGCGCACCTGGCGGCGGACAGGGGCTGGCGGTCGGCCGCCGTCACGGTCGCCGTCGCCGCCCTCGTCGTGGTCCCCCTGGTCTGGTTCCTGCTGCGCGACCGTCCCGAGGACGTGGGCACCACCGCCCTCGGCGCCGACCCCGCCGCGCCCCCGGTCGTCCGGCCGGCGCGGGCCGGAGGCGCCGCCTCACGCGCCCTCGGCGTGTTGTGGAGCGCGGCGCGTACGCGTCCCTTCTGGCTGCTCGCCGGAGGGTTCGCGATCTGCGGGATGAGCACCAACGGCCTGGTGGGCACCCACTTCATCCCCGCGGCCCACGACCACGGCATGGCCGCGCCGGTCGCCGCGGGGCTCCTCGCCCTGGTCGGGATCTTCGACGTGGTCGGCACCGTCGCGTCCGGCTGGCTGAGCGACCGGGTCGACTCGCGCGTTCTCCTCGGCGCCTACTACGGGCTGCGCGGCTTGTCGCTGATGGCGCTGCCGAGTCTGTTCGGGGCGACCGCCGAGCCCAGCATGCTCGTCTTCATCATCTTCTACGGCCTCGACTGGGTGGCCACGGTCCCGCCGACCGTCGCCCTGTGCCGCCAGATCTACGGTCCCGACGGGGCCGTGGTGTTCGGCTGGGTCTTCGCCTCCCACCAGGTCGGCGCCGCGGTCGCCGCGGTCGCCGCGGGGGTCACCCGCGACCACTTCGGCGCCTACGACCTCGCCTGGTACGCCGCGGGCTTCCTCTGCCTCGCCGCCGCCGTCATGTCGATCGCCATCGCCAGGAAGCCCGTCACCGGGAACCCCGTCACGGTGACGTCCGGCACCGGTGAGGCCACCACCGCGGAGCAGGCATCCTTGAAGGCGTGAGAGAACGAGACGGGACAGCGGCGACGGGCGGCGGGGACGGCGAGGGCGGAGACAGGGACCGGGACCGGAAGGTCCTCCCGCTCGTGGTGCGGATCGAGCGCTCCGCGCCGCCCGCGCGGACCGACGCCCTGGAGGCGGCGGCCCTGGCCGTGCTGGCACTGCTCGACGACCCGCGCGCCCTCGACGGCGGCGAGTGGGCCGAGGCCGTACGGGCCTGGGACGGCAGCCGGTTCAGGAAGGTCGTCCGGCGGGCGCGCGGGGCGGAATGGCGCCGGGTGCTCGACCTGCCCGGTGTCACCGTCACCTCCGGCACCGCCGAGGTCCGCGTCCACCCGCCGGTCCCGCTGGACGGCTGGCCCAGGGACCTCTCCAGGCTTCAGGTGTCCGGTACCGAGCTCGCCGACCCCTCCGAGCCGGGACCGCCGGGGGACGTGGTGCTGTGGCTCAACCCCGGGCTGACGATGTCGGCGGGCAAGGCCATGGCCCAGGCCGGGCACGCCGCCCAGCTCGCCTGGCAGGCGAGCGGGGACGACGCCAGGCGGGCGTGGCGGGACAAGGGCCTGGCGGCCTCGGTGAGGACCGCCGATCCCGCCGCGTGGGCGGGGCTGGTCGCCTCGGGCCTGCCGGTGGTCAGGGACGCCGGGTTCACCGAGATCGAGCCGGGCTCCCGCACGGTCGTCGCGGACGCCCCGTGGCTGCGCGGGGACGGCCGATGATCGGCGGGTGACCGGCTCGAGCCGGTGATCGCAGGGTGTTTCGCGCAAGGATGGGGAAGGTACTCGTTCCCGAAGTGTGATGGGGATCCCGCACGGGAAAACCGGATTTGTCGTACGCTCCCGATCGTGCTCGATGGGTTGGGTGGGACTCAGGGGACCCGGGAGACGGGTCCCGCGCCGACATACGTGACCGCGGAGGCGGCCACGTCGGAGATGCCGAGAATCGTGGCTGAGAGCCCCCCGAAGCTACCGGATTCCCCCGTGAAGCGGTCCCGTATCGGCGACATGCCGATGCGCGTCATCTACCGCATCCTGGCCGTCGGCCTCGCGGTGATCCTGGCCGCGGTCGCGGCGGTGGTCGGCTTCGTCTCCTCGAGCTCCCCAGATCAACCGGGTGAGGGAAAGACGGGGCAGATCGCCGCGCCATCTGCCGCGCCACCCTCGCCCGGTCCAGGGTCGGCGGAGCCGTCCGTCCCGGTGACGGAGCCGTCCGCCTCGGCGTCGGAGCAGGCGTCCGCCCAGGCCTCCGCGGCGCAGTCGGCGCAGGCGTCCCCCTCGGAGACCCCCTCCGCGTCGGCGTCCTCCTCGGAGAGCCCCGCCGAGACGGCCGCTCCCTCCTCGCCGCCCGACGGCTCGGAGCCGGCGCCCGACCGCAGCGCCGTCATCGCGGCCCTCGCCGATCCCCGGGTGCCCGACATGCCGCGTGACAAGCGGCTCGGCCGCCTGCCCGGCAAGGCGGACAAGAGCAAGCGACGCGTCCAGGACGACAAGTCGGGCGTGTCGCTGGTCCGCCTGGGCAAGCCCTGGAAGGTCTTCGGCGCGTCGCCGTTCTCCACCAAGCAGGTGCTGCCGAAGGTGAAGGGCGCCGCTCACCGGGCGATGCTCGTGAGCTGCCCGGTGCCGATCCTGGTGCAGAAGGAGTCCAGGGACACCGCGCTGCTGGCCGCCCGGTGGACGCTCAACCACCACCCCAAGGGCAGCAAGATCATCTGGACCGCCTCGCAGCCGATCAAGGACGGCTGGCTGCTCGCCTACCGGGTGAAGTACAAGCTGAAGGGCAAGGCGCGCTCCTCCATGGCCGCCGTCGCCGTCACCGAGATCTCCGGTGCCAAGCCCGCGATGCTCTTCGCGACGATCCCCGACACCCAGAGCAAGTACTGGCGCGCCATCAACACCGCGGTCTCCTCCCTCAGATTGAAGTGAACCTCACCTGGGCAGGAATCGCCTTGTCCGTGTGACCTGGTGAAACTCGGGGGAATTTCACGGCCGGCCGCTTCGCCGCCGCACGCGTGACGACCTCCCGCCCGCTCGCCGGGCGCGGGGTTCGGCTCTCCTGCGAAAGGCGGCCCCGGTTCGAGGGCCCGGACCGAGCCGGGCGTCCCGGACGCGCCTCCGGGACGCCCGTCCAGGCCGACTCCCCCGAGCCGTCGAGGGGGAAGTCGTGAACCGACCTGCGTCTCAGGAACGCAAGGGGGCCGGCCCCGACACGCCCGACCAGGGGAGCGGGTCCAAGCCCTGGCGGTCCGAGGGCCTGCCCGACGGCGCCGGGTCGCCCACCCCGCGGCGCCCGAGGTTCAACTGGGTGCGCTTCCTGATGACCATGGTCATCGTCTACGCGGGATTCTTCATCGTCTCCTCGTTCTTCGAGGAGCCCACCGAGCCGATCTCCTACACCCAGTTCACCCAGCAGGTCAGGGCGGGGAACGTCAAGGAGGTCTACGCCACGGGCACCGCGATCCAGGGCACCCTCAGGAAGGCGGCCCGCGACCCCGACAGCGGCAACGTCACGTACGACAAGTTCTCCACGGAGCTGCCGGTCTTCGCCGACCGGACCGGGCTCTACCAGCAGCTCCTCGCGACGAAGGTGAACATCAGGGCCGAGCCCGTCGGCGGGAACCTCCTGTCGAACCTCCTGCTCTCCCTGGTCCCGGTCCTGCTGCTGGCCGGCCTGTGGATCTGGTTCGTCCGGCGGGCGGCGTCCGGCGCGATGGGCGGTGGCGGGATGGGCGGCCTCGGCGGTCTCGGCGGCCTCGGCAGGTCCAGGGCCGCCAAGCCGGTGGAACCGGCCAAGGTCCGGGTCGACTTCGACGACGTCGCGGGCATCGACGAGGTCGAGAACGAGGTCGCCGAGGTGGTCGACTACCTCAAGGACCCCGACAAGTATCGGCGGCTGGGGGCGAAACTGCCCAAGGGCGTGCTGCTCTCCGGGCCGCCGGGCACCGGCAAGACCCTCCTCGCCCGCGCCGTGGCGGGGGAGGCCGACGTGCCCTTCTTCTCGGCGAGCGCCTCCGAGTTCATCGAGATGATCGTGGGGGTCGGGGCCTCGCGGGTGCGTGAGCTGTTCGACGAGGCCCGCAAGGTCGCGCCGTCGATCATCTTCATCGACGAGATCGACGCGATCGGCAGGGTGCGGGGCGGCAGCACCATCGGCGGCCACGACGAGCGCGAGCAGACCCTGAACCAGATCCTCACCGAGATGGACGGCTTCACCGGCTCCGAGGGGGTCATCGTGATCGCCGCCTCCAACCGGGCGGAGGTCCTCGACCCGGCGCTGCTGCGTCCCGGCCGCTTCGACCGTACCGTCGTGGTCTCCGCGCCGGACGCCGAGGGGCGGCTGGCGATCCTGCGCGTCCACAGCCGGGGCGTGCCGCTCGCCGGCGACGTGGACCTGGAGCGGCTCGCCAGGACCACCCCCGGCATGACGGGCGCGGATCTGGCCAACCTGGTCAACGAGGCCGCGCTGCTCGCCGCCAAGCGGGGCAACGACAGGGTCGACGCCGCCGACTTCGCCGACGCGCTGGAGAAGATCCTGCTCGGCGCGGCCCGCGCCGTCGTGATCCCGCAGGACGAGCGGAGGCGCACCGCGTACCACGAGGCGGGCCACGCGCTGCTCGGCATGCTCCGGCCGGGCGCCGACCCGGTGCGGAAGGTCTCGATCATCCCGCGCGGGCGGGCGCTCGGCGTCACGCTCTCCACACCCGACACCGACCGGTACGCCTACGACGAGAAGTACCTGCGCGACCGGATCGTCGGGGCCCTCGGCGGCATGGCGGCCGAGCAGGTCGTCTACGGCGTGGTCACCACCGGCTCGGAGAACGACCTGGAACAGGTCACCGTGATCGCCCGCGGCATGGTCGGCCGCTGGGGCATGTCCGCCAGGATCGGCCCGCTGACCGTCCTGCCCGCCGCCGCCGACGACCGGCCCGCCGCCGCCCCGGACACCCTCGCCGCGGTGGACCAGGAGGTACGGCGCATCGTGGACGAGTGCTACGAGGTCGCCCTGGCCGTCCTGGCGGAGAACCGGAGCCGCCTGGACGGCATCGCCGCCGCCCTTCTGGAGAACGAGACCCTGGCCGAGGCCGAGGCCTACGCCGCCGCCGGGCTCCCGGTGAACACCGCTCCCGGGCTTCCCTCCCCGGAGCCGCCTCCGCGGCTCCCGCCCCCGCCGCACGCCTGACCTCCGGGCGCCCGTCGTGGATCAGGCTTTCTGCGGTGGATCGGTCGTTCTGTCGTGGGCCGTGTGCCTGTGGTGGATCGGGGTCGCGCTAGGCTCGGTCGCCGTGACCCAGATCGTCCTCGCCTCCGCCTCTCCCGCCCGCCTCGCCCTGCTCCGCAGCGCCGGACTCGATCCCAAGGTGATCGTCAGCGGTGTGGACGAGGACGCCGTCACCGCCGACAGCCCGAGCGAGCTCTGCCTCGCGCTGGCCCGCGCGAAGGCGACCGTGGTCGCCGGTGGTCTGACCGACGGGCTGGTCATCGGCTGCGACTCGATGCTCGAACTCGACGGCCGGGCCTACGGCAAGCCGTCCTCCCCCGAGGAGGCCGTCGCCCGCTGGCGCGGCATGCGCGGACGCGAGGGCCGCCTTCTCACCGGCCACTGCGTCATCGACGTCGCGAACGGGCGCGAGGTGGCGGAGGTGGGCGCGACGGTCGTGCGCTTCGGCACCGCCGGAGACGACGAGATCGCCGCCTACGTCGCCACCGGCGAGCCTCTCCACGTGGCCGGGGCCTTCACGCTGGACGGCCGGGGCGGCTGGTTCGTCGACGGCATCGACGGCGACCACGGCAACGTCCTGGGCATCTCCCTGCCCCTGCTCCGCCGCCTCTTCGGCGCCCTCGGTGTCTCCGTCCCCGGCCTCTGGCAGCGTCCCTGACGCCCGCCGCCTGCGTGCCCGCCAGGCGGTGCCCGGTTTCCGGAGGCGTTCCTCCGGCGTCTCCCGGTGCCGTCGGGCGCGCCCTCCCAGGTGACGCCCGATCCCGATAATCTTCCGCCATGGGTCATTTCCGCTCCTTTCTGGACGGCATCGGGTTCTTCTTCCAGGGACTGCGCTGGGTCGCGCGCTACCCGCGCTGGTGGCTGTTCGGGTTGATCCCGGCTCTGATCGCGTTCGCCCTCTACGCGACCGGCCTCTACTTCCTCGGCACGAACGCGCTGGACATCGCCGCGTGGGGCACGCCGTTCGCCGACGGATGGGGCGAGGCGGCGCGGACCGCGCTGCGGGCGCTGGTCGGGCTGGCGCTCTTCGGCGCGGGGGTGGTCCTGTCCGTGGTGACCTTCACGGCGATCACCCTCATCCTGGGCGACCCCTTCTACGAGAAGCTCTCCGAGAAGGTGGAGGAGACCTACGGGGAGGTACCGACCGGCTACGAGCTCCCGCTGTGGAAGTCGATCCCCCGATCCGTCAGGGACAGCCTGGTCACCCTCGGCTGGCTGTTGCTGTTCACGATCCCGCTGTTCTTCCTCGGGTTCGTGCCGGTGATCGGGCAGACGGTGGTGCCGGTCCTGGGCGCCCTGGTCTCGGGCTTCTTCCTCACGATCGAGCTGACCACTCTGGCCCTCGAGCGCAGGGGACTGGCGCGCAAGAGGCGCTTCGGCCTGCTCAGGGGGAACAAGGCCCCCGCGCTCGGCTTCGGGGTCCTGCTCTTTTTGCTCTTCCTCATCCCGTTCGTCGCGGTGATCGCGATGCCCGCCGCCGTGGCGGGCGCGGCCATCATGGTCCGCACCCGCCTGGCGCCGCCCGTCCTCCCGGCGGGCAGGACGGACGGGAGCCCGCGCGTCGACAGGGGTGCCTGAGGAATTCCCACGCCCCTTGGCCGTTCACCTGTGGACGGCCAAGGGGCTTTCCACAGAAAGGGGTTCGGTGCGGAGGCGGTGGCCCGGTTCCGGCGAGGCTTCGGGACATGACACCCGATACCCCGGCCTCGCCCGAGCCCTCGTCCTCTCCGCTCGCCTCGCCGCCCCGGCTCCTGCTCGGTTCCACTGAGGACGTCCTGGGCGCCGTTCCCTACCTGCTGGGGTTCCACCCCGCCGACAGCCTGGTCGTCATCGGCATCACCGGCAGCCCGTCCAGGGGCAGGCTGCATCTCACCGTCCGGTGGGACCTGCCCCTGGGGCCCGGCGGCCTCGGCCGGATCGTCCCGCTCCTCGGGAAGGAGGGCGTCACCCAGGTCGTCGTGGTCGGTTACGGTGCCGGACCGCTGGTGACCCCGGCCGTCGACGAGGCCGTGGCGCTGTTCCGCCGGAGCGAGCTCACCGTCGTCGACGCGCTCCGGGTGGAAGGCGGCCGCTACTGGTCGTACGGATGCTCACGGACCGACTGCTGCTCGGCCGACGGCATGCCGTACGAGCGACGGGCCGGCGCGGTCGCGGCGGAGGCGGTCCTGCACGGGCTGGTCGCCCTGCCGGACAGGCAGACCCTGGAGCGCTCGCTCGACCCGGTCACCGGGCCCGCGCGGGAGGCCATCCGCGAGGCGACGGGCCGCCTCACGGAGGAGATGCGCGGCAGGCTCGCCGGATGCCACGACGCCGACGGGTTCGCGGCGGAGTTCGTCGCGGACGGCATGGCCAGGGTTCGCGAGGCGATCGCCACCTACGCCTCCGGAGGGCGGCTCGGCGAGGAGCAGGCGGCCAGGCTGGGGCTCGACCTGGCGGTGATCAGGATCCGTGACGAGGCGTGGGCGCTGGTCACCGACGAGAGCCACGACGCGCATCTCAAGCTCTGGCACGACCTCACCCGGAGGCTGGAGCCGAGGTTCGTGCCTCCGGTGGCCTCGTTACTCGGCCTGGTCGCCTGGCGGCGGGGAGACTCCGCGCTGGCGGGCGTCGCCCTCACCCGGGCGCACGAGGCCGACCCCGGATACTCGATGGCCAACCTGCTCGCGCACGCGATCCACCATCTGGTCCCGCCCCACGTGCTCGACGACAGGATGCCCAGCCCCGAGGAGCTCGACCAGGAGATGGGCAGTCCCCGGATGGCCTGGCTGCTCCCGATGGCCGCGCTGCTGGAGGAGCCGGGCGGCCTCGGATGCGAGGAGGCCGCCACGCCGACACGTCATTGATTGTTCAGGTCACCGGTCCGGGGGACCCAGGGAACGCTCGGCCGCCCTCTCTGCAGGAGACGCTGGAGCACGCCGACTCCCGCTCCCGTCGCTCCCACGAGGGTGACCAGAAGGTGGACGGCACTGAAGTAGAGGCCGAAGAGGAGGCCCCGGCGGGCGAACACCCGTCGGTAGGTGCTGCCGTCGAGGACCACGGCGGCGGCGACGAGCAGCGGCGACACGAGGGCGCCGACCGGGCCGGCCAGCAGGGGCAGCAGGAGCGCCGGCACGGCGGCGACCAGCAGGACACCGCCGAACGCGCGCGGCACGGAGTCGCCCGGCGTCTCGCCCCGGGTCCACTCCCGCGCGCTCACCCGTGCGCGCCGGAACACCTTGCTCAGGATCATCCGCATCGTGGAGTCGTGGTCGGCCCGGCCACAGACGGCGGCGGTGATGCGCACCTCGTAGCCTTTCCGCATCAGCCGGGAACGGTAGTCCGCGGACACCGTGTCGCTCAGATGCGGGTTGAAGGGGCCGATCTCCTTGAACACCTCGGCCGACACGGCGAGCACGGCCGCGTGCAGTTCGAGGGTCGGACGGTCGGTCGGCATCCACCAGTGATACATCTGCAGCGCGCGATACTGCGCGGGGAGGGTCCGGGCCGCCAGCGGCTCGGGGTGCAGGATGCCTCCCAGGGCACCCAGCCTGGGTTCGGCCTGGAGGATGTTCACCGCGTTCTCCACGGCGTCCGGGTCGAGGGCGATGTCGCCGTCCTGGAAGAGCAGGATCTCGCCGTGGGAGTGTTCCGCGCCGAGGTTGCGCGCGGTCGACGCCCCGCTGTTCACCTCGGTGCGCAGCACGGTGACGCCCATCGACCTCGCCACCTCCGCCGCGTCCTCGGTGCCGCAGTCGTCCACCACGATGACCTCGATGGGGGAGTAGGTCTGCTTCTCCAGCGCGCGCAGGCACAGACGCAACACGTGGGATCGGTTGAAGCTGGGGATGATGACCGAGACTAGCGGGCGTTCTCGATTCACAGGTCGCTCCATTGGCTGAAGGCCGCTCTTTCCGAACCGCCGGGTGTCGGCCGATGATCAGGGCGGGCAGCCCCGGTGTGTCTTCGGTCGACCGGCCGTGGCTCGTCGCCCGGCCTCCGACCGCCTTGCTTCCCGTTCACGCTAGCCGCGACGGCTTGTCTCATTCTTGTCGTTCGGTCCGCCATGGCATACGGTTCCCTTTCTGCGCGGCCTACGCGGCTTGTACGGGCCTGCGCGGTCTACGCGGCTTGTACGGCCTGTACGGTCTGCGCGGTCCGGGGCCGAGGCCTGCGCGGTCCGCGGCGCGGACGACAAGGAAGCGACAAGAACCGGTCAGTACGTTGAGGTGCCGCTGGAAGTGACCGCGGATCGTCAATGGCTCTCGCCGGCCTGACCTACGTGCCGAGGTGGTGTGCTGATGGTCGACCGGGACATCATGACCGAGGATCAGCCCACGGATGTCCCCCCGGAGAAGCCGGCCGGCCGATGGGCTCGCCTCGGCCGGTTCGTCCGGCCGCGGCGGCGGTGGTGCCTGGGCACCCGGCTGGTGGTGACCGCCACCACGGGGTGGCTGCTGTTCGTGGTCGCGCATCTGCTGGCGAGCGGCCGCACCTCGCTGTGGGCCCCGCTCGACCTGATGCCGCCGTTCATGTTCGTGCTGGTGCCGTCGCTGGTGCTGGTGGTGGCGCCGCTGGCGCGCCCGGTCCGCCGGCGGGTCATCCCGGTGCTGGTGGTCACCCTGGTGCTCGGCGCGGGACAGAGCGGGATCAACGTGGCGACCCTCTGGTACACCCCGCCGCCCGCGCCGCCCGGGGCCGTCAAGGTGGTGACGTGGAACACCGAGTTCTGGGACCAGGACTGGCGCACCTCCGACGGAAACAACTATTCGCCCGGCTTCTACGACTACCTGCGGAAGATGGACGCGGACGTCTACCTGCTCGCGGAGTACCTCTACGTCGACACCTCGGCGGGGGACATGATGGCGTCGAAGTGGACCGCCGACATGGCACTCCGCATCGACAAGACGGCAGAGCTACGGCGCGAGTTCCCGGGGTACGAGGTCGCGACCTCCGGGGAGCTGATCACGCTCTCCCGGCTCCCCATCGTCGCGCAGCGCGGGCTCGACATGACCCCGTGGCTGCCCGAGGACCAGAAGACGGTGCCGGAGGTGATGCGCGACTGGCCGGACTCCTACACGGTCGAGACGCTGCGCACCGACATCCGGGTGAACGGCACGGTCGTCTCCTTCTACAACACGCAGATCAACCAGCCCCCGACCGAATGGCGGCTGTACGACGGCGAGGCCCGCGCCTCCAACCAGTACGCCCACAGCCGGCGGGAGGCGAGCTACCGGGCGCTTCGCGCGGACGTCGAGGCCAACGACCACCCGGTGGTGCTCGCCGGTGACCTGAACACCACCCCGGCGATGGGGATGCTCCGGTTGCTGCCGGAGAAACTGGTCGACCCCACCGAGGCGCTGCCGTCCCTCTACCCGGCCACCTATCTCGCCGGAACCGCCGAGCTCTGGCGGATCGACTGGGTGCTCACCACACCGGACGTCGTCGTGCACAGCTACGAGATGCCCGGAGCCGCCGGACTGTCCGACCACCGTCCTCAGCAAACGGTTCTATCGGTCGGCCACTGAGCCGTGGAAGGAATTGACATGACGGAACCGGCGACCGCGCGACCCGAGGATGTCGCGGTCATCGTGCCGAACTACAACAAGAAGAAGACTCTCCGCGCCTGCCTGGAGGCGGTGTACGCGCAGACGTACCCCCCGGCCGAGGTGATCGTGGTCGACGACCGCAGCACGGACGGCTCGCTGGACATCGCGCGGGAGTTCCCGTGCACGATCGTCGAGCTGCCGACCAACCAGGGGCCGTCGGGGGCACGCAACACCGGGGTCGACTCCAGCACCTCGCCCCTGCTGTTCTTCGTGGACTCCGACACGGCGCTCGCCCCGGACGCCGTGGAGAACGCGGTGCGGGCCTACCGGGAGACGCCCGACTGCGGCATGGTCCAGGGGATCTACGACAAGGAGCCGCTGTACGACGACGGCCTGGTGGAGAGATACCGCGTCTTCTCCGAGCACTTCGACCGCCAGCGGGCGGTGTCCACGTTCCTGTCCAACTCGCTGATCCCGCGCACGGTCTACCGCGAGGCGGGCGGGCTGGACGAGCGGCTGCGCGACGGTGAGGACTTCGAGTTCGGCAACCGGGTGCCGTCCAGGTACCGGCTGGTGGTGACCGCGACCGTGGTCACCAAAGCGGACGACGTCGACCGGTTCTGGGAGTGCATGTGGGAGCGGTTCGTCAGGGCCAGCACCCTGCCGGTGATCATGTTGCGGGCGCGGCGGCTGTACGACGACGACACGATCGGGTTCCGGCTGGACATGATCGGCCCGGATCCCCGCACCCGCCGCCTGCCGCCGCGGATCTCCTCCGTCTCGGCGGCGCTGAGCCTGTTCACGCTGCCGTTCGTCTTCCTCGCGCCGTGGCTGCTGGTGGTGCTCGCGCTGCTGTTGACGGCCTTCGTGACGGTGAACCGTGACTTCCTCCGATACTCCCACCGCCACCGGGGCGCGGGCTTCGCGTTCCAGATGGCCGTGATGCAGTTCTGCTACCACACGGCGTTCTTCCTCGGAGCCGGTGCGGGGCTGCCACGGCTCGTCTACGAGCTGCTTCGCCGCCAGGGGCACCCGGCCAAGACCGGTCTGACCCCGGTCTCCCCGGCCGGTGCGCCAGAGTGACCGAGAGCCGGCCGTGGCGCCCGTCGTGGCGCCCGCCCCGCGCGCTCGTGCGCGCCCTGATCGCGGCGTTCGCGCTGGTCCTGGTGGGCGCGGTGGCGGCGGCACTGGCCGGGCAGGACTGGAGCGTGGTCTCCGTCATGCTCGCCGGGAGCGACGGCGGGCGGATCGGACTGCTGCTGGCCGGCGCGCTGATCATCAGCATGGCCGGGCTGGGGTTCGGCTACCTGGCGTGGCGGGCGGTGCTGTTCGAGCTCGGCCCGCCGGTCGGCGAACCGCGGGTGGCGCGCGTCTTCTTCGTGACGTTCCTGAGCAAGTACGTGCCGGGAAAGGTGCCGGGCCTGATCGCCGCGACCAAGGTGGCCACCGCCAACGGCGTCGGTTTCGGGCGGCTGATGGGCACGGCGGCGCTCAGCATGAGCCTGGTCCTGCTGACCGGCCTCACGATCGGGCTGCTCGCGGGCGTGCACATGCTCGGCACCCAGGTGGCGTGGCTGGTGGCTGTGGCGACGGTGCTGATCGTGGTCGTGCTGGTACGGCCGCAGCTGGTCAACCACGGCGCGCACCTGGTGCTGCGGGTGCTGCGCCGGCCGGACCCGGCCAGGTCGGCCTCGCCGCGCGGGATACGGTTCGCGGTCGTCGCGCAGGCGGTGTCGTGGCTGGTCACCGGCCTGCACCTGTGGCTGCTGGCGGTCGCGATGGGAGCCGACCCGCTGCCGTCCCTGGGACTGTGCGTGGGCGCGTTCACCCTGGCCACGACGGTCGGGATGCTGACGGTCGTGCTGCCCGACGGGATCGGTGTCCGCGAGGCGGTGCTGACCGCCGCCCTGACGGTGGTGCTGCCCGCGCCGGCGGCCGCGGTGGTGGCGGTGGCCAGCCGGCTGGTCTCCACGGTCGGCGAGGTGGCGCTGGGAGCGGCGGCGCTGGCGGTGGCCGAGGTCGTCATCCGGCGTGACCCGGCCTCGGCCTCGGTATCGACAGCGGAGCCGGAGCCCACACCGGAACCGGCGCCGGCGGGAGACAAGCAGCCCTGACAAGCATCGGAACAGACCAACGCGTGCGAGCGTCCGCCGGGCGGGTCCCCTCCCGGCCGGCGGGCGCCCGCCAACCCGAAGGGGTCATCGACCATGGATGAGCAGCGGCCACTGGTCTCGGTCATCATTCCCAACTACAACTACGCCCGTACGCTGGACCTTTGCCTGAGCGCGCTGGAGCGGCAGGACTACCCGCACATCGAAGTGATCGTCGTCGACGACCGGAGCACCGACGACTCGGTGGAGATAGCCCACCGGCACGGGGTGCGGGTGCTGGTCACCGACACCAACATCGGGGCGCCGGCGGCGCGCAACCTCGGCGTCGAGCACGCGCGCGGGGAGGTGCTGTTCTTCCTCGACTCGGATGTGGCGCTCACCCCCGACACGGTCGGCAACGCGGTCGCGCTGCTCACGTCCGATCCCACGCTGGGGGTGGTGTGCGGCACCTACGAGCCGGAGCCGCTGATCCCCGACAGCCGCGTGGAGCGGTACCGAAGCCTCCAGCTGCACTACTGGATCTCCGGTGACGCGGGCGACATCACCACGATCTACTCGGCGATCTTCGCGATGTGGACCAGGGTCTTCCACGAGATCGGCCCGCTCAACCCGGCGTTGCGCCACAGCGAGAACGCCGACTACGGCCACCGGATCACCCAGCGCTACCGGATCGTGCTGGACACCGCGATCAGGGGCGCGCACGACCACGACGACAAGCTGAGCGTGGTGCTGTCGAAGTTCTTCCACCGCGCGCGCCTGCACATCCCGCTGTACCTGCGCCGGCCGGACTTCAACGGCGGCCCGACCAACAGCAGCCGCGGCTGGGGCTCGCTCGCCGCCCTGTTCGCGGTGGTCACCGCGCCGCTGCCGGTGTTGTTCGGCCCGCTCTGGCTGCTCGTGCCGCTCGTGCTGCTGATCGGCTCCATCGCCTCCGACCTGGGGATGTACCGCTTCGTCTGGGGCTACGCCGGTGCGGCGTTCACCGTCTACTTCACCGCGATCCACTTCCTGGTGAACGTCACCGTCGCGCTGGCGGTGTTCGCGGGTGCCGCGCAGTGCGTGCTGTCCAGCCGGTTCCGGCACACCTACGACATGCCGGAGACGTCCGCGCCGGCGATGGGAGCGTGAGCGATGGACGGCCCGCTGGTGTCGGTGATCGTGCCCAACTACAACTACGCCGGCTCCCTGGAGCTGTGCCTGCGCGCCCTGCAGGAGCAGACCTACCGGCCGATCGAGCTGATCATGGTGGACGACGGCAGCACCGACGACTCCGTCGCGGTCGCGGAGCGGCTCGGCGTCCGGGTCGTCCACACCGAGCGCAATCTGGGGGTGGCCGGCGCGCGCAACCTCGGCACCACCCACGCCCGTGGCGAGATCCTGGTGTTCGTCGACTCCGACGTGGCCGCCTACCCCGACGCCGTCGAGGTGGCGGTGGGCATGCTCGCGGCCGACCCGCGGCTCGGGGCGGTGTGCAGCATCCACGACCCGGAGCCGCTGATCCGCGACAGTCTCGTCGAGGAGTACCGGGCGCTGCAGTACTACTACTGGACGGCGAGTTCCGAGGGGCCCATCTCGTTCCTCTTCCCGGCCATGGTCGCGATGCCCCGCCACGTGTTCGACGAGGTCGGGCAGTTCAACACCCGGCTGCGCGAGACCGAGGAGGTCGACTACGGCCATCGCCTCACCCAGCGGTACGACATGGTGCTCACCTCGGCGGTGCGCTCCCGGCACGACCACGACGACGAGCTGGCCAAGTTGCTGCGCAAGCTGTTCAAGCGGGGGCGCGCCCGGGTGCCGCTGTACGCCAGGCGCAAGCGCTTCGCCCGCGGGTTCGAGACCTCGAACCGGGCCGGCGGCAGCCTCGCCGCGCTGGCGGCGGTGGCCACGCTGCCGGCGGTGGCGTTCGGCCCGGCCGGCGCCGCGCTGCCGGCCCTCGCCCTGGCCGTGTCGATCCTGGCGGACCTCGGGATGTACCGGTTCGTGCTGCGGCGAAGAGGCGCGCTGTTCCTGCTCTACTACGGTACGGTGCATTTCGTGGTGAACGTGACCATCGCCGCCGGGGTGGCGGCCGGGGTCGTGCAGTGGTTCTGCTCCGCCAGGTTCCGCCGGCTCTACGATTCCGACCTGCTCGTGCGGCCCTCGGCCGCCGGGGAGGCGGCGACGTGACGGCCCGTCGGTGCCCGCCCGTGCCACACGCACGTTCCGGACCCGGCCGCGGTCGATGACCGACACGCGGGTGGTGACCGCGACCGCCGGGCCGGAGCCCGTCCGGCGGTCGCGCTGGTGGATCTGGCCGCTGCTGTCCGCGCCGGTCGCCTGGCTGGTGTTCGTGGCGCTCCACCGCGTGCTGTCCGGCCGGGTGTGGTGGTGGCAGGCCCCGGAGCTCGTCCCGCCGCTCGCCTTCGCGGTCCTGCCGGTCCTGCTGCTCGCGGTGGCCCTGCCGGCGCGCAGGGCCCGGGGGTGGATCGCGGCGGTGACGCTCGCCTCCCTGGTGCTCGGCGGAGGACTGAGCGGGCTCAACCCCGCCGCCCTGTGGCACCGCCCCCCGCCCGCCCCGCCGGGCGCGATCACGGTGTTCTCCTGGAACACGTTGTACTGGGACATGGTGGTGGGCGGGGAGACGATGCCACCGCCCACCGGCACGCCGGCGCGTGACGTCGACGACTTCTACCGGTATCTGCACGACCAGAAGGCGGACGTGTATCTCCTGCAGGAGTACATCTACTTCGGCCCGGACTCGAAGGCGATCCGGGTGGACGACCTGGCCAGGCTGCGCCGGGAGTTTCCCGGCTATCACATCGCCGCGGCGAGCGAGATGGTGACGGTCTCCCGTTTCCCGATCGTCCTGGAGCGGGGGCTCGACCTCCGCCCGTGGGTGTCGGAGAAACGCGACGCGGTGCTGCCCCCCGACCCGGGCCTGCCTGGTTTCTCCGCGGTGAAGACGCTGCGCACGGACGTACGCGTCGGCGGGGGGAGCGGGAACGGCGGGAAGACCGTCTCGTTCTACAACACGCACATCAACTCCCCCGTCCACGCGTTCCCGCCGGGCCCGGACCCCCGCCGCCTCAACCGGACCCAGCACGAGCGGCGGCAGGCCAACCTCCGCGCGCTCGCGGCCGACGTGGAGAGCAATCCGCACCCGGCCGTGCTGGCCGGGGATTTCAACGCCTCACCGGCGATGGGCATCCTGCGCCTGCTGCCGGACCGGCTGGTCGACGCCACCCCGGTGCTCGAATCGCTCTACCCCACCTCCTGGGACGACCGATGGCCGCTGTGGCGGATCGACTGGGCGTTCACCACGCCGGACGTCACCGTGCACCGGTACGGGCTGGTGCGGTCGGAGGGCCTTTCCGACCACAGCGGGCAACGCCTGGTCATCTCGACGAGCGGGTGATCCGGACAAGAGGGGACGAGGGCTCCGGGGTCTCCGGGGGCTCGGGGGGGGGATCCGGGAGAACGGTCAGGGCCTGGACAGCACCCGGTCGGGCACGTGGGCCGCGGGGCGGGTCCAGCTCGGCGGCTGCCCGAGTGGTGCCCAGCCGGTGACGGCGTGGTGGACGCCGGCCAGGACCACCTCCTCGGCCGCCCAGACCGGCAGGTCGTGGTCGCCGCGCAGGATCTCCTGGTGCAGCGCGCGCAGCTCCGGCCCCGGCTCGATGCCCAGGTGGTCGGCCAGGTACCCGCGCAGGCGCGCGTACTGGGCCACCGCCTCCGCGGTGCGTCCCAGGGCGCAGAGCGCGCGCATCAGCATGCTCGCGAGCGGCTCCACGAGCGGGTAGCGGGGAACGAGGGGGGTGAGTTCGGTGACCACCGCGTCGGGCCGTCCCAGCCGCAGGTGTGCCTGCGCCCAGGTGACGACGGCGCCGACGAACTGCTGCTCGATGCTGTAGCGCATCCGGGAGGCCCAGTCTCCGGAGATGCCGGTCAGCGGCGAGCCGCGCCACAGTTCCATCGCCTCGGCCAGCAGCGCGGCCCGGGCGGAGTCGTCGCCGGCATGGGTCTGCGCCTGTTTGGCCAGACGGTGGAACCGGTGGGCGTCCACCCGGTCGGGGTCGGCCTCCAGCACGTAGCCGCCGCCGCGGCGTTCGATGGCGACCGCGGTTCCCGCCAGTGCCTGCCGCAGGCGTGCGATGTGGGCGTACAGCGAATCCGTGGCCCGGTCCGGTGGAAGATTCCAGACCCGGTCGATCAACGTCTGAAGTGGCACGGGATGGTTGACGTCGACCGCGAGGGCGGCCAGCACCGCACGTCGTTGCGGTGGCCCCAGGGGAACGCGCCGGCCGTCGGCGGTCACCTCGACCGGGCCCAGTATGCGGACTTCCATGCTTTCCTTCCGTGTCGCTCTCACAACGGGACGGGCTGGTGGGCGAGCACGAGCGTCACCCCCAGGGTGGCGGCCCACAACATCGAGTTGGCGACCATGACACGGTCCCGCAGCAGGATCCGGACCGGGTCACCGCCGCCTTCGTCCATCAGTTGGATCTGCAGGTAGCGGAAGAGGGCGAAGAGCGCGAAGGGCGTGGACAGCAGCATCGCCGTCTGGCCGTACTGGGGGCCGAACGGGCCCTCCTCGCGCAGGTAGATGAGGCCGGAGACGAGGGCGAGCACGGAGGCGATCTGCAGCAGCCAGTTGGTCAGCTCCATCGAGTAGCCGTGGAGCGCCGGCCGGTGCGCGGCACCGCTCTTCAGCTCCTGGCGCCGCTTGCCGATGAGCAGCAGCAGGGACATCGAGAACACCGTGACCAGCAGCCAGGCGGCGGCCCGTCCTCCGGCCACCTCGTACCCCTGGACGACCCGGAGGACGAAACAGACGGCTATCGTGCCCACGTCGACCAGCGGGACGTGTTTGAGATAGCGGCTGTACGCGATGTTGATCAGGAGGTACGCCACGATGGGCCAGTACGGTCCCGGGGTGAGGGCGATGACGGCGGTGAGCAGCGCGAGCAGGCCGGCACAGTAGGCGTAGGCGACCCTGATCCCCACGCGACCGGCGGCGACGGGACGGTGCCGCTTGACGGGATGGTGCAGGTCACGGTGCCGGTCGGCGATGTCGTTGCCGACGTAGACGGCGGAGGAGGCCAGGATGAACGCGACCGTGGCCAGGAGGATCTCGCCCACCGTGGCGAGGTTCCACAGGGAGGTGTCGATGAGCGCGAGCGGGACGAGGAGGATCGCCTTGGCCGCGTGCGAGGGCCGTATCAGCCTGAAGAGGTCCGTGACCAGGCGCGGCCGGGCTTCCGTTTTCTGGTCGGAGGCGGGTCCCCTGGGCCGCGGGAGTTCTGGAATGTCTGCCGATTCGACGACGTACATGCTTTTCCCGTCACTTCAGAAGAAGACTTTCGCCAGTGACAGCGCGCCCTGCCGCCACGCGTCGCGGCTGGTCTGGCCGGCGCCCCGCGGTGAGCCGGCGGTGCGATGCTCCCGCCACCAGGCGTACGTGCGGAGGATCGCGTCCCGGTTGGACAGCCGGGGCCGGAAGCCGAGCCGGTCCCTGGCCTTGTCGATGCTGACGTAGGAGTCGGCGAGCAGCTTGTGCACCAGCCGCCCGTACACCGGGGACAGCCGGGTCCGCTCCAGCAGCCGGAGCCCGGCCAGGGCCGGCCGGACGGGCAGCGACACGACGCGCCTGCCGTGCCCGGCCGTGTCGAGCACCGCCTGGAAGTCCTCCCGCAGCGTGCCGAACTCCGCGGCCGCGAGGTTGTAGGTGTCGTTCGCGACGTCCGCCGGTGCCGTCAGGACGCCGGCCACGGCGTCCACCAGGTCCTCTATGGCGAGCATCTGGATGCGTACGTCCCCGCGGCCGAGGACCGGGAAGTTCCGGCCCTCCTCGGCCCACTCGAAGAGCATCGCGAACAGGCCCATCCGGCCGGGGCCGAGGAAGGTCTTGGGGCGCAGGATCGGCACGCACATCCCGCCGGCCCGGTACTTGTCGGCCAGTTCCTCCGCCTCGGTCTTGGCCCTGGTGTAGGGGTCGACCGGCTCGCGCGGATGCTCCTCCGGGGTGGGCACCAGTTTCGGGAGCCCGTACACGGCGGTGGAGGAGATGTGGACCGTCCGCTCCACCCCGGCCCGGCGCGCGGCCTCCAGCACGCTGTGGGTGCCTCCGACGATCAGGCTCTGGATCTGCTCCGCCGGATAGCTCGGCAGCGCGCCGGCGCAGTGCACGACCGCGTCCGCCCCGGCCATCGCCTCGGCCATCAGCGCGACGTCGCGCACGTCGCCGACCCGGTGGCTCCATCCCGGGTCCGGGTCGGACGGCGGACGCAGGTCCACGCCGACCACCTCGTGGCCCGCGAGCACGAGCCGCCGGACCAGGTTGCCGCCGAGCATCCCGGCACTGCCGGTCACTACGACCCGAGAGGCCACCGCGATCCCACCTTCTCCCGCACGAACCGGGCGAGCAGCCGCGGCAGGCCCTTTGCCAGGGTCTTGTCGAGGCTCTGCACGAAGTACTCGACGTCGTCGGGTTCGATGGCGAGGGTCGGCGCGACGACGAGGGGGTTCTCGACGTTCGGGCTGTAGTACGACACGATGTCGTGCTCGCTGTAGAGCTCGGCGATCACCGAGAGGGTGATCAGCTTGGTACGGAAGTGCGGGTCGCCGGAGAAGCCGGGCACCAGCTTTCCCGCCAGGTCGAGCACCTTGGGTCCGCCGGTCAGGAACACCCCCCACAGCGCCCCCGTGCCGGTCACCTGGCCGACCACGTCCGGGTAGCGCTTCTGGACGTTCTCCAGGCCGGGCTTCAGGATGCGCTCGATCTGCCGCGCCCGCGCGGGAAAGTCCTCCTCGACGATCACGTTGATCGCCTCGATCGCGGTGACGGTCTCCTCGCCGAACCCGTAGTAGGTCGTGCTGTGCAGGATGACGTCGGAGAGCCGGTCGTACGCCTTGCGGAAGATGGGCTCCCGCGCGGTGTACCCGGCGATCGACGCCTTCCCGCCGCCCAGTGACTTCGAGTAGACGAGGATGTCGGGCAGCAGGTCCGGATAGCGCATGAAGTAGAAGAGGCTGCCGGTCTTGCCCCAGCCGGTGTACACCTCGTCGAAGATCATGATGATGTCGCGCTCGTCGCAGAGCCGCCGCAGCTCGCGGAGGTCCGGCTCCGACCAGGAGCGCATGCTCGACGCGCTGAACGGCTCGACCATGATCGCGTAGACGTCGCACTTCCCGTCGGGGGTGCGCGCGGCGTCGACCGCCGCCCGCACGGCCGCGAGGTCGCCGTACGGGTGCACGACGATCCCCGGGAGCCCGGGGAACCGGAACGAGTTCTCCGACGACCCGGTCAGGCTCCCCGCCCCGAGGGTCTTGCCGTGGAAGCTGATGTCGGAGCGCAGGATGGTGTTGCGCCGCCCGCCGTGATACTTGTACGCCATCTTGATGGCGCCCTCGTTGGCCTCGGCACCCGAGTTCGGGAAGTAGGAGATGTTCAGGTCGCCGGGCAGCAGCGTGGCCACGTTGTGGCTCAGCGCGGCCACGTACGGGGAGAAGAACGCCTTGTGGACCTCCATGCGCCTGGCCTCGGCGAAGCGGCGCCGGGCCGCCAGGATGCGCGGGTGGTTGTGGCCGTGGTTGAGGACGCCGACCCCGCCGGTGACGTCGAGGATCCGGCGGCCGTCACGGGTCCAGATCCAGGCGCCCTCGGCGCGCTCGGCGAGCTCGCGGCCGAAGCCGAACGAGGTCATGAGGTTGACCTGACTGCGGCTGACGTACTTCCCGTACAGGTTCTGGACCTGTTTCACGGTAAGGTTTTCACACTCATCGATGCCGATTAGCTCCGACACGTTCGCCCTTTCCTGGCGTCTTTCCGCGATTTTGCAGCTGCTGGCGTCACAGGTGAGTTCGGTCCGAGGATGGCAATCGTCGCGAGGTGGGTGCCCGTCGGGCTCCTGCGGCAGCGCCGCCGCTGTCACCGGCCGGCCCCTGGGTCTTCCTGCGCAAGGTGCCGGCCTTCTCTCCAGAGGTTTGAGAAGACGAGAGACATCTCGCTAATGGTGTTAAATGCGGCTATACCTCGCACCATACAAATCTGTATAGGTCGATGCCGTGGCGCGATGAACCGCGAGCGGAAAAGGGCGATGTGACGCGCCGGCTCGGGATTTCGTCTTTCGGAGAACCCGTGGCCGTCGCGTTCACGTGTGACGATGATTTCGGGCATACCGGATTCCGCGATTACGGCGGGTGGGTATGGGAATATTTCCAGCGTGTAAATTCCCGGGATTACGGCCGATGGGCGTGCGAGTTATTTCCGGCGTGTAATGTTTTTCGCCGGTTCCGATCGCTCATTCTCGTCGCCGCCGATCGGGTGGAGCGCTCCCACGTGGCGAGCGGTGACTTCCGGTGCGGCGACCTCGCCTTCGCGGTCCCCGGACGCTCCGCCGCCGGACCGGCGACTCCCCGGGGGAGCCCGGTGTCCCTAGCCGCCCCACCCGTACGACGGCCGGTACCGGACGACGCCGCGGGCGATCGGCAAGCCGGTGCCGTCCCCCGCCGCGCCGGGCACCTGGCGCGCGGTGGAGATCAGGTCGGCCATCTTGGCGTTGAGCCATCGGGGATCGGCCGTGCAGCCGTCGGGCGGCATGCCGAAGCGGCCGAGCGCCAGGCGGCCGAACTTGGCGTCCCGCCTGGTTCGCCGGTTGCACACGTCACCGAGAGTGCACGCGATGAGGAGGGAGCTGTGCAGCGCCCGCCGTACGGCCTGCACCTGCTCCTCCTCGGTCTCCTCCTGCCGGGTCCGTTCACGGGCGAACAGGCAGAGCAGGTCGTGCATGCGATACCGGTCCACGTCGCGGGCCTCGAGGAGCTGGACGTCCGCGAGATGATCCAGGAGATCCGCGGTCTGTTCCTCCGAGCGGTCGGCCAGCGCCGCGGCGACCGCGACGCTGATGTCGGACCCGCCGAGCAGGCCCAGCAGCCGGAACATGCGGGAGTGCTCGGCCTCCAGGCTGCGGTAACTCACCATGAAACAGGCCCGGACCGCCCGATCGTCGGCCTGCAGCTCGGACAGGCGGTGGTCCTCGACCGCGAGCCGGGCGGCGAGGACCCGCAGCGACAGGCCCGGCCGGGCGATCAGCCGGGCGGCGGCGATCCTGATCGCCAGCGGCAGGCCGCCGCAGAGCCGTACGATCGCGCGCGCCGCCCGAGGGTCGGCGGCGACGCGCTCCTCGCCGATCAGGCGGCTCAGCAGGGTGGTCGTCTCGTCCTCGGCCATGACGTCGAGGCGCAGATGCGTGACGGCGTCCAGAGAGGTCAGCATCCTCCTGGCGGTGATCAGCACGCAGCAGCTGGGGCTCGCGGGCAGCAACGGCCGTACCTGCGCGGCGTCCCGGGCGTTGTCGAACAGGAACAGCAGGCGTTTGCCGTCGGTCAGCGAGCGGAACCGCGCGGCGGCCTCGTCCACCTCGGTCGGCACGGCCGCGTCGTCGCCGCCGAGGGAGCGTAACAGGCGGGCGAGGACCTCGGCCGGGTTCAGCGGCTTGACGTTGGGGGTGGAGCCGTGCAGGTTCACGTAGAGCTGCCCGTCGGGGAACCGGTCCGCGATCTGGTGGGCGACGTGCACGGCGAACGCCGACTTGCCGATCCCGGCCGCTCCGGCGACCGCGGAGACGGCGATCCGGCCCGGGCCCGCGGAGATCAGCGCCGTCCGCAGCCGTGAGATCTCGGCGGCCCGCCCGGTGAAGGCGGCCGAGTCGATCGGGAGCTCGGCCGGGGCGAACACCCTGCGGGCGATGACCGACGGTGACGGCGCCGCCAGTACGGAGTCGTCGACGAGGATCTGCTGGTGCATGCGGATCAGGTCCGGGCCGGGATCGACGCCCAGCTCCGCGGCGAGCATCTCCCGCGCGCGCTGGTACACCGCGAGCGCGTCGGCCCGGCGGCCGGAACGGTACAGGGCGAGCATGAGCTGCGCCCGGAGCCGTTCGTTCAGCGGATCCCTGCGCGTCAGCGCCTCCAGATCGGCGAGCACCTCGCCGTGCTGGCCCAGCGCCAGCCGGGCCTCCAGCGAGGCGTCCACGACGGTCGCCCTCAGCCGCTCCAACCGCGCCGCCTCGCCGCGCAACGGCTCGGGCAGGGACAACCCCTCCAGAACCGCCTCGGCGCGCCAGAGGCCCAGGGCCCGGGTGTACCGTTCGAGCGCGACGTCATTTCTCCCTTCAGATGACATCAGACGTCCTTGAGCGGCGAGTTCTTCGAACAATCTCACGTCTGTTTCACCGGGAGCGACCCGGAGCACGTAGCCGTTGGAGCCCGCCTCGATCCGGGAAGGCGAACCAAGCGCCCGGCGCAGCGCGGAGATATAGGTGTAGAGGTTCGACTCGGCGTTGGCGGGAGCCTGTTCACCCCACAACCAGTCGAGCATTCGGCGGGTGGGGATCGCCTTGCCCGCATTGAGCAGCAGGGCGGCGAGCAACACCCGCTGTTTGCGCCGTCCGAGGGCGATCGGCTGCCCATTGGCCGTCCGCACTTCGATCGGTCCAAGAATCTTGAAATCCATCGGCATCACTCTTCAGCGCATAACCATGCACCAACATGAAACGTACAAATGCGTATAATTCCTGTTTTACATAGCGACTCATGATCGCGGTCCTCAACCTTCGGAGGGTACTCACCTGAAGGGAAGAAAAAGATTACGCGGCGGACATCCCCGGACGCCCGCACTCCGGTGCGGCGTTCCGCGTCGCGTATTGTGATCGCCCCTGCTCGGCCACTCCAACCAGGGGCGTCATGCGAGACGGGAGGGGCACGTCACGGCGCGCGCCCTGGGCCGGCGGGCCGATGCCGCCCGCGCACCCGGCGCGAACATCCACCGTTCCCGGGTCCGCCGGATCCGGCCGGCCGGGTCACTCCGCGGGCGTTCGGCCGCGTGGCCGGAGGAGTCCGGCGACCCCGGACGCGAGGCGGCCGCCGGTTTCTCGTGTTCTCGCGCCACCGGGTCACCGTGCTCTCCCGGTGGCGGGCGACGGGGGCGGCCGGTCTCCCGGCTCAGCCCTCCGCGCGCTTCTGGCGCTCGTTGTAGGCCCTCATCCGGGGGGGATAACCGGTCAGCTGCACGTCGTAGACCGGCAGGGCCAGGTCACGGGCCACCTTGCGGATCACCGCGGGGGAGCCGACCCGGCGCCGGGTCCACTCACCGTCGTCGGCGACGGCCACCGCCGTGGTGTTCGTCGCGAAGGTCTCGGGCTCGACGTAGAACTCGACGCCCCGGCGCGACTTCGCGAAGGCGATGAGCGACTCGACGTCGGCGTCGGTCGTGGCGCGGTCGAACTTGGCGATCCTCGGCCCGCGCAGGCGCCTCAACCCATAGCGATCTCGCCATCTCATATTTCCTTGTATACCTCTCCTGCTCGTTCCATGGCGGAAGGCCAGGGATGGGTCTCAGGGGCTTATGGGGGTTCATCCTGATATACGGGGCCGACAATCTGAACGAGCATTGAGGTCGAAGCGGCGACGAAAGGGTATCGGTCTCATGGCAGGCACAGCGACACCAGCGGGCCCGGGGCACGGGGGAGTGCCTGCGACAGGTCCTCAGCCCGGCCACGCGGGGCTTCGGGTCAGCAACCAGGATCGTGAGCGGGTGGTCGAGCACGTCCAGGCCGCCTACGCGGAGGGAAGGCTCGACAAGCTCGAGTTCGACGACAGGCTGGAGCGGGCGATGACGGCCCGCGTCCACGGTGACCTCGTCCCGATCATGAACGAGCTGTACGGCACGCATCCGGCCCGGCCCGTGACCTACCCGCCCGTCATGGGCCGGGTTCCGGCCGCGTACGGTCATCACGGCCGCCTCGGCGGGCGGGGTGAAACCGGAGGAGAGCGTCTGGGCGCGATGGCGTCCCACCTGCTCCCGCTGGTCGGCCTTCCCGTCATCGGCCCGGCGGTCATGATGCTCACCGCGGGCAAGACCTCGCCCTACGTCCGGGCCCACTCGGTCGAGGCGCTCAACTTCCAGCTGACGATGCTCGCGGCCACCATCGTGCTGGCGATCACGTTCATAGGCTTCGTCCTGACGCCCCTGCTCTGGATAGGCGGCGTGGTCCTGTCCGTGGTCGGCGCCGTGGCCGCGGCGGGTGACGGTGACTTCCGGTACCCCCTCACGCTGCGTCTCGTGAAATGACGACCGCGGCGTCCCGGGAGCCGGCGACGCCGGTGTCCCGGGAGCCGGCGAGCGCGGCGTTTCGGGAACGGGCGACCGCGTGGCGGGACGTCAGAGCATGAGGGAGCGGACCATGTCGACGGTGTCGGCCTGGTCCGCCGTCTTGTCGGTGCGGTAACGGATGACCCTGGCGAAGCGCAGCGCCATGCCGCCGGGATAGCGGCTCGACTGCTGCACGCCGTCGAAGGCGATCTCGACGACCGTCTCGGGGCGGACGGTGACCGTCCAGCCGTCGGTGGGGCCCTCGGCGATGCCGAGGAAGCGGTCGGTCTGCCAGGCGAGCAGCTCGTCGGTCAGGCCCTTGAAGGTCTTGCCGAGCATGACGAACCCGCCGGTCAGCGGGTCGCGGGCGCCCAGGTGCAGGTTGGAGAGCCTTCCCTCGCGGCGGCCGCTCCCCCATTCGGCGGCCAGGACGACGAGGTCGAGCGTGTGCCGGGGCTTCACCTTGATCCAGCCGGCTCCGCGCCGCCCGGCGGCGTAGGGCGCCAGGAGCGACTTGACCACCACGCCCTCGTGGCCGCTCCTGATCACGTCCTTGAAGAACGCCTCGCCGTCCGCGACGTCTCCGGTGACCAGGCGGGGGGTCACCAGCTCCGGGGGCACGGCGGTGGCCAGGGCCGCGTGGCGCGCCTCACCCGGCAGGTCGAGCAGGTCGGCGCCGTCGACCCGCAGCGCGTCGAAGAAGAAGACGCTCAGCGGGGTCCTCTCTCTCGCGCGCGGCACGTCGGTGCGGCTGGACACGCGGCCCGAGGTGACCTGGAAGGGCTCGGGGCGGCCGTCGGCGCGCAGCGCGATGACCTCGCCGTCGAGGACCAGGTCGCGGGAGGCCAGGGTGCTCATCGCCTCGACCAGCTCGGGCACCTGCGCGGTGATGTCCTCGAGGGCGCGGGTGAAGACGGTGACCCGGTCGCCCGAGCGGTGCGCCTGGACCCTGACGCCGTCGAGCTTCCACTCGACGGCGACCGGCCCGCCGAGCTTGCCGAACGCGGCCGCGATGGAGGTGGCGCTCTGGGCGAGCATCGGCGACACCGGGCGGCCGACCTCCAGGCGGAAGGCGCGCAGTGCCTCGATCCCGCCGCCGAGGGCGGCGGCGCCGACGGCGGGAAGCCAGCCGCGCAGCGTCAGCGCCCGCCTGACCTCGGCGGCCGGCACCCCGGCGGCCTTCGCCACGGCCTCGACCATCACTCCCTCGAGCGCGCCCTGGCGCAGCTCGCCCCGGAGCAGCCGCGACAGGAAGACCTGCTCCTGGCGGGTGAGGGCGCCGAACAGCTCGGCGACCAGCGTCCTGCGCGCGTTCTGCGAGCCGGGGCCGGCCAGGGCCTTGATCCGGTCGAGGAGGTCGTGGACCCCGCGCAGGGTGGCGGTGGCGGCCAGCCGGGGTTCGGGCGGATCCTGCAGGCTCGTCCAGCCCACGCCGACGTTGCGCTGCGGCAGCTCCCCGGAGAGGTAGGCGATGGCGATCTCCGCCTCGTCCGGCTCGACCCTGCCGAGCAGCTCCGCGAGGTGGGCGGTCTTCGCCAGCCGGGCGGAGCTGGCGGTCACGGCCGCCGAGGTGCGCGCGAGGTCGATCAACAACACAATGGCCAGCTTAAGAGCTACAAGCGGCATTTCGGTGAGGTGAGGCGCTGCTTTTCGGAGTCGCCGCGTTTCCGGGAGGGCGCGGGGGAGTGACGGAACACGTCGGGCGGGCCACCCGTCGCCGGTGAGGCCCGCCCGTGCCGTCTCGCCCCGGGGCGTCAGCTCACGCCGAGCAGGTCCACGACGAAGATGAGCGTCTCGCCCGGCTTGATGCGGTTGCCCGCGCCGGCGTTGCCGTAGCCGAGGTGCGGCGGGATGGTGAGGCGGCGGCGGCCGCCGACCTTCATGCCCGCGACACCCTGGTCCCAGCCCGCGATGACCCGGCCCCCGCCCAGCGGGAACTGGAAGGCGTCGCCGCGGTTCCACGACGCGTCGAACTCCTCGCCCGTCGAGAAGGCCACGCCGACGTAGTGCACGGTGACCTGGTGCCCCGCCTCGGCCTCCGGGCCGTCCCCTACGACGATGTCGACGATCTCCAGCTCCGAGGGCGGGGCGCCTTCCGGAAAGTCGATCTCCGGCTTCTCCAGTGCCACGTGGTTCTCCTTGGTTGGATACGCGCCGGTCGATTTCCGACCGGCCGGACGACTCTACGGGGTCCGGCGCCGCCACGAGAGACATGGGGCCGGGGTGGCTTCCGCGTCGTCCCCTTCGAAGGAGCGAGCCGTCGTTCTCGAAGGAGCGCGGGTGGGTTTTCGAAGGCGCGCGGGTGGGCGGCCTCGCGCACGGCGGCGGCGAGACGCGTCACCCGGGATCCCCCCCGTGCGGGGGCGGCGGTCATCGGCGCCGCGGGTGCCGGCGGCGCGGGGAGCCATCGGGAGAGTCACTGGGGAGCGCTCTCTGAGAAAGAGAGTGACCCGCTCCGCGGGGAGTGTCAAGAGCTCGGCGCGGCGCCATGGAACATGAAGGAAACGCGACCTTAATGTGACCTTTCGTCGTGGGAGCGCTCCATTCACGAGAAAATTCAACCCATAAATCCATCTGACCTGCTGAAACATTCAAAGCCTTGGGAGAGCGCTCTCCATGAAAAGCTGATCGACGAGCTTCGATCGGCGCCGGGGGGACCGTTGACACGTAACCCGCTTGGCATCAATCTGCTCAGGGAGCGCTCTCTCCATGATCACTTATGAGGACCCAGGAGGGTTCCATGCGTAAGTTACGCCAGCGGTTCCTCGCCCCGATGGTCGCCGTTTCCGCCCTGGCCCTGGGCCTGACCGCCTGCGGCGGCGGTGACGCCGAGACCACCGGGAGCGGCGGAGCGGCCTCCGCGCCGGCCGAGAAGATCAAGCTGACCGTCGGGCTGTTCAGCGACTTCCACTACGCGCCGCTGTACGAGGAGTTCAAGAAGACCCACCCCAACGTGGAGATCGTGGAGCGCCGCGCGCAGTTCAACGACCACCACACCAACCTCATCACCCAGCTGACCACCGGCGCGGGCGCCGCGGACGTGGTCGCCGTCGAGGGCGGCTACATCGGCGCCTTCACCCCCGTGCCGGACAAGTTCCACAACCTCAAGGAGTACGGCCTGGACAAGCGCCAGAGCGAGTACCTCGACTGGAAGTGGAAGCTGGGCGTCTCCAACGACGGCTCCGCCCTCCTGGGCCTGGGCACCGACGTCGGCGGCCTGGCCATGTGCTACCGCCCCGACCTGTTCAAGAAGGCCGGCCTGCCCACCGACCGCGAAGAGGTCTCGGCGCTCTGGCCCACGTGGGACGCCTACATCGAGACGGGCAAGAAGTTCGTCGCCGGCAAGGTGGAGGGCGCCAAGTTCACCGACGGCCCCGGCGAGCACTTCCGCGCCATGGTCGAGCAGGCCCCCGTCGGTTTCTACGACGCCCAGTACAACATCGTCGCCGCCACCAACCCCGAGGTGCGCAAGGCGTACGACACGGGCGTGAAGATGATCGACGCCGGCCTGTCGGCCAACCTCGCCGCCTTCTCGCCGCCGTGGAACACCGGCATCGCCAAGGGCACCTTCGCCACCATGGTCTGCCCCGCCTGGAAGACCGGCACGATCAAGGACCAGAAGCCCGGCGAGGGCACCTGGGACATCGCGGCCGTGCCCGGGGGCGGCGGCAACCAGGGCGGCACCCACCTGATGCTGCCCAAGCAGGGCAAGCACCCCAAGGAGGCCGCGGCGCTGATCGACCTGCTGACCAGCAAGGAGAGCCAGATCAAGCTCTTCAAGGAGGCCAGCGCGCTGCCCTCGCTGCCCGCCCTGTACGACGACCCCGCGGTGAAGGACTACGTCAACCCGTACTTCGGCAACGCGCCGATCGGCAAGATCTTCACCGACGCGGCCAAGTCGCTCAAGCCCCAGCCCGTGGGTCCCAAGGCCGGTGACGTGCTGCAGGCGATCGGCAACGGTCTCCAGCGGGTCGACCAGGGCAAGCAGAACGCAGAGGAGGCCTGGGCGCAGGCGCTCAAGGACGTCAGCAGGATCAAGTAGTCGCCCCCGGCCGGCTGGTCTCGCACCGGTCGGCCACCTGCTTGTGCCGCTGTCCCCGCGGGCGGCACGCCCCCGTGCCGGCGAGCCGCGTGGCTCCCGCCGCGACGGGCCGCATGCCCCCCGCCGTCCAACGAATCGCCGAAAGGAGCTGCCATGGCCACCCGCGCGCCCGATCGCCTGGCGGCGGTCCCACCGAACAGGCCGGTGCGACCTCGCCGCCGCCTCCGCCGCCACCTGGTTCACCAACTCGACGTCAAGGGCTCGCCGTACGCCTACGTGGCCCCGTTCTTCCTGCTGTTCTCCGCCTTCGGGCTGTTCCCCCTGGCCTACACCGCCTGGGTGAGCCTGCACGAGTGGACGTTGCTCCAGGACGAGCACCCCTTCGTCGGTCTGGACAACTTCAGGACGCTGCTCGCCGACGACTACTTCTGGAACGCCACCTTCAACACCCTGTCCATCGGGGTGCTGTCCACCGCGCCGCAGCTGCTGCTGGCCATCTGGCTGGCCCACCTGCTCAACCGGCCGCTGCGGGCGCAGACCTTCTTCCGCATCACGCTGCTGCTGCCCAACGTGACCAGCGTGGTCGCGGTGGTGGTCATCTTCAGCCAGCTGTTCGGCCGGGACTTCGGCATGATCAACTGGGTGTTCTCGCTGGTCGGCGTCGACGGTGTCGCCTGGAACGAGGGGGTGCTGAGCTCCCACTTCGCCATCTCCACCATGATCATGTGGCGGTGGACGGGCTACAACGCCCTCATCTTCCTGGCGGCCATGCAGGCCGTGCCGCGCGAGCTGTACGAGGCGGCCACCATCGACGGCGCGAGCGGGATGACCCAGCTCCGCAGGATCACCATCCCGATGATCAAGCCCACGATCATCTTCGTCGTCATCACCTCGACGATCGGCGCCATGCAGATCCTCGCCGAGCCGCTGCTGTTCAGCTCCTACATCATCACCGGAGGGGTGGACCGGCAGTACCAGACGCTCGCGCTGTTCATCTACGAGAACTTCACCAAGCTCGACTTCGGCTACGCCTCGGCCATCTCCTGGATGATGTTCGTCTTCATCGTGGTGATCGCCGGCATCAACTACCTGCTCACCCGTCGCGGGAAGGGAGGGCTGTCGTGAGCGCCCACACCGCCGTCTCCGCGGTCCGCCGTCGCTCCGGGAGCACGGCCCGCAGGCTCACCTACCTGACGCTGACCGCGGTGGCGTTCTTCTCCATGCTGCCGCTCTACTACAGCATCGTGGTGGCCTCCCGCGACAACGCGGCCCTGGCCGACGTCCCGCCGCCGCTGATCCCCGGCGGCAACTTCTTCGCCAACGTCGCGCGCGTCTTCGACACGGTCCCCTTCGCCCTGGCGATGCTCAACTCCGTCATCGTCTCCGGCTCCGTCGCGATCGCGGTGATGTTCTTCTCCACGCTGGCCGGGTTCGCCTTCGCCAAGCTGCGCTTCCGCGGCCGCAACGCCCTGCTCCTGCTCACCGTGGCGACGATGATGGTGCCGACCCAGCTCGGCATCATCCCGCTGTACATGCTGATGGTGAAGCTGGAGTGGACCGGCACCATGTACGCGCTGATCGTGCCCGCGCTCGTCAACGCGTTCGGCGTGTTCTTCATGACCCAGTACCTCTCCCGGGCGCTGCCGACCGAACTGCTGGAGGCGGGGCGGGTCGACGGCTGCAGCACCTGGGGCCTGTTCTGGCACGTCGTGCTCCCGGCCGCCCGCCCGGCGGCGGCCGTGCTCGGCATGCTCACCTTCATGTCGGTCTGGAACGACTACTTCTGGCCGCTGGTCGTCCTGACCCCGGAGGATCCGACGGTCCAGGTCGCCCTGTCCACACTGGCCAGCGGATACGTCAACGACTACGTGCTCGGCCTGGCGGGTACCACGCTCGGCACGCTGCCACTGGTCATCGTGTTCGCGCTACTCGGCAAACAGATCATCGGAGGAATCATGCAGGGAGCGGTAAAGGGATGACCGTCGTCGGCACTCGGGGGGCCACCCTTACGGAAGGGCGTGCGGACTTCCCCACCGGTTTCGTCTGGGGCGCGGCCACCGCGTCCTACCAGATCGAGGGAGCGGTGAAGGAGGACGGCCGCGAGCCCTCGATCTGGGACACCTTCTCTCGCACCCCGGGCAAGGTCGCCGGGGGTGACACCGGCGACGTGGCGTGCGACCACTACTTCCGCCACGCCGACGACATCCGGCTGATGACCGAGCTGAACCTGGCCGCGTACCGGTTCTCGGTGGCCTGGCCCAGGGTCCAGCCGTACGGCAAGGGGCCCGTCAACCCGCGCGGCCTCGACTTCTACAGCCGCCTGGTGGACAGGCTGCTCGAGGCGGGCATCACGCCGTACGCCACCCTCTACCACTGGGACCTCCCGCAGGCGCTGGAGGACGCGGGCGGCTGGCCCGAACGCGACACCGCCCACCGCTTCGAGGAGTACGCGGCGGCCGTGCACGCGCGGCTGGGAGACCGGGTCCGCAACTGGGCGACCCTCAACGAGCCGTGGGTGGCCGCCTTCCTCGGCTACGGCAACGGGGTGCACGCGCCCGGCAGGACCGACGCCGCGGCGGCCTTCCGCGCCGCCCACCACCTGCTGCTGGGGCACGGGATGGCGGCGCGGGCGCTCCGCGAGGGCGGCGCGGAGGAGATCTCGCTGGTCCTGAACCTGTCACCGGTGATCACCCCCGCCCAGGTGGACGACCCGGGGGCCGAGATCTCCGAGGCGGACGCGGAGGCGGTCGGCCGGGTCGACACCCTGCTGGTCAGGCAGTTCGTCGACCCGGCGCTGCGCGGGGAGCACCCCCCGGGGTTCCTCGACATCGTCGGGCGCAACGGCGGCCTCGACCACATCTGGGACGGCGACCTGGCGACCATCAACCAGCCGATCGACCTGGTGGGCATCAACTACTACAACCCGTGCGTCGTGGAGGCGGGGCCCGGCGAGGCGGCCGACGCGGCGTGGCCGGGCAGCGAGGACATCCGGTTCTGCCCCGCGGACGGCGTGCCCGCCACCGCGATGGGCTGGCCGATCGTGCCGAACGGGCTCTCCCGCCTGCTGGTGCGGCTCTCCGACGACTACCCGGAGGTCGGCCTGCTCATCACCGAGAACGGCGCGGCCTTCGACGACGTCGTGGAGGACGGCCACGTCCACGACGTCCGCAGGACCGAGTATCTGGACGGCCACCTGCGCGCCGTGCACGCCGCGATCGCCGACGGGGCGGACGTGCGAGGTTACCTCGTCTGGTCTCTGCTGGATAATTTCGAGTGGGCCGAAGGGTATCGGCGTAGGTTCGGAATCGTGCACGTCGACTTCGCCACCCAGCGGCGTCTGCTCAAGGACAGTGCGCTGTGGTACCGCGATGTCATCACGCGTAACGGACTGTAACCGACCGTAGGGGAAGAACACGATGAGACGACCCACCCTGGAGGCGGTCGCCGCCCGTGCCGGGGTCTCCCGGTCGACCGTCTCCCGGGTGGTGAACGGCCAGACCACGGTCACCGCCGACATCCGGGACCTGGTCATGCGCGCGGTGAACGAGCTCGGCTACGTCCCCAACGGGGCGGCGAGGAACCTGGTGACCCAGACGACCAACTCGGTCGCGCTGGTCGTCTCGGAGTCGCCGAACCGGGTGTTCTCCGACGACCCGATGTTCTCCACCGTCATACGCTCGGCCAGCCTGGAGCTGGAGGCCGTCAACAAGCAGGTCGTGCTGCTGCTGGCCGGGTCGCCGGAGAGCCACGCCCGGGTGGAGCACTACATCGCCGGCGGCCACGTCGACGGCGTCATGCTGGTCTCCAGCCACGGCGCCGACCCGCTGCCGGTCGCGCTCACCCGGCTGCGCGTCCCGGTCGTCTCCTACGGCAGGCCCGCCGTGCCGGTCGCGATACCGTACGTCGACAACGACAACGTCGAGGGCGCCGCCGCGGCCGTGCGGCACCTGCTGGAGCGGGGCAGGCGGCGCATCGCCACCATCGCCGGGCCGCTGGACATGATCGGCGGGCAGGACCGGCTGGCCGGGTACCGAGAGGTGCTCCGCGACTCCGACCGCCGCTCGATCATCGCGGTCGGCGACTTCACCCGGGAGTCGGGGGCGGTCGCGATGCGGCAGCTGCTGGCCGACGACCCGGAGATCGACGCGGTCTTCGCCGCGAACGACCTGATGGCGATCGGCGCGATGCACGCGCTCCGCCAGGCGGGCCGGCGGATCCCCGAGGAGGTCGCCATCGTGGGCTACGACGACATAGAGGCCGCCCGCTACACCGACCCGCCGCTGACGACCATCCACACGCCGCACGCCGAGCAGGCCGCGGCGATGGTCCGCCTGCTGCTCTCCCTCTTCGAGGGCGGTCCCGCCGAACCGATGATCGTGTCCACCGAGCTGGTGGTCCGGGCGTCCTCGTAGTCCCCGGCCCGGCCCTCCCCGGCCATCCCCGGCCGGGTTCCGGAGTCACGGTCCCCGGCCGGTCCCGCTCCGGCCGAGCCGTGGGCTTACGGTCTCCGGCCGGGTTTCGGACCCGTGTCCCCTGCCGGGGCCACGACCGCACGTACCCGGTCGTCGCCGGTCGGGCTGCGGGCCCGGCCGGTGTTCAGGACGCGGTGGACTCCCGGACGACCAGCTCGGTGGGAAGCATCACCTGTGCCTTCTCCTCCAGGTCGAGGACCATGCGGGCGAGCCTGCGTCCCATCTCGACGGTCGGCTGCCTGACCGTGCTCAGCGGGGGCTCGGTGTAGGACGCGGCCGGGATGTCGTCGAAGCCGACCACCGCGACGTCGTCGGGGACCCGCCGGCCCGCCTGGCGCAGGGCCGGCAGCGCGCCCAGCGCCATCATGTCGTTGGCCACGAACACCGCGTCGATCTCCGGGTCGTCGGCCAGCAGCTGCCGCATCGCCGACGCCCCCGACTCCCGGGTGAAGTCGCCGACCGCCACGATGGAGCGGCGGTCGGAGTCGCGCAGCACGGCGCGGTAGCCGTTGAGCCGGTCGATCCCGGCGATCATGTCCTGTGGTCCCGCGATGGTGGCGATGCGCCGCCTGCCCCGCTCCATCAGGTGCCGCACCGCGCGCTCGGCGCCGCCGGCGTTGTCCATGTCCACGTACGGCAGGCTGCTGGGCACGGCCGGCCGGCCGCTGCACACCACCGGTACCCCGCGCCTGGCGAGGATGCCCGGCAGCGGGTCGGTGCCGTGCATGGACGCGATGACCACGCCGTCCACGTGGCCGTTGGTGGCGTAGCGCTCGACCCGCTGGTAGCCGCCCGTCATGCCGGTGAGCATCAGCACGAGCTGCTTGTCGGCCTCCTCGATCTCCATGCTGACCCCGCGGATGATCCCGGCGAAGGTGGGGTCGTCGGAGAAGACGCGGGTCGCCGGCTCGGGGAAGACGAGCGCTATGGAGTCGGCCCGCTGGGTGACCAGGCTCCGCGCCGCCTGGTTGGGCACGTAGCCCAGCTCCTCCACGGCGCGGTTGACCGCGTCGCGGATCTGCGGTGCCACGCGCGTGGAGCCGTTGACCACGCGCGAGGCGGTCGCCCGGGACACCCCGGCCCGGGCGGCCACCTTCTCCAGGGTTGGCCGGGCTCTCACAGCCCGTTCCGGCGTATGACCTCGCGGTACCACAGGGCGCTGTCCTTGGGGGTGCGTCGTTGCGTCGCGTAGTCGACGTGTACGACACCGAACCGCTTGCGGTACCCTTCGGCCCACTCGAAGTTGTCCAGGAGTGACCAGACGAGGTAACCGCGCAGGTCGGCGCCGCCCTCGATGGCCGCGTGCGCCGCGCGCAGGTGTCCGTCGAGGTAGGAGAGACGGCCGACGTCGTGCACCTCGCCGTCCTCGACGACGTCGTCGAAGGCGGCGCCGTTCTCGGTGATGATCAGTGGGGTGCCCGGATAGTCGCGCGACAGCCGCAGGAGCAGGTCGGTCAGGCCGAACGGCTGGACCGGCCATCCCATCGCGGTCCGCGGCGCGTCGGCTCCGCCGAAGGCGATGCCCTCGCTGCCCGGGTAGACCGGGTTGGCGGGCTCGCCGGTGCGGACGGTCACGGTCTGCGGGTGGTAGTAGTTCACGCCCAGCAGGTCGATCGGCTCGCTGATGATCTCCAGGTCCCCGTCGTGGACGAAGGACCAGTCGGTGAAGCGGCGGGCCCGCTCGACGACGTCGGCGGGATACTCCCCGCGCAGCACCGGGTCCAAGAAGATCCGGTTCTGCAGGCCGTCGACGAGCTCGGCGGCCGGGGTGTCGTCACCGATCACCGGGGAGAGGTTGAGCGTGATGCCGACGGTGGCGGCGCCGGAGGCGCGCAGCGCCTGGACGGCCAGGCCGTGGCCGAGCAGCAGGTGGTGGGCGGCGGCGAAGCCCAGCGCGGGCTCGGCGAGACCGGGGGCGTGGATGCCCGACGCGTAGCCGAGGAAGGCCGAGCACCAGGGTTCGTTCAGGGTGGTCCACGTCTCGACCCGGTCACCCAGCCTGCCGTGCGCGATCGCGGCGTAGTCGGCGAAGTGCGCCGCGGTCTCCCGGTTGGTCCAGCCGCCGCGGTCCTCCAGGGTCTGCGGCAGGTCCCAGTGGTAGAGCGTCACGATGGGAGTGATGCCGTTGCCGAGGAGCTCGTCGACGAGGCGGTCGTAGAAGTCCAGGCCGCGCGGGTTGGCCGGGCCGGATCCGTCGGGCTGCACGCGGGGCCAGGAGATGGAGAAACGGTAGGAGTGCAGGCCGAGGTCGCGCATGACCGCGACGTCCTCGGGATAGCGGTGGTAGTGGTCGCACGCGACGTCACCCGTGTGGCCCGCGTGGACCTTGCCGGGAGTCCGGGAGAAGGTGTCCCAGATGGAGGGGCCCCTGCCGTCGTCGCGGGCGGCGCCCTCGATCTGGTAGGCCGCGGTGGCGGCGCCCCAGACGAAACCCTCGGGAAACCTCAGCACGCCGGAGTCCTGAAGGTCGTAGGACTTTTCGGCGGACATGGTCATGTCCTCACCGCCCCATTCTGTTCGGCTGTCACGTGAGAGCGCTCTCTGGAGCATCACGGTATCGCACCGATCGTGTCAAGAAAATTGAAACTGTAACCGTAATATCACAGTTCTTGACATCGCGTGGTGGGCAGACAATTCTTCCAGAGAGCGCTCTCACACTCCCCGGCAATTGTGTATATGGAGGAAGGTTCCATGTCGCTCCTCTCTCGGCCTCGGCGCACCGCCCTTGCGGCGGGCACCATAGGGCTGGCTTTGGTCGTCACCGCCTGTGGATCCTCGGACCCCGCGCCGTCCGCGGGTGGCGGCGCCAGCGCCGCTCCCGAATGCGCCGCCTTCAGCCAGTACGGCAAACACGAGGGCAAGACCGTCAGCATCTACTCGCCGATCCGTGACACGGAGGCCGACCTCTTCGAGCAGGCGTGGAAGCCGTTCGCCGACTGCGTCGGAATGAAGATCACTTATGAGGGCACCGGCGAGTTCGAGGCCCAGATCCAGGTCCGCGCCGACGGCGGCAACCCCCCCGACATCGCCTTCTTCCCCCAGCCGGGCCTCCTGGAGCGCTTCGCCAAGGCAGGAAAGCTCAAGCCCGCCTCCGAGGAGGTCAAGAAGCTCACCGCCGAGGGCTGGTCGGAGGACTGGGCCAAGTACGCCACCGTCGACGGCGTCTTCTACGGCGCCCCGCTGGGCGCCAGCGTGAAGTCCTTCGTCTGGTACTCGCCGAAGATGTTCACCGAGAAGGGCTGGGCCGTCCCCAAGACCTGGGACGAGCTCATGACGCTCACCAACACGATCGCCGGCACCGGCGTCAAGCCGTGGTGCGCGGGCATCGAGTCCGGTGACGCGACCGGCTGGCCGGCCACCGACTGGATCGAGGACCTCATGCTCAGGGAGGCCGGTCCCGAGGGATACGACGACTGGGTGAGCCACAAGACCCCGTTCAACGACCCCAAGGTCACCGCGGCGGTCGACAAGGTCGGCGCGATCCTCAAGAACGAGAAGTTCGTCAACGGCGGCTACGGCCCGGTCAAGTCGATCGCCAGCACCGCCTTCCAGGAGGGCGGCGTCCCGATCACCGAGGGCAAGTGCGCCCTGCACCGCCAGGCGTCCTTCTACGCCAACTTCTGGCCCGAGGGCACCAAGGTGGCCGAGGACGGCGACGTGTTCGCCTTCTACCTGCCGGGCAACGACCCGGCCAGCAAGCCGGTGCTCGGCGCGGGCGAGTTCGTGGCGGCCTTCACCGACCGTCCCGAGGTCCAGGCCGTCCAGGCCTACCTCGCCGGCGCGGAGTTCCCGACCACCCGCATGAAGCTGGCGACCTACGTCACCGCGCGCAAGGGCGTCGACCCGGCCAACGCCCAGAACCCGATCGACAAGCTCTCCATGGAGATGCTCCAGGACCCGAGCACGGTCTTCCGCTTCGACGGCTCGGACCTGATGCCGGCCGCGGTCGGCGCGGGCACGTTCTGGAAGGGCATGACCGACTGGATCAACGGCAAGGACACCAAGACGGTCCTCGACTACATCGAAGCCTCCTGGCCTAAGTCCTGACATATCCCGATGGGTCCGGCCCCGCGTGACGCGGGGCCGGACCGTCGCCCGGCCCGATCCTTCCGGGAGATCCTCCGATGGACTTCGACTTCGCCGCCGAACTGCCCAAACTCGTCCAGCTGCTGATCGGCGTCGCCGCCTTCCTCGTGGTGGTCGCGGTGATCCTGGTGCTGGTCGACCGCGCTCCGATGCGGCGGCGCGCGTGGACCCACGCCACGATCCTGCTCCTGCCCGCCCTTCTTCTCCTCGCCGTCGGCCTGGTCGTGCCGGCCGTGCGAACCACCCTGCTGTCGTTCATGAGCGGTGACGGCAAGCTGTGGGTCGGCCTGGACAACTACGCCTGGATGTTCACCCAGCCCGAGGCGGTGACCGTACTCCGCAACACCCTCGTCTGGGTGCTGCTCGTCCCGCTGCTGGTGACCTCGGTCGGGCTGGTCTACGCCGTCCTGGTCGACCGCACCCGCTTCGAGTCGCTCGCCAAGTCGCTGGTCTTCCTGCCGATGGCGATCTCCTTCGTCGGCGCGGGCATCATCTGGCGCTTCGTCTACGCCTACCGCTCCGAGGAGCAGGACCAGATCGGCCTGCTCAACCAGCTCACGGTCGCCCTCGGCGGCGAGCCGCAGCAGTGGCTCCAGGAGGCGCCGCTCAACACGCTGTTCCTGATCGTGGTCATGGTCTGGATCCAGGCGGGGTTCGCCACCGTGGTGCTCTCCGCCGCCATCAAGGGAATCCCCGCCGAGATCGTCGAGGCCGCCAAGCTGGACGGGGCGACCCCGCTGCAGATGTTCTTCCGGGTGACGCTGCCGTCCATCCGCTCGGCCGTGATCGTGGTGCTGGTCACGCAGTCGATCGGCACGCTCAAGCTGTTCGACATCGTCCGCACCATGACCGGCGGCCAGTTCGACACCAGCGTCATCGCCAACGAGATGTACAACCAGGCGTTCCGGTACGGGGAGACGGGCAAGGGCGCGGCCCTCGCGGTCTTCCTGTTCGTCCTGGTGACCCCGATCGTGATCTACCAGATCCGCCAGCGCAGAGAGGCCGTCAGGTGACCGGGCGAGCAGGCAGGCCCGGCGCCGCGAGCACGCGGCGGGCGAAGGAGTCCACATGGCCACGTTGACCCAGACCGTGGTGCGGCCCGAGACGACGACCGCGCCGCAGCGCGTACGGCGGAGGCTGAGCGGCCGGGTCGCCAGCGCCGTCGCGATCGTCATCGCCGTCCTGTGGACCACACCGACCTTCGGCCTGCTGCTGTCCTCGCTGCGCCCGGAGGACCAGATCAAGTCCAGCGGCTGGTGGACGTTCTTCTCCAGCCCGCAGATCACGCTGGAGAACTACCAGGAGGTCCTGTTCGGCACCTCCTCGTCCTCCGGCCAGATGATGAGCTTCCTCATCAACTCGATCGTCATCACGATCCCGTCGGTGCTCTTCCCGCTGGCCCTGGCCACCTTCGCCGCGTACGCGCTGGCCTGGCTGCCGTTCCGCGGGCGCGAGTGGATCTACATCGGCATCTTCGCGCTGCAGATCGTGCCGCTGCAGATGGCGCTCGTCCCGCTGCTGTCGTTCTTCTCCGAGGGCGTGTCCGTCTTCGGCCTCCAGCTGATGCCCGCCTGGGACCTGGAGGGGCCGGCCCGGTTCGTCCAGGTCTGGTTCGCGCACACCTGCTTCGCGCTGCCGCTGGGCGTCTTCCTGCTGCACAACTTCATGTCCGAGCTTCCGGGCGAGCTGATGGAGGCGGCCAGGGTCGACGGGGCCAGCCACGGGAAGGTCCTGCGCACGATCGTCCTCCCGCTGGTCGGGCCCGCGCTCGCCACCTTCGCGATCTTCCAGTTCCTCTGGGTCTGGAACGACCTGCTGGTGGCCCTGATCTTCGCCGGGGGCACCCCGGAGAGCGCCCCGATGACGGTCCGGCTGGCACAGATGGCCGGAACCAAGGGCAACGAGTGGCAACGCCTGACCTCGGGGGCCTTCGTCTCGCTGATCATCCCGCTGATCGTCTTCCTGTCGATGCAGCGCTACTTCGTCCGCGGCCTGCTGGCGGGCAGCGTCAAGGGCTGACCTGTCCGTCCTCTCTCGCGTCCACCTTCCGGAGGGCGCCCCGATCCCGGGGCGCCCTCCGGCTCCTGGGACGCCTTTCAGGGGTGGGAGCGCCCGGATGCCCGCTCGGCGGCGGCGTGCACGTCGTCGGCCAGGGCCGTCAGGTCCGAAATGGCTCAGTGAGATGATCTCAGCGAAATAGTTCGGACGATTGGGATTTCTTGGATGCTGCCGGTGGCGTTCCGGGCTTTTCG
>NZ_JBPXMC010000032.1:0-97427 GCF_051918885.1 Streptosporangium sp. OZ121
CGTCCCATGCCACTCTCCTCTCAACGAATGGCACAAGAATCCAAGAACCCGCCTCCACAAGACCAGGGGCACACCACGCCGGCGGAGTACATCGCTGCGCTTCGCTGGCTGGAGTCCGCCTCCCGGCCTTTGGTCGACCTGCAAGAGCCGAACACCGTCCGGGCGGCTCTTGATGCGATCGCGCTCCGCTTCGACGGGAAGCCAGCGGCGGCCAACGCGGTCCGCCGCAAGCGAGGCGTCTTCCACCACATGATGGAGACGGCAGTGGAGCTCAAAGAACTCCCGTCCAATCCGCTGAAACTGGTCAAGTGGAAGCCGCCGAAAGCCGCCGCTTCGGTTGACCCTCGCACAGTCGTCAACCCGGTTCAGGCTCGGGCGCTTCTGGCTGCGGTGACACAGGTAGGGCGCTCACGGGGTCCTCGCCTGGCAGCCCTGTTCGCCTGTATGTACTACGCGGCGCTCCGGCCGGAGGAGGCGGCGGGCCTGCGGCGACAGAACTGTGAACTTCCCGCCGAGGGCTGGGGATTGATCGTTCTGGAGAGGGCGCGCCCCCAGGCAAACAAGCGATGGACCGACTCGGGGGAGAGCCACGACTCGCGAGGACTTAAGCACCGGGCTGTTGACGACACCAGGGAGATTCCCATCCCTCCTCGCCTTGTGCGGATCCTTCGCGAGCACATCGAGAGGCACGGCGTCGCCGGCGACGGCAGGCTGTTTCGCACATCGGGTGGGCGGCCGTTCTCCGCCTCGGCCTACTCGGGGGTCTGGCGGATCGCGCGGGAACTGGCGCTCACTCCGGAGCAGGCGGCCTCACCACTGGCCGCCCGGCCGTACGACCTGAGGCATGCTGCGGTCTCGCTCTGGCTGAACGCCGGGGTTCCTCCGACCGAGGTAGCCCAGCGTGCCGGTCATGGTGTTGATGTTCTTCTGCGTGTCTACGCCAAGTGCATCGAAGGACAGAGACCACGAGCCAACCGGCAAATATCTGACGCGCTCGACGTCTGAGCCACTAGGAATTGGAAGGCCCTGGCTCTTGTCGGGGCCTTCTTGTTATGGGTCTTATTCGCCCTGTTCAGAGGGCGATCCTGATCGGAGCTCGCCCTGCGCGAGGCAGTGGTGATCACGGGTAGGGGCGACGCCTTCCTCAGGTGGAGGCTATCGGCACATCACCCGACGCCATGACAAAAAACGCGTGATCACCGCGGTAGATCTTTCCTTGCTGGTCATCGTCTGGCACCTGCTGTCCGACCCCGATGCTCACTTCGTCAACCCGGGAGTGACTACTACGCCAATCGGGCCGGCTCGGAACGCAAAAAGTGCGGCCACATCCGCCGGCCTGAAGCCTTTGGCGATCTGGCCATGCGTCATCCGACTTCCGGATTTCTCGTTACCATCTCCGTTGGAGGCGATTTAATGTACAAGTACAGTCGCGACGAAGAGACATGGGATCAGCTTACGGAGGTTGGACTGGAGTTTCTCATCGAGCGTGCTCAAAGTCCAAGCGCGACGTCGTACGAGGATCTCAACAATGCTTTGATGCAGAGAACTGGCCTTCCCGGCTTCGATTTTGGGCGGGCTGATGAGCGAGCTGGTATCGGATACCTCTTGGGGCTGATCGTGAAGAGGACCTATCCAGAAACCAAGCTGATGATCTCGGCACTCGTGACACATAAGGGCGGAACCGACCCGGGTGGCGGCTTCTACGCCCTGGCAACAGAGCTTAAGCTGCTCCGGCCAGGTGCTTCAAAAGCTGAGAGAGACACGTTCTGGGTGAAGCAGTACACCCGCGTGCAGGAGCACTACTCCGGAGCGGGCCGGCCCGGGTCTTACTGATCCGTTGGGCGTCCCGTGTAGCCGTTCTAGAAGACTCTCGGCTCAATTTGCATGTGATGGGTTTTGAGACGGTACAGGGGTGATGTGACTCCAGTCGCCTTGGCCGGCTACTGGAGTCATAGGCATTCCTTCCAAGACTGACGTATGCCTCGCATCTATCCGCTCGTCGCGAGTACTCGTGACGAGCGGATGGCCCCAGCGTCGCTTGAGGCAAAACTTTCCGGCACGATGATCTGCTTCGAAGGGCGAAGACTCACTCTGTGGACGTCTGAGTCGTTGGCCGCGATCTGCGAGAACGCACTCAAGATCATCACGTGCATGCTCCGTGGCCACTGACATGTGGCTGCCTACAGTGGCATGCAGCTGCCTGCGGCTAGCGGAGGGGGAGTGCGCGAAAGCCCAGGTGGGCAAGCGTTCTCGCTGGTTGGAAGAGTGCCCCCGGCATGATTCGAACATGCGACACCCGCTTTAGGAGAGCGGTGCTCTATCCCCTGAGCTACGGAGGCAGGGGCTCCTAGTAAGAGTAGCGAAAGTGGCGAGTGGTTGCGCGCTCCGAGGGGGAGTTGGGGGCAGAGGGTGGGTTATCGCTTCGCTGACCTGGAGTAAAAGGGCGGCAAGTGGGCGGGTGTGGGGTGGTGGGCGAGGTTAGCGTCACGTTCCGTGATCGACAGGCGACGGAAGCGCATCCGCGGGCATCGCGCCCTGCGACCGGTGGTGCTGTGTGGCGCGATGCTGGCACCCGCGCTTCTGGCCGGGGGGTTACTGGTGGCCGAGCTCACCGGCTACGAGGCGGCCATCCAGATGGCCGACGCCGATGCGGAGCCTGAGGGACCTGGCGAGGCCGAAGTACCCGCAAAAGCCGAAAAGGGCAGGGGGGCCGCAGAGGCAGCGGAGACGGAAGAAGCCGAGGAATCCGGGGAAGCGGAGACGCTTCATGGAGATGAAGGTCTCTGGGCGAAGGGTGGGGAACGGCAGGGCCCCCAGGGGAGTGGGGGAGCCTGGACCGGTGCGGCGTCGCGGCTGGGGGCCGGGAGGCCTGGCGGGTCGCCGGACGAGGAGACGCCGGGGGACGCGGTGGCCGTGGTGCCGGTCGTGGTCGGGCCCGTACGGAGCCGGATGTTCGAGCCGAGGCTGCTGCCTCCGCCATTGCGGCCGGAGCGGGTGTACGGGGGATGGGTACCCGTCGCGGCGAAATCGGGAGTGCGTCACGCGGAAGATGGCCCGAGTGGGTCCGGCCAGTTGGATGGTGCCCATGAGTCAAATGGGACGGATGGTGCGGGTGAGACAGATGTGGTCGTTCCCATAAAGACCCGCCCGCAAGGCTCCAGAGGGCCACGGAAGGTGGCATTGCCGCCCTCTGTGGCGCCTGAGCCTCGGGGGGAGCGAACGCCGCCACTCGCGCCACCTGAGCCCCGCGAGGGGTGTTCGGCGGAGTGGAAGGGGACGTGGCTCTGGGAGGTCTGCAAGAAGCGCGCGCGGCAAGAAGTCTGACTTGTCCGGTCCCAAAATGGGGTGTTCGGCGCATAGCGGCTGTGGAGAGTCTGGCCCGTGCACTTGGTCAGCTGTAGTAGCGTGCGTGCCTGACCCAGGTCACGAGTTCGCAAACGGAGGGGTCGAACGTGCCACCTCGTCGATCAGCGGGTCTGATCGCCGTCGTCGCGACAATGACTTCCTTCCTGCCGGGAGCCGCTGCCGCGCAGCGGGCGCCGGCGGAGGTTCAGGCCGTCGTCGCCGCGGAGCCGGTGAATCTCACAGAACTGCGTCGCGAGGCGGAGAAGGCCGCCAAGGATCTTGAGGCCGCGACCAAGGCGCTGGAGCAGAGGCGGACCCAGATCCGCACCTCGGAGAAGGAGCTCTCCACCAAGCTGCGGGAATTGCAGGTGGCCGAGAGGGCCTTCGCCCAGGTAAGGCAGCCGCTGTCGGACCTCGTCGGGGTCCTCTACCAGCAGCCGACCGGTGGTGACGTGGCCGGTTTCCTGTCCGGTGAGTCCGACACCGACACCCTGCGCGCGATGGCCGGTCTCACCCAGATCGTCGCCGAGCGTGACCTGATCCTTGAGGACAGCAGCCGCCTGCAACTGGAACGGGAGCGCCTGGCGGGCGAGGCGCAGGAACTCCGGGCGAGCAACCTCCTCGCGGAGGCGCAGATGGGCGCCGAGATCGAGACGCTCAGGGTGCGCTCGCAGAAGATCGTGCAGTCCCTGACCAAGGCCCTGGTGAAGCTGGGCGTCAAGATCAACAAGAAGGGGCAGCCGGCGGCCGGGTGCGACCCGACCAGGGCGACCTCGATGAGCGAGTTCCCCAACGGGCTCATCCCGCAGGCGTACCTCTGCCCCCTCCAGCAGCGGGGCAACCAGCTGCGGGGGGACGCCGCGCTCGCGTTCATCAGCCTCAACGAGGCGTACAAGCGGCAGTTCGGCAGGCCGATGTGCGTGACCGACAGCTACCGGAGCCTGGCCGAGCAGCAGTCGGTCTACTACACCCGTCCAGGCCTGGCGGCGATCCCGGGCCGCAGCAACCACGGCCTGGGCCTCGCCGTCGACCTGTGCGGGGGCGTCGAGCGCTTCCGCTCGGCCGAGTTCAACTGGCTGGAGACCAACGGCAAGAAGTTCGGCTGGATTCACCCCAAGTGGGCCTACGTCAGCCCCTTCGAGCCCTGGCACTGGGAGTACGACCCCAAGATCGGATCCCTGCTGTAAGGGCTCGGTCGCGGTCTCGCGGGCGCTGTACCTGCGGCCAGTGCTCGGTGTCGGGTCAGAGTTCTCCGGTGCGGATGCCTGTCAGGAAGTTGTTCCAGGCCGCGGGGGTGAAGGTCAGCGCTGGGCCGGACGGGTCCTTGCTGTCGCGTACGGCGACGAGTCCCGGCAGGTTGGTGGCCACCTCGACGCAGTTGTTGTTGGCTCCGCTGAGGCTGGAGGTGCGGAATTCGGCGCCGGACAGGTCAGGGGAGATCATGGTTGCTCCTCAACGCTCGTCGCCGGGTCAGATCTCTCCGCTGCGGATGCCTGTCAGGAAGTCGTCCCAGGCCGTCGGAGAGAAGGTCAGCACAGGGCCGAACGGGTCCTTGCTGTCGCGTACGGCGATGAGCGCCGGCAGGTTGGTGGCCACTTCGACGCAGCCGTTGCCGCCGTCGCTGAGGGTGGATTTGCGCCACGCGGGGGTAACTGCCAGGTCCGGCATCTCGGCATCCTCCGTACGTTCAGGTTGCGGTCGCAATGGCACGGAGAAAGGTGAGGGAATCATCGGGATTAAGTGCCATCGCGCATAGATGGTTGAAAACCAGGTTGTACTGGTGAACTTCGGTATCTGCTTCGATGTAGATGCTACTCGCCATCGTCTCGATATAAACGACGTCTGGTTGGGTGCCAGGAAGGTTCAGGATTGCGAAGGGACCAACGACGGCGGGATGCGCTCCAGCATCATGCGGTAGGACCTGAATCGTCACGTGCGGTTGCCGAGCCTGAGTAAGCAGGTGGGCGCATTGCTTGCTCATCACTTCGGGATCGCCCATCACGCGGCGGAGCGCGGCCTCGTCGATGATCGAATGGATGTGCAGGGGCTCGGGTTTGCCCAACGCGGCCTGGCGGGTCATCCGAACCTCGACGCGCCGGTCGATCTCCTCGGCCGGTTTCTGAGACATCATCGTCGCCTTGATGACAGCTTGTGCGTACTCCTCGGTCTGGAGTAGCCCGTGTACGAGCTGCATGCTGTAGCACCTGATCGCGGTGGCGTCGGACTCCAGGCCGATGTAGCCCGCGTAGTCGGATGGCAGGTCATCGTAGACGTCCCACCATCCGTGCTCACGAGCTGACGCCTGCAAGGTGATCAGACTCTGACGTACTTTCCCTGATACTCCGTAAGTGTCCAGCAGGGTGATCAAGTCGGCGGCCTTCACCCGGGATGCGCAGTGCTCGATACGACTGATCTTGGATGGCTGCCATCCGACTCGTCGCGCCGCTTGCTCCCCGGTAAGTCCTTGGAGCTCACGAAGCCTGCGCAACTCTGATGCCAGTTGGCGCTGCCGTACCGTCGGACCCGAGCCAGCCATCATGATCCAGTCTTCCGTGAAAAATAGAAGTTTCTAAAATTCTTCCGGAAATCCTAGCGTCCTGTTGTCATCGGGAGAGATGATGCCTGCGATGTAAGAATCGCGCGACGGCTGGAGGACCACTGATGCCCCCTGTCTCGTCACCCTTCCGGGCTATGTGCGTTATGTCGCCATTCGTGCTGTGGGCGTACATACGTTCCCTTGCCGGGGATGGTGCGAATCAGGGATTCGTCTTTCAGGATGCGCAAGACCTTCTGGATCGTGGTCCTGGCGACGCCGAACTCCTGTTCCAGCTGGGTAAGGCTAGGAATAACGGATCTTTCCCGATATTCACCACTTACTATGCGCTCACGAAGGGTGCTGTAAAGCTGCTCCCAGATTGTGCGATCTTCGTCCCACTCCATGATCCGTACCGTAAAGGGCTGCACTTTGCCCTACTCAACCTGCTCAGGCTCTACCCTGCTCCACTGTGGTGCACCAGGGTAGAGCCTGCTACTCCCTCTGCTCGTGCCTAGTAACACGAGACCCGTCCGGCGCTGCAACGACCGGACGGGTCCTTGATCAGGAAGTGAGTCCTGACCCGTGAACAACCCTAGTGCTCCGGTCCTCGACCGGACCACGGCGAGCGGCTGCGCCTGTTTCGCCGACGTACCGCCGTTGCCGATGGGGTGTGCCGCCTGCGGGCACGCCCCCTACGCGCACGGTTGCCCCGACCAGCCCGCCGATCATGAGCACGAGTACGCGCAGCCCTCGGGCGCCTTGATGGCCATCCGTCTGGAGGCCCGCCGCACCGGGAATCGCTCTCCGTCCTACTTCGAGCCGCGCGCCCCCGCGCGCCGGGCCGAGGCGATCTCCCCGGTGCCCGCCCAGCGGTCCGCGGAGCAGGCCCAGGCCCAGGCCCAGGCCCAGGCAGAGGCACAGGCAGAGGCACAGGCACAGGCACAGGCCACGAAGGTCTCGCCGGTGTCCGTTCTGCGTCCTCCCCGGCAGGCTCGGACCGTACCGGCGCCGTCATCGTGCCGGGTGCGCGGCCGTCGTCGCCCGCCGCTCCCATCCAGGGCCGTTCTGACCAGGCCGCCCCGGCCCGATGCCGGGCGTCATCGCGCGCCCCACCCAACCCGGCCACTTCGGTCCCGGGGCATCGGGCACCACCTTGGGCGAACAACCGCCCGCATCCCGTGCCGCGCGGTGCTCACTCCAGCTCCGTACCGGCCGTCCGGCCCGTACGGTCCACCCCTCCATGTCCTTTCCCGCTTCACAAGGCGGGCCCGTCCACCGCTACCAACGACCGGACGGGCCCTTGATGGGATGGAGGTCCAATCAATGGACGATGGTGAATCCGGCACACCCGAACAGGCCATCCCCGGCTGGCGGCTGATTCTCAGTGACGCCGGGCGGCTGTGGGCCAGTCGGGAGGAGCCCTTCTCAGCGGTCGCGTTCGACGCCGGGGCCGAACGGACCGTCGACGCCGACACCCTCGATGCCCTGCGGGCCGAGACCGACCGGCAGGAAACCATCGCTGGGGAGGCCGTCGCCGGGGAGGCTCAGGAGGAGCGGGCCGCGGGGCGGGTGATCTCGTGATCCGCCGCGTTCCGATCAGGCGGGCCTCCGCTCGCGGGCGCCACCGCGACGGCCTGGCCGCCGCCGCCGTACCCCACTACGCCTGGGACCACGAGGCCCGCGCCGAGGCCGCATTGCTGCAGATCACCTGGCCGGGGTGGGCCGTGCTGTATGGCACCGGCAGCCGTCTCTTCCACGCCATCGCCACCTGGCCTACCCCGGAACCGCTGCTGCTCTGCGACCGGACCGTCGAGGGCCTGAAAACCCAGATGCGCGAGGCCGAGATGACCGCGATCACTCGGCGTTGGGCGTTCACCGGGACCGATCGTCCCTGAGCCGGGGGGGTACGGCGGCCAGAGCTTCCCGGCTCGGGTCGCCGTGCCCTCCACCGGTCGTCGTGAGATTCATCCCCCGCGAGGGCCGATCGTGATGGAGAGCCGCCCGCCGGCCTGGGCGGAGGCCAGCTCGGTCGCCTGGGCTGACGTGGTGGCGAGCACGACGAGCGCGCCCCGCTCCGACTCCCCGCCCGGGGTGGCCAGGACCATGACGTCCTCGGCCGCGATGGTCGCCGGAGCATCGCCGTCCCATGTCGAGGTGGCGGCGAGCACGTCCACCACGTCACCCGGGGAGAGCAGGCGCGCGGTCTCGGGATCGGCGACGCGTACCGGGGTGGCGACCGTCCCCTCGCCGTGGGCGGCCAGCAGGCCGGGGCCGAGCAGGCGGACGTCGGTCAGCGGCTCCCCGCGCCGCGCCGGACCCGTCAGGATCCTTCCCGCGTACGGCGTGCCGGGCCTCAGGGCGCCGTCGGGGACCGTACCGGGTCTCAGCGGGGCCGGTGTCAGGTCGGCCGGCTCCAGCACGCCTCCGGGAAGATCCCTGGCGGCGGTCAGGACGGTCACCGAGGCGGTGTCCGGGCGCAGCGCCAGCACGGCGCATCCCATCGCGAGGGCGGCGACGGCGGTGGCGATGAGACGGTGACGGCGGTCGAGGAAGCGGCGCAGAGCGCGCATGGCTGACTCCAAGGGTGGGAGTCGGGCGGCGCGGTGCCCGTGATGGGTGGGACATTCCCGCCGAGTGGTGGCGTGGTGCCCGTGGCGGGTGGGATGCCCCGCCGAGTGGCGGGGCGGTGTCCGGGGTGGGTGGGATGCCCCGCCGATCGGCGGGGCGGGGTGGATCGAGGGTTCTCGACGGATCCGGGTGGCGTGGCCGGGGGAGCGGGATTCAGCCCTTTTCGGTTTTCGCCGGGTGACTCACCTGGCGGTGATGCCGGGGCCGCCGGCCGCAGGATCAGCCGGGGAGGTCGAAGGGGAGCTTGAGGCCGTCCAGGGCGTTCTGGCAGGGGCAGGTGCGCTCTTCGGGGAGGGCGGCGACGATGTCGCCGATGAGGGAGCGCATGCGGCCGACGTTGGTGGCGAAGAAGGCGAGGACCTCGTCGTGGGTGACCCCCTCGCCCGCCTCGACCCCGGCGTCGTGGTCGGTGACGAGGGAGACCGAGGTGTAGCAGAGGGCGAGCTCGCGGGCGAGGACGGCCTCGGGGGAGGCGGTCATGCCGATGATCGACCAGCCGTTGCCGCTGAACCAGCGGGACTCGGCGCGGGTCGAGAAGCGCGGGCCCTCGATGACCACGAGGGCGCCGCCGTCGGTCACCTCCCAGTCGGCGGAACGCGCGGTGGAGACGGCCGCCGCGCGGCCCGAGGGGCAGTAGGGGTCGGCGAAGGCGACGTGGACGACGCCGTCCGCGTCGTAGTAGGTCTGCACCCGGCCCGAGGTGCGGTCGACGATCTGGTCGGGGACGACCAGGGCGCCGGGGCCGATCTCGGCGCGCAGGGAGCCGACCGCGCTGGGGGCGAGGACCTGGCGGACGCCGAGGGAACGCAGTGCCCACAGGTTCGCCCGGTAGGGGATCCGGTGCGGGGGGAAGCGGTGGTCGCGGCCGTGGCGGGGCAAAAAGGCGACCGAGCGCGACCCGATCCGGCCGACGGTGACGACGTCGCTGGGAGGGCCGTACGGCGTGGTGATCTCGACTTCTGTGGCGTCGTCGAGCAGGGAGTAGAAGCCCGAGCCGCCGATGACTCCGATGTCCGCGCGAGTGACCATGGAGCCGAGGTTAGCGCCACGGGCCGGTCCCTGAGGAGCCAGGGTGACGGCCTGTGGATAACCGCTTCCCCGGGTAGTCGCCCGATCGCTTTCGGTGAAAACGGTGGGACGTCGATCGGAGGTCACGCGTGCTGTGCTGAACCGACCGCGGGCCGTCCGGTGATGACCGGCGGCGGGCGGAGGGGCCGGGGCTCGTCGCCCCCGCTTCGGCCGGTGGAGGAGCGGGTGGGAAGCCATGGCCGGGGGCGGCCGGTCGGACGGCCGCCCGGGGGAGGGGGTGGTGGGTTCGAGGGGACGGGGACGGGGACGCGGCTCAGGAGGCCGCGGCGGCCGTGCTGCTCGCGGTCTTCGTCGACGTGGAGTCCGACGAGGACGAGGAGCTCGACGACTTCGACGAGGACGAGTCGGACGAGCTCGACGAGTCGGACGACTTCGAACCGGAGGAGTCCGACGAACTCGACGAGCTCGACGAACCGTTCGCGGACGTCACCGTGCTCGACGACGAGGACCGGCTGTCGGTCCGGTAGAAGCCCGAGCCCTTGAAGACGATGCCGACCGCGGAGAACACCTTGCGCAGGTCGCCCGCGCAGCTCGGGCACTCGGTGAGAGCGTCGTCGGAGAACTTCTGGACGATTTCGAACTGGTTGTTACAGGCTGTGCAGGCGTACTGGTAGGTGGGCACGCGCTCCTCCTCGTAATGATCCGCGCCGATTGGCACTCTAGTGGCGCGACTGCTAATGGTACGCAGCCGACAAGCTTAAACGCGAGTCGGAGTCCTCGCATTCCGTAGCTGAATCCCGGTCAGGTGCCGCGTTCGCCGAACCAGCCCGCGAGCTTGCCCTTGCGGCTGATCGCGCGCATCCGGCGTTCGACCGTGTCGCGGCAGGCGGCCGTGGTCACCACCAGCAACTGATCGTCGGTCCTGATCCTCGTGGAGTCGGTGGGGACGAACGTCCGGCCGTCTCTGACGATCAACGTCACCTGGGCGTCCGTGGGCAGCCGCAGCTCGAAGATCTCCACACCGTGCAGCTTGGACGTCGGCGGCACCCTGACCTGGAGCAGGTCGGCGTTGAGCTCCTCCAGCGGCGCCGACTCGACCTCCAGGTCGCGGGCCTCGTCAGGGGTGGACAGCTTGAGGAGCTTCGCGACGAACGGCAGCGTCGGCCCCTGCAACAGGGTGTAGACGATGACGATCACGAAGACCTCGTTGAACACGAACTTGGCGGTGCCGTCCGGAACGGAGGTGGCGGCCCAGGGAATGGTTGCGAGCACGATGGGCACCGCGCCGCGCAGCCCGGCCCACGACAGGAAGGCCTGCTCCCGCCAGCCCAGCCGGTCGATGCGCATCAGCCGGACCAGCAGCGAGGAAACCATGATCGACAAAGGGCGGGCCACCGCGACCAGGATCAGCCCGGCCACCAGGCCGGGCACGATCGCGGCAGGCATCTCCGACGGGCTGGCCAGCATGCCGAGCATGACGAACAGGCCGATCTGCGCCAGCCAGGCCACGCCCTCGGCGAAACCCCGCGAGGACGCGCGGTGCGGCATCCGGGAGTTGCCCATGACCAGTGCCGCGAGATAGATCGCGAGGAAGCCGCTGCCGTGCAGCAGCGTGGCTCCCGCGTAGGCGACGAACGCGAGCGCGAGCACCGCGATGGGGTACAGGCCGGAGACGGGCAGCGCGATGCGGCGCAGCGCGTACGCGCCGAGCGGGGCGACCGCCAGGCCGACGGCCGCGCCCACCACGAGTTCCAGGAGCACCTCGAACAGCGCCATCCCCAGGCTGGGCGAGGTGGCGGCACTCAGCAGCATGACGGCGATCACCGTGGGCGCGTCGTTGAGGCCCGACTCGGCCTCCAGGATGCCGGCGAGGCGCGAGGGCAGGGGCAGGCGGCGCAGTACGGAGAAGACGGCGGCCGCGTCGGTGGAGGCGAGGATCGCGCCGAGCAGGAGCGCGGTCCGCCAGTCCATGCCGAGGATGAGGTGCACCGGGATCGCGACGGCCGCGATGCTCACCCCCACGCCGACGGTGGCGAGTACCAGGGCGGTGGGAATGGCGCCCTTGACGTGGCTCCAGGTGGTGGTCAGGCCGCCCTCGGCCAGGATGATCGCCAGTGCGATCAGGCCTATTTCCTGCGCGAGTTGGGGGTTCTCGAACTGCAACCCGATCCCGGACTCGCCGACGAGCAACCCGAAGCCCAGGAAGATCAGGAGGCTGGGCAGTCCGCTCCGATGGGCGACACGTACTGCGACGATGGCCGCGATGACGATTCCGGCACCGAGAAGCAGCCAGACGTCCAGTCCCATCTGGTCCCCCCTCTGACTCCGGGGACCATTGTGTCGCATTCGAGAGGGGCGCCACGCACGAGCGGCGCGTACTCCCTGTCACGATTCCGACGCCTTCAGCCCCGCGTCCAGCGGCGTTTCCGCCGGTCGGTCACACCTGTGCTCCTCGGTCGGTCACGCCCCGTTCCGCCGGTCGGTCACACCTGCGCGGCGGTGGTCTTGAAAATTCCCTCGGGGGTCGCCGCGTAGCGGACCGCGAGGTCGTGGGGCTCGGTGGGCACGTCGTCGAGCAGCTCGCCCTCGTGGAGCAGTGCCACCGTCGGCACGTTCGGGCCGACCCTGGCCAGCGCCCGGTCGTAGGAGCCGCCGCCGCGGCCCAGCCGTACCCCGGTGGACCTGTCCACCGCGAGCGCGGGCACGATCACCAGGGCCGCGGTCCTGACGGCGTCGACGCCGCGCCGGGTGTCGACCGGTTCCATGATCCCGAAGCGGCCGGGGGCGAGGGTGTCGGGGCCGTCGTACACCGCCCAGTCGAGATCGTCGTCGTCGCGGAGCACCGGCAGGATCACGGTCGCGCCGTGTTTCCACAGGGCGAAGACCAGCCCGTGGGTCGCCGGTTCGGTCCCGATCGACCAGTAGCACGCGACCAGCCCGGCCATCTGGACCCAGGGCCGGTCCAGCAGGGATTCCCTGATCTGGACGGAGGCCGCGTGCCGCTTCTCGCCGGGGATCGAGGCGCGTGCGGCCTCGATCGTGGCACGCAGCGTCAGCTTGTCCACAGGTCCCTCCATTAAGGTTTCGGTTATGGCCGACTTCGAAGCTGTGACGAAAGCAGTCGTTCCCGCGGCGGGTATGGGCACCCGTTTTCTTCCGGCGACCAAGGCGACCCCCAAGGAGATGTTGCCCATCGTCGACAAGCCCGCGATCCAGTATGTCGTCGAGGAGGCCGTCTCCGCCGGGCTGCTCGACGTTCTCATGGTCACCGGGAAGAACAAGCGTTCCATCGAGGATCACTTCGACCGGGCCCACGAGCTTGAGGAGATCCTGGAGGCCAAGGGCGACGACGAGCGCCTCTCCCAGGTGCGGGAGCCCGCCGACCTGGCCACCCTGCACTACGTACGGCAGGGCACGCCGCGCGGCCTCGGCCACGCCGTCCTGTGCGCCAAGCAGCACGTGGGCGACCATCCCTTCGCCTGCCTGCTCGGCGACGACCTCATCGACCACCGCGACGAGCTCCTCAAGCGCATGATCGAGGTACGCGGCACGCACGGCGGCAGCGTCATCGCGCTGATGGAGGTCCCCCAGGAGCAGGTCTCCCTGTACGGCTGCGCCGCCATCGAACCCACCGGTGAGGACGACGTGGTCAGGGTGACCGACCTGGTGGAGAAGCCCCCCGCCGACGAGGCCCCGTCCAACTGGGCCATCATCGGCCGGTACGTGATCGACCCGGCCGTCTTCGAGGTCCTGGAGAACACCCCGCCGGGGCGCGGCAACGAGATCCAGCTCACCGACGCGCTCCGTACCCTCGCCGGGCGTGGCGCCGACCAGGGCGGCCCGGTGCACGGCGTGCTGTTCAGGGGGCGTCGCTACGACACCGGCGACAAGCTCGAATACCTGCGCACGGTGGTGCGGTTCGCCGCCGAGCGTCCCGACCTGGCGCCCGATTTCATGCCCTGGCTCAAGGAGTTCCTGGCCTCGCGATGAGCTCCCTGAAATCGGTCGACGATCACCTCTCCGACATCCTCCGCACCGTGCGGGTGCTCGCCCCGCTGGAGCTGGAGCTGGAACGGGCGCTGGGCACCACGCTGGCCGAGGAGGTCACGGCCCCGGTCTCGCTGCCGCCCTTCGACAACTCGGCGATGGACGGCTACGCCGTGCGGGCCGAGGACGTCGCGGACGCCCCGGTGACGCTCCCGGTGATCGACGACATCGCGGCCGGAGACGGCCGGTTGCAGGCCATCGGTCCCGGTATGGCGATGCGGATCATGACCGGGGCCCCGCTGCCCGCCGGGGCCGACGCGGTGGTCCCGGTCGAGTGGACCGACGGCGGCACCGCGCAGGTCGCGATCGGCCGCCCGGCGGGGAAGGGCCACGCCATCCGCAGGTCCGGGGAGGACGTGCGGGCGGGCGACGTCGTCCTGCCCGTGGGCACCCCGATCGGCCCCGCGCAGCTCGGGGTGCTGGCGGGTGTCGGCCGCCGCAGGGTTCTCGTACGGCCACGCCCGCGGGTGGTCGTGATCTCCACCGGAGCCGAGCTGGTCGAGCCCGGCCTGCCGTTGGGACCCGGCCAGATCTGGGAGTCCAACAGCTTCGCCCTGATCGCCGGTGTCCGCGAGGCGGGTGGCGAGGGCTACCGGGCGGGGATCGTCGGCGACGACGCCGCGGGGTTCCTCGACCAGCTCGACGCGCAGCTGCTGCGGGCCGACCTCGTGATCACCAGCGGCGGTGTCTCGATGGGCGCGTACGAGCCCGTCAAGGAGGCTCTCGGCCCGCTCGGCACGGTCCGCTTCGAGCGGGTCGCCATGCAGCCGGGCATGCCCCAGGGGTTCGGCGTGGTCGGCGAGGACCAGGTGCCGATCTTCGCGTTGCCCGGCAACCCGGTCTCATCGTTCGTGTCGTTCGTCCTGTTCGTCCGGCCGGCGCTGCGCAGGATGCAGGGCCTGCCCGAGGAGCCCACGCCGACCGTGCGGGCGGTCACCACCGGCCCGATCCGCTCGCCAGAGGGCAAGCGCTCCTACCTGCGCGGCGTGCTCGGCCCCGGCGGTACGGTCGGCCCGGTGCGCGGGCAGGGTTCCCACCAGCTCGCCGCCCTGGCCGCGGCCAACGCCCTGATCGTGGTGCCCGAGGACGTCACCGAGCTTCCCGAGGGTACGGACGTGGAGGTCATCCCCCTGTGAACCCTGTGAACGATCGGGACCGGAGCGAAGCGGCCGGACTCACCCACCTCGACGAGACCGGCGCGGCGCGCATGGTGGACGTCTCGGCCAAGGACGTCTCCCTCCGTACGGCGACAGCCACCGGCCGGGTGCTGCTGTCCGCCGAGGCCGTGGCGCTGCTGCGGTCGGGGGAGGTCCCCAAGGGCGACGCGATCGGCACCGCGCGGATCGCCGGGATCATGGGCGCCAAGCGGACCCCCGACCTGATCCCGCTCTGCCACCCCATCGCGCTGCACGGGGTCAAGGTCGAGCTGGTCGTGGTCGACGACGGCGTGGAGATCACGGCACGGGTCAGGACCGCCGACCGTACCGGCGTCGAGATGGAGGCGCTGACCGCGGTCTCGGTCGCCGCGCTCGCCCTGATCGACATGGTCAAGGCGGTCGACCCGGCGGCCGTGATCACCGATGTCCGCGTCGAGGAGAAGACCGGCGGCAAGACGGGGATCTGGACCCGCCCCTGACATCCCGCTCCGGGATATCCCGCCTCGAGCCATCCCGCTCCGGGATATCCCGCCTCGTGACACCCCAGGACGGGATGTCACGAGGCGGAGGGAACATCCCGTCACGAAGGACGCCTGATCTTCGGGAGACCGGATCCCCGATAGGCCGGGTCCTCAGCAGGCCGGGTCCTCGAAGACCGGGCCCCCGGGAGACTGGGAGGATGAGCCCATGAGAGCTCTGGTGATCACCGCGTCCAACCGGGCCGCGGCGGGGACGTACGAGGACACCTCGGGGAGGCTGCTGGCCGATCTGCTGGCGGCGGCCGGGTGCGACGTGGACGGCCCGGAGGTGGTCCCCGACGGCGAGCCGGTCGAGGCGGCGCTGCGGTCCGGGGTCGCCGAGGGGTACGACGTGATCGTCACCACCGGCGGCACCGGCCTGACCCCGGCGGACCTCACCCCGGAGATGACCCGGCGGGTGATCGACAGGGAGGTTCCCGGCATCGCCGAGGCCATCCGCCAGGTGAACCGGGACAAAGTACCCACCTCCATCCTGTCCCGTGGGCTCGCCGGGCAAGCGGGCAGCACGTTGATCGTCAATCTGCCGGGTTCCTCGGGAGGGGTGCGCGACGGCATGGGCGTGCTGTCTCCCGTGCTCAGGCATGCCGTGGACCAGATCCGGGGCGGAGATCACCCCCGCTGATCCGCCTCCCCCGCTCCCATGGCACGGCGGGCCTTCTTCGGGAGATGATGAGGGCGTGGATCGACTTCGTGGCTGGCCGGTGACCCTTGCGGAAGGCCCGGTAGGACTTCGGCCGCTGCGGCTGCGGGACGTGCGCGTCTGGCGGGAATCGCGGCTGCGCAACGCGAACTGGCTCCGTCCCTGGGAGCCGAGCAATCCCGAGACCCCTCTCTTCAAGACCGGTCTCGGTCCTTACATCTCCATGGCCGGAACCCTGCGCAGGGAGGCCAGGCAGGGTCTCGCGCTGCCGTGGGTCGTCACCTACGAGGGCGCCTTCGCCGGGCAGCTCACCGTGGGCGCCATCGTCTGGGGCTCCGCCAGGTCGGCCCAGATCGGCTACTGGGTGGACGGGGCGCTGGCCGGTCGCGGGATCACCCCCACCGCGGTCGCCATGGCCGTCGACCACTGCTTCTTCACCACCGGGCTGCACCGCGTCGAGGCCAATATCCGCCCAGAGAACCATGCGAGCCGCAGAGTGGTTGAAAAGCTCGGTTTCAGGGAAGAAGGGATCAGACGTCGGCACCTGCACATCGACGGTGCCTGGCGCGACCACATCTGTTACGCACTCACGGTCGAAGACGCCCCGAGGGGGTTGCTCGTACGGTGGCGGCGAGCCCGTGAGGCGGCCGCCCACGGTGGCACTCCGCACGAAGAGGTTTGAAGATCTCGCGACACACCGCATCGAATGCTCGTCAAATAGTGACACGCGGTCTTACGGTGCGTGACATGAGCAGATTGAGGACGCCGGGAGACCATGCGCGTCTTCATGCTGCCCGGAGGTGGCCGTGAGCAGCGGTGTCGTTCTCTACCTGGCCATCGTCGTCATGTGGCTGTGCGTGCTCGTGCCCATGTGGCTGCATCGCGACCGGAACACCCTGGCCGAGACCCACAAGGACATCGAGCCGTACGCCTACGACGAGCGGGCGGTCGACGAGGACTCGGCCGAGACCCTCACCGAGCCCCTGCCCGTCTCCTCCCCCGACCTGCCCGAGCCCTCGCTCTCCCCGGAGGGGGAGGTTCCGTCGCCCGGTGCCGAGGAAGCCTCGCCGGGTGCCCAGGCAGCGTCCGAGACCGGGAGTGAGGCCCAGCCCGCCCGGCCCCCGGCCGGGAAGCCCGCACCCGGCAGGACCGCCGCCGGCAGGGCCGCGTCCGAGCGCCGCCGCGCGGAACTCCGCCGCCGGGGCAAGCAGGTGGCCAAGCGCAGGCGTCTGACGCTCTGGTGCGTGCTGCTCCTGCTCGCCTCCGTGGTGACGGCGGCCGTCCAGGTCATCCCCTGGTGGGGTGTGGCGCCCTCAGTGGTGCTCCTGGGCGCCTACATGGCCGTTCTCAGGGTCACGGTCCAGATCGACGCCGAGCGGCGCGCAGCCATCGTCCAGGCCCGCGCGGAACGTGCCAAGCGCGCCCGCCGCCGTGCCGCCCTACTGGAGGCCCAGCGCCCCGTGGCCGAGATCATCGACCTGGCCGCGCACCGCGACGAGATCTTCGACCAGTACGCGGAGACGCCCCGCCGCGCGGTCGGCGACTGACCCGCGCTCCGGATGGCGCGAGCGCCCCCGGAAGTTTGCTAATCTAGTCCACGTCTTGGGGATGTAGCGCAGTCCGGTAGCGCACTTCGTTCGCATCGAAGGGGTCAGGGGTTCGAATCCCCTCATCTCCACAAGACGAAAGGCCCGATTCCAGATCATGGAACCGGGCCTTTTCGCTGTTCAGAGGCCATGAGGTCGCTTCGTTCTCCGAGGGGCGTACGGCCTCCGAAGGACCTTCGCGGACCGGGATCAGCGAAAAGTCGGCGACCGCCGTGCGAGCCCTGTTGGTGTCAGGAGGAGAACAGCCTCCAGTGCCCCTCGGACACGACGTCGACGGTGCCCTCGGTCACTCTGATGGCGGTCTCGTCGTCGATCGCATACGCCGGACCTGGGATTCCGGCCGCCCATCTTTCCGCGTGGGCCATGGTGTTCTCCGGCAGGAGCTCGTGATCCAGGTGCGGGAAGATCGAGAAGTCGACGACGCCCAGTGTGTTGTCGCTCCCGGCGGGCGGTTCCCAACCGACGAAGTCCTCTCCGATACGGGGGGTCATCACCATGCTTCCGGCGCTCAGTCCCACCCAGACCGTCTTGCGTAGCGACGGCAGGAGATCCGCCAGCCCCGACTGTCGCATCCAGTGGCACAGGTACAGGGCGTCGCCGCCATTCACCAGCAGGACGTCTGTCTCTCGGACCCACGGGATCCAGCGTTCTTCGTCGATGCTGGGCAGCGCGGTGAGTTCCAGCACTCCCAAGGACTTCCAACCCAGCTCGCACATGGGGGTGGAGGACCGACCGCTGATGAAACGCCATGCCCCACCGGGACTGCCCTGGGGGTGCCCGTAGCTGGCGGTGGGGATACAGAGGGCGTTGGAGTCGGCGATTGGTTTGCCCAGTAAGTCGACCAGCGCGCTGTGGATGCTCGGGTTCTTGACGCCGCCGGAAGTGAGAAGAAGCTTCACGCTTGCCTCCTGTACGGAGCGGTCATGACGCTCTCGTCGAGAGTCGGGAGATCGGTGCATACGAGCGCTGATCATGGCGTACAAGACCGACAAATTCGTGCCGGGCGCGGGAAACGCGGCTTCTCGTAGCCATGGTCACCCCAGGGTGGGCGGCTGGTCGGAGTCAGCGAAAAGTCAGCGGACCCGCTGACATGGGAGCGCAGCGGGGATCAACGGACGTCATCGTCACGGCACCTGACGGCACCGGATGGCATCCGATGACCGGAAGCGGTATGCCCCACCGGGGTTCGCATCGAAGGGGTCAGGGGTTCGAATCCCCTCATCTCCACCAGGTCAGAGGCCACTTCCGAGAGATCGGGAGTGGCCTCTTGCGTTGCCGGGTGACTAACTGAGTGACTACGGTTCTGATCGTTTCTTCAGAGCAATTGTCAAACCCTGTGTATCGATGAGTGGGGTCGGACTTCCCAGGTCGGCCGTTGGATCTGATCGTTGTACACGATGATGTCGGCGTGATCGGCCGGGCGGGCTGTGGCGAAATAGAGCTGTTGGGAGGGGATATAGCGGTTGCGCCAGGACCGTTCGATTTCGGCGGTGTCGGCGGTGTCGGCGGTGGATCCGGCCAGCGCTGTGCCTCGGTCCCGGGCACGATCTACCGTCTGCTCGAATGGGACGGACACGAAGATGCGCAGGTCCCACCGGTCGATGAGTTCTGGGCGCAGGAGGAAGACGCCGTCGAAGAGCAGTACGGCGTCTGCGGGGGCGGTCGTGACCGGCGGGGACGATGGGGTGTCGGTGTCTCTGTCGTAGACCGTGTGTTGGAACCTTCGGTCTCCGCTTGGGCCCAGCGGATCGAGCAGGAACCGGCACAGCGCGGTGTGGTCGTGGGCGTCGAAGTAGCAGCCTTCGGCCGAGTACTGGCCGCGTCGGTAGCGCTGTGCACGGGGGAAGAGGAAGTCGTCGATGGTCGCGCGGATGACGTCGCGGTCCTGTGCGCGCAGGACGACGGCGAGCTCGTCGGCCAGCGTGGTCTTGCCGGCGGCGGGCGGCCCGTCGATGGCGACCCGCAGCGGGTGCGCGGTCGTGACGGATCTGATCGCCTCGGCCAGCCGACTGATGAGCTCGCCGCGGGTGCCTTGGTCCATTGCTGCCTCTCTCACCGTCGGCGCGTCGGCCATGCGTGAGACCTACAGACGATCACCGGGAAGGTACACCCCTCCCGGCCGATCCACAGGTCTCAATCATTACTCAGCAACTGAACCAGAGTGGCTGGTCCGTATCGCGCAGGGAGCCGCCTGAAATCTGGGTGGAGTCGGCCAGATGGCCTTCCGCCCTCGTTACGGTGGAGCAGTTCAAAGGGGCGCACATGAGCAGCGACCTGCGCGAGCAGGTCGTGGCCGCGGGGCTGCCGATGGACAACATGGCGTACATAAGCGTCCTGCCGTGAGCCTGTCAGCTCTAAGGCGTCGGTCATATCCGACAGTGAGCCTTTTTCATCGTGACGGTGCTGGTCACGGGAGGCGCAGGAACCGGGGTCGAGGCCGAGATGAAGCTCCCGGTAAGGACAGCAGTCGACCAAGATCCGATGCCCGAACCGGGAGCCTTGTTGTTGTCTTACCGTGCCGCGATTCCGCTGTCAGGTGATGGTGCACTGACTGGAAGTGGGAAGAGGCGGCGAGGTATTCGTCATGGGCATGCCGATGTCGAACCCGAAGTTCGCGTACTTGTTCGGCAGGATGACGCCGTTCCACGACGCAGGTCTCCACACGTTCGTCGAGAACCTCTTCACATTCCAGTACAGGTGAACGACCGCGCCCGCCGAGAAGGGAAAGTCGATGACCGCCTCCCAGGTGGTCGACGGCGCCGTGCCGGTGTTGGTCAGCTGCGCATCGACCTGCCACCTGTACTGCCCGCCGACGGTCGCCCGGTAGTTGGCTTTGAACGTCAGCGTGCAGGTGGTGGCGGCGTCAGCGGGGGTCACGACGGTGAACGCGCCGAGTAGGGCGGCCACCAGCCACATGGTCAGGCGCCGTCGCCGGCGGACATGTCGTTCTGTCATTTGCCACTCCTGTCAGGAAGTGCGCGCGATGAAAGCAGCGCGCATAGGCGATGGTCGAACGATACGGTCGGCGTCGAACACCGTCAACGGCGCCGAAAGTTTCAGCTATTCAATAGCAGCCATATTCATGTCTCACAGACCTGTGAAACAAAATAGCTCAATGAGCTATTTTCATCCTGCGCCCCGCAGGTCAGAGGAATGTATCTCCGCTGCCGACTTCCTCACCTGTGCCCAAGGATTCCGGCGGAGCATCACCACACTTCGGATGTGAGCCGCATCGACGCTGGTCAGAGTTCGCTGCGAAAGAGGTTGAAAAGGGCTCAGTGGTCGCCGGGCAGGTATGCTCGAGGGTTGCCCTGATTGTGCGTGACGGGCCAGGATCGCTCGCGTGAGCGTCTTTTGTGAGTACTACCGGGCTGCGGATCGTGCGGCGGCGACCGTTCAACCGGACCGTTCCCGTGTGATCGACGATCCTGAGTACGGAGTCGCCGGGTTCGACGCCGTGGAGACCAAATGGATCGACCCTCAGGTGATCCTGGGCCAGCTCGTGGCGTTCATCGGCGATGTCGACTTCTCCTTCGGCCTGGTCGATGCGGTGCCCCTGTACCCCTCGTATCCCGATCCGGCCCCGCAGACCGACGAGGAGTGGGATGCCCTGCCTGAGGACTCCCCCTACCTGGGTGGGGCGGCCATCTACGAGTTGTCGATGAACGCGCGCGACATCCTCGCCGGAGCGGACGACTCATCACTGCCCGCGGTGGCGGAACGCTGGACGAAGATCGAGGAGTTCTCTTCCTACTCCTCGGACGACAGGGAATACCTGCTGTCCCTGGTCAAGGATCTTGTCGGGCTGGCTCGCCGCGCGAAGGAGCACGACCAACTGCTCTACTGCTGGATGTTCGTCTGACCGAGGTGGTCACCGAAAGAGTCCGGCCTCAATGGAGACCTCTGCCTCTGCGAGAGGGATGACCACGTCCTCACCCTGAGCGTGTCGATACGGCGAGACCACGCAGTCGTCCACAGCGAGAGATCAAAGCACAGCCGAGCTCATTCTGTTAGGCGCTCTCAGCGGGAAGCGATCTTCCTGGGCGCGGGAAGCGATCTTCGCAACCTCCCTCGCGCCCCAGATCGAGCCGCTGGAGGTCGTCGAGCGGCTCGTCGATGCGGCGCAGCCACGCCCACAGCGGCGAACGCGCCTCGCGCCGCCTCGAGACCGGGTCGGCGACGAACGGCAGCGGCCGCCCGCCCAGCGCCTGCTGCACGAGGTACGGATCGACGTAGAGGATCCGGTAGCCGAAGCCCTCGTCCGTGCCCGGCCTGCCGTCGTGCACCTCGTCGGGATGCAGGACGTGCCAGTCACCGGGCAGGCAGTGGCGCGGCTCACCCCGGTAGCGGAACGTCTGCACGCCCGCCAGGGTTACCCCGATCGCGTAGGTGTCGTGCCGGTGCGGCGCGAACCCCGCACCGACCGGCGATGCCTCAAGATGCTCGATCCCCGCGGCGCCGGAGCCGAACCGCAGCCGATGCCCGCCCGCTCCCGCGGCCAGATGGCCCCGGAGCCCGTCGAGGCCGCCCGCCCGGCCGCCGTCGTCGTCACGACACCGCCCCGTCATCGGCCCAGGTTAACCCCCCGGCCGCCCCCGGCGCCCGGCAGGCGGGCGCCAGTGCGGTGACCGGAGACGGTTGCCGGTCCCGCGTGTAGCCGCCGGCATCGACTGGATGTCTCTTGCGGGTCCGGCCGATGCGAGAAGGCGCGGTGGCGGAACCGGTCAGGGTACGACGACCGACGGACGCCGGAGGGCAGAGACCGCAGCGGATCGTGCGCCGGGGCGGCACCGGCTCGGTGCGCCCCCGGCGGGCGATGACCGCGCCGGCTTCCGCCGGGGGCGACACCGTACCGATTCGTTCAGCCAGGCCGTGGCTCGGCGGGAGGCTGCGAGCGGGTGGCTACTTGGTGATGAAGGGCACGAGGACGGCGTTGACCTCCTCGGCGTGGGTCCAGAGCATGCCGTGCGGCGCACCGTCGATCTCCACATACTCGGCCTCGGGGAACGCTGCGTGGAACGGACGGCCGGTGACGTCGATGGGCAGGATGTTGTCCGCGGTGCCGTGGGCGATCAGCGCCGGCTTGCCGCTCGCGCGCACCGCCTCGACATCGGCGGCGAAGTCCTCGATCCAGCTCGACACGACCGCGTACGCGGCGACAGGCGCGCTGCCGGAGGCGGTGTTCCAGCTCGCCGTCACCGCCTCCTGCGAGATGCGGGTGCCGAGGTTCTCGTCGAGGTTGTAGAAGTTCTTGTAGAACTCGGTGAACCAGGCGAACCGGTCGGCCTTCGCGGAAGCCTCGATGCCGTCGAAGAGCGACTGCGGCACGCCCTGACCGAGCATCCCGGGCTCGAGCGACGCCAGGAAGGCGAACTTCGCCACCCGGTCGGTGCCGAACAGCTTCGCGTAGCGCGCCAGCTCCCCGGTGCCCATCGAGAATCCGACGAGGATGACGTCGGTCAGGTCCAGCTCCGTGAGCAGCGTGTTCAGGTCACCGGCGAAGGTGTCGTAGTCGTAGCCGGCCTCGACCTTCGAGGACTTGCCGAACCCGCGGCGGTCATAGGTGATGACCCGGTGACCCGCGGCGCGGATCTCACGCGCCTGACGCTCCCAGGACGACCCGTCCAGCGGATAGCCGTGGATCAGCACGACCGGCTGGCCGGTGCCGTGGTCTTCGTAATACAGCTCGATCGGCGTGGAGTTCTCTTGCCCGACGGTGATGTAACCCATGATGACCTCTCTCGCCATTCCGCTGAGAACGTTCGTTCTCGGCGTGTGGCCATTACACTAGAGAACGATGGTTCTCAGCGCAAGTCGGGGAGATGAACACAGGATGCCCAGCCAGCAGACGATCGGAACGGCGGGCACCGAGCACGAGCACATCGTGCGGGTCGCCGACCAGCTCTTCTACGAGCGCGGCATCCAGGCCGTCGGCATGGATGCGATCAGAACGGCGGCCGGCGTTCCCCTGAAGCGGCTCTACGCCCAGTTCCCATCGAAAGCCGCTCTCCTGGCCGAGGTGCTGCGGTACCGCTCCGGCATCTGGGATGCCGGCATCTCCGCGGCCGCCGCCGACGCCGACACTCCACGCGACAAGCTGCTGGCCGTCTACGACTTCCTCGACGCCTGGTTCCGCACGGACGACTTCCGTGGCTGCGGATTCATCAACGCCTTCGGCGAAATGAGCGCCGTCTCGCCCGAAGTCGCGGCGATCGCACGTGATCACAAGAAGCGTTTCCAGCTCTACGTCTCCACCCTCGTCGACGACCTCGGCGCTCCACCGCACCTCGCCGACCAGCTCTCCATCCTCGCCGAGGGCGCCCAGACCACCGCCGCCATCAGCGGCGTCCCGGCGGCGGCCGCCCACGCTCGCGCCGCGGCCGCGACCCTGATCGATGCGGCCATCTCGATGTCGCCGGATGAGCGCAGCACGACCTCAACCAGGAACTGATCTCAAAGCGGTTCCTTCGGGGGCGTGCATCTGACACCCCGGTTCGCCAGGCCACCCGCCGGTAACGTGCGCGACCGCCCTGGGCAGCCAGGTCTTTCAGCGAGGACGCGGCGGTGCGGTAACCGCCGGCTGCGCTGATCGCGAGCAGGACAGTTGTCTCGGCATTCGATCAGGCTGGCGGTGAGGCGCCCGCCGGCTGCCCGGTCATCGACCGGCCGCCGGCGGCAGCCCGCGATACGCATGACCCTGATCGGCTCCTCGTCCAGGGCCCAGATTCTCAACGCCTCATCCACCGACGGATTCAACAGCGCGCCGAGCATGGCGGGCACCGTGCCGGGCCGGTGGCTGGCGAAATCGTTCCACCGCCGGTAGCCCACTTCGGCGACGGCGGCCGGATCGAGCCACTCGCAGGTGGACATCACGCCCAAGCCGAACGTATCGGAGATGCGTGGCCCGATCGTGGAGTGGTGCTTCAGCCAGGACGGTCAAGGTGTTCAGCGCGAGCAACACACCCGGCGAGTGGGGCGACAAGTCGGCGCGCTGGCTGTCGAGGTGCTCATGCACCAGCGTGAACCATCCGCCTGATTGCCGCTCCACCGCAGCTGTGGCGTCGGCCAGCAGGGCGCGCACCAGGTCGGTGAAGGCCTGTCGCGGCTCGGGGCGGGTGAACAGGGGGGCGGCGATGCGCGTGGTCAGCGCCGTCAGTTCCGCATCCCAGCACACGACGCGATCGTAGGTCAGGGCGTACGTCACGCACCAACGATGACCCGACTACGTCCCGTGGGGGAGCCGAACGAATCAAGACCTGCGAATGTAGTACCGGTGCCGCCCGGCGGCGGGGATGGCCGGTCGCCGCGAGGGGAGCGTCAGGCGGAATCGCGCGCTGCGCGCGGCCGCACCATGGTCAGACCGTGGCGGCGAGAGGCAGGCGAGCCTCGACGACCCCGGGGTCGTCGGTGGGGCCGACGGTGGAGCCGAGACCGACCATGAGGCGGCGCATGCGCTGGTTGTTCCACAGAATGATGGCGTGGACCTCGGTGAGACCGCGGTCGCGGGCGACGCCGACGAGAACGCGGGCGAGCTCGGCGCCCAGGCCGCGCCCCTGCCAGTCGTCCTCGACGAGGAGGGCGAGCTCGGCCACGCCGGGGTCGGCGCAGTATACGAGGTTGGCCATGGCGCGGACCTGGCCGTTGTGGCAGGCGATGACGGACTCGCCCCGGTCGCGGTCGCAGAGCCGGTCGAACATGTGCCGGGGCAGGGCCGGCATGGCGGTGAAGTAGCGGAACCAGCGCGAGCCGGGGCTGCAGCGCCCGTGCAGGCCACGGACCGCTTCCTCGGAATCGGACGTCAGGGCGCGGACGAGGACCTCGGTGCCGTCCGTCAGGCACAGGGTGCGCTCGCCGACGGCCGGTCCTGCCGGGGGCCGGGTGCGGCGGGCGAAGGCGGCGGCGCGGGCGGCCTCGACGTCGCCGGCCGCGGCGGAGGTCCCGGCCGCGAACCCGTGCGCCTCGCCCCCGCTGCCGGACCGGACGAACAGGCCGATGATTCCACTTCCCCGCCGGGTCAGGGCGGACGCGAGGGAGGCGAGGTGGCCGGGCCGCCTGTCGACGGTGGTGCGGATGCGCACGAAGGACATGACGTGCTTCCTCCTGTTTCAGTGCCGTACTCGAACGTCTCAGAGGCTAGGGGGAGGCGCCGTCCTGCTGTACGTATAACGACATACAGTGCGATATATCTATAAAAGTTCATATACGGGTACTACATTCGCAGGCCTTGATGCGTTTCGCTCCGCCACGGGACGTAGTCGGGTCATCGTTGGTGCGTGACGTACGCTCTGACCGACGATCGCGTCGTGTGCTGGGATGCGGAACTGACGGCGCTGACCACGCGCGTCGCCGCCCCCCTGTTCACCCGCCCCGAGCCGCGACAGGCTCTTGACGCGGACCATCCCGCCGTAGAAGAAAGCCAAGCCAGGCGTCATCAGCATGACCAGCGCGGCGCTGATGAGTACGAACGACGTGTCGCCCGCGTCGAAGCCCTTCGGCGTCGAAGTCTCCCTTTGTATGGAAGCCGCTGCCGAGCAGCGGAATTGCACGGTTGGGATCCATGAGGGACGGACCGGCGCGCCTGCTGCGCCGGGCACGCCGGTCCGTCACGGCCGTCCTCAGACGAGGTTGGCCCTTTCCAGGGCGGTGCAGCAGGTGTCGACGATGAGGCGGGTGACGGTGTAGGGGTCGACGTTGGCGTTGGGGCGGCGGTCTTCGATGTAGCCCTTCTTGTCGACTTCGACCTGCCAGGGGATGCGGACCGAGGCGCCGCGGTCGGAGACGCCGTAGCTGTACTCGCTCCAGGGGGCGGTCTCGTGGGCCCCGGTGAGGCGGTCCTCGACACCGACGCCGTAGTGCTTGATGTGCTCCAGGGGCTTGTCGTCGCGGCCGAGGGACTCGGCCGCCTCGATGATCGCGTCGTAGCCCTCGCGCATGGCGTTGGTGGAGAAGTTGGTGTGGGCGCCGGCGCCGTTCCAGTCGCCCCTGGCCGGCTTGGGGTCCAAGGTCGCGGAGATGCCGTGGTCCTCGGCGGTGCGGTAGAGCAGCCAGCGCGCGATCCACAGCTGGTCGGCGACCTCCAACGGGGAGAGCGGGCCGACCTGGAACTCCCACTGGCCGGGCATGACTTCGGCGTTGATGCCCGAGATGCCCAGACCTGCCTTCAGGCAGTTGTCCAGATGGGCCTCGACGATCTCACGACCGTAGATCTCGTCGGCGCCCACCCCGCAGTAGTAGCCGCCCTGGGGGGCGGGGAAGCCGCCTTCGGGGAAGCCGAGGGGGCGCGAGCCTTGGAAAAAGGTGTATTCCTGCTCGATGCCGAACAGGGGCTCCTGGGCGGCGAACTTCTCGGCGACCGGGCGGAGCAGGGCGCGGGTGTTCGACTCGTGCGGGGTGCCGTCGATGTTGAAGACCTCGCACAGCACGAGGATGTCGTCACTGCTGCGGATGGGATCCCGGTAGACGGCCACCGGCTTCAGTACGCGGTCCGAGGCGTGGCCCTCGGCCTGGTTGGTGCTGGAACCGTCGAAGCCCCAGATGCCCGGCTCGGCGCCGTCGGCGAGGATCTTGGTCTTCGAGCGCAACTTCGCGGTCGGCTCGGTACCGTCGATCCAGATGTACTCGGCCTTGTAAGCCACTTGTGTCTTCTCCTTCGGATGGCCTGCCGTGGGTCGGCAGGACGTGGGTGGTGGAGGTGGAACGTGCCGCCGCAGACGGACGGGTGAGCGGCTAGCCCGCAACGGCCGGACTGGGCGTGAGGAGCTTCACGATGCGCTCGTGAGCCCCCCGTTCGGCGTCGGAGCGCGCGGTCCCGCCCCAGCGGTCGTTGATGTTCGGGTCGGCGCCTTGGTCCAGGAGGTACTGGACGGCCTCGAGGTGTCCCTCGGAGGCGGCCAGGTGGAGCGCGGTCCGCTTGTCGTAGTCGGTGGAGTTCGGGTCCTTCCCCGTCGCCAGCGCGATGCGGATGTCGTCCAGGTCGCCCTGGCTGGCCGCCCACAGCAGGCGCATCGTCGAGGTGATCTCCTCCTCGTTCTTGCCGCGGCGCGGATCGCGCTTGCCGGAGATCTCTCCGGCGGCGAAGGAGTCGTAGACGTGGAAGTTGAAGCGGCCCACCAGTTCCTTGCAGAAGGCGACACCGCGCACGGAGTTGCCCAGCGCGTCCAGCCGCGGCGACCAGACGCAGATGCCCATGACGCCGGGGACCACGATCATCAGACCGCCGGAGACGCCGCTCTTGGCCGGCAGCCCGATGGTGAAAGCGAACTCGCCGGAGTAGTCGTACATCCCGCACGAGGACATCAGCGACAGGCACTTGCGTACGGTGTCGGCGGAGAAAACACGTTCCCCGGTGAGCGGGTTGACCCCGCCGTTGGCCAGCGCGGCCGCCACGACCGACAGCGACCGTGCGTCGACCTCGATCGAGCAGCACTGGAAGTAGAACTCCAGCGTCTCGACCAGGTCGGTGCCCTCGGGGAAGGAGCCGTGCTCCCGCATGAAGTAGCCCAGGGCGAAGTTCCGGTCTGCGGTGCGGCGCTCGGAGAGGTAGACGGCGTTGTTGAAGCCGACGGTGCCGCCCCCGGCGAGTCTGCGCCAAGTCTCGGCGACGTATTCGAAGCGGTCGGCTGTGTCGTGCTTCGGACGGATGAGCGAGCACGACATGATGGCGCCGGAGTTGATCATCGGGTTGTGCGGCAGGCCGTCACTGTTCAGCGTCAGCTCGTTGAAGCCGCGGCCGCTGGGCTCCCGACCCACGTGCCGGTGCACGACGTCCGCGCCGTGCTCCTCCAGCGTCAGGCAGTAGTTGATCGGCTTGCACACCGACTGCACGCAAAACATGGTGTCCGCGTCACCGACCGCGAAACGCTGCCCGTCGGTCGTGCAGAGTGCGATCCCGAAATTCTCCGGATCGACGCGGCCGAGTTGCGGAATGTAGTCGGCGACATGTCCTGCGTCGACGCGCCGCAGGCTTTCGTAGATCCCGGCTATCTCCGTCTGGAGCGCAGCGAAGTCGGGTATGACGAAGTCTCCCCTGATGGACTTCGCGACGACGCTGCCGCCCTTCTGGCAAAGGCTGATGAAACGGTCCAGGTCGATCCGGGATTGCCCCTCGATGTCGATTCCCCGGCGTAGTGCCGCCCACACTTCCGTGACCCGTGGATCGGTTTCTGAGATACCGGACTCCCGAAGCCGTGCGGCCAGCTCCGAAGCGGCGATCCGGCCGTCCGCGTCGACACCGAATGACTTGAAGAGCTTGTAGTGATACCCGGTTCCCAAATCGCCCTCCGCGGCTTTCGTGCCGGGCCCTGGGGAAAGTTCGTTATTTGTGTTGTGCAGCCGGGGTCCGGCTTTCTTGGCCGTGGGCATGGCTTAACCTCCCATTCTCCGTGGGTAAAAAGATCAATAGCCTGTCACAAACGCCGGCGGATTTCGGCCTCCTGAGGGAGACGCTTTCTCCCGGCGTCCGGGAAAAGCATTCCGCGCTATGAGGAATGCAAGGCACTGTCTTCCGGAGATCGACGTCGGTTGACGGAGGGTCAATTCCGGTACCCCCCCGGGGGGCGCACGGGTGTGCCGGGCCTGTGCGAGGGGCGCATGGACCGTTCCACATCGTTGGTCACGTCCGGCGAGAACCCGTTCGAGTAGTCGGCCGGCCGGAACACCGGTCCGAGGGCCGAACCACTGATCAGTTCCAGGGCGCGGTCTGGGGGCACCTGTGAGGCGGTCGTCGACGCCGGCACCGGGCTGCGGTGTCAACCTTCACCGGCCGCGAACCCCAGCGTCGGCAAACGACGTCGGAGGCCGCTACCGGTGTCATGCGGCGGAGTCTTCCCGAATCAGGTCGGCGGCTCTTTCACCGATCATGATGGTGGCCGCGTTGGTGTTCACACACACGATGGATGGCATCACTGATGCATCGGCTACGCGCAGACCGTGCAGTCCATGGACTGCAAGTCGAGAGTCGACCACGGCCATGTCGTCGACGCCCATCTTGCAACTGCCGACTGGGTGGTAGTAAGTCCCGGTGCCGCGAGCCACGAACTCACGAAGTCTCGCCTCATCCCGGATGTCGCTCTCGGGAAGGACATCGTTCTTCCGCCAGGCGGCGAACGCGCTCGTTGCGTTCAGCTCTCGTGCCCTTTCAAGACCGAGCAGCAGACGCCGTACGTCGTCCTCGTCATCGAGGTAGTTCGGGTTGATCAATGGCGGCTGATCCGGGTCGGCGCTCGCGAGCTTGATCCAACCACGGCTCCGCGGAACGGCAGCGATGCCGAACGTGTAACTGTTCGCCGGCGCCTGCAGCGTAGGCGGGTGGAAGGGGACGTGAATGAACATGAACTGCATGTCCGGCCCAGGGAGCCCTGGATCGCTTCTCCAGAGCATCGACACCTCGGCGTGGTTCGCCGTACCGGGCGGGATCTCCCGACTGGACTCCACGACATACCCGAGCAGGGGATGATCGTGCAAATTCATTCCCACCCCGGGGAGGTCATGAATTGCCTCGATGTCAACTTCCCGCAGGTGATCGGCCGGCCCGACACCAGACGCCAGAAGCAGCCGCGGTGATTCGATCGCACCCGCGCAGAGTATTACCTCGGCATCGGCCCTTGCGCTGCCCAACTCCCCGCCACGCTGATACTCGACGCCGATGCAGCGTCGCCCTTGAAAGAGGAGGCGACGCGCCCGCGTGCCGGTGAGGATCGTGAGATTCGGGCGGTCCGCGATCGGGTGTAGATACGCACCGGCCGTGCTGATCCGCTTGCCTTCAGAAATCGTCAGTTCATGCCATCCGGCACCCTCTTGGGCCGAACCGTTGAAGTCTGCAGTGATCGGGTAGTGCAACTCCTCGGCGGCCTCCAAAAAAACAGAGGACAGAGGGTTCGGATGGACAGCAGTACTGGGACGTATCGGGCCGCCACTACCTCGATAGTCCGGCTCGCGCCCCTCTACGTGTTCCATGCGGCGAAAGTACGGCAATACATCTGCGTAGCCCCAGCCTGAAGCGCCTCCCTGCTCCCACCGGTGGAAGTCCTTACGGTGTCCTCGGAGGTAAACCATCGCGTTGATGCTGCTGGAGCCGCCGATCACCTTCCCGCGCGGCCACGCGTGAACGGATCCAGCCGTGCCGCGCTGCGGTTCCGTACTGTAATTCCAATCGACTTCGGTGCCCCACAGCCCAGGCCACGCCGGCGGTACGTGGATGAGTTCCGAAGAATCCTGTCCGCCTGCTTCGAGGAGCAATACTCGCGTATTCGGGTCTTCGGAGAGCCTCGCCGCCACAACACAACCCGCTGACCCGGCGCCCACCACAATATAGTCGTACCTTTTCACCACGAGTACCTTTCTCTCTACCCTTCACCGTGTCCGGTTCACTCCGATCAACCACAGAGCGGTCTGAACGGCGGAGGCTTCTCTCTCTTTCTTCGGGCGGGGGCTGGGTTGAGGGTCGGTGACCCATCGCATCGCCGGCCCCGGGGGGAAGGGGGTTGTTCCGGGCTCGGAGCACCCGCCTGTTGACGCCACCGGTGGCTCACTACACCAACCCAGTATGCGATATATTGCACGCGATATGTGGAGGTGTCAAACAGGGCCGCACGTGGGAAGCAGCAGGTCAGAGTGATCGCCACGCCTGCGACGGCCGCTGGAGCGAGCTGCAGCCGTCCGTCTCCAGCAGGCTCGCCTTGCTGACTTCGGCAAGACGTTCCGCGTACGGCCGAGGCCGGACACCGGCTTCTGTCCCGTCCCTCGGCCGGCGCCGGCTGATCGCGCCCGAGCAGCCCACCTGGCTGCTGGAACGCCGCCGGACCAAGCAAGCCCGCCCTGACCGATATGAACAGGACTGTACGGTTTTCGGCTCTGGCACGAATCCGGTGGTGACGGAGTGTACGGGCCGGCAAGGTGACCTTGGTGTGCCTCGACAGTCTTGAAGATGCTGTTCCCGCAGTTGGCCGGCGTGGTCCTCGAGCAGGTGATCACAGAGCAGCAGATCGTGCGGGTACGAGCCCGAACACGATCGGTGGCAGCATCCTGTCCCGCCTGTGGAGTTCCGGCCCGTCGGGTGCACGCCTACCACACGCGGCGTCTGGCGGATGTGCCGGTCGGCAGCCGCACCGTGGTCGTTGACCTGCGCGTACGCCGACTGGTGTGCGAGGCCCGCGGTTGTGTGCGGACAAGTTGTCCAAGATCACGTAGATCGGGGCCCCCGTCACGAGCGTCACCCCCTACGCCTACCTGGCCTTTCTCACCCTCGCTGCAGCCATCGCCTGCCACAAGCGACATCTCAAACTCACCATGTAGGACACGGTCTAAGGAAAAAGGAAACCGGTCTCATCGACCACAAGCACCTCGCCACGGCATCACCCAGGACCTCGACCACGCTTTGGCGCACGTCATCGCGCAGCCCATCGCTGTCCCAGGCATAGAAGTTCAGCAACCGCTGCATGCGCTCGGGGCCCGCCTGCCCAGCCGCCTCGGCCGGCGTCCAGCCGTTCTTACGCTCACTCTCACCGGGCAGGCCTCGTACATAGGAGCGCATCTGCCGACGCGCTTCCACCCGCGGGAATCGGCCCGCGAACCGGCCGAGGAACGTCGTGAATCCCGCTGACCATCCAGCTGCCGTCTCCGCCAGCATGACGGGATCATCTATTACAGGACCTGAGATCTCAACCTGTCGTTGTCGTAGTAAAGCGTACCTATGTCCCTCTGAGGACACAGTCAACGGCCGTATAGAGGGTTTCGGTCTCGGATCTCAGGATCGAATCCTCGGCGGGTAGGGCTCGTTCGATCGAGAGTCCGTCGAGGACGGTGAGCAGGAATCTCACTCGGCGTGCGTGGTCTTCCTTGGGCAGTGCCCCTTCGTCAGCGAGAACCGTCAGCCAGTGCTCGATACGGCGCCCACCTTCCCGCTCCAAGGCGAGATACGCCGCGCGCACCTCCTCGGTCGGGTCGGACGCGATATACGTCTGGTACGCCTTGGTCCACGCCTCACGTGCCTGCTTCCCGACGCCAGCGGGGGCGAGCACTTGCCGGAGACAGTTGACCAGTCGATCTCGGGCCGGTAGCGATCGATCGTGGATCGGGTCGTCAGGGAACAAGTGGTCGTAGATCCTGGCGAGCACGGCCTCCTGTAGCGCGAGCTGGGTCGGAAAATGAAACCTGAGCGAGCCCGTGCTCACCCCGGCGCGTGCCGCAACCGCACGCACGCTCAGCCTCGCCCTCACATCCTCTGCAAACATCGCCGCCGCAGCCGCGAGAATCCGTTCGCGCGAGCCGGTGTTCTTGTCCCGCTGTGTCACCTGCCACCTCCTGTCACATCGTACTAGCACAGTGTGCTAGCTTTGCCGCTAACACAGTGTGTTAGTGAAATGGCGGCAGTCAAGGACGAGTGAGGAAACGTGATCGAGGACTGGCGGCAACGGCGGGCAGCCAAACGCGTCCAAGGCGGAGACGGGCGGGCGTTGAAACCTCTCCGCTGGTGGCAGTTGCCCTTCCGCGCACTGTTCTACCTGCCGCTGCCCCAGTGGGATGGCCGGCAGACGGTATATGCCGTCGACCTCCCATACCGGGTTGATACGGGCAGCGGCAAGGCGAGAGCGCACCTGTACCTCGACGGCAGACACCACGCCGAGTCCAAACTCCCGGCAGCCTTTCCCGTCGAGGGCGGCACCATCGAGGTGGCGATCAGCGCATTCGGGATCAAGCGCTGCCACTACGTCACCACCGACGGCGCGGAGCACCAGCTCATCCCTGATCCGAAGTCCGCCGAAGGGCGCCGTGCCCGCGTCGAACGCGACCACCCGGCGCTGAGCCGCTCGGTCGGTTTTCTCTCGGTGCTGATGCTCCTCATCGGCGTCGGCCTGAACCTGCTGCAGCTCGCCGAACCGGTTTCGCGAATCCCCCCGATCGCCGAAAGCATCGGACGTTTCGAATCGCCCGTCCACCTATCGATTTGGCTTAACTTCGCCCTCGCTGTCGGGGCCATTTTGGGAAGCACTGAGCGGGCACTTCGCCTGCGTTACAGCCTGCTCGACAAAGCCGGGAAATAGCACACCCATAAGGAAAAGCCGTGACCATCATGACCAAGCCGAACTGGCTGCTCACCCGAGGCGAGCCCCGCAATGGGCCGTCAATTCCAGCTGGAGTGGAGTACCACCGGGTACTCGTCGGCGAAAAACGCCGGATCGGTCGCGGCATTTTCGCAATCATCCTCCTGCTGGCGGGCTTAGTCATCTTCCCGACGGTCATCGGCAGGGCGGCTGCGCTCATCGACGTACAGATGGGCAAAACCCCGCCGATCCTGGGTGGCACTGACTACACGCCGCTCTCCCATGCCAGTTCGATGATCTCCCTCGGCCTGCTCATTCCGTGGAGCATGCTCATCCAGCGGTGGCTCTACGGCGTGCCCGGTGCGTCTCTGCACTCCGTGACATCGCGGTTCCGCTTCGGCCTGCTCGGCAGATCGCTTCTCGTCTTCGGTCCCGCCTGGCTGATCGTCAACATCCTCGGAGCTCTCACGCCCGTTGAGGAGTCCCCTTGGTCGCAGACCGACCTCATCGCCATCTTCATCGCCACGATGCTCCTCACCCCGCTACAGTCGGCGGGCGAGGAATACGGCGTGCGTGGTCTGATCTTCCGCGTCATCGGAAGCTGGACCCGCAACCCAAGGGCAGGGTTGGTCGCTGGGGTGCTGGTCTCGAGCGTGCTGTTCACGGCCATCCACGGCGCAACGGATCCGTACATCATCGTCTGGTACTTCGTGCTCTGGACCGGACTGGCCATCATCACCTGGCGCACAGGCGGGCTTGAGATCGCGGTCATGCTCCACGCCGTACTCAATACCTTTACCTTGATCCTGGCCACATCCCTGCGGATAGACCTCGGTAGTTCATTGCAAGACCGCTCAGCCGGAGTCGGTTCGCCTTACCAGCTCGTGCCCGCTCTCACTGTCATCGTCATAACCGCCATCGTCTGGTGGTGCACCCGAAAGTCAGGACCAGCACTTACTTTTGACTCGTTGAGTGGTGGAGGCGGCGCCGGCAGATCAGGGCGCAGCCGAGTTTGAGCAGGGCTTTGAACCGCGCCGGGATCGCTGGAGGCTTTGACGTACCCCGAGTTTGGTGGAGTCGGGCTACATCAGTATCCGCACCGTGTCCACTGCCCACCCCAGCTTGGCGGCCGGGCGGCGCCGCGCCGTCCGGGCGAAAGAACCGCTCCAGTTCCGCCGCCGAGGGATCGGGGGGGGGGGACGGCCATGGCGGGCGCCCTGCTGGTCGGAGAGAAATTCGAATGGCATGGGCCAGGAACGTATGCCCGGTGAGCAGGGCAGACAGATGCCGTCACCGAGCCGGTACGAAGATCACGGTTTCTGCGCAGCCTTTTCTGAGGCCGTCAGGCGGCTCATCGAGAGCCTGCGGAGCCGACGGCGGTTGCCGGCCACCTCACCGGGACAGTGGCTCCTCACATGGTTGCTAATTCGTATGAGTAACTGATATCAACTGAGGTGGGGAGCCGGTGAGATTGAAGCGGGCTCAGTGAGATGACCTCGAGACTGAGAGACAGTGATGGCCAAGAGGACGCGAGCTCCCAGGCAGAGCGACATCGCGCGGCTCGCCGGCGTGACTCAGTCCACGGTCTCGCTCGTGCTCAATGGCCGCGCGGCGGCGGAGTCCATTCCGCAGGCGACGCAGGATCGCGTCCACGCGGCCGTCAAGGAGCTCCAGTACGTCCCGAACGTCGCGGCCACCTCGCTGCGCGGGGGGCGCAACGGCCTGATCGGAGTCCACACCTTCGAGCCGGTGTTCCCCGTGGCCTCCGACGACTACTACCACCCGTTCCTGGTGGGGATCGAAGAACAGGCCGTCGAGCTCAAGGTCGACCTCGTGCTGTTCGCGTCCACGCAGGGCGACGACGGGATCCGCAGGATCTACGCCAACGGGGCCAACCGGCTTCGTCTGGCCGACGGCGCGGTGATGCTGGGTATGGAGCAGAACGAGGAGGAGCTGGTCCGCCTCGCCTCCGAACAGTACCCGTTCGTGTTCATCGGGCGACGAGACGGCGCGAGCGCGCAGCTCCCGTACGTGGCCCCCGATTACCACCAGGCGCTCGCCTTGGTCCTCGAGCCCCTCGCCGAGGCCGGCCACCGCCGCATCGCCTATCTCGGAGAGACCGCGCGCAGGAACCCGCAGGAGGCGCGCCATGAGAGCTTCCGTGCGCATGTCGCCCGCCTGGGCCTCGGTTCGGGCGACCCGCTCTTCATCGCGCCGGACGAGCTGAACGCCGAGGTTTTCCACCGGATCCTCCGCGAGGGCTCCACCGCGCTGTTGATCGAGAACCACGACTCCGCGACGATACTGGCCGCCATCGCGCAGGCCGCCGGGCTCGACATTCCCCGCGACCTCTCGGTCGTGGTGCTCGACACCGTGCCCGACGTGTCGCCCGCGCACACCTGGAGCCAGATCCGGGTGCCGCGCCGCGCACTCGGTCGTCGCGCCATCTCCGTGCTCATGGAGCTGCTCGACGGGACCATCCCGAACACCTACCACGAGTTGCTCCCGGTCGAGCCGCCCTCGACGGCGACCATCACCAGCCCGCACACGTCCCGCTCGGCCATCCCGACCTGAGCGGGCCGCACCCCGCACCCCGCACCCCCCATCAAGACCGAATGGTTTTCTACTCATACGAAAAAGGAGGTCCGATGAAGGCTCATGCCCCACGACGCGCCCAGCGCTGGGCCGGCGTCACCGCGCTGGCGGTCGGCGCGGTCCTGCTCGCCGGATGCACCTCAGCGCCGACCGACGACGCGTCGCCGAGCGGCGACGGGGTCAAGGGGAAGACTCTGACCGTCTGGTTCCCCGGAACCAACCAGACCGAGATCGACCTCGTCACCGGACCGATCGCCAAGGCGTTCGAGGAGAAGACAGGCGCGAAGCTCGATGTCACCTTCGTCGACTGGGGCGACCTGTCCACGAAGCTGAACGCCGCGTTCGCCGCGGGGACCGCCCCGGACGTGTTCGGACACGGTCCGGCCGCGATCGCCGACTTCGTCGTCAACGACCGGCTCGAGCCCCTCGACGACTATCTCGCCAAGCTCGACTCGGCAGACCGAGAGGACATGGCCGCCGCCCTGCCGGGCGGACAGGTCGACGGCGTGCATTACCTGATGCCGCTGTCCATGCAGGGCAGCTTGATCGTGTACGACGCGGCCGACTTCACCGCCGCCGGGCTCGACCCCGACGCGCCGCCGAAGACATGGGAGGAAGTGCGCGCCGCCGCGGAGAAGCTCACGGTGCGTGACGGCGACACCATCACCCGCTCCGGGCTGCTGGTGCCCAGCCAGGCGATCGGCCGACAGCAGACGTTTGCCACGCTGCTGGGATCGGCGCGGGGATCCCAGTTGAACGAGCAGGGCACCGAGGCCACGTTCAACTCCAAGCAGGGTGTCCAGGCGCTCGAGTTCTTCACCGATCTGTTCGCCGGTCCCGACGCGGTCTCGGCGAACCTCGGCGCGGACTACATCAACGCGCCCGCCGCGCAGCAGCCGATCGTTCTGGACACGGCGGCGATGGAGATCCAGTCGGCCAGCGGCGCGAACCAGATCGTCGCCGCGGCCCCCGACCTGGACCTTCGTGTGATGCCCGCCCTGCCCTTCGAAGGACAGGATGAGGGCTCCGCTCTGGGAGGATCGGGCCCCGGCCTGATGATCAACACCGACAGCAAGGTGAAGGACCTCGCGTGGGCATTCATCTCGTACATGCTCGGCCCTGAGGTCAGCGCCGATTACACCCGGGGCATCGGCGCTGTTCCGGTACGCGCGTCCGCGGCTGAGACGGCCTACGTGAAGGACAACCCAGTGCTCCAGGCGTTCGTGGCGAACGCGCCGAACTTCACGCCCAACCCGAATGTTCCGGGCTGGGTGCAGGCGCGAGACACGCTGGACAAGCACCTCGAGCAGGCGCTGAACGGCGTCGTGCCCGCGCAGAACGCACTGGACCAGGCGAAGGTCGAGGTCGACAAGGTCCTCAAGCAGAACCGGTAGGAGCCTCCCATCGTGTCGACCAGCACTCCCCGCGCCACTTCGCCCCGCCCCGGACACCGCCGCTGGAACCGCATGCAGCTCATCGGTCTGCTGTTCGTGCTTCCCGCGGGCCTGTACATCCTGATCTTCCAGATGATCCCGGTCGTCTACGGGTTCATTCTCAGCTTCACCCACTACAACCCCATCCGCCGGGGCGGCCCCGAGTTCACCGGCTTCGACAACTACGCCGAACTCATCAGCAATCCCGAGTTCGGCAACGCGCTGCTGGTCACCGGGCGTTATGTGCTGCAGGTCCTGCCGCTGACGGTCGTCATCGCCCTCGTTCTCGCGATGCTGGTGAACCGGCCGTTTCGCGGAGTCGGCCTTTTCCGCTCCGCGCTCTACCTTCCGCACATCGTCTCCCTGACCGTCGTGAGCCTGGTCTGGCTGTGGATGTACTCTCCGAACGGCCTGTTCAACGACATCCTCGCCACGTTCGGCCTTCCCGAGCAGAAGTGGCTGCTGGATGCCGACACAGCGCTCAACGCCGCCTCGGCCATGCGGATCTGGAAGGCGCTCGGCAGCAACATGGTCCTCCTGCTGGCCGGTTTGCAGTCCATCCCCCGCAACCTGTACGAGGCCGCCCGCGTCGATGGCGCCGGTCGCTGGAACACCTTCCGCTACGTCACGCTCCCAGGGCTGCGGCCGATGCTCGTCTACGTCGTGACGATGGACATCATCTTCCTCGCGCAGGGATTCGCCGAGATCTATGTCCTCACCAAGGGCGGGCCTCTGGGGTCGACCACGACCGTGAACTACCTGATCTACACCGAGGCGTTCCAGTACAACCAGCTCGGGTCGGCGTCGGCGATGGCGTTCGTGCTGTTCGCGTTCATCGTCGGGTTCTCTGCGCTCTCCGTCCGCTCGCTCGTTGGGAGACAGAAGTGACCGTCACTCGACCTATGGCGACCACGTCACGACGCACGACGAGGATCAAGGGCACGTCGCGCGTACCGGCCATGATCTTCCTCTACGTCTTGTCGTTCCTGATTGTCGTGCCTTTCCTGTGGATGATCAGCCTGGCCTTCACGCCGAACAACGAAGCGTTCGGTTCCGTCTCGCTGATCCCCGCCAACCCCACACTGGAGAACTTCGGCACGGCGTGGACGGACGCCAACATCGTGCGGGCCATGCTCAACTCGACGATCGTCGCCGTCGCTGTCGTGGCATGCAACAGCGTCTTCTCGGTCCTCGCCGGCTACGCGTTCGCGCTGATGCCGTTCCCCGGCAGCTTCGGCGTCTTCGTCGGGATCGTCGCCACCACGGCGATCCCCGTCTCCGTGACTCTCATACCGCTGTTCCTGATGGCGCGCGGGATACCGCTGGCGGGCGGCAACGACATTCTCGGGCAAGGCGGCAGCGGGCTCCTCGACACCCTCGCCGGGGTCATGCTCCCGTACCTGATCCTGCCGATGAACATCTTCCTCGCTCGTCAGTACTTCAGCACGGCACCCCCTGAGCTCGCCGAGGCAGCACGCATCGACGGCGCCGGCGAGTGGCGAATCTTCCGCTCCATATACCTGCCGCTGGCGAAGCCGCTGGTCGCCGTCGTCGCGATCTTCTCCTTCGTCGGCGTCTGGGACGACTTCCTCTGGCCGCTGGTGGTGACCAACACGGAGAGCTCCCAGACCGTGCAGCTGGCGCTGGCGCGATTCCTCGCCAGCGGCAACATCCAGTACGGCCCACTGATGGCCGGCGCGGTCATCTCGACCATCCCCGTCGTCGTCCTCTTCCTGTTCAACCAGCGCGCGTTCGTGGCCGGACTGGCCGACGGCAGCGTCAAGGGCTGACCGGCCCGACCTCTCGAAAGGAATCCTTTGCGCATTTCCGCCATCTCCACAGATCTCCTCGTCGTCGGCGGAGGGCTCGGAGGCGTCGCGGCGGCGCTCACCGCCGCGAAGCTCGGATGCCGGGTCGTCCTCGCCGAACGCTCGACGTGGCTGGGCGGACAGCTGTCCACGCAGGCTGTGCCGCCTGACGAGCACCAGTGGATCGAGACCTCCCTGACCTCGCCCAGCTATCGGGCGCTGCGGGAGGCGATCCGCGGTCACTACCGGCGCGCGTACCCGCTCACCGAGGACGCCGCCGGGATCGAACATCTCAATCCCGGGATGGGCTTCGTCTCACGGATCTGCCACGAACCACGCGTCGGGGCCCTGGCGGTGGAGGAGATCCTCTCGGCGCACATCGCATCCGGGGCGATCACCTTGCTGCGCGAGCACACCGCGGTCGACGTGCGCCGGGATGGGCGACGGATCACGTCGGTGACGCTTCGCGCGCCGAACGGCGATCAAGTCGAGGTGCGCGCGACCCTGGTCGCCGATGCGACGGAGGAGGGCGACCTCATCGAGCCGGCCGGACTGCCGGTGGTCATCGGCGCGGAGGGGAAGGACGAGACCGGGGAACTGCACGCCCCCGACGTCGCCGACGTCGCCGACCAGCAGGCGGTCAGCTGGTGCGTCGCCCTGGAGTACCGCCCGGGGGAGGATCACACCATCCCCCGGCCCGATCGCTACGAGCACTGGCGCGACACCATCGACCCGCGCTGGCCCGCCTCCCAGCTGTCCTGGGAGGACGTGGTCCCCGACACCCTGCGGCCGCGGGTGCGCCCGTTGTTCGCGCAGTCCCCGCAGGAGGCGATCCACACGCGTGCGGACGATCTCTGGCAGTACCGGCGGATCCTCGCCAGGCAGCTGCTGGACCCGGCCTTCACCGGCGGGGAGATCACCCTGGTCAACTGGCCGCAGATCGACTACTGGGAGCTGCCGCTGCACGGCGTGAGCCCGCAGGCCCGTGAGAAGGCGCTGGAGGGCGCACGCTCTCTCACCCGCAGCTTCGTGTACTGGATGCAGACCGAGGCGCCTCGCCACGACGGCGGGTTCGGCTACCCGGAGCTGCGTCCCCGCGGGGACGTCACGGGCACGGCCGACGGTCTCGCGAAGGAGGTGTACATCCGGGAGTCGCGGCGCATCCGCGCCCTGTTCACCGTCACCGAGGGACACATCGGCCGCCAGATGCGCGGCGCCGACGCGGGAAGCGCGATCTTCGCGGACAGCGTCGGCATCGGCTACTACCGCATCGACCTGCACCCCAGCACGTCGGGGCGCAACTACGTCGACATCGACTGCTTTCCCTTCCAGATCCCCCTCGGCGCGCTGATCGCGGCCGACGCCGACAACTTCGTCGCCGCGAACAAGAACATCGGCACCACCCACATCACCAACGGCGCATACCGGCTGCACCCGGTGGAGTGGTCGATCGGCGAAGCCGTCGGCGCCCTGGCCGCGCGCGTCGTGGAGACCGGTCTGGACCCGGCGCGGATCCGTGAGGACCCGCTGCAGCTGACGCAGCTGCAGCAGGTGCTCTCCGAGGATCTCGGGGTGTCCCTGGCCTGGCCGGAGCAGATCCGCACCGGCGGGGCCGCGTTCGACCGTGTCCCGATGCCGACTGATGACGCGGCGTCGGCTCCCGCGCCGGCGGGGGTGTAGCAGAGATGCTCACCGACCTCGACGAGGCAGGGCTGCTCGACTACCGCAGCGCCGTGGTCGACCCGGAGGACTTCGACGCCTTCTGGACCGCCCAGATCCAGCGTGCCGCCGAGCATCCGATCGACGTGCGAGCCACAGCGGTGGACTCGCTGCTGGAGACGGTCGATGTGTTCGACGTCCGGTTCGCAGGCCATGGCGGTCACCCGATCCGCGGGTGGCTCTACCTCCCGAGGCACCGCGCCACGCCCATCCCCGGGGTGGTGCAGTACCAGGGCTACGGCGGCGGACGGGGACACCACCTTGAGTCATTGCTGTGGTCCTCGGCCGGATACGCCCATCTGATGATGGACAGCCGGGGTCGGGGCAGCGGCTACCGGCGGGGAGCCACCGCTGACCCCGTCGGCCCGTCCGGCCCGACCGTTCCCGGTCAGATGACCAATGGCATCGAGGATCCCGCGGGCCACCACTACACGCGCCTGTACGTGGACACGGCTCGTGCCGTCGACGCGCTGCGCGCCGTCTTCGACCGCACCAACGGGATCGGGAGGAGCAAGAGATGAGACTGCGACGAACCGACGTGCGCGACGGCTGGACCCTCCTCCACCTGGAAGGAAGGGCGCCCGTCGGATTGGGTGGCGTGCGCGTCCCGGCCGAGGTCCCCGGCACCGTGCACACCGCGTTGCACGCCGCCGGCATCACCGAGGATCCCTACCTGGACGATCAGGAGTCCGCTCAGGCGTGGATCGGTCGGTCACGGTGGCGATACCGCACCGACTTCGATCTGGACGATCTCGGCCCCGGACTCGACCTCGTCTTCGACGGCATCGACACGGTCGCCACGGTTCGGCTGAACGGTCACGAGCTCGGCCGCTCCGAGAACATGCACCGCAGCTACCGGTACGACATCCGAGCCGCCGCGCGGCGCGGATCGAACGCCCTGGAGGTCGACCTCGAGTCGCCCGTCCGCGAGGCCGACCGCCGCTCGCTGGAGCTGGGATACCGGCCGCATGTGAACTCCCACCCGTTCAACGCGCTGCGCAAGATGGCATCCAGCTTCGGCTGGGACTGGGGAATCGACACGGCCAGCGTGGGCATCTGGCGTCCGGTGCGGGTGGAGCGATGGACCGCGCGGCTGAGCGACGTACGCCCCGTCGTCACCGTGGAGGGTTCGCTCGGGCTGCTCGCCTTGCACATCGATGTCGCCCGCACCGATCGCGATCGGCGCCTTGCCGTCCTCGTGACGATCGGAGGCCGAACGATCCGCGCCGATCTGGGCCGGGACACCGACCGGATCGTGGTCGACGCGGAGGTTCCCGACGTGCGGCTGTGGTGGCCTCGCGGGCACGGCGACCCCGCGCTCTACGACGTCACGGTCGCCCTGATCGATGTCAGCGACCCCGCGTCCGAGGCGGTGCTCGACGAGCGCGACCAGCGCATCGGGTTCCGCACGGTCCACCTCGACACGACACCCGACGAGCACGGCACTCCGTTCACGGTCCGGATCAACGGCCGCCGCATCGAGATCCGCGGTGCGAACTGGATCCCCGACGACGCGTTCCCGCACCGGGTCACCCGTGACCGCCACGCCGCCCGCATCGGTCAGGCCACGTTCGCCGGGCTGAACCTGCTGCGCGTCTGGGGAGGTGGCATCTACGAGTCCGACGACTTCTACGATCTCTGCGACGAGCGAGGGATCCTCGTGATGCAGGACTTCCTGTTCGCGTGTGCCGCCTACGCCGAGGAGGAGCCGCTGCGCGGCGAGGTCGAGGCGGAAGCGCGTGAAGCGGTCACCCGCCTCGCCGGGCATCCGTCGCTGGTGATCCTCAACGGCAACAACGAGAACCTCTGGGGTCTTCACGAGTGGGGCTACCTCTCGCGGCTGGACGGCGCCACGTGGGGGGCGTGGTACTACCACGACCTCCTGCCCAGGATCGTCGAGGAACTCGCGCCGCACATCGGATACACCCCCGGCAGCCCGTTCACCCCCGCCGGCAGCGGGCTCGGCGACGACCCGGATCACAACGACCCGCGTCACGGCAGCATCCACATCTGGGATGTGTGGAACGAGAAGGACTACCTCCACTACCTCGACTACACGCCGCGGTTCGTCGCGGAGTTCGGCTGGCAGGCGCCACCGGCCTGGGCGACGCTGACGCGTGCCGTCTCCGACGACCCGCTCACGCCGGAGTCTCCGGGCATGGTCGTCCACCAGAAGGCCGTCAACGGCAACGACAAGCTCACCGACGGGCTGCTCCCGCACCTGCGGCTGCCGAACGACATGTCGGACTGGCACTGGGCGATGCAGCTCAATCAGGCGGCCGCGATCCGCACCGGGATCGGATGGTTCCGCTCCCGCGCGCCGATCTGCTCCGGCACCATCGTCTGGCAGCTCAACGACTGCTGGCCGGTGACCTCCTGGTCGGCCGTCGACGGTGACGGGCGCGCGAAGCCGATGCTCTACGCGCTGCGACACATCAACCGGGAACAGCTGGTCACGATCCAGCCCGCTCCGGACGGTCTCGAGGCGGCGGTCCTCAACGACACCGACCAGCGATGGGACGGCGAGCTGCTGCTGGAACGCAGAGACTACGAGGGCGCGATCCTGGCAGAGGCCGCCATCGCGGTCGCCGTCGAACCCCGCGGCGCGCAGCGCGTCCGGATCCCCGACGAGATCGGCACCGCCTCCTCCCCGGAACGAGAACTGGTCGTCGCGGCCCTCCACGGCGTCCGCGCCCTCTGGTTCTTCGCCGAGTACCGAGACAGCGCGCTCGCGTCGGCGTCGTTCCGCGCCGAGGTGAGCAGGATCCCGGAGGGATACGAGCTGACCGTCCAGGCCAGAACGCTGATCCGGGATCTCACCCTCCTCATCGACAAGGCCGATCCGGCGGGGTTCGTCGACGACGCCCTCGTCACGCTGCTGCCTGGAGAGCAGACCACGCTGCGGATCCACAGCACCGAGGAACTGGACCTTGAGACCCTCAGCGCGCCCGACGTGCTCCGATCCGCGAACCAGCTCGTTCCGTCAGTCCAGGTGATGCCCGAACGAGCACAGGTAAGGGCGTAGCCCGCGCGGTCCCGGAGACCGTCCGGCACAACTTCACAGAGCTCACTTCTATGCACGCCGATCCCCCAGGAGGTTGATCATGGAAGATCAGTCCGTTCCCTCAGTGTTTCGTCTGTCCCTCTCCCGCCGGCAGGCCCTCATCGGCATGGCCACGGGAACGGCGGTGTTCACCCTGGCGCTGAACACGGCAAGGCCCGCGCTCGCCGCGACATCCGAGATCGGCGGTCCGCTGGCCGATGTCACCGCGTTGCCACCCGGTGCCCCCGACCGCGGTCTCTTCGCCGCGGCCGAGCAACGACTGGCTCCGTATCTGGCCGTGCTCGCGCCCTTGGCGAACGGGGTGGAGGATGAGGACCCGAACACGCACGGGTTCATGAGGGGCGGGTTCTGGCGGTCGCCGGCCGAACCGTTCAACGCCCGGGTGCAGGAGAACGTCTTCACCCTGTCGTGGTTCCACGCGAACACCCGGAGTTGGAACCCCTACACCGGTGACCCCGCGCTGCTGGCGCGCCTGGACGCCGCCATCGGCCACTACCTCAAGCTGCAGAAGCCGCAGGGCTGCTGGCCGGAGTACTCCGCCGGAGAGCTGTCACGACCCGCGACGGGCTTCGCGCTCGGCTTCCTCACCGTCACGCTCGTGGAGCTCCAACGCACCGGCGCACTGCCCGAGACCCAGAGCAAGATCATCACTGCCCTCCGCAAGGCCGCGGACTGGTTCCTGGACCCGGCCAACCCGCTGGTCTGGTCGAACCCGATCCCGTACACCAATCAGGTCGCAGGGGGCCTTCTGGGGATCGCGGAAGCACTGCCGTTGCTCGGCGATCCCACCCTGGCCACCCGTCTCAACGAGCGGATCGACGTGCTCGCCCGGGACGGACTGAGCCCCGTCGGCTATTTCTACGAGCAGAACGGGAACGACCTGGGGTACTCGCTCGGTGTCATGACGCCCGACCTGGCGGCGCTCTACGAGACCACCGGCTCGCCCGTCGTGAAGCGGATGCAGGAGACGTACTACGAGTGGATCCGGTACAACTTCGTGCGTGAACCCGACGGCGCCGGCTGGTTCTGCAACGTCGCGACGTCATCGCGCACCTCTCTCCACATCCTCGATGACGTGAAGGACGACAGCTACAAGGCGGACATCAACTCCCTGTGGACGCCCGGCATCCCCGTCTCAGCGGCCTTCACGACGGCTCAGGAGGACAAGGCGGCGCTGAGGGCGGAATGGGCGGCGTCGACCGAACCGGTGCCGCAGCCGCCGGCAGGCCAGGTCGATCCGCAGGTGGTGCGCCTCTCCACCTACCCCGAGAAATTCCCCACCCGTGCTGACAAGGATGCCGCGATCAGCACCATGCCCTACCTGACCTCCGACGGCTTCGTGGAGTTCCGGACCGATCCGCGCGGGCAGCAGTTCCTCTTCGTCCGAAAGCGCCCCTACTACTTCGGGGGCCTGTTCGGCATCCGTGCCACATCCCGGGTCCAGAGCGGGCTGAGTTTCCTCTGGCACCCGGATGCCGGCATGCTGCTCTACAGTACGAACAACTCCGTGGAAGGGTGCTGGGGCACGCATCGTTCCGCCCAGTTCACCAGCATCGACTCCAATGGGAACCTGCTCGCCCGATACTTCCGGGGCGATCCGGCCCAAAACGATGAACTTGCGCTCGACGAGGTGAGCTCAGCCGAGCATCTCGGCATCCGCTACACGACGCCGGACGGTCGACTCACGAAGGACGTCGATCTCCGGGCCGATGCCCTTCGCGTCAAGGTCACCGCGCTCCAGCACTCGACGGAGCGCATGCCTCTCGTGCTGCGCGGCGACGATCGTCTGACGCTGCTCGGTCCGGTGGAGACGGAGTGGACGCCGGGTGTCGACGTCACGGGCGAGGGCACGGGGCTGCGCGTCCGGCGTGGTCGCACGGACATGGTCATCGAGTGGAACGCGACGCTGACGGCTCGGGTGGTGCCGAAGACGCAGACGTACTTCAAGGACGCCTCCCGGCGCCAGCACATGCTGCTCCTGCCGTTCGGCACCGAACTGGAGTACACGGTGCGCTTCGCGGACGTCACGGCGCTCGACGTGACGGCAGCGGTCACGTCACGCACGCGCGGCGGGAAGGTGCACTTGTCGGTGGCGGCGACGAACGACAACACCTTCCCGGTGGACGTGGCGATCGCCACCGTCTACGGCGACAAGACGTTCAGGAACGTGGCCCCCGGCAAGACCGTGAGAGCGTCGATCAACACGCGGCTGACCTCCGTCCCCGCAGGCGTGGCCACCGTCACCGCGACAGGCGTCGCGCACGGTGAGACCATCACCGCGACCAGGTCCGCCGACTACGGAGCGTTCCCGGCCGCACCGTGACTTGCGGCCTCCTGAGGCCCTCCATCGTCTCCATACGGATGCCTCCGGAATACGGCAGAAACGGGCCGCGCTCTTGATCGCCGGTCGTTGAACTTCTGACTTCACGCTGGTTGGTGATGGTTCCGGAGGGGATGGGTGGCGTCGATCGCGGTACCGCGATGCGTGCCTGGCGCCGGCACGAGAACTCCATGATCATGTGTACTGTCGCCTGCGCGGCGCCCCTGGTGCTCCCATGTTGGTCGGGCTGCGCAGCGAAGATCCTTTTCCTCTTCTCTTCTCGCCGACGATCGGCACCGGCTGATCCTGGGAAACGATCCATCCCATTCCGGGAAGCGATCTTTAAGCGCCCGTTCCATCACAGGTCAGACCCACTCGTGAACACCCCACCAGGGGCCGTTCTCGAAACGGCCGGACTGAGGTTGACGGGATCCCGTCTGATCATCGCGATCAGGCGGGATCTTGTCGTTTCAGGGGCTTCCGAATCGGGTTCGTCCTGGTTTGGGAGCTGCGGAGCAGGGGTCCGGGAAGGCCCGGGTGATGTCAGGGCGCTGGTGGAGGCCGGAGTTCGCGTCGCTGGGCATGGCGATGCCGGCTCCGGGCCGGGTGTTGCGACACGGTGATCTGAAGTGCGGGTCATGGGACGGGTGGTGGCCTGCTCCGGCCCGTGGGCCGCGCGCCGACGCGACGCCGTACGGGATCTCCGACGCCGTGGAGTTCCGGCACCACGTCGTCATGGGGCTCCGACCCACCCTCGCCCGGTACCCGTCCGACCCCGCGGTGACCAAACTCGTCGACGAGCTCCGCGACGCCGGCCCCGAGGTCTCTGGAAGAGGACAAACAAGCCGTCATCGCCGGGCTGACCCTGCCCTGCGGCAACGGCCCCATGGAAGGCGCCAACACCAAGGTCCAGCTCCTGAAACGCCGGATGTACGGCCAAGCCGGCTTCCGTTGCTTGTGAGTGTGCTGTGGTGAGCGCGCTCTCAGGCAGCTTCCGGCTTGCGCCGGAGCGTTCCCCGTTTCCGGGGTTCCCGTTTCGCCGGTGCGCGCCCGGCACGGGTGCCGGGTCCTACCGCTCCTCCACGGGCGTTTCGCGTCTCCCCGCGACTCTGGGCGACGTCGGCCGCGCCCCGGCCAGGCCTGGCGCCGTCGGGGGTGCGTGGCCCGGTTCGGCGGGCGAGTTGCTTGTTCAACCGGCGTAGCCGCTTGAGCGCCGAGCGGTGATGTTTGGGGTTGGCGACGACCTCGCCGGTGGACAGCACCGCGAGGTCCTTGACGCCCAGGTCGACGCCGACGACGGCGCCAGGCCTGGCCGGGGCGCGGTCGGCGCGGTCGAGCTCGCAGGTGAACGCGACGAACCAGCGGCCCCCCTCGCCGCGGACGGTGGCCGACAGGATCCGCCCCGTGCCGCGCTCCAGGTGCCGGGCGAGTTTCCGGGTGGACTCGCCCGTGCGGATCGTTCCCAGGCGGGGCAGTGTCACGTGGTGGCGGTCGGCCTCCACCCGGATCGCGCCGGTGGTGAACCGGCACGAAGGAGCGGCGCGGTGCTTGGACTTGAATCGGGGAAGTCCGATCTTCGGCCCCTTGCGGGTGCCGCTGCGGGAGGCGGCCCAGTTCCTCAGCGCCCGTGCCACCCCGTCCAGGCCGGTGGTGTAGGCCTCTTTGGAGTTCTCGGCCCACCACGGCGCGACGGTGTTCTTGGCGGTGTTCCAGGCCCGGCGCAGGCCATACAGCGACCACGGCACGAGCGGGCACGGACAGGGCGCCTTCCCGATAACCACCGGTAAGCGATGATCGGGTGGACACCCCTGCGCCTTAACCCACTCTTTCATGTTCACTCACACATCCTGATACATGCTCAACCAGTAACTGCTTCCAACCCCCTACTCCGACAGCGGATCATGCTCTCTTGGCAACGCTCTGCCACCACCGGATTCGTGCCAGAGCCGTTAACCTGACAGACCCGGTCCCGGGCACCGGTGAACGCCGATTGACCGGCGCGTCAATGTCATCGAACGTCTCCGGCGGGGACAACATGCGCCGTTACCCGGCTGGGAACGTGAACATGTTCCCAGCCGGGATCAACTCCAACACACGACCCACACCTCAGGCTTGGTCGCGACCATCCGGCAGTCGACCATGGCCCAAGGCCGAATTCCCGATTCCGGTCCGGAAAGGTCGGCAAAACCTTCCGGACACTCCTGCTCGCAGTGCGGGTCAGGTCACCAGCAGGCCACCGTCGAGGTACAGGTCGTGGGCGTTGATGCCGGTGTTGCGGAGCAGGAAGTCGGTGGCGTCGGCGACCTCGGCCATCGTGACCAGGCGTCCGATCGGCGTCCGGTCCGCATGCGGCGGGTTGGGCACATCGCGCCATTTTGGGCTGTTGCCGATCAGCCCCGGGTGCAGGGCGTTGACACGGTACGGGGCGATCTCGACCGCGAGGGTTCTGACGAGGCCGGTGATTCCTGCGTTGAAGGTCGTGACGATGGTCGAGCCGGGGTATGGACGTTCCTTGGCGAGCCCGCCGAAGAGCACGACGGAGGCGCCGGGGTTGAACCGGTCGCTCAATGCCCGGACGGTCTCGGCGTATCCGACGAGCTTCACGGTCACAGCCGTGACGGCATGGGTGATGTTGAACTGCGCCAGCGAGTTCGCCCCCTCGGGGATCGCTGTGATGACGAGGTTGTCGACGTCCGTCACACCGGCCAGGGAGGTGCTGATCGTCTCTGGCCGGGCGAGGTCAAGGGCCAGTCCTTGGGCGCCGTGGCCGATCCGCGCGGCGACGGTCTCGGCCCGTGCCTTGTCCCTGCTGGTGATGACGACCTCGTCGCCGCGTTCGGCGAAGTGCTGGGCGATGACGCTGCCCAGGCCGCCGGTGCCGCCGACGATGACAGTGCGGGTCATGAGGTGACCGTCCTTTCGCGAAGGCTGTCCAGGGTGGCTCGGGCCTGCTGGCGCATGACCGGGACGAGTTGGAGCACGGGTTGCGGCAGGTTCGCGGTGACCACGGCGAGTTCCGCGGGGGTGCCCACCTGCTCGAAGAAGCCGATGTTGAGGTGGGCGTTCACGGGCGGGGCCGAGGCGATCACCTTCTGGGAGAACGCGGCCCAGGCCAGATCGGACATGTGCGCCGCCAGCACCGGGAACAGCACCGGCTCTTCGTGATCGAGGTGCTCGTGTACCAGGTCACGCACGGCGGTCGCCGCCGCGGCCAGTGCCGGCCGGTCCGCATCGTCGCGCACGGGGGCGGCGGCGAGCGCGTCCAGCCCGGAGTCCAGGGCGTCGTGTTCCCGGTTGAGTGCGGTCAGGCCTGGGCCGGCCGCGGGGTCGGCTGCGATCAACTGCGGCCACAGCTCGTCGTCCTCGCTCTCATGGTGATGGCGCAGCGCCGCCACCAGGAAGTCGCGCAGTTCGCCCAGCATGGGCAGCGGGGCGCTGTCCCGCTGTGCGGCGTCGGCCAGCAGGGAGGTCGCCGCCCGATGCATCTTGTGCAGCAGTCGGGTCTCGGCGACGGCCGCCGGCTCCGGCGGTTTCATGCTCATGACAGGCTCCTTGTCGTCCTTAATGGCCACTTGGCCATTAAGGACACAGTAGTACAGTGACGACATGCGGGAGCCTCCATGAATGAGCAGGAATCACCCGGGGAGCCACGGCGCAGGCGCCGCGACCCGGAGGGGCATCGAGCGGCCATCCTGGAGGCGGCCCGCCACACCTTCACCGAGCGCGGTTACGCCCGCACCACTCTCAGGGAGGTCGCGCGCCGGGCCGATGTCACCCACGGCCTGATCTCGCGCCACTTCGTCTCCAAGGAACGGCTTTTCCTCGCCGCGATGCCGGGCAACCGTGACCTGGAACAAGTGGCGGCCGGGGACCCGGCGACGCTGCCCGAGCGGATCGCCCACGGGTTCGTCCAGCGCATGGAGACCGACGCCGCCAACGACTCGCTCGTCGCCCTCATGCGTAGCGCCGCGACCGACGAGCAAACGGCAACCCGCCTCCTGGCCGCGATGCAGGAGCGGAGTGTCCGCGTCTACCGCTCGGTGCTCTCGCCCGACGTGTCGGGCGACCCCGGAGCCGACCTGGACGCTCGCGTGGCACTCGTGGGCTCGCAACTGATCGGAGTGACCTTCAGCCGGTACATCGCCCGTGCCGAACCGCTCGCCTCCATGCCATCCGAGCAGCTCACCGAGCACCTGGCGCGGACACTGCGGCACATTCTCTACGGCTGACAACGCGCGTGCCCGCTTCGGCGCGCGGTGTTCGGCGGCTTCCGCGACGTTGGTGAGGAGCATGGCGCGGGACAAGCGATGGACGGATACCTTACGATCTTGAATCCGCCGTACGGGCAGTGCGGCACTTGGCCCAGGCCCGCGTGTGCCCCGGTCATCAGCTCGTGACCGGGGCACACGCCTTTCCTGCCGTCGGTGCCCGCCTGGACGGCGACGACAAGGCAGCCGGACCGGCGTTCTCACCAGACGGCGTCGTCCTGGCCGTTGACGGCGAGGGGCGCACCACCACACGGTGGGACTTCGCCGCCATCGTGGCCTACCCCGCTGGGTACGCCTGCGCCGTGCTCGGCCACAGCCTCACCCGAGCGGAGTGGGCAGGGTATGCGCAAGGACGACGACCTTGCCGGACACGGCACCGGCGGCGACTTCCGCATGGAAGGCCGGGAGGTCCTTGAGCTGGATACGGCGGCTGATGTCGATGTGAAGTTCGCCTCGGTCGATCGCCTCCACGAGGCCGGCGAGCTGCTTGGCGTCGCTCCGGACGAAGACGTTGAGCCCGCGCACATGGCGTGCTTCGTCGCTCGGCGCCTGCATCCACACCGTGGTGTTGACCACGGTCCCGCCGGACCGCACGAGAGTGGCCTGGGCGGCGAGCTGCGAGGGCTCGATCGGTGCGAGGTTGAGCAAGAGGTCGACCGGCTGGGTCACCGCGTCCACCACGTCGGTCGCGGTGTGGTCGAGGACCTCGTCGGCACCGGCGGCCCGGACCCGGTCCGCGCTGCGCGGGCTCGCCGTGGCGATGACGTACGCGCCGGCGTTCTTCGCCAGCTGAACCGCGTAGGCACCGACAGCGCCTCCGGCGCCGGTGATGAGCACGCGTTGCCCGGCGGTGAGCTCACCGAGTTCGAACAGCGCCTGCCATGCGGTCAGGCCCGCCAGTGGCAGGGCCGCCGCGTCGGCGAGCGGCACGTTCGAAGGTGCGGCCGCCAGGATCTCGGCGGGCGCGATGACGTACTCAGCGGCTGCGCCGTCACCGATCATCGGGAGGAATCCGACGACCTCGTCACCGACCGCCACCGCATCGACGCCGTCACCGAGCGCGTCGACCGTTCCGGCGACGCCGAACTCGGCGCGTACTTCGCGCTGATCGAGGTGAGCAGCCTGCTGCGCCACACGGTGGAGCAGCAGCTGCGCGACGCCGGCGACCTCAGCTACGTCCAGTTCCAGCTCTTGGCCAGACTCGGGGACACGGCGGACGGCAGCCAGCGCATGACCGAGCTGGCAGACGGGGTCGTGTACAGCCGCAGCGGCCTGACCTACCAGGTGGGCCTGCCGGAGGAGGCCGGACTCGTCGCCCGCAGCCCGTCCGCGCAGGACGACCGGGGCGTGACGGTGACCATCACCGAGGCGGGACGGGACGTGCTCGCCAGGGTGTTCCCCGGTCACATCGACGTCCTGCGGCGACTCTTCCTCGAACCGCTCGCGCGCGCGGACATCGACAGCCTCGCTCGTGTCCTCACCGTCGTCCGCGATCACATGCGCTCCATCCCGCCCCGGTCGGCGAAGCCGCGCCGGAAGAGCGCCGCACGCCAGAGCCCCACTGGCGGCGGAGCCTGATCGCGCCCCGGCCCCGTCGCCGGGTCAACGAGCGCCGCGGGATCATCCGAGCAGGCGCGAGCGGCGGATTCTGGCGTCCGGGTCTACAGCGTCGGAGGTCGCCGCGGACCGCTTCCGGACATCCGCCGGCAGCGCATCCGGCACGCCGGCCGCGCCCTCGACCCACGAGCCCGGCGTCGGCGATCGACCACACGGCTCGTGCCCGAGCGAACCCTGCTTCGATCCGTTCACGGGGGAACAGGTTGAGCGGTGCGACCGCGTGGTAGACGAAGTCGCCCGGCGGGGCCACAAAGGACCGGCACGCATGACAGGCGTAGAAGCGGCAGGTCCATGCCCAGGACTGGGATTGCTCCTGGCTCAGGGCCGGGCGGGTGGTGTCCGTTGAGGGTTCCGGGGGTGGAATCAGCGAAAAGTCGGTGGAATCAGCGAAAGGTCAGCGGACGTCTCCGGGGTGGACGGCTGCCACCGTGGCGAGGAGGCCGGCCGACAACTGGTCAGGCGGCAGGGTTGTCGAGGATGACGACGGGGGCGTCCTCCACATCCGGCAACTCGCTGTCCAGGCACATGCCGGTGGCCGCCTCGATGAAGGCGAACGCCGCACCGCGTTTGCCGCGGTAGTCCTCCGGGTCGAGAGCGTCGAGCATGGCACGGAAGCCGGCCAGGATGCTCGGGTCACCGTTCTCCACCCTGTGCTCGGTGAAGATGAAGTCGCGCATCCACGCCCTGATCTCGCCGCCGGCCGCATGGAGGATCGTGTATCCCCCGTTGAAGTGCCAGGTCACCATCCACACGCGGTTGCACGACGGTCCAGGAGAGTGCGTCCTCCAGCCACTGATGCCGCTCGAAGAAATCGCGGTAGTAGTCGATCACATGATCATTGTGGCGGAGGTCGAGTCGAATGATGAAAGCCCGACTCCAGATAGCGGAATCGGGCTTTCTCGTCGTATCTCCGTTTAACTCCACCGGTCTTGTTCGGGCAGCTTGAGCCACATGTCGGCCTGGCCGTTGGTCGATCGGGCGCAGCATTTCCTCCACCGCGGCCACATCGCCTTTCTCGTAGGTGCTCTTCGCCACCGCGATCGCCAGTTCCTCGGCCTCGGAACCGCTCACCTGGGCAGTGGGGATACCCCGTTTCCGCGCCGCCGCCGACAAAGGGGCAGCGAAAGAGTCGGATTCGGCCGCACGTCGTCGCCAGCGTTCAGGCCACCACCGCATCCCCTGTCGCCCGTTCGGCCAAGAGCCTTGCATCATCCTTCAGCCACCCTCCTCGCGGGTCGACACAAAACGGTGGCGAAAATTCGGAGTGTCCGACGGCCGACGGGAGTGCCACTCGCGTGAGGCGGAGCCCTTTTTCCACATAGGACGGTCGCGACCGGCGGAGTCTCGCCCGCAACCGTCGGATGCGCCGCCATCAGAAGGTGAGACCGCACCTTTTGAGTATGGGCAGAGGCGAGACATCCCAGGTGGGCGTGCGGACCTCGAACCCGAAGTATGCGCTCTGGCCCGGCCGGATGACTTTGTTCCACTCCACATGGGTCCACAGGTACTCCGTCACCTTCGTCACGTTCCAGTACTGCGGAATGACCGAGCCCGAGGGAAAGCGGATGGCCGTCCTCCAGTCGGTCGACGGCATCGCGCTGACGTTGGTGAGCGTCGCATCGACCTGCCACCTCACCTGCCCGTCGATGGTCGGCCAGGCGTTGGCCTTGAACGTCAACGTGCAGGTGACGGCGGCGCGGGCGGGGGTCACGATGGTGAGTGCGCCGACCGTACCGAGCAGGACGGCGACCAGCCCCGCGGTCAGGCGCCGTCGCAGGGGGACACGCCGGTCTGTCATGGGCCTCTCCTGTCAGGAAATGCGCGCGGCAGGCCGCACGCATCAGGGGGAGCCGATCGCAACGATCAGCATCGACTGTTGTCAATAGAAAGGAATGTCACGGCGCAGGGCATTGAGCTCACGCGAGCGAGCGCATCGAGTATTTCCTGGACCCGCCGGCGAGCTTTTGGCTCCCACGATCAACGTGTCGACACGGAGAACGCGGCTTCGCGCTGTTCACCCAACGCCGGCGGACCCTGCGACACACCGTCGCCGGCCCGAGTCTTCGAATACCGCTACCTACGAAATGCTTATTGAGATCACCTCACTGACTCCGCGCCACGATCGGTCCGCAGCCGGCTTTCGTGCTGTGGTCACAATACGGCGGGGGACTGGCCTTGAATATGCCCATCCCCCATAGACACCAGATTGGGTGGTCGAACGCCTTCGACGGGTGTCGTACGGCCCGCTCGCTTACATCGCGGTTCTCCCAGCCAGTCGACATGCCTGGGAGAATCGCGGCCACCCGGCTCTCCGCGAACAGATCAAATCGCTGCGTGGGCCGGAAAAGAAACGTTCACGACATACTGCTCGCGACCGTCAGCCTCCTGCTGAAGCGACGCCGCCCCGATCGGCATGCGATCCCTCACTGCCAGACTGGCGTGAACCCGGACGGATGCGGATGTCCGGCCATGGGCAGATGTCGCATGATCCGGTGAGGCGATGCCGTCCCAACGCGCCCGCGGAGATCAGTGCTCATGGATTGCTGCCCGTTTGTCCGTGTCGGCGTGCCCAGAGCGGTATGTCCGGGCACACCGGAATGGTGAGGGACGACGTGGGGGGGCGCCCGGTCCTGGACGAGTGCTCATTCGCCTGGCGCGTGCTGCCGGAGGAAGTCTCGCGCCGCGGCTTGTGCCTGACTCGCCTTCGGGCTGAGCCAGAAGCCCAGGTGATCGTCGTGTTCCATCCAGTACCGTTTCGCGCCGGGTATCCGCTCGGCTGCGAACTTCCCGTGGTCGAACGGCACATCGCCGTCTTGTGTGCCGTGGATCAGTAGTGCCGGAGCCGGGATCCGCTCCAGAGGCGGCTTTCCACGTCGGGCTTGCACCGCGTCGTTGTCCGTGCCCGCCCAGCGCTTCTGGTAGGGGAACGTCGTATCGAACATCGCTTTGAAGAGCTCCCGCACATGTGGCGTGTTCATGATGTGCGAGACGCGCTCCGCCCGTTGCACGTCGGTGTAGGTGCTGGTCTCGCTCAACGTCCCCGCGACGATGGTCTCGAACGAGACCTCCGCCGTCAGCCGGGCCAGCTTCTGGCCCACCGTGTCCAGGAACGCTCTCCGCAGTGGCGAGCCCGTCCCGGCAGGCCGCTGTTTGCTCACTCCGCCGATGGAGACCAGTGCCCAGATCCGATCCGGATGGCGCGCGGCGAAGGTGTAGCCCACCGGGCTTCCTGCCGAGACCGCGAGGACTCCGACTCGGTCGATGCCGAGCTCGTCCAGCAGCGCCGCGAGCAGATCCGCCTGCTCCTCGTTGGTCCGGCCGCTCTCCAGCGGCGTTCCGAGGTAGCCGGGCCGTGAGGGGCTGAGAATGCGGAACCCGTCCTTCTGCAGCCAACCGGCGAACAGCCGTCCCTGGTCGGCTCCACCGAGCCCGGCGTGGACGGACAGCAGCACAGGGCCTTTCGTGCCGTGCAGGTCGTACTCGACCGGACCGAGCCGTGTCCTGGCGGTCCGCAGATCGATCCGGACATCACGGAGGATCGCCCGGCGTGGATCGGTGTCGATGTCGCCGTCCCAGAGGACGAGCCCGGCGACTCCCAGTGCCGGCACCCCGATCAGAACAGCGAGCGTCACACTGACGATCCTGACGACTCTTCGTTTCCACATGGCTTCACATCCTTCGGGTATCCGGTTCGGGTTGACGGCGGCGTCTCGCGGAGAGCCGAGCTCTTTCAACGGGTCTCGGGCCGGGTGAGGACGGCGATGCTGATTACCAGTGCAAAAGCAGATAAAGCGGTCAGAGTACGGATCGTGTGGAAGAGCTCCCACCTTTGCAGGATCTCGGTGTGACCGGCCGGGGCGGAGGCGGCGGCGGCCCATCGCCTGATGTGGGCGTGCAGCGGGATGTTGCCGAAGACCGTCACCAGCAGCGAAGCCACTGTCAGGGCGCCGGCCCCGAGCGCCAGGCGCCGTGGCAGGCCGTGGCAGACGACGGCCAGGCCGAACGAGGTGAGGATCGCCAGCGCCATCGCACTCTGCATGATCGGCTCGTTGACCTCCATCATCGCGGTGTGGAAGGTCAGACGCACGTCCAGCGGGACGGTCCCGAAGGTGGGGACCACGTTGGCCGCGCCGTACCCGAAGGCTCCGGCGAGCAGCCCGGTGGCCAGCAGCGCGGCCCCGTGGACGTACCTGGCTGGGGTTCTCATGGCCGTAATCGTCGCTCGCCCGCCGGCGCCGGTCGTCGCACCGCGGGAGACTTTCACCCGTACGACATCGGGAGGAGAGACCGTCTCTCTACGACACCGGGAGTAAGCGCGGCCCGGCCGTGAGCACGGCCCAGAGCAGTGTCGTGGTCACGGTCGCGCTGAGGACGATCGCCACCACCTGTCGCAGCAGGACCCACCCTCGCGGCGTGCCGGAAGCGACGAGCATGGCGGACGTGGGCCGGGGGAATCGCCAGGAGCTCGAGGACGCTCGCGCCGGGTACGCCGAATCGGACCGGGTGCCTCCTGAAGCGCCGACGTCCCTTCGACTCGGCCTTGAACTCCGCGGGCGTCGGGGCTCGAGGAACATCGGAGCGAGAAGGGGTGCCGGAGACACGTGATCATGGTCTTTGGCGTGACGATCAGCCGGGCCCGGTGGTTCCGGTGATCAGTACGAACAGCGGCAGGCCCATGTTGTGGACGACGTGGACGGCCACCGCGGGCCAGATCGACCCGCTGCGGCGCATCGTCTCGGCGGCGATGACGCCCACCACGAACGCCGTGGTCATGGCGAGGTTGACGCCGTGGAAGAGGGCGAAGATCGCCGAGCTGGACAGGACGCCGACGACGGGCCCGTAGCGCAGCAGGGCGTTGGTGACGACACCGCGGAAGAGGAACTCCTCGCCGATGGGGGTGAGGACGGACAGGAAGGCGAAGGTCAGGATCAGGGGCAGCACGCCGCCGCCGGCCGCGTCGTAGTACGGGCCCTGGGGATTGGCGTCGAACCCGGTCAGGGCGATGACGGCGTAGTTCACCACGCCTTTGAGCACGAACGCGATCACGCCCGCGGCCGCGCCGATGCCCATCCAGCGCCAGGTGGTGCGGCGCACGCCGAAGGCGCCCCAGGAGCGGACGCGGATCAGCGCGGCCGCGGCGAAGCCGACGAGGCAGACGATGCCCGACCAGGCGGCCAGGGTCAGCCCGTACACCACCGCGTCCAACTCCAGCCCCAGCGGGCCGAAGAACGGAAGCACGGCCGTGGCGGCCGCCATCGCGAGCAGGCCGACCACGATCTCGGGCCAGCCCGGGCGCGCTGGGAAAGTGGAGGTCATGCCGTCGATTCCAGCAGTCGCCGTGCTCGGCGGGCAGTGCGACCACGTCACGACCTCGTCATGACATTTCCTGGCCGAACGTATGACGCAGCGTCACTGGTGGCGCCACGAAACGCGGAGAATAACGGACATAATGCGCTATTTTCTTCCGGAAAGTCACTCGTGGACAGCGAAGTCCCGCGCATCCCGCCGACGACCGCCGCGGCCGTCTTCCTCTCGTGAACACCTCGGCGTGGCGTTCGAACGCGCCCGCGGGCGCACGCCACCTGGCGCCATTCCTCATGATCGATTGTAGGGTGAGGCGTTCGCTCCCATCCCCTCCGAATCCCCAGGAAGCGTCCCGTGTCACGTCGTCACCGCTCGGCCCTGCCCGCCCTGCTCGTCACCGGTCTGTACGGCGCCGCGCTGACGGTCGCCGTCGTCGTCGCCCTGGTCTCCGGCGACCTCCGCCCGTTGTGGTGGCTGACGCTGTTCGCGACCGTGACCGAAGGTGTCGCGGTGACAGGGCAGAACCTGCTCCTCCTGGTCCTGGCCGGGCTGTCCTGGGCATGGGGGATCTGGCAGATCCTGCGCGGGCCGCCGGCGGGGCCGCAGCCCCAGCAGGACCGGAACACCCTGCGGTTGCGGGTGGCGCTCTACGTCGCGACGGCCACGACGTGGCTGCTTTACGGCACCGAGTCGTGGATCTGGGCAGACGCGACGGTGATCGTCTCTGCGGCGATGTGGGTGGTCGTGCTGCTGTTCATGCGGGTGCTGGGCCGCGACCGGCAGTACACGGGGGGCGCGGGGGTGCTGGGGTACGGCGGTTTCACCGTCATCGGCGTGCTCGACCTCGTCGGCCGGCCCGTCCCGGATGAGGTGGAGCTGATCTGCGGCCTGGCCGGCCTGGCCTGGGCAGTGCTGATCCTGCGGGCCCAGTGGGACGACGACCGCTGGGAGACGGCGACCGTCGCATACGGTATCGCCGCCCTGGTGGTGCCCGTCTTTCTGGTGCTGGTGGCATTGCCGTTCCCGGAGGAGGAAAGCGCCGCCGAGGCTCTCGGTGCGGTCTCGGGCGTCCTGATGATGATCTGGCTGGCCCGCTCCGCCCACGACCTCGCCGCCCCGCGCCACCAACCGGCCGCCCGGACCACGTCGGAGGCATGAGCCGACGAGCAGTCGCGTTGTCCGTGGCGACCGGGTGACCGTACGGGCGAGGTGGTGGCCACCGCCTCGTTCGGGCCTGTCCCCGTACCGCGGTCAGGTGGATCCGCCGGCGAGAACCTTTCCACGCGGCGGCAGGAGCGGCCTCCGGCGCGGCCTCGACCGGTCACCGCCGGGCGGTGACCACCCAAAGCTCTCCGCCCAGGCGGACGCCTTCAGGACCCGCGTAAGGCCGCAGCGCATCCTCCAGAACGGTTCGGGCGGCGTCGGCCGTCATGACCGCGTCGTCGAGAATCGCGCGAACGGGGCCGGTGCCGAGGAAGAAGCCGGCGGCGCTCGCGGCGTCCTGGCCGAAGAACAGGGGAGCCTCGACGGCGGTCGTCGTGACGGACCCGAAGCCCGCCCCGCCGAGCACGTCTTCTATCCTCCCCCGGTCGGCGAGCGAGAACATCCCAGGTTCGTACGCGTTCGTGGGTGGCTCGGGAGGTCCGGTCAGGGCGGAGATCGGAATGGTGTACCACTCGCATCGGGTCATCTGCCGGGGGCACACGAAGACGAGGCGGCCCGCGGGTTTCAGGGCGCGGCCGATATTGGCGAAGGCGGCCACGGGGTCGGCGAAGAACATGATTCCGAACTGGCTGATGGCCACGTCGAACTCGCCGTCGCCCAAGGGATGGACCTGGGCGTCCCCTTCCTCGAACCGGAGGTTGGCGAGCCCGGTTCGGGCCTGGTCGGCGCGGGCCCGTTCCAGCATCGGCCGGGAGAGGTCGAGACCCACGGCATGTCCGCGGGACGCCTGACGAGCTGCCAGGATGGTCGTCTCGCCCGCGCCGCATCCGATGTCCAGGACCTTGTCCGTTTCCTCTATCGCCGCGGCCGCGAACAACAGCCGATGCAAGGCGGTGTTGCGGCCCGTGGTGCGGTCCGTGCTCTCGGCCCAGTGGGTTCCTTCGGGCCCGTTCCATGAATTCGCCTGTGCGGCGTTCGGGAGGGACATGGGTCTCCTAATCAGTTCTGGGTGCTGTGATCGACGGTCGTCAGGTGCTCGCGCAACTCCTCGAGAAGAGGCCGGGAGGGCTGAAGCGCGTCGATGTGCAGGACTCCGGCGGGAAGCGAGGTGGTGAACAGGTCGCGAGCCACCAGGGCCGCCACGGCACCGGTGATCTGGCAGGAGTCGCGGCCCGTGACGGTGCTCGACACCGCGTTCCCCCCGGCGTCCGACGCCCTCACGTGGACGACGAAGCGGTCGGACCCGCGGTGCCACCGGGAGAGCGCTGACGCGAGTGGCGATTCGGCACGCAACCGACCCACCAGGGTGAAGAATCCGATGGCCGCGAGCCCGAAGAGGACCGAGGTGACGAGGGCCGAGTCGAAGCAGATCCGCGTGGTGGCCGTGATCCGCGACGATTCACCGATCGTCTGCTGGTCGGAGAAGGGGAACGGGTGGACGGTCCGCGTCCCCCAGCCGGGAAGCCGGACGCGTGCTCGCCGGGCACCGGGCCGCCGTCCGTCCGGGCGGGTGAGGCCGGCGACGATCCATCGCACCGAGTCCGCGCCGTGGTCGCCGCCCTGGCCCAGCAGGAGGCTGATGTCGACCCTGTTTCCCGACGGGAGGCGTTCGAGACAGTGACGGGCCAGCAGGTTGGTCAGCCCCGGGGCCACGCCGACGCTGAGAACGGCCGTCGCCCGGTTTCGCACCGCGAGCTTGTCCAGCGACTCGATCTCCCGGATCACCGAGGTGGACGCGCTGACGTCGACGTAGTGCACCCCCCGCCGCAGACACGCCTCGGCCAGTGCCGCATTGGCGCGCTCGACGCACATCACGACCACGGCCGCCTCGTCGAGCAGTCGATCCACATCGGCGGGATCGCCGACGTCGACGCCTTCCGCTCTGACCGCGGCGCCGGTGGATCGCGCCAGGGCCCGCGCCTTCGTCGGATCGCGCCCGGCCGCCACGGTCCGGCCGGGGAACCACAGGCCGAGTTGTCGCGCGGTCGCGCCGCCGACCGCTCCGTACCCGCCGATGACGACGATCGACTTGCCCGCGCCGGGCCACTCCCGGTACTCGTCGGCGCTTGTGCGCATGCTGTGCCCTCGCAGTTCGGTGTCGGGAAGCGCTGAGGTTCCCAGGATCACGTGAGAGTGATATGCACACCACTGCGGATGTCTTATGGGGGACATGCGTGGCCCGCATGGCAGGCCGATCGGAGGGAGTGGCTCGCACATGCTTGATCCCTGGACGTTGCAGGTGATGGTCGAGGTGGAGGAGCGCGGTTCCTTCTCGGCGGCGGCCGAAGCCCTGTCGATGACCCAGCCGGCCGTGTCACGGCAGATCGGCGGTCTGGAGCGCAGGCTCGGCGTGTCGCTCTTCCGGCGCACCGCGCGCGGCGTCGAGGCGACGGCGGCCGGTGAGATGGTCGTCAAGCAGGCGCGGGACGTCCTGGCGCGCCTGCGGGCTCTGGAGATGCGGGTGAACGCCTTCACCGGCGCCGAGACCGGGCATCTGCGCCTGTCGGCGTTCTCCAGCGCGAACACCTGGCTGATGCCGGAGGTCATCAGGCGTTTCAGCCGATCCCACCCCGGAGTGCGGCTGAGCCTGATGCGGGAGGACGCCGCGGGGCCGATGGCCGCGATCAAGGAGGCCCGGATCGACCTCACCCTGGTCACCGACTGGAACCTGTACGCGGATCCGCCGGCGGCCAAGCGCGACTCGTCGGCCGAGCCCCTCGATCCCGCCGATCTCGCCGGAGTCGATCTGCTGCCGTTGCTGGATGAGGAGTTCCAGGTCGCCTTGCCCGCCGACCATCGGCTGGCCCGGCTCAGCCAGGTGCCGCTGTCCGATCTGTGTGATGAGGTGTGGATCGAAGGCGGTTACCCCGACTGCCTCGGCCCGCTCCCGCAGCTCGCCGAAGCCCTGGGCCGCCCCCCTCGGATCGGGTTCTTCTGCGAGGACTGGAACGGCAGGCAAGCCCTGGTCGCGGGCGGATCCGGCGTCATGCTCGTGCCCACGCTGGTGCGGGGCGCCGTACATCCGGGGGTGGTGAGGAGGCCGACCGTTCCCTCGCTCCCCTCCCGCCGGCTGTACGCGGCCTCCTTGGCACCGCCTTTCCGCCTCCCGGCCGTGACCGCCCTGCTGGACGTGATCGTCCGCGTGAGCCGGGAGCAGGTCCTGGCCTGATCCGCCGGGCGGGGGCGGATCTCTCAGCCTCGCAGCCGGCCGCGGTACGCGGCGCTCTTGGCCCGGGCGGTGCAGGCGGGGCCACAGTACCGGCGCGATCCGTTGCGCGTGAGGTCGACGTAGACGGCGTCGCACCGATCGGCCGAGCACCGTCCGAAGCGCCCGGCCCCGTAGCCGTCCACGATCAGCGCCAGGGCGGTGGCGAACTCACCGCCCATCGCCTCCACGTAGGTGCCGCCCTGCCCGTGGAAGTGCAGGTGGAAGGGCTGACCGACGTCCTCCACCAGGTACGGCTGCGCGCCGTACCTGCGGATCATGGCGTTGATGAGCGCGGCCTGGTCCGCCGCCCGCTCCGCCAGCAGCGCCTCCCTCAGTTCCCCGGCCAGCTCGGCGAGGCGTTCCCCGGCGTCGGAGTCGTCTCGGAGCGCGGTCGCGACGCGGTCTCCGGCGGTGGCGGCGAACGCGGCCACCAGGTCATCGCCGCGAGGGCACGGTGTGACGACGCCGCCTCGCCGCTGAGAGGTCGCCAGATTGACCAGTTCGGTGATCAATGGCACCTGCCGGGTCACGTTACAGGCTATTTCCACTTGACCAGTAACACCTTCTCGTGATGCGTTATGGGCTAAACAAGATTTGATAGTAACGGAGGCGCTGTGGTCACGTCCTATCGCCGCTTCCTCTCCCATCCGGGGGTGCCCTTCCTGCTCGCCGTGGAGGTGATCGCCAGGCTCAGCACTCCGATGCTCGGTCTCGCGCTGCTGCTGTCCGCCGTCGACCAGGCCGGCACATACGCGACGGCCGGGCTCGTCCTCACCGGACACGCCCTCTCCCTGGCCGGGTGCGCTCCCCTCGGCGGCCGCCTCGCCGACCGTCACGGCCCGCGCCGCACCCTCGCGGCCTACCTCGCAGCCCACGCCGTCTCCTACGGGCTGCTCCTCGCCGCTCATCGGGCCGGGCCCGCCGCGATGGTCGGCACGGCGGTCCTTCTCGGCGCGACCACACCGCCCGTCTCGGCCGTCATCAGGGCCAACTGGCCCCGGCTCGTCCCGCCCGGCTCGCTGAAGACCGCCTACGCCGTGGACAACGCCGTCAACGAGGTGATGTTCATCCTCGGCCCCCTCCTCGTCCCCGTCCTGATGCTGGCCATGCCGGCGTACGGCGTGGTCGCCACGGCGGGCGCCGCCCTGCTCGCCGGCGGCGCGCTGACACTCCTCGCACCATCCGTCCGGCAGGCCGGGCCCTCGAACACGCCCGCGGCGACCGGGTCCAGGCTGACAAGGCTGGCCGGGCCGCTGGCCCATCGCCCGACCCTGGTCCTGCTGGTGCTGGCGGCGTTCGGCACCTTCACCTTCGGCTGCCTGCGCATCGCCACCGTGGCGGCGGCCACGGCGTCCGGCGCACCGTCATCGGCCGGGGTGCTGATGGGGCTGTTGTCCGCCGGCGCGCTCGCCGGCGCGCTCGGCTTCGGGGCCCGCGACCGGCCCGTCTCCGCCAGACGATTACTCGTCGTGATCTCGGTGGCCGACGGCGCCGTCATGGCGGCCGCCGCCCAGGCCCCGAATCTCCTCGTGCTGGCCGCGCTGATCACCGTGATCGGACTGGTGACGGGACCCCGTGACGCGCTCCATCCCACCCTGCTCGCCGAACACGCTCCCGCCCGCCACCGAACCGAGGTCTTCGCCTGGTTGAACACCTTCATGTGGACGGGCTACGGCCTGGGAACCGCCGTCGCGGGCTATCTGAGCGAGTCGGACACCGGCGGAGCGGCGGCGTTCACGGCCGCCTCGGTGGTCGCCCTGTCAAGCGCGATCGTCGCGGCCGTCGCCTACCGCCCGCATCACACGCCACCGAACGAGCGGGAAACGATTCATCCTGTTCCGGGAAGCGATCGTTAGGCGTCCGATCCGTTCCAGGTCAGACCCGCTCGTGAACACCGCGTCAGGTCAAAGGCCGTTTCCGAGCAACCGGGAACGGCCTTTCGCGTTGCCGGGTGACCGGCTGAGTGACCAGCCCCGCCACCGGCGGTCGCCGCCTCCTCCATCGCGAGTTCGTTCAACCCGTCGAAGGCCATCACGTGCGGGTCGCGGCTCGACGCGTCAGCCGGCGCGGTCGAGGCGGGCGTTGTCGTCGTACGACTCGCGGGCGTCGAGCAGCTCGTCCCAGTGTTCCCGCGTCCAGGCGCAGGCGACCGCCATCGGCCCGAGCATGCTGTGGCCGAGCGGGGTCAGCTCGTACTCGACGCGCGGGGTGGCGCCGGCGTGGACGGTGCGCTCGACCAGCCCGTCCCGTTCGAGGGAACGCAGTGACCGGGTGAGGACCTTGGGAGTGACGCGGCTCAGCGGCACGCGCAGCTCGGAGAACCGGCGCGGCCCGTGTTCGAGGCAGCGGATGACGAGCGCCGCCCACTTGTCGCCGAACCGGATCGGATTGAGCGAGGACGGGCACAGCTCGTCGAACATGTCGGCGGGCAGGGGTTCCCTCATGGCCTCACGATAGCCGGTATCCCAGCGGTAACCGGGGCCCTCGATAGCGTCCGCGAAGCGGCCGGGCGGATGGGATCCGGCCCCGGTGAAAGGTGGTTCGCCATGAACATCGTGGTCTTCGGCGCGGGCGGCAGGGCCGGTGGGCGGATCGTCGCCGAGGCGCACCGGCGTGGGCACCGGGTCACCGCCGTGGTGCGTGACCCCGCGGGCCACAGTGACCTGGCCGACGTGCGGGTGGTGACGGGCGACGTCACGGACGGGACGAGCGTCGCGCACGCGGCCGCGGGGCACGACGCGGCCGTCAGCGCCGCCGCGGACCTGTCGGTGCCGCCGCACGAGTTCTTCACCGCGTCGGCTCGCGCCCTGACCACCGGCCTGGCGGAGGCGGGCGTGCGCCGGCTGGCGGTGGTCGGCCTCGCGTCGATCATGCCTGGGGCGTCGGGTGTTCCCCTGATGGACGAGCCCGGTTACCCCAACGAGTACCGCGCCTTCTATCTCGGCCACGCGGCGGGGCTCGCCGTGCTTCAGGGCTGCGACCTCGACTGGACGTACGTCGCGCCGGCCGGCGACTTCGACCACGCCGGCACGCGCACCGGCCGGTACCGGATCGCCGATCATGCGGACCCGGCCGCCAGGATCTCGTACGCGGACTTCGCGATCGCGCTGCTCGACGAGATCGAGACCCCTCGCCACCACCGCGCCGCGGTCAGCATCCGGGAGGCATGATGCCCGAGATCCACGACAGCCCGGATCCCTGGATCGCCGAGCACATCCGTCGTTTCCGGGAGACCGGCGGCCGGCCGCGGCCGGGCGTGAACGATCTCCTGCTGACGACCCGGGGCCGGAGAACCGGCGCGCTGCGCCGCACCGCGCTGGTCTACGGGCTCGACGGCGACCGCTACGTCCTGGTGGCCTCCAACCGTGGCGCCGACCGCCATCCAGCCTGGTACCTGAACCTGCTCGCCGACCCGTGCGTCACCGTGCAGGTCGGTACGGAGACCTTCGCCGCGCGAGCGCGTCCCGCCGTGGCCGCGGAGCGTCCGCCCCTATGGCGCCTGATGGTGTCGGCGAGGCCGGAGTACGCGGCCTACCAGGAGCGGACCACCCGCGAGATCCCCGTGGTCCTCCTGGAACGCCGGTGATGACCGGTGATCATGGCGTTCCCCGGGAAGGGGGACAAGCCGGTCACGTACCGCAGGCCTCCCGACCGGTGAGCACGCCCCAAGCCGGCCGGTGGCCAGGCCGGAGCGGGTGTGGAGCTTCGGCCGACGATGCGACCCTCCGGGGCGGCCACCGCGTGGAAGGCCGGGCCGCCGGGCCGGAAACGGCCGTGGGCCGTGCGGGCCGACCAGCTCCGGGGGGACCTCACCGGACTTTCACGAGAGCGTCGCCCGGTCGTACTACGATCATGCTTCATCGTGCGCATACACCGTTCGGCGGCTTTCGCCTCCCTGGTCGTCACCCTCGGTTCGATCATTCTCAGCCTGGTGATCGGCACCGCGACACCCGCTTGGCTGGTCACCATGTGGTACCCGCCCGGCGAGAGCATCGGGAGGTCTCCTTCGGTGCTGGGCGGGTTGCTGCTGCTCGGGCTGGTGAACTCGTGGATGCTGTGGCAGGTTCTGCGGGGACCCGCGCCCACGGCCCTGCCGATGGGCCGGGCGGCCACGTGGCTGCGGCTGCTGCTGTACGCCGACGTGGTGTGGCTGCTGATCCCCTCGTTCCTCCCGGACCTGGTCGAGACGGTCATCGGGCTGGCGCTCTGGGTGCCCGCGCTCGTGCTGTTCACGGTGGTGCTCACCGGGTCGGGACGGCCCTTCCGGCTGGCTCTGCTCCTGATCGGGCTGGTGGAACCGGCCATATCGCTCGCGAACAGCCTGGCGGACGATTCAGAACTCCGGTTCTTCGTGAGTTCGGCCTACCGGGCGACTGCCATGGCCGCGGTGGTGACCACGTTCGTCGTGATGGTGATGCTCCTGCTCGCCCAGCGGCGCGACGGACGCTGGAGCCGGGTGACGCTCCTCATCGGTGCGGGCACGTTCGCGAGCGGGTTCCTGGTGGAGCTCGTGGACGCCCTGACGCGCGGCGGCCCGATCGAGTCGATCGCCGAGGCGATGAACGTGCTCTACGTCGTCTGGCTGGCGCGCACGGCCCATGAGCTGAACCGTGAGCCGAGGCGGAAGGCGCCTCTGCGAGTGCCCACGGCGGTCGCGGCCGCCGCCGCCGTCCTCCCGCTGATGGCCGTCGGACCCGAGGGCCGTCCGCATCTCACCTACACCTGGCAGAGCGATGGGCTCATGGGGTGGCAGGGCGATGGGCTCATGGGACGGCAGGACGATGAGTTCGCGGAATGTTGGGCGTGGTCGAAACCGCCACGTGTCGCGGACATCCCGGCCCACAAGCGCGATTGGGCCTACTTGTGCAGCGTGACCAAGCCTGGCCGGCATGTCTCGGACCAGGCACTGCTCGGCAGGGGCAGGGACGCGTGCGCCAGGTTCGCGGCAGGGGAGCCGGTCAAGGCTCGGCCCACGCTGCTCGCGCTGCTCTGCCCGGAGGTGGTTGGACGGAAATATCCGGATCTGTTGCTGTCGTCCGCGCAGATAGACCAGCAGAAGGCGGAGAAGGAGAACATCGTGCGCGAACGGCTGGCGCGCGAGGCGCGCGAGGAGGACGCCCGGTGCCGCGACCCGTGGCCCGCGTTGCGTACCCGGTTCCAGGCGACCGCGTCCTACTACGACTGGGACGCCCAGCCCTACGGCATCTACGACGCGGAAGCGGACACCGAAGAAGATTCCACGGCGATCTGGAGTGCGGAACGGGCCGACACCCTGGCGACCAGCGGTCAGCTGGCCCTCATCTTCACACCCAGCCAGGACTGGGCGACCTGCGTGACGGCGAAGGCGCTGCGCTCGGCCCCGCCACCCCTGCGACGCAAAGGCTGGGACGCGGTGGTCGAGGCGGACATCGTCAGCGAATCGGGTCGCCTGGTGATGCAGACGCTGTCGGCGAGCAAGGTGCGCTTCCCCGATCTCGCGCGCAGCGGTCCCGGCCTCTACCGGCTGCGCCTGTACACGCGACCCGGCGTGGATCTCATCCTCATCTATCCGGCCAGGAGAGCGGCGTAGCGACGGCCGGCCGGTTACGCCGATCGCACGCTCTCCCTGCCCATGTCGGTGCGTGACCCTGAGCGAGCGTCCGCGGTTTCCCGGCGCGGGCTTCGAGGAGCCCGACGCCGGTTCTGCGGCCGCCTCCCGCCAGACTCGCCAGAGGAGCGATCCACGGTCTCGAGTGTGGCGACGGTGTGGAGGTATGGGGCAGGTAGCGTGCAAACCATCGTACGGATGAGGCATCGCCCCTACCGTCGCAAGGTATGCAGACAGTGGATGTACTGGTCGTGGGTGCGGGCCTGGCCGGCCTGCGCACAGCCCGCCTGCTCGCGCGACGGGGACTGAGCGTGATGGTGGTCGACCGTCGCAGGTCGCTGTCGACGGGCATCCGCACGACAGGGATCTTCGTGCGCCGCACCCTCGACGACTTCGACGTGCCGGATCACCTGCTCGGGCCGGGTATCCGGGACGTGCTGCTGTACCCGCCGTCGCGGCGGGCGCCGATCCGGCTCACCAGCGACCGGGACGAGTACCGCGTGGCCGACATGGCGGCCGTCTACGAGCACGAGCACCGCGCGGCGGAGTCGGCCGGGGCGCGGGTCCTGCTGGGCGTACGGTACGTCGACGCGTCGATGGGTTTCGTGCGGTTCGCGGATGCGGAACCGGTGACGGCCCGGTTCGTCGTCGGCGCGGACGGCGCCCGCTCCCGGGTGGCCCGTGATCTCGGCCTTGATGTCAACCGGCGCTTCCTCGTCGGTGCCGAGATCGTCCACCCGATCGCGTCGGGCACGACCGTTCCGGCGTTCCACTGCGTGCTGGACCCCCGGATCGCTCCGGGGTACCTGGGATGGGTCATCGACGACGGCCGGTACGCGCATGTCGGCGTCGCGGGATATCCGAACGCGATGCGTACCGGCATCCGCCACCTGCTGGACGCCTTCGCCGCGGACGCGCCCGGCGGCACACCGCCGGGCGGGCCGGTCGAGCGCCGGGGCGGTCCGATCCCGGTCGGCGGTGTGCTGCGACGGCTGGCGTGCCCCGCCGGACTGCTCGTCGGAGACGCGGCGGGCGCGGTGTCGCCGCTGACGGCCGGTGGGCTGGACCCCTGCCTGCGCATGTCCGAACTGGCCGCGGCGGTCACCGCCGGGTACCTGCGTACCGGCGACCAACGCGTGCTCAGCCGCTACGACGGGCACGCGTTGCGGACCCGGTTCCGAGGCCGGCTGCTGCTGCGCCGCGTGTTCGCCGGCATCCGATCCCCCGCCGCGGCGGAGGCGGCGGTGACCGCGCTACGCGGTCGTGCCGGTCGTGCCCTGGCGGCGCGGATCCTGTTCGGCGACGGCTCGTTTCCCGAAGTCAGCTCACGGCTCGCGGACCTGGCGATCGACCACCCTCACCGGTGACGCCGGCCGGCTCGCCTGTGACGGAGGCGTCATCGTCCTTCGCGCCAGGCTCCGTCTCGCGGAAACCACGGCCCGGGAAGGGCTGATCCGCCGGTTTCACCGGACAGCACACGGTCGACCGCCGCCACGAGCAGTCGCGCCCTGTCGGTGCCGGTGGGCCCCACTCGCGTCCTGCCGGTCTTCCCGGCCCGGTTGTCCCGATCGATGCGACTCAGAATCGCGTCCCCGAACTCCTCCGGCGCCCGCAAGCCGCCCAGGACCTCCGCACGGACGTCCTCGTCGAGAAAGTCGTCCCTGGCGACGACGGGGAGTCCCGCGAGGGTGGCCTCCCACACCGTGATTCCCTGGGTCTCGGTGACGGAGGCGGTGGCGAAGACGTCGACCCGGCGGTAGAGGTCCGACAGTGACCGGCGCTCCACAGGGCCCACCACGAGCAGGTTCGCTCCCAGACGCAGCTGCGCCGCACGCAACCGAAGCCACGTTTTCGGGTCTTCGCACGGGCCCACAAGGATGAGAACCGCTCGTGGCCGGCGCTCCACAACGTGCCCGAACGCCTCCACGAGGAAATCGATCCCCTTCTCCCGGCTCAGACGGCCGACGTAGACGACGCGGCTTCCCTCCGAAGTGGCTTCGACGGCCTCGACCAGCCCTTCCGGCGGTGTTCCTCCCCTCAACTCCGATTCCTCGACGCCGGTGGGCAGCACGAAAACAGGCCGTTCGGCTCCCAGGCCCTTCAGGTAGGAAGCGGTTCCGGCGGACGGGGCGACCACCAGGTCAGCGGAATCGGCCACGTACGCGAGGATTTCCCGGATAACGCCGGACCCGCCGTTGCGGGCTGCCTTCCTCGTCAAGTCGCGGCATGACCGAAAGCCTCCTCCCCTCAGAACGATGTATGCGGGAAGTATGAACAGCCACGCTAGCCGATATCTGTTGAGGTATGACTCGAAATCCGTATGCCAGGAGAGCGCGACAGGCAATTCCAGCCGGCGCGATGCGCGCAGAGACGCCACCCCGAGAGAGCCGATGGTCTGAACGGAGATGAAATCCGGTTCGAAAACACGAATGATTCTGGCGAGGCTTTTCGCGGAGGCCAGGGAGAGCGGATATCCGTCCAGCGGCGTCCTGAACGACGACACGCGCCACCGCTGCGTGCCTGTTTCGTCCACCCCGTACTCCGAGCGCCGCCCCGGAAAGACCACCCCCACATCATGGCCGGCGGAGACAAGGCCGTGAACCAGAGATTCGACGGAGACCGCCACCCCGTCCATCCTCGGCGAAAATGAATCCGTAACGATAAGGACGCGCATCCCAGGCTCCAATTGATGCGAAGCATCCACATATCACCCTGTCCAGGACGATAGTTGTCGAGTCGACAATGCGTAAAGGCCGGATCGTGCATTCTTCCCGTACGTATTCGAAACTCCTGGGGCACGAACGGCAGCATCGGTCCGCGGTGAACGATCTCGCCGGCAGGCCGCCCGGCAAGGGCGCGACGCGTCCACGGGCGGCTGTCCTCGGAGGGCCGAGAACCGTGTGCCGCCGTTCATGGCCGCTTGACCTTGTCGCAGGGGCAGGGGTTCTACTGTTCGTCATGTTGCTGATAGGCGAAATCGCCAAGCTCGCGGGCGTGACTCCGCGCACCGTACGTCATTATCACCGGATCGGTCTGCTCGCCGAGCCGGAGCGTACCGCCGGTGGTTATCGAAGCTACGGTATGAGCGCGTTGAGCCGCTTGCTGCAGATCCGTAAGTTCACCGCGCTCGGCATGGGACTCGGCGAGGTCGCCGACGCCCTGGCGGACACGGGCGCGGTGGACCTGAGGGAGATACTGGCCGAGCTGGACGCGGAGCTGGCCGAAGGAGAGTCGGAGATTCAGCGCCGCCGTGCCGTGATAGCGCGCCTCCTCGAACACGGGGACGATCCGACGCTGTCACCCGAGCTCGCCGCGGCCGTCCGCGGCCTCGATCTGCCCCAGAGTGAGATCGGGATCCTCCGGGCGGCGGAGGTGGCGCTGCCCGAACTCGTGGACTCCTATCTCACCGGTGCCGGGCGGGAGTCGCCGTGGCAGGAGTGGGACCTGAAGATGGCCGCGCTGGCGGACACCGGCGCGAACGACCCCCGCGTCGAGGAGATCGCGGGCGAGCTGTACGCGATGCTGCCGGGTCTGCTGCCCACGGACGTTCCCGCCGAACTCACCGCGGACCAGACGGCCACCGTCGCCGCCACGGCACGCTTCGGGCAGATGATGTTGACCGATATGAGCCCTGGCCAGCGGCGGGCCATGGAACTCCTCGTCGAGTACGGACGGCGAGAGCCGGAGAGATGGGGACAGTGATCAGCCGATCCCGGGAGCTGTGACCAGCGGTTCTTCTCAAGGGCGCCCTGTGTCCCGGTTCCCGTACCCGCCGCACCGTCGCGGGCCGGCGGCTCCGTCCGATCCGGTGCGGCGGGTGGTCACCCCAGGGGATCGGGGTCACGCGCGGAACGCGGGACTAGCGCTGGACGGCCTTGAGCTCGGTGAACTCCTCCACCCCTGCCCGGCCCATCTCGCGTCCGTTGCCGGACTGCTTGTATCCGCCGAACGGGGCGATCGGGTTGAACCGGGCGCCGTTGAGGTACACCTGCCCGACCCGTAGCCGCCTCGCGATCCGCAGGGCGTGCTCGTCCTCGCCGAACACGGCGGCGTTGAGGCCGTAGATCGTGCTGTTGGCGATCTCGACCGCGTGGTCCTCGTCGTCGTAGGGGATGACGGACAGCACGGGCCCGAAGATCTCCTCCTGCGCGATCACCGAGTCCGGGTCGACGTTCGCGAAGATGGTCGGCCGGATGTACGCGCCGTGCTCCAGGCCGGGGATCCGGCCGGGGCCACCGACGACGAGGGCCGCCCCGTCCGCGATGCCGCGTTCGATGTAGCCGTTGACGCGGCTCCACTGTCCCTCCGACGCCAGGGGGCCGAGCCGGGTGGCCTCGTCGGTGGGATCTCCGACGGTGTAGGCCTTCGCCGCCGTGACGAGCATTCGCACGATCTCGTCATGCCGGGACGCCGGGACGAGCATGCGGGCCCACGCTCCGCAGGCCTGGCCGCCGTTGGTCCAGGCGTTGGCGAGCGTCTCGTTGACCGCGTGGTCCAGGTCGGCGTCGTCGAGCACGAGGTTGGCGGACTTGCCGCCCAGCTCGAGTCCGAGCCGCTTGACCGTGGCCGACGCGACGACCGAGATGCGTTTGCCCACCTCCGTGGAGCCGGTGAAGGAGACCATGTCCACGTCGGGATGGGACGCGATCGCCTCGCCGACGACGCGCCCGGATCCGTAGACCACGTTGAACACGCCCGCCGGGATTCCCGCGTCGCTCGCGGCCTCGGCGAGCAGTCGTGCCGTCAGAGGGGCGAGCTCGGCGGGCTTGAGCACGACGGTGTTCCCGGCCAGCAGCGCGGGTGCGATCTTCGTCATGACCTGCTGGAGCGGGAAGTTCCACGGGGTGATCGCGCCGACGACACCGACGGGTTCGCGTATGACGAGGGAGTTGCCGATCTCCTCGGTCCACGGGAACTCGTCCGCGAGGCCGGCCGTCGCGGACGCGACCGCGACGGGGAAACCCGCGTGGCCGAGGCGGGCCAGGGTGATCGGGGCGCCCATCTCGGCGGTCACGGCCTGCGCGATCTCCTCGTTGCGCGCGGACAGCTCGTCGGCCAGCCGCTGGATGATCGAAGCCCGCTGTGCCGGTCCGGTCGCCGCCCATCCGGGAGAGGCGGCCCGCGCCGCCGCGACGGCGCGGTCGACGTCGGCCGCGGTGCCGGCCGGGATCGTCGCGACGACGTCGCCGGTGGCGGGGTTGACGACGTCGATGGTGTCGCCGTTCCCGCCGACGATCGCGCCGTCGATCCAGTGACCGGTCGTGCTCAGGTGCTCATGTGTGGGTGTCATGGCTTCAACGATTCACCGCGCGAAGGACGACATCCAGGTCGAGACGATCCGCGGATAACGAGGAAGACCCTGGTCAGGACAGGGACACGTTGTCCGTGGACACGGGGGGCACGGATGCCGTCGCGAAGCGCGAGGCTTGTCCGGTGGTTCGGCGGGCGGGCCAGGAAGCGCCGGCCGGACGGCCTCGGAACGGCCTGCCACCGCGTACCGGTCCCGCCCGGTCACGGCGGCCTCTTGAGTAGGTTGTGGTGATGCGGAGTCGTTCCCTCGTCGAGCGAGCCCTGGCCGGTTCGGGCGAGGGGGCACGGCCGCTCCCGGACATCCTGGCCGCGGTTCTCGTCGTTGGGATGTTCTGGCTGCCGTCGACGCTCGCCGTCGCAGACCGGTCGCGTCTGGTGGCCGGGCTGGCGCTGGCCTCGGTCACCGGCGGGGCGATGATCCTCCGGCGGCGTTTCCCGGCCGGGTCGACGGTGATCGCCGGGATCGCGACGGTCGCGGGGAGCCTCCTGGGCGTATGCCAGGATCCGCTGCTCGCCACGGCGTGGTGCCTGTACCCCCTCGCGATCGCGCACGCGGCCCGCACCCGTGCGCTCGTCCTCTTCCTCCTCTGTCTCCTCGCGGGGCTGGCGGCGGTGACGGGCGTCCCGGCGGGGGACGCGAGTGAGGCCGGGCAGCGGCTCGTCCTCGCCGTCGCCGCGTTGAGCGTCGCCTGGCTGCTCGGTACCGCGACGGGCAGGCAGATCGCGGCCGCCCGGGAGGCGGAGCGAGCCCGGGTGCAGCTGGAGGTGGCGCGCGACGTGCACGACGTGGTCGGTCACGCGCTCGGGGTGATCAGCGCGGAGGCGGGTGTGACGCGGGCCCTTCCCGATGCCGGGGAGCAGGAGTTGCGGGACTCGCTGGCCGATGTCGAGGCGCACGCGCGGAGGGCGCTGGAGGAGGTACAGGCTTTCGTCCGGGCGCTTCGATCCGCTCCCGGCTCGCCGGCGGGCGCGGGACCGGGGCCGGGGCCGGGAGGGACGGCAGCGGGACCGGCGGGCGCGAGGCCCGGAGGGGCGGTGGCGGGAATCGCGAGGCTGCCCTCGGTGGTCGCCGCGACGCGCGCCGCCGGGGTGGGCGTCGAGGCCCGGATCGAGGTGAACGGATACGTCGACGACGTGGTCGGAGCGGTGGTGTTCCGGATCGTCCAGGAGTCGCTGAGCAACGTGGTGCGGCACGCGCCGGGCGCGGGCTGCGCGGTGGACGTGCGCGAGGACGGGGAGACGATCGTCGTGAGTGTTCGCGACCACGGTCCCGGAGCCCGGGCGAACGGAGGTTCCGGGTTCGGCCTGCGGGGGATGCGGGAGCGGGCCCGCCTGGTGGGCGGCACCGTGACCTGGGGGAACCACCCGGACGGCGGGTTCGACGTCACCGCGCGCCTTCCCGCCGGAGGTGCCCGGTGACCGCGGCGGAACGCGAGGTCATCGGCGTTCTCCTCGCCGACGACGACGAGCGTTTCCGCGGCGTGTACCGGAAGCTGTTCTCCAGGACCGATGGGTTCCGGGTCGCGGGGGAGGCCGCCGACGGGGCGGAGGCGGCCAGGCTCGCCGGCGCGCTGAAACCGGCGGTGGCGTTGCTCGACGTGCAGATGCCGGGTACGAGCGGGCTGGAGGCGGCACGCCGCATCCTGCGGGACACGGGCACCCGGGTGATCATGCTGACGACCTTCGACCTCGACGAGTACGTGCACGAGGCACTGACGCTCGGAGCATCGGGGTTCCTGCTGAAGAACGCGTCCCCGCCGGAAGTGCTCCAGGCGGTCCGTACCGTCCACGCGGGCAACGCCATGCTCGCCCCCGAGGTCACCGCGAGGCTGGTGCACCGGTTCGCGCCGCGCCGGCCCGGCCACCGGCACGCGTTCGCGGGCCAGGTGCTCTCCGAGCGGGAGATACAGGTCATCCGGTTCGTCGCGCGCGGATACTCCAACCAGCGGATCGCTGACGAGCTGTTCCTGAGCCTGGAGACGGTCCGAACGTACCTGCGGCGCATGTTCGCCAAGCTCGGGGTGAACGACCGCACGCACCTGGCCGTGCTCGCCTACGAGGCGGGACTGCTGCACGAGCCCCGGTAGGTGTCTACTTTCGGGTGACGCGAGGGGGCGCCCCCTCGCCGCAGGCTGGAGCCGTCCGTCCGGCGAGGCACGGCGAGGTGAACGGTGATCGAGATTTCCCGGCTCAGTAAGCGTTACGGAGGAAAGGCGGCCGTTGACGACGTCAGCTTCACCGCGCGTCCCGGCCGGGTCACCGGCTTCCTCGGCCCGAACGGGGCCGGGAAGTCCAGCACGCTTCGCGTTCTGCTGGGCCTGGACGCGGCGACCGGCGGTACCGCGCTGATCGGCGGGAAACGGTACCGCGACCTGAGATGTCCGTTGCACACGGTCGGGGCGCTGCTCGACGGGGCGGGCCCGGTGCCCGAGCGCCGGGCCGTCGACCATCTCACCTGGGTCGCCCGGTCCAACGGCATCGGCCGGCGCAGGGTCCGGGAGGTGCTCGACGTCGTGGGCTTGGGCGACGTCGCGAGACAGCGGGTGAGGAGGTACTCGCTGGGGATGGGGCAACGGCTCGGCATCGCCGCGGCGCTGCTCGGTGACCCGGAGGTCCTCGTCCTCGACGAACCCGTGAACGGGCTGGACCCGGACGGGATCCGCTGGATCCGGCGCCTCCTTCGCGACCACGCCGCGTCCGGCCGTACCGTGCTGCTCTCCAGTCACCTGATGACGGAGACGGCCGGCACCGCCGATGACGTGGTGATCATCAATCGCGGGCGCGTCGTCACCCACGGCTCCCTCGCCGAGGTCACCGCGGGGCACCCGTCGCTGGAGGAGGCGTTCTTCGCGCTCACCGGCGACCGGAACGCGCCGGGGCGGTGATTGCCGTGCTGCACGCGACCCGCGCGGAACTGACCAAGATCCTCACCCTGCCCGGCGTGTGGATCTTCCTGGGCGTCATGCTCGCCCTCGACGTGCTCGTCCTGGCCCAGCCGGCGAGGCTCTTCGCCGAGGCGGTGGCCGCCATCACGCCCGACGGCGTCATCGAGATCTTCACCGGCCAGCCAGAACCGGCGACCGAGGCGATCCTCGGTCTGCTCGTCTCGTCCTCGCTGCAGATCAGCATGCTCCTGCCGATCCTCGCCGCGGTGATCGCCGGGCAGGAGTTCCGCTCGGGCCAGCTCGGGCTGACCGTGCTGGCGATGCCGCGGAGAGGCGGTCTGCTCGTCGCGAAGATCCTCGCGCTCACCGCGTTCCTGCTCTGCGTGGCGATCCTGATCGCGGGGGTCAGCACCGCGTTCATGTACGCCGCCGTCAAGGACTGGAACCCGGGCCTGCTCCTGAGCGGTGACGCGTTCCTCGGTCACGGGAAGTTCGTCGTCTTCGCGGTGCTGTTCTCGCTGACCGGTTTCGCGATCACCGTCATCGCCCGCGGCACCCTCGCCGGAGTCACCGTCGTCGTCGCCCTGATCGCCCTCACCATGACGCAGGTGCCGTCCGGAACCGCCCCGGCCCTGGACTCGCTGTTACCGGTCAGTGCCGGCCGGAACCTGCTGCTGGACGCCGGGGTGAACCGGCTCAGCGCGGGCCCGGGACACGGCCTGCTGATGCTCGTGGGCTGGGCGCTGGTCACCACGGTCGTCGCCGGGATCACGCTCGGCGGGAGGGACGCGCGGTGAGCGCCGGCAGGTGCGGTGACGTTCCGGGGGCGGGGGACAGGACCGGCGGCGTTCCGGGTGTCGTGGGCAGGGGCGGCACCCGGAACGCCGCCGGCGCCATCCGGTTCGGTGACGTCTTCGCCGCGGAGCTCGCCAAGATCCGCACCCTGCCGGTCACCTGGATCGCCCTGGCCGTCGCGACCGCCGCGAACACCCTGCTCGGCGTCCTCGCCGTGACGGACGCCGTGCGGATCGCCGGCCAGGACGGGCAGATCGCGATCGGGCGGCTCGGCACCCTCATGGTGTCGCCGGTCTACGTCTTCGCCGCGATCGCCGTCCACGCCGCGGGCGGCGAGTACCGCGCCGGGCAGCTCCGCGTCACCCTCGCCGCCGTCCCCGACCGGAACCGGCTCTTCACCGCCAAACTCGCCGCGACCGCGGCGGCCGGCCTCCTCGCGGCGATTCCCGCGGTCCTGCCCGGCCACCTCGTCAGGCACGCTCCCGCGATCGCCGGCGGGCACCTCGGGATCGGTGCCGCGGCCGCCGGCCTCGCGGCGATCCTGGGGGCCTATCTCCTGCTCGGCCTGATCGGTCACGGCCTCGCCGTCATCGCGAGGAGTGTCGTCACCCCTCTCGCCGTGCTCCTCGTCACGCCGGTCGTCATCTCGCCGGCACTGCGGGGCACCCTGCCGGACCTGGTGAGGTTCCTCCCCCACGAGGCGACCCTGAGTCTCCTCGACATGGCGGGCGACCCGGGCGCCGCCCTCGGCCGGGCGGGCGGACTGCTCGTGCTCACCGCCTGGGCGGGCCTGTCCGTCGGAGGCGCCTGGCTGGTCTTCGCCAGGCGGGACGTTTAGGGGGCGGCGCTCTCCCCCAGGGGACGGCGCTCTTCGCCGGGGGCGCTTTTCGCGGGAGCGGGAGCGCGGGTGACGTCAGAAGAAGGACGGGGCGTCCGGCTCGACGCGCCTGTCGAACAGCCGCCAGGCCCACACCTGCGCGACGACGACGAGGACGAGCGCGCCGAGCCCGTAGGCGGTCAGCACCGCCAGAGCCCGCCCGCTCGCCGGGTGGGCCAGCAGGCCGGGCGTGACGGCCAGCCCGGCCGCGGCGGCCGGGACGCTCACCGCCACGGCGCTGAGCGCGAGGGTCCGGCCGCCTCCGTCGAACGGGCGGGACCGGATCCACCACAGTGCCGCCACGGCGGCGAGGAGGGGGAGCATCGCCGGGACGTCGCCGAGCCCCCGGGTGACGACGGTCACCGCCAGGCCGCCGCCCGTCGCCACGGCGGTGAGCGCGAGGGCGAGCCCCGTGACCCTGGCCCCGAGCCGCCGGACGCCGGGACGGAGACGGCCGGGCAGGCGGCGGGCCAGGAAGGCCGTGCCGTGCGCCGCGAGCAGCGCGGGCAGGGTCACCGCCCACAGCACCGCGTAGGGGGCGAACAGCCTCCCGGGTGACAGCGGCGTCCCGGGCAGGCCGAGGAGCAGGTTGCCGATGACGAACCCCCACGCGACGGCCAGCAGCCCGCTGCCGACGACGATCGCCCTCGCCCACAGGCGCCGCCAGGCACCCCCCGTACGGCGGAGCCTGAACCACAGCCCCGCGTCACGGACGACCCATCCGACGAGGCCGGTGACGACGAACGGGTAGAGCCCCGAGATGATCTCTCCTTCCACGAGCGGGAACGCCCCCATCAGCACGCCCGCCACGGCGACCAGCCATACCTCGTTGGCCAGAACGAACGGTGCGAAAGCGGCCACGGAGACGTCCGTGTCGTCGCGCGTGCCGTACCTGCCGAGCAGCAGCCCCGCGCCGAGGACGGCCCCCTCCAGGACGAAGTAGCCGACCAGGACCAGCCCCAGGATCAGTAGCCAGACGACGTCCATGGCGTTTCCTCCCTTTCCGGTCTTTCCGGTCTTTCCGGCGACAGGTGAGTGGCGGCGTCGGCCTCCGGCGCCGGCAGGGTCCTGGCGCCGAGCCTGAGCACGTCCTCGTCGGGGCCGCGCCGGACGAGGTGGGCGATGAGCGAGTAGTCGACGGCGGCCAGCAGGAGCAGGACCGCGGTGAACGCGACCAGCGATCCGGTGATGGCCACCGCGCCGATGTCGCCGAGCGCCTCCTCGGTTCTCAGCAGGCCGTAGACGGCCCAGGGCTGGCGGCCCACCTCCCGGACCACCCATCCGCAGATGACGGCGACGAACGGGAGCGGGATCAGGAACACCATCACGTGCAGCAGCGGCCGCAGGCGGACGCTCCAGCGCCAGACCATCAGCGGGAGGAGGATCAGGGAGAGCAGCGCCAGTATCTGGCCGATGTAGACCATGACCTGGCTCACCTCGTGGATCCACGTGGGCGGGGTGAGGTCGCCCGGCCCGAACCGGGCGGCGAGCAGGCTCCGGGCCCTGGCGAGCTCCTCGGCGCTGCCGCCGGTCAGCGCCGTCTTGGCGGGCTGGAAGCCGCCGATCACCGGGAACTGCGCGATGCCGGTGAACATGACCGACGGCGCGGTCACGGCCGCCACCACCAGGCCCACGCGCATCGAGCGGCGGAAGAAGTCGGCGTCCCGCGTGCGCCGGACGAAGTGGTGGGCACTGACGCCGGCCACGAAGAACGCCCCGACGCTGAGCGCGGCCGGCAGCAGATGGGCCAGGGCCACCGTCAGGGCGGGGTTGCCCACCAGCGCGCCGAAGTCGGTCAGGCGGATGCCCGCCCCGTGCCTCTCGTACCCGACCGGGTGCTGCATGAAGGAGTTCGACACCATGATGAAGAACGCCGAGGCGTAGGCCGTCAGCGTGACGACGGCGAACGCGCCGAGGTGCGCGATCCGGGGGAGCCGGTGCCATCCGAAGATCCACAGTCCGAGGAAGGTGGACTCCAGGAAGAACGCCACCAGGGTCTCCAACGCGATGGACGCGCCGAAGACGTCCCCCGTCAGCTTCGCCAGGCCGCTCCAGTTGAGCCCGAACTGGAACTCCATCACGATGCCCGTGACGATGCCGAGCGCGTAGTTGACGAGATAGATCTGCCCCCAGAACCGGGTCATCCGCTCGTACACCGGCCTGCCGCCGAACACCCATCTGGCCTGCATGTACAGGATCAGGGGCGCGAGACCGAGGGTCAGCGCGACGAAGAGGAAGTGCAGGCTCGTCGTCAGCGCGAACTCAAGCCTGGCGAGGTCGAGTGGCTCCATGGTCTCGCACGCTAGAGGCGTGCCCGGGGGCCGGTCGTCATCCCGTGGGGGCGTCAGGAAGCGCCGCCGGGCGTATGCGGCCCGCTCACCGTACGCCGGGAACGACCAGTCCCGTCTCGTAGGCGATCACCACGAGTTGCGCGCGGTCCCGCGCCCCCAGCTTGAACAGGGCACGGCCCACGTGGGTCTTCACCGTCGCGGGGCTGATGAAGACGCGCCGGGAGATCTCCTCGTTGGACAGCCCGCCGCCGACGAGTCCCACGATCTCCTTCTCGCGTTCTGTCAATACGCCCAGAGGCGTGTCGTCGAGCCGGTGGGTGCGCTCTCCGGTGACGAAGCCCTCGATGAGGCGGCGCGTGACACCGGGGGAGAGCAGCGCCTCCCCTGCGGCCACCACGTGGACGGCCCTGCGCAGCTCGTCGGGGTCGGTGTCCTTGAGAAGGAAGCCGCTGGCCCCGGCCCGCAACGCGTCGAAGACGTACTCGTCGACCTCGAAGGTGGTGAGCATGACGATCCGCACCTCCCGCAGCGAGGCGTCGCCCACGATGGCCCGGGTCGCCTCGATGCCGTCCAGGACCGGCATGCGGATGTCCATCAGCACGATGTCGGGCCGCTCCCCGCGCACCAGCTCGACGGCCTCGGCCCCGTCGGACGCCTCCCCGACGACGACGATGCCGGGGTCGCGTTCGAGCAGCGCGCGGAAACCGGCGCGCACCAGCGTCTGGTCGTCCACCAGGGCGACGCGCGTGCTCACCGGTGCCCCTCCTTCGTGGGCAGCCAGGCGTGGACGCGGAATCCCCCGCCGGGGGCTGCGCCCGCGGTGAGGTGGCCGCCGAGCGCGGCGACGCGCTCCCGCATCCCGGTCAGGCCGTGGCCGGGCGGCCCCTCCTCGGACCCTCCCGGCCCTCCGCCGTCGTCGACGACCTCGATGGAGAGGCCCGACGGCTCGTAGGAGACGGTCATCTCGACCACGCTCGCCCCCGAGTGCCGAATCACGTTCGTCACCGACTCCTGGATGATCCGGTAGGCACTCGCGTCGACCGCCACCGGAAGGTCGTACGGCTCCCCGCGAGTGTTCCAGCCTACGTGGAGTCCCGCCCGTTCCGCCATCGTGGTGAGGTCCCGCACGCTCGACAGACGGGGTACGGGAGAGCGGGGCTCCCCGCCAGGATCGAGGTGGCGCAGCAGGCCGATCGTCGAGCGCAGCTCGTTCATCGCCTCGACGCTCGCCCCGCGGATCACCGCCACCGCCTGCCTGCTCCGCTCGGGCCTCTCCTCGAACAGCTCGTGGGCCACCTGGGCCTGCACCTGGATCACCGTGACGGTGTGGGCGATCACGTCGTGGAGCTCCCGGGCGATCCGCAGCCGCTCGGCCTCGATGCGGCGCTCGGCCTCGGCCTCCCTGGCCTCCTGGGCGATCCGCAGGCGCTCGCGCACCTCCTCCGCGAGCGCCTGCCTGCTCCGCGCCGCCTCGCCGAGGAAGAGCACGGCCGCCAGCAGCGCCGCCTGGAGCGCCGCCTTCTCGACGAGGAGGCTGAGCACCGGGTCCCGGACGACGATCGCGCGGTAGCCGACGCTGTAGACGCTGAGCGCGCCCACGACCACCGCCGCCCAGCCGAAGTGTCCGCGCTCCGCGGCCGTGTACGTGGCCACGCCCAGGACGATCGCGACGGACAGGCTCGGGTAGGCGAGGGAGTGGTAGACCAGCACCAGCGCGCAACTGGCCACCAGGACCGGCAGCGGCCAGGCGCGACGGGCGAGCAGGACCAGGCCCATCCCCGCGCCGATGGCGTAGGCCGTCGCGTCCGGGGGCCTGGCGCCCGGCTCGGCGGACACGCCGATCATCGTTGTCGCGGCGACGGCGACGAGGACGGCGAGCGTCCCGTCGAGCATGCTGGGCGGGACACCTCGTAGTAGCGCCCGGAGGGCTCGTACCGGCATAGCGCGACCATAGGACGGCTCCGCCTTTCCCGCGTCATCCTCAAAGACGCTTTCGTCATCCTCGACGACGTTTTCGACATCCCGAAGACGCTTTCGCGGCCGGTCGGCCGGCCTGCGCCGGGGACACCGGTGGCGAGATCCGGGAACGGCGAGATCCCGCCCGATCATGTCGATCGGACGGGACCTCACCGTTTCGCGACGGCGCCCGCGCCGCTCGGCAGCGGGCGAGCAGCACCGCGACCGCGCCGCTCGGCCGGCGAGCAGCACCGCGACCGCATCGGCGCCCGCGCCGCCCCGGCCGGCGAACCGCACCGCGACCGCGCCGGCGCCCGTTCCCTCAGCCGGCGAACCGCACCGCGACCGCGTCGGCGCCCGTTCCCTCAGCCGGCGAGCAGCGCCGCGACCGCGCCGGTCGTCGCAGGGTGGCGGGCGAGCAGCTCGCCCGCCGCCGTGCCGCCGGCGGGCGCCGGCCACTCCACCGGGTGGCCGAGCAGCGTGGCCACGGCGTCGCACGCCCCCGGATGTCCGGCCAGCAGGGAGGCCACCGGCCCGCCCGGCGCGCGCCGGACCGTCTTCGTGGTCGCGGGCGCCGCTCTCTCCCACGGCGGGACCCACGCGTCGAGCTCGGCCAGCCCGCCGGGGAAGGTCCGGCCCGCCTCGCGGACGAGCACGGGCACCAGCTCCAGCGCGTGCCGCCGCAGCGTCGTGATCAGCGTCGGCAGCCACGGCAGCAGGACCGGGTCGGGCAGCCGGGCGAACGCCTTGGACAGCACCTCGACCACGAACGGCGCGAGGGCCGGAACCGGCTCCAGCGCCTGGACGAACCCGCTCAGGTAGAGCGGGAAGGAGGGGATGACGAGCGGGTTGGCCAGCAGCTCGTCACACCGGGCGCGCAGCTCGGCCTGCGAGAGCAGGCCCAGCTGGGTTCTGGCCGCCCACAGCAGCGCCACCTTGGCGGGGGCCTCCGGGTGCGACTGCCGCACCGCCAGCTCCAGCTGGGTCCGGTCACAACCCAGCGACAGCGCGAGGCTCTCCATGCCGAACAGGAAGCCCAGCGTGGCGCCGACTTGGCGGACACCGGTGTCCTCGTCCACGAAGGCGGTCGGCAGCAGCGTGCAGTAGTGCGCGTAGCCGGCCGTGACGAACGCCTCGCACCAGGCCGGCAGGTCCGGCTGGGTGGCCCGGTAGTGGGCCAGCAACCTGCGGATCCGGTGCAGCACCTCGGGAGCGTCGTCCACGGTGCGTTCGGCGGCGAGCAGTTCCACCGCGCGGTCGCCGAGCTCGTCGGTGAGGCGGCGGCCGCCCAGGTAGAGGATGGCGTCCTCCACGGCGGCCAGGGCGGTCCCCGCGGTGGCCCGCGGCTCCCACACCTTGCGGCGCAGCCGCTGTTCCAGCACCTGCTCGACGGTGACGCCCTCGTAGCCCAGCTCGATGATCGACCGCTGGTGGCGGCCGATCGCGATGTCCCAGCTCTCCTGGATCGGCCGCTCACCCAGGCGGCGCGTCCCCATGATGGGCCGGACCGCGTCCTCGGGCAGCAGGTAGCGCAGTTTCCACAGCAGATCCGAGCACGGCACCAGCTCGGGGTCGACGGTGAGGTCGAGCAGCGCCCGCTGCAGGGTGCGCCTGCTCAGGTCCAGCCCGAGCGGTTCCAGCCGGTCGTACACGTCGCGGGCCAGCGGCGGGAGAGCGTGGTAGCCGACCTGGCCGATCCGGTCGCCGCCCAGCAGGATCTCGCACAGGCGGCGGACGTCGCGGCGGCCCGGCACCACGTCCTTCTCGATGCACGTGACGGCGGCGTCCTGGAAGTCGTACGGCGTCGGCCTGGCCCGGTTGCGCAACCCCGCGAGCAGGATCGAGGTCTCGAAAACGGCGATGGCGTCGGCCGTACTGGCCAGGTAGCCGTTGCGGCGGGCCAGTCGCACGATGTCGACGCACCATCCGCGCAGCTCGGCCTCGTCCAGGCCGTCCAGCGCGGGCGGGGTGGCGAGGAATCCCGACAGCCGGTCGGTCACCGGCCCCGGCGGGACCGGTTCCACGGCCCGCGCGGCCCGTGCGGTCTTCGCGCGCGAGCGCGTGCCCTGCTGCCCTCCCAGCCGGTACGGGGTGACGCCGCCGCGCGTCGTGGCCTTGGCCCAGGTCGCCGCGGCGATCGACACCGATCCCTGGGCCAGGCCGAACTGGGCCTCGATGGCCGAGTGGCTGGAGGGGATGAGCCCGTACAGCCAGCGGGTGGCCGTGCGGGGGGTGACGACGTAGTCCCGCACGCCGGACGCCAGCCCGAACTCGGGCACCGTGCTGACCGCGTGGAAGGCGCCGCACACGTACAGGCAGTGCGCGGGGTCGGCGCCGGAGGAGGCGAGGTGTTCGTGGATCCGGGTCCACATGTAGCGCTCGCGCTCCTCGTCGTCGGCCAGCCGGTCGCCCCCGGGGCCCAGCCGCCGGAACAGGCTGCCGACCAGTGCCATGGCCTGCCGGTAGGTGTCGTGGTCCGCGCCGGTCAGCGGCTGCTCGACGTACTGGTCCCACCACTCCGACCAGTGCCGGACCTTGCCGTGGCGCAGCAGGTGCTCCTCCAGCTCGGCGAAGCGCGGGCGCAGGTCGCCCACCTCCACGCCCACGGCGTCGCCGTGCAGGTCACCGGCGCCCTCGCCGGTGCCTTCACCGGTACGGCCGGGGGCGGCCGGTCCGGCTGGTTCGGCCGGTTCCCGGGGCAGCCACTGGAAGACGTGGTCCGACGAGCGGTCGACCAGCACCAGCTCGACGTCCGGCGTCTCCAGCGCGTAGGCGATGGCCTGGTACTCCGCCGACGCCTCGGTGACCGGCGCCACCACGCTGAGCGGGCCGGAGCCGGGCGGGAAACCCTCGAGCTCGGTGGCGAACGCCTGCAGCGCCACCGGCAACCGGCAGTTGCGCAGCTCCTCCAGCAGCGGCCGCAGGTCCTCGCACAGCTCCAGGTAGATCACCTTGGGTTGCTTCTCGCGCAGCCGCCGCGTCATGGCCAGCGCGGAGGCCGGCGAGTGGTGGCACACCGGGAAGATCTCGAGCTCCTCGCCCAGCGCCCGGTCGACGTCGTCGACCAGGCCCGTCAGGATCCCGGACAGCGCGTCCGGGCCGCCGGCGAACGCGGTGGCGGCGCCGAGGAGCTGCTCGCGCAGAGCGGTGAAGGCGCTCGTTGCAGTGCTCACCCCAGTGCTCGTGGCAGTGCTCGTGTCAGCGCTCATATCAGCGTTCATGACAGGGTGGAGATGGCCTGGCGGCCGCCTTCGAGGAAGGCCGTCCACTCCCCGCCCTCCCGCTGGCTGCGCGGCTCGACGACCCCGTGCCAGTACTTGTTCAGGATGGCCAGGTCCTCGGGGGCGCGCCTGGCCAGCGAGCCCACCAGGGCGCCGGCCAGCGTCTGGGCGCGCAGGGTGCGGTCGCCGAAGAAGTTGCTGTGCAGGATGGCGTCCTCCAGCACGCCGATCTGCTCGGCGGTGGACAGCGCCGACTCCAGCTTCTCGTCCTCGCTGCCGGCCGAGGCCGCCGCGGCGCGCAGGTCGGCGAAGCTCTGCAGCAGGATGTCCAGCAGCGTGGGCGGCAGGTCCAGCTCGATCCGGTGGCGGCGCAGCAGCTCCTCGGTGCGGAAACGGACGATCTCCGCCTCGCTGGCCTTGCTCGTCACGACCGGGATCCTGACGAAGTTGAACCGGCGCTTCAGCGCCGAGGACAGGTCGTTCACCCCCCGGTCGCGGCTGTTGGCCGTGGCGATGATGGAGAACCCGGGCCGGGCGAACACGATGTTGTCGGTGTCGAGCTCGGGGATGGACATGTACTTCTCGGACAGGATCGAGATCAGGGCGTCCTGCACGTCGCTGGTCGAGCGGGTCAGCTCCTCGAAGCGCCCGATCACGCCCTGCTCCATCGCCGTCATGATCGGTGAGGGGATCATCGACTCGCGGGACTGGCCCTTGGCGATCACCATGGAGACGTTCCACGAGTACTTGATGTGGTCCTCGGTCGTCCCGGCCGTGCCCTGGACGCCCAGGGTGGAGTTGCGGCAGATCGCCGCGGAGAGCAGTTCGGCCAGCCAGCTCTTGCCGGTCCCGGGGTCGCCGATCAGGAGCAGGCCGCGGTCGGAGGCGAGCGTCACGATGCTGCGCTCGACGAAACTGCGGTCACCGAACCACTTCTGCGGGATCTCCCGCTCCAGCCCGTCGGAACGTTCGGAGCCGAGCACGAACAGCCGTACCATCCGGGGGCTGAGCCGCCAGGAGAACGGCTTGGGGCCGTCGTCGACCGACTCCAGCCAGTCGAGCTCCTCGGCGTACTTCACCTCGGCGGGGGCGCGCAACATCTCGTTGGTCATCGGGGTCTCCTAAGCGAGGAAGTTCTTCAGTTCGAGTACGAGCTTGCGGATGTGGCCGGAGATCACCGGCGTGCCCTGGTCCTTGAGCTTCTGCCGGAACCACGGGTTGACGCTCTGCTGGCCGCCGCTGTTCACCGAGCCCACCGGGATGAGCCGGACACCGGAGCGGTGCAGTGCCTCCATGCCGGCGAAGACGGCCTCGGACCGCCATTCGTAGAAGTCCGAGATCCACACGACCACGGTGTTGCGCGGGTCGGCGACCTTCGGCTGGGCCAGGGTCAGGGCGGCCGTGCCGTCGGTGCCGCCGCCGAGCTGGGTTCGCAGCAGCACCTCGAACGGGTCGTGCACCCACGGGGTGAGGTCGAGCGCGCGGGTGTCGTAGGCGATCAGGTGCACGTCCACCTTGGGCAGCCCGGCGAAGATCGACGCCAGGATGGTGCAGTTGACCATCGCGTCGACCATCGAGCCCGACTGGTCGACGACCACGATCATCCGGGCGGGGGTGGTGCGCCTGGCGGTGCGCCGGTAGTACAGCCGGTCGACGTAGAGCCGCTGGTCCTCGGGATTCCAGTTGACGAGGTTCTTCCAGATCGTGCGCTCGACGTCGAGGTTGCGGAAGACCCGCTTGGGCGGCACCGACCGGTCGATGACGCCCGCGCCGGCCTTCTCGACCTGCGTGCGGAGCACCTCGGCGACCTCGTCGACGAACCTGCGGATCAGCGCCTTGGCGTTGGCCAGCGCCACCCCCGAGAGGTTGGACTTGTCGCGCAGCAGCTGCTCGACGAGCGACATGCTCGGCGTGAGCCGCCTGGCCAGCACCGGGTCGGCCAGCACCTCACGCAACCGCATGCGGCTGACCAGGTCGGCCTCCAGGCCGGCCAGCACCGCGGCCAGCTCGCGGTCACTCTCGGTGCCGCCGCCACGGCCGCTCTCGCCGCCCGCCGCATGGCCGTTCCCGTTCCCGTTCCCGGTTCCAGGGTCGTTTCCGTGACCGTTCCCGGGGCCGCCTTCCGGGCCGGTCCCGCCGTCGCGCGCACAGCCCAGGGCCTGCCTGAACCAGCCCGCGTCCTGCTGCCAGGCCGCGAGCCGGGTGGCGGTGACCTCTCCCGTCCCGGTGGCGAAGACGTTGAGCAGCAGTTTCGACACCAGGGCCGCCCTGCGCACCTCCGCGCCGGACGTATCGGATTCGCCGGTCGCGTGCTCCGGCGGTGTCATCAGGGTCTGGAAGTCGGCGGCCAGCTCGGGGAAGCGCTGCACCAGGGTGTCGACCGACACCGAGGGGTCGAGCAACGCCCCCGGCAGGCCGAGGTCGTCGAGGACGGCCGCGCTCGCGGTCTCCAGCGCGGGCTGCTCGTCGTTGTCGAAGAGGCGGGCGAGCAGCCGCCAGTAGAGAACCTGGCGGCGGTTCTGCTCGGCACTCGTCACGGTGTCGTGGCTGTTCTCGCTCATCGTCGCAGCAACCGTCCGGCCCGCTCGCGCAGGATGGCGACCGCGTCTCCGGTCCTGGCCTCGGCCTTCACCGCCTTGGGGTCGGTGGGTCCCAGCGCCCAGTCGCCGGTGTGCACGTCGAGCGTCTCGCGCTTGACCTTGGTCTGGACGGCCAGCGGCTGCAGCAGCCAGCGGCCGTCGTCCCAGCGGACCAGCCCGATGCACGCCGAGGAGCCCGCCACCAGCTTCGGGGTGAGCGGTCCGCAGGCGGGCAGCAGGCCGGTGTCGACGGCGAGCACGGCGCCGCCCAGGTCGAACGAGCCGTCCGCGGTGACCTTGTAGCCCTCCACCAGCACGGGCTCGGCGATGCGCACCGGATGGCGGTCGAGGGGCGGTACGGCGGGCGCGAGCACGCCGGCGAGCCGGAGCCTGGCCACGGCGAAGGGGTCGGCCGGTTCTCCGGCCCGCGCCCGGCCGTCGTCCCACAGCAGGTCGCCGCCTGCCAGCACCGGCATGTCGGTGATCTCCAGGCTGCGCCGTCCGGCCAGCGCGCCCAGCAGCAGGGGGTGGCGGTGCAGCAGCTTCCACACGGCGGGGCCGACGATGGTGTCCACCTTGGCGGCGGCGACGGTGGCGCGCACCAGCCGGGCCTGCCCGCCGCCGGCGGGTTCCAGCACCCCGTGCACCTGCGCCTGGACGGCGGTGGAGTGCTCGTGCACGTCGACGCCGAGGATCAGCAGCCGTCCCGACAGTTCCTGCGGACGGCCGGCCGGAGCGGACTCGCCGGTCCGGCCGCCCGTGCCGGTCAGGAGGAGGGCCCGGGTCCACAGGTCGGCCCAGCGCCGTACCGGCAGCCGCTCCATCGTGCCGACCGGGCTGGAGGCGCGCAGCTCGGCCGCGAGGCCGTCGAGCAGCACCGCCGGCCTGCGCTGCCCCGGCACGGCCAGCAGCGCCTCGATGACCTGGTCGGCGGCGGAGACGAGACCGTGGTCGACACCGCGCCAGCCGGTGATGGCCAGCTCGCACAGCCAGGACCGGGCGGCGCCGAGCAGGTTTCCGGAGTCCGTCCCGGCGTCGGGCGCGGCCTGCCACGTGCCGCGTTCGCGCCCCAGCGCCCCGTCCAGGTCGGCGAGCAGGGCGTCGTGCACGGCGCCGAGCAGCGCGGCCCGGCCGCCGGCCAGCGTCGTCAGCGACTCCTCGGTGATCGAGCCTGCGGTGATCTTGGCCGTGGCCTCCGCGAGCCCCTCGCCCAGCGGGGTGAGCGCGAAGGCGTCGGCGAGCGCGGTCAGCGCGGCGGCGCGTTCCTCGGCGAGCCGGGCCAGCCCGTGCACCAGGGCCTCGTCGAGGCCGGTCACCAGGTCCAGTGCCTCCCCGAGGCCCGCCGGGTCGCCGTCGAGCAGCTCGGTCAGCTGCACGGGGAGCATCAGCGCACCACCCCCGTGGTCGGGGACGTGGCCGGGAACCAGTGGAGCTCGGGGATCGGCGCGGTGGTGTCGGGCAGCTCCAGGTAGGCCAGATGGCGAAGGAAGCGGCTGAACACCATGGCCGCCGGGGCGGGCTCGTGGCCGCCCCGCAGGCAGTCGATCAGCTCGGCTCCCTCGGAGACCTCCGCCCGCAGGTAGCGGGCCACCCGGTCGGCGCCGTACTGCAGGACGGCCTCGGTGGCGAGGGCCCGCAGATGCTTGCACGGCGAGCCGTACAGGCCGCCGCACGGGCGGTTGTTGTTGGTACTGCAGTTGTAGGCGTGGGTGCCCGCGGCGATGGAGGAGACGTAGACGCGGCTGATGTCCGAGCCGCTCGACACGACACCCTGCAGCCGTCCGTCCGCCAGCTCGACGAAGGGGACCTTCGCCAGCTTGCGGGGCTGGACGGGTGGCACCACCCGCACCCTGCTGCACTGCTCCCATGCGGCCCTGCCGGCCGCTGAACGGTCGATCATGAATCGGGAACCTAGCGCCGCACACCGACAGAAACACCGCGAAGGCGGGAACCGACCCGCGCGGGCGGCGAAGCGGTCATCGGACGCGCCGGGCCCGAGCGTTCGCGGGGCGGGGACGGCCGTTTCCCCCGGGGGGTGTCGCTCAGGCGGCCAGGGCGCTGCTCAGCCGGTGTCGCCGGTGTCGGCGCCGTCGCGGTAGGCGCTCGGGCTCACGCCCAGGACGCGTTTGAACGCCGAGCTGAAGCCGAACGCGTCGGAGTAGCCCACCCTGCGCGCCACCGTGGCGACCGTCGCGGCGGGCTCGGCCAGCATGTCGGCGGCGAGCGCCATCCGCCACTCCGTCAGGTACGTCATCGGCGGCTCGCCCACGAGCTCGGTGAACCGCCTGGCCAGAGTGGTGCGCGAGACGCTCGCGGCGGTCGCGAGGGAGGCGAGCGTCCACGGCCTGGACGGGTCGTCGTGGATGGCGCGCAGGGCCGGTCCGGCCACGTCGTCGCTCAGGGCGGCGTACCAGCCGGGACTGACCGCCTCCGGCCGGTCGAACCAGTCGCGCAGCGTGCACACCAGCAGCCAGTCGAGCAGCCGGTCCAGCACGATCTGGTGCCCCGGGCGGCCGGAGAGGAGCTGCGCCTCGAGGTAGGGGGCCATGGTGACGCAGTCGTGGTCGTCCGGTACGACGAGCACGGGGGGCAGCACCCGGACCAGGCGGCGGGCGACCTCGCCGTTGACCCGGTACGACCCGGCCAGCAGGATGGTGTGACCGGTCAGGTCGCCGGCGACGGCGCCGTCACAGCGGACGTCCCGCGCCGGACGCGGTGTGGCGGTGTCCGCGAACACGAAGGGCTCCGGCCCGCGCACGATCGCCGCCTCGCCCAGCCCTACCCGCCGGGCGTCGTCCCCCTGGACGATCCATCCCTCGCCGCGCAGGGGGGCGACGAGCGTCAGTGAGGGACCGTCGGCGAACCTGAGCGCCCACGGCGGCGACAGCACCGACGCGCCGAAGACGGCCCCCTCGCCGCGTATCCCCCGCAACAGGTCGTCGTACGGGTCCATGCCGCTCACGATAACCGGATGATCGGGCAGGCGCGGCGTACGTCCGGGGTACCGCGACAGCGGGACGATCGGACAGGTGCGGCGTACGCCCGGCCATGGGCGGCCGGCTCCCCGCGCGGTTGGCTCTGTGACATGAGAGAGATCCTGATTCTGGGCGCGACGGGCAAGACCGGTCGCAGGGTGGTGCGGCGGCTGCGCGCGGAGGGAGAGCGGGTACGGCCCGCGTCCCGTTCCAGCGAGGTGCGGTTCGACTGGTCGGAGCCCGCCACCTGGGAGAACGCGCTGCGAGGCGCCGAAGCGGTATATCTGGTGGCGCCAGACGACCCCGCCCCGGTCCACGACTTCGTCAAGCGGGCCGCGGACGTCAGGCGCTTCGTGGTGCTGTCCGGCCGGGGCATGGACCTGGTCGGCGAGGACTTCGGGCAGGGCATGGCCGCCGCGGAGCGGGCAGTGCGCGACTCGGGGGCGGAGTGGACGATCCTGCGGCCGAACAACTTCAACCAGAACTTCGACGAGGACCTGTGGCACGCGCCGCTGCGGGCCGGGCGGCTGGCGTTGCCGATCGGCGACGTGCCCGAGCCGTTCGTCGACGTCGACGACGTCGCCGCGGTCGCCGTGGCGGCGCTGACGGGAGACGGGCACGCGGGGCGGACGTACGACCTGTCGGGGCCGCGCGGGCTGACCTTCGGCGCGGCCGTCGAGGTCATCGCGCGGGCCGCGGGCCGGTCCATCGAGTACGTCGAGCTGACCCCGGAGGCCTACCGGGCCGAGCTGCTCGCCCAGGGGTACCCGGAGGCGGCGGTCAGTGCGCTGAACGCCCTGTTCGCCCTGCACCGCGCCGGTCACACCGCCGAGCCCGCCGACGGGGTCCAGCGGGTGCTCGGCCGCCCCCCGGTCGCGTTCGAGGACTACGCGGCCCGGATCGCCGCCACCGGCGCCTGGTCGTGACACCCGGCCGGACCCGGTCGTGAGCTCCGGCCGGGTCCGGCCACGGGCGCCGGCGGTTCCGGGGCGTCAGGGTGCGCTGTGGCGCGGGGAGGACCGCAGGGCGTCGAGCAGGGCGTCGGGGGTGTCGGTGAAGAGACGGATCGTGGTGGCCTCGGCGCGGCCGCCGAGGGGGCGGACCACGGTGACCGGCTCGGTCAGCTCGACGACCACGTTGGTCTGGGAGGACACCACCACGCTGAGCCGCGAGCCCGTCAGGGTGATCATGCCGCTCTCGTCGTAGGCGCGCGACAGCCGTACCGAGGAGATCAGATCGCGGGGGACGCGCAGGTCGAAGTACACACCGGAGCGGATGCGCAGTTCCCCGGGAGTCACGACGTGGGGCCGGGTGACGCCGGCCGCGCCGACCATGAACACGTACACGATCCCGTAGAGGTCGGCCACCAGCACGGCGAGGCGCACCCCGTACGGCACGTCGAGCGCCTTCAGCAGCAGATCGATCCCCACCGTCTCCACGACCATCACGAACAGCAGCACCAGCAGGATCGACGACTGCTCCCGCGAGTACGGCGCGGCGACGGCGCCGGGCGGCACGCCGTCGCGGCGGCGCGCGATCCACAGGGCGATGCTCACCAGGCCCTTCAGCTCGAATCCCACGAGCCTGCGCACCTGCACGGGAACCAGGAGGTGGAAGGTCGCCACGAGCGCCGCCCGCCGGTCGGCGCCGCCCCGGCGCTCGGCCCTGAACAGCCGGTACGCGGTCACCGCCTCCAGGACGAGCACCGACGCGACGGCCAGCTCCGCCACCACGATCACCGGGCCGGGCAGCGGCACCCCCGACACGAGCAGGACCACGAGCAGCAGCTCCATGGGGATGACGGCGAACAGCGCGGCACGGGCGGCCCCAAGCATCAGGTTCTCTCCTTGAGTGTCGTCATGACCAGCTGGAACACCTCGGCCTGGGCGGGGGACACCTCGGCGTACATCGTCTCCAGCCACCGCCCGCCGTCCGGCCTCTCCGCCGGGCCGGAACCGGGCGGGCGCGAGGGGCCGGGGGCCGGATCCAGGTTCGCGACCATCACCGAGGCCATCTCGGCGGGGATGTGGGCGACGAGGTCGGCGGCGAGCGCGGCGACGCGGGGATCGCCGGGATCCGCGTCCGCGAGCTCGTCCAGCCGCCGGTAGAGGTCGTGTCCCCGCGCGAGCGCGTCGGGCTCGGTGAGCGGGCGCATCAGGTCGAGCAGCTGCGCCCGGCCGGACGGGTCGGCCACGGTGTCCACCAGCGCGAGCAGCTCGCGGTCGATCTCGGCGAACCTCGAACCCGTGGCGGGAAGGTCGCGGAGCACCGCGGCCATGTCGGGGGAGACCATCGAGTCGGGGTGCGGGTCCGCCTCCGCCAGCAGCGCGGCCAGCCGGTCCCGCCTGGCGCCGATCGCCTCCTGCTGCCTGGCCAGGTCCGCGTCCAGCTCCTGGAGCACCTCGCGCAGTTCCTTGCCCCGGTCGTCGGCGAGCACGTCGCGGATCTCGTCCAGCGACAGGCCGAGTTCGGCCAGCCGTCGCACCCGGGCCAGGACGACCGCGTCGCGCAGCCCGTACTCCCGGTAGCCGTTGGCCAGGCGCACGGGCTCGGGGAGGAGGTCCAGGTGGTGGTAGTGGCGCACGGTCCGGGCGGACACCCCGACCAGCGCGGCGAGCTCGCCGATCCGCATGCCCTCATTAGAAACGTTGACGCTACGGCAAGGTCAAACCCGGCGGTTGATGCTCAAGTGGATGCTCGGCCGGTCGCATCACGTCCCCTGTGAGGTCCCGGGGGAAAGGGATGAGGGCCGGTCGGGGCGCGCGTGGAGAGCGGGCCCCGACCGGGAGTGGGTCAGATGTCGCCGTTCTCGATGGCCTGCTTCAGGCCCGCCTGCGTCGCCTGGTGGGAGGAGACGCCGCCCGCGACGACGAAGTCGATCAGCGCGGTGTCCGCGTCGAAGGTGAGGTACTCGGTGACCTGGGTCTTCCCGGAGGACAGCTTCTTGAAGACGATCTTCTGGTGCGTGACGACGCCGGGCAGCGACCAGGTGTCGGTCTCGTAGGAGAGGGTCGCGTAGTCGATGCGCTGCTGCGCGTGCGTGTTGCTGACGACGATCGAGCCCTCGTAGGGGATCTCCTCGACCGCGGTGAAGTTGACGTGGCGCTCACCGTTCCGGAAGCAGTCCTTGTGGGTGACGACCCGCTTCAGGAACGAGTGCATGCCGAGGTGGTTGTTGATGTTCGAGTACGCCGGGAACACGCGGCTGACGGGGGCGTCGATCGTGATGGAGATGCTCTCCTGCGCCCGGCTCCGCCCCGATTCCGGGAGGGGGGGAATGTTCTCGTAGAACTTGTGGGTGTCCCAGGCGGCCTGCCACTCGGCGGCGAGCTGGGGGTCGGCGTCGGAGGTGGCCGCGCCGGCCGGGCCCGAGAAGGCGGTAAGGACGAGGACCGCAGCGAGCAGCTGGGCCGCGAGGAGTCGGAGATGCTTCTTCACGTGTACCCCAAGGGGAGGCAGTAAGTACAAGTGATCTTTTACCGCATGTTGTAGCGATCTCTGTACTTTTGCGGCGAAGCGGCGAAAAAATCTTTTTGTGTCGTTATGTACGTATGGGTGTGCCGAGAAGCCCGGCACGATCTCCTGTCTCGCGCCGGTCAGGCGCGTTCCTGCCGGGGCAGGACCACCTCCCGCAGGATGAGCAGGATGGCCGCGGCCATCGGGATGCCCAGCAGCGCGCCCACCACGCCGAGCAGCGCGCCACCCAGCAGGGCGCCGACGATCGTGGCGAGCGGCGGCACGTCGACCGAGCTTTTCATCACGGCCGGGGCGATCCAGTAGTTCTCGATCTGCTGGTAGATCGTGAAGAAGACGAGGCAGACGATGCCGACGGTCGGGGAGACGAAGAACCCCACCAGGGAGGCGACCCCCGCGCCGATGAAGGCGCCGACCAGGGGGATGAGGTCGGTGAGCGCCACGATCAGGGCGAGCGCCAGGGCGTACGGGACCTGCATGATGCTCAGGAAGATGAAGGTCGTCACGCCGGCGATGAGCGAGATGATCAGGTTCCCGGCGACGTAGCCGCCGATGCTGTCGATGATCTGGTCGCCGAGCAGGGTCGCGCGGGTCCGGCGGGTCCGGGGGACGAGGCGGTAGGCCATCCGCTTGAGCGACTTCAGCGAGCCCAGGAAGTAGAGGGTCAGCACCAGCACCGTCAGCGAGTTGAAGACCGCCCCGATGAGGACCGTCCCGATGCCGAGCACGCCGCCGAACATCTGGGTGCCGAAGTCGCCGCTCGTCACGTACGTCTGGAGCTTCTCCAGCAGCTGGAAGCGCTGGTCCAGGTCGCGGATCACCGGGTTGTTCTGCAGCTCCTGGACGTACTGCGGGAGCTGGTCGACGAACTGGGAGGACTGCGTGGTCAGCGGGGGGACCACGGCCAGGCCGAAGACGACGAAGACGAGGATGACGCCCAGGAAGACGATGGTGATGGCGATCGCGCGCGGGACGTTGCGCCGCTGGAGGAACTCGACGGCCGGGTTCAGGCCGATGGCCAGGAAGAGCGAGACGACGATGAGGATCAGCACCGAGCTCGCGCTCGCGACGGCCTGCACCAGCCACCAGGCGGTGAGCACGCCCAGAGCGGCGGTGAAGCCGAACACGAAGGGGTTGTTGCTCATCGAGCGTCCTGGACGGCCGAACGGAAGGTTCGGCGCCACAGCCGAGGGCGGAGTCACACCCGAGGGCGGGGCCGCGCCGGAGGACGCGGTGGCCCCGCTCGCGGGTACGGCCCCGCTCGCGGGGCCGCCGGGGTCCGCGGGCGGGGTGGGCGGCAGGACCAGGGGGCCCGCGGAGGTCAGGATCGGCTCGGGCGCCGCGGGGGCCGCGGGCTCGGCGGCCGGTGCGGTCGAGGTGGCGGACCCGGCCGATGCGGCCGAGGCGTCTGACCCGGCCGGTCCGGTCGACGGGGCGGGCGCGGCCGGTCCGGCTGAGGTGAGGGGCTCTGCGGTTCCGGCCGGTGAGGTCGGTGAGACCGGTGAGGTCGATGAGGTCGATGAGGTCGGTGCGGACGCCTCCGCGGGCGGAACGCCGGGGGCGGGCGGGGACGCTGCCGCCGCTGTGGCGCGGTCAGCGGAGATGGGCTCGGGCACCAGCGGCCACTGCCCTTTCCAGAGAGAGATAGTCGGCTTCCGTCACCCTACTTTTCCCTGGTCACCGCACGGTTCGAAGCACCGGGGGGCGGGAGGGGCGGAAGGAGTGACGGATGGTGCCGTCAGGGCATGTTGACGTACTGGCGGGGCCGCAGGGCGTGGCTGCGCAGGGCGGCCAGGGCGGCGGAGCGGCCCGCCGGGGTGAGGCGGCCGTCGACACGGAGGCCGAAGGCGTCCAGGCGCCTGCCCAGCTCGGTGAGCGAGGCGTCGACCTCCACGGTCTGCCACTCCGCGCAGTCGATCACGGCGGTGACGTGGTCGCGGTCGGCGGGGGCGCCGTCGGCGAGCAGCATCAGCGCCACCTCCCTGGCCGAGGCGCGGAAGCCGTTCTCCCCCGACGCGGGGGCGAGCAGGGCGGCGGCCGCGGTCTCCCAGAGCAGGTCGGCGTCGGCGAGCAGGCGCTCGCCGGCCGGGGTGGTCACCAGGCGCCTGCCGGTCTGGCGCAGCGCGCCCATCTGGTCCTGGGCCACCTCGCGGACGGCCGCCAGCTCCGCGCCGCTCCAGGTGCTCTCGGCGAGCACGGAACGGGCGAGATTGTGCCGCTGGGTCAGCGGGACGCCTCCGGGGCGGCGGCCCACGGTCAGCAGCCAGCGCAGCGCTCCCAGGTGGTCCTCGTCCGGCGCGGGGATGGGCGCGTGCAGCCGCACCTCGAAGGGCTGGGCGAGCTCGCGCCAGGCGGTGCCCCGGCCGAGGACCCAGCGGTTGAGCCGCTCGCCCTGGACCCGGTGCAGCCAGTTGTCGCCGCCCAGCTCGGGACGGGGCGTGGTGAGCCAGTGGCTGGTGAGCTTCCGCCGCTCCTCGGGGCCGGGGACGAGCTCACCGGAGACGATGGCCAGCTCCAGCGCGGCCGAGCAGGCGCCGTGCGCGCCCAGCTCCTCGGGGCCCATGATCGAGCTCCACCGCAGCTCGGGGACGTCGGGCGGGAGCACGCCCGTCGCGTCCAGGGCGGTCTGGTACGCGGCCATTCCCGCGTCCTCGCCCAGCCGGGCGTAGGTGCGCAGGATCTGGGTCGTCGTGGCCGACGAGCACAGGGCGGCGTAGCGCTCGAGGCCGCCCAGCCGCAGCAACCGGCCCAGCGCGCGGGCGATCGCCGGGCGGTCTCCGGTGACCTTGGAGGGCAGGGTGTACCAGAGGAACTCGCACACGTTGAGCTCGGTGATCGTTTCCAGTGGCTCGCCGCCGGTCAGCCAGTCGATCGCGCTACGGGCGTGCTCGGCGGAGGCTGGCTCGGAACGCTCCAGCTCCGACAGGAGGGCGGCCACGTCCGGTGCAGGCATGCTTCGAAGTCTGCCGTATGCGGGCCTGCTCTGACGATGGACGTGACGTAATGGATCCTGCACGGTGCCTACCCTAAGAAATGTCTTCTAAGTGGCTCATATGCGGACGCTCAGATCCAGCCCTTCTTGAAAAGCATTCGTGAACTCCACTCGGCGTACGGGACGATCTCGGCGGTGAGCACCGGGTAGAGCCACCAGAAGTTGACGAGCGCGAGCAGGGCGAAGGCTCCCACGACCGCGGCGCCGACGATCCGGCGTCCCTGCGGGGCGCTCGCCGGGCCGATGATCAGCCCGGCCGCGAGCACGATCGCCAGGATCATGAAGGGGACCATGGGGATCGCGTAGAACAGGAACATGGTCCGGTTGTCGGCGATCGCCCAGTAGAACCAGGGGAGCCAGCCGGCGGCGTAGCCGAGGAGCACGGTCCCGGCGCGCCAGTCGCGGGTGGCGACGTAC
>NZ_JBPXMC010000033.1:0-92683 GCF_051918885.1 Streptosporangium sp. OZ121
CAGGCCAAGAAGGACGCCCTGGAGAAGGTCGGCGTCCGCGTCGGCAGGACCCCGAGCGAGACCGCCCGCCTGATGCGCGAGGTCGTCAAGTCGCTCTAGCGCACGGCGCCGGGGCCATGGCCCCGGGAACGGGCGAACGCGGCGCGTCACCCCGGAGCACGCTCCGGGGTGACGCGCCGTCGCGGTTTCCCACCGGTGGTCGTCCGATGGTCGCATGTCCTTCTCCGGGGAGGGGACGCGAGCGGTTCCCGTTCCGGCGCGGCCCGGATACCACAGGGGACTCCTGTCACACGGTGCGCGACACGCGGGCGCGGGAGTCCCTTCCGCACCGAAGATCCTGAGACCATCGACTACTGTGACGGCCCTTTTCGATCAGCTACGGACGGCTCCCCGCAACGTCCTCAGCCGTATCCCCCTGCCCGGCCTCACGGGTGACGACGATGACGTCCGCCGGCCGCTTCCCGTCTCCGGGATGCTCGCCGCCGCGTGGACCCTCGGCGTGGGGCTGGCGGTGCTCACCACGCTCACCCTGGTCGGCTGGATCGCCGCCCCCCGCGGCGCGCTCGGCGCGGGCCTGCCCGCGGTGTTCCGCACCGCGTCGCAGCTCTGGCTGGCCGCGCACCACGCGGGCTTCGCGATACCCGGCGGCTCGGTGGGGCTGCTCCCGCTCGGGCTGACGGTCCTGCCCGCCTTCCTGCTGTACCGCGCCGGGATGTGGATGGCCCGCGACGCGGACCTGCGGCTCCGGCTGCCCGCCCGGCTGCCCAAGAACACCCCGAAGGAGGTGTCCAACGCCCGCCGCAGGGCGCAGCTGGTCCTGATCGCGCAGGCGGGCATCTCGCTGGCGGCGCCGTACGCGCTGCTGGCCGGGCTGATCGCGCTGGTCACCAGGAACGAGATCACCCAGCCCTTCCTCGGCGACGTGCTGGTCAGCCATCTGGCGCTGGCCTTCATCGCGGGCTCCGTGGCCGTCGCCAGGACGATCGGGCCCTGGCGGTCGATGCTGCGCCTGCTGCCCGAGCGGCTGCGCTCGGTCGTGGTCGGGACGTCCGCCGCACTGGCGATCATGCTCATGGCGGGTGCCGTCATGGTGCTCGGGGCCGTCGTGGTCAACTTCGGGCAGGTCCAGGAGCTGTCCGGGATCCTGGCACCGGGGTTCGTCGGCGGGATGCTGCTCCTGCTGGTCCAGGGGCTCTACCTGCTCAACGCCGTCATCTGGGGGCTGGCCTACATCGCGGGTCCCGGTTTCGCGGTCGGCACCGGCACGCTGGTCGCGCCGACGGGCGTGCAGCTGGGCACGGTGCCGAGCCTGCCGATCCTGGGCGCGCTGCCCGAGGCGGGCCCGACCCCGGCCTGGGTGATGATCGTGATCGCGGTGCCGTTCGTGGCGGGGGCCGTGGCGGGCATCCTGGTCGTCCGGATCTCGCCCTCCCCCTCGTACGAGGGGGCGCCGCTGTGGGGGTTCGTCTGCGGGCTGGCGACCGGGGCGACGGCGGGCCTGCTCGCGGCGCTCTCCGGCGGCTCGCTCGGCGGCGCGCGGCTGTCCGCGCTGGGCCCCGCGGGGTGGGAGGTGATGCTCTCGGTGACCCTGGAGGTGGGTGTCGCGGCGGGGATCTCCGCCGGGCTGGCCAACTGGTGGCTGATCTTCCGTGGACACAACACGGCCGTCACCAAGGCGGCGGCCAAGGTCGGCACGGCCACCGCGCCGGTGCGCAAGGCGGGTGTCAAGATCGCCAAGGCGGCGGCCTCGGCGGCCGGCAAGGTCGGCTTCGCCGAGCCGGAGGAGCTCCAGAAGCTCCCCGGCTACTGGCTGGACGCCACGGAGTGCGACACCCAGCCGATCCCGGTCATCAGGGACGACTGGGAGGACGAGCACGCCTCGGCCGCGGCGGAGAGCTCGCAGAAGGCCCGCCGCCCCGACCCGCCGCGCCCGCCCCGGCGCGACATCGTCGACGAGACCGACGACAAGGGCGGCCACGTCATCTACGTCGACCCCTACGCCTGGGACCGCGACTGAGAACCGGGCCTCTGCGTTCCGCGCACCCGAGGCTGTGACATCGCCACCGGCGGCCGGTCATGGCGGGGAGGGGAGGGGAGGGGCCGGTCAGGGCGGGAAGGGGAACTGCACCTGGCCCGGCTGGAGGAAGGGCATCTTCTGCTCCATGGCCCGTTCGAGCTGCTCCACGCACTCGTTCTGCGACGCGATGGTGCCCGCGCCCCTGCCGCACTCGGTGTAGGCGGCCAGCTCGTCACCGAAGTAGAACTGCAGCGCCGTCACCGCGATCGAGATCAGCAACGCCCCGGCCGACAGCACGACGCCCACCACGGCGGTGCCGGCCGGCTTGGGGATGGCGCGGAGCGTCCGGATCGCGCGGATCGAGGTGATGAGGGCGAAGATCGCCATGACGATTCCCGCGAGGGGGAGCACCAGCGTCATCACCGCCGCGGCGACCGCGAGCCACAGCGCCCTCCGACCGGCGCTCTCAGCGGGCCGGACCTCGACCGGTAGTGTCACCTGACCTCCTTGCATCGTTCGTACGGACAGGCCGATACCCTTGCAGCGGCGTGAGTCCCCGTCCGAATGGAGTGCGTCGGTGTCATCCCAGGCCGTTCGGCTTGTGGTTCTCGTGTCCGGTTCTGGAACCAACCTACAGGCCCTGCTGGACGCTGTGGCAGACGAAACCTACGGTGCCCGGATCGTGGCCGTGGGTGCCGACCGCGCCGGTGTCGAGGGCCTGGCCCGCGCGCAGCGCGCGGGGGTGCCGACCTTCGTGGAGAGGCTCGCCGACCACCCCACCCGCGAGGAGTGGGACGACAGGCTCGCCGCCCGCATCGCCGAGCACCGGCCGGATCTCGTGGTCTGCGCGGGGTTCATGAAGATCCTCGGCGCGCCGACGCTGGAGGCCTTCCCGGTCCTCAACACCCACCCCGCCCTGCTGCCCTCCTTCCCCGGCGCGCACGGCGTCCGCGACGCGCTCGCGTACGGCGTGCGCGTCACCGGCTGCACCGTGATGCTCGCCGACGCGGGTGTCGACACCGGGCCGATCATCGCCCAGGAGGCCGTGCCCGTGCTGGACGGCGACGACGAGGCGGCCCTGCACGAGCGCATCAAGACCGTCGAGCGTCACCTGCTCGTCGACACCGTCGGCCGGATGGCCCGCGAGGGCTGGACCGTGACCGGCAGGACTGTCCGATTCGGACGACCCGGTGAATGAGCCGGGCGCCTCGGAGAAAACCGGAACCAACCAGGAGGAGCACGAAGTGACCCGCATCGCCATCCGGCGCGCGTTGATCGCGGTGTATGACAAGAGCGGGCTGGAGGAACTGGCCCGCGGGCTCGACGCCGCGGGCGTGGAGATCGTCTCCACGGGGGGCACCGCCGCGAAGATCGCCTCCTTCGGCGTCCCCGTCACTCCTGTCGAGTCACTGACCGGCTTCCCCGAGTGCCTCGACGGCCGGGTCAAGACGCTGCACCCGCGCGTGCACGCCGGGCTGCTGGCCGACAGCGGCAACCCGTCCCACGTCAAGCAGCTCGAAGAGCTGGAGATCGAAGCGTTCGAGCTGGTGGTGGTCAACCTCTACCCGTTCCAGGAGACCGTGGCCTCCGGCGCCTCCGACGCCGAGTGCGTGGAGCAGATCGACATCGGCGGCCCCGCCATGATCCGGGCCGGTGCCAAGAACCACGGCACCGCCGCGGTCGTGGTCGACCCCGCCTCCTACGGCGACGTGCTCGCCGCGGTCGCCGCGGGCGGCTTCACCCTCGTCGAGCGCCGCCGCCTGGCCGCCGCCGCGTACGCCCACACCGCCTCGTACGACACCGCGGTGGCCTCCTGGTTCGCGAGCGTCTACGCCGCCGAGGACGGCGCGTGGCCGCGTTACATGGGCGCGGCCTGGGAGCTGCGGGCGCCGCTGCGCTACGGCGAGAACCCGCACCAGGGCGCCGCCCTGTACTCGGGGCAGAAGGACGGCCTGGCCAACGCCGAGCAGCTGCACGGCAAGGAGATGTCCTACAACAACTACCTCGACGCCGACGCCGCCTGGCGGGCAGCCTGGGACTTCGACGGGCCCGCCGTGGCGATCATCAAGCACCAGAACCCGTGCGGCATCGCGGTCGGCGCCGACGTCGCCGAGGCGCACCGCAAGGCACACGCCTGCGACCCCGTCTCGGCGTACGGCGGCGTGATCGCGGTCAACGCGGAGGTGACCGGGGAGCTGGCGCGGCAGATCGCCGAGGTGTTCACCGAGGTCGTGGTGGCCCCCTCCTTCACGGAGGAGGCGCTGGAGGTGCTCACCGCCAAGAAGAACATCCGGCTGCTGTCCTGCCCCGCGGGGCCGTCCAACCCGGCGGAGTTCCGCCGGATCGACGGCGGCCTGCTGGTGCAGACCGCCGACCGGGTCGACGCCCCGGGCGACGACCCGTCCGCCTGGGAGCTGAAGGCCGGGCCCGCCGCCTCCGCCGAGGTCCTCGCCGACCTCGCCTTCGCCTGGAAGGCGTGCCGCTCGGTGAAGTCCAACGCGATCCTGCTGGCCTCGGACGGCGCGAGCGTGGGCGTCGGCATGGGCCAGGTCAACCGGGTCGACTCGGCGCGGCTCGCGGTCTCCCGGGCGGGCGAGCGCGCCTCGGGGGCCGTGGCGGCCTCCGACGCGTTCTTCCCCTTCGCCGACGGCCCGCAGATCCTCATCGACGCGGGAGTGAGGGCGATCGTGGAGCCGGGCGGTTCGATCCGGGACGAGGAGGTCGTCGCGGCGGCCGAGGCGGCCGGGGTGACCCTCTACTTCACCGGCACCCGTCACTTCTTCCACTGACCCGTTCCCGGTGTGCGGCCGCCGTACGGCTGTGGCGGCCGCACACGGGAGATAAGAAAGTGGCGGATTAGACAGGACTCCCTGGGTGAAAAAGGTTTGACCTGCGGTTAGTCTGAAGCATCCCTTTCGTCCCAGTCGTGGAGCTCCCCTATGCCCCTGCTCGACCACGCCCTGTACGCCTTCGTGATCATGCATGGTTTCTGGATCAGCCCCTGGATGATGATCATCATCGCGCTCGGCGCGGCCTACCTCAGCGGGCGGGCCATGGAGTGGATTCCCTTCACCCGCAGGATCATCGAGCGAAGGGAAGCGAGGGAGGCGGAGCGCGGCTGATCTCAGAGGGGCGGCCGATCCCGGCGGGCCCGCCGCTCCCGCCGATCCCGTGAGAGGGTTGTCCGCATGAGCGCGCGGATTCTCGACGGCAAGGCCACGGCGGCGAAGATCAAGGCAGACCTCACGGCGCGGGTGGCCGCGCTGAGGGAGCGGGGCGTCGTCCCCGGGCTCGGCACCGTCCTGGTGGGCGGTGATCCCGGCAGCCAGATCTACGTGGCCGGCAAGCACCGCGACTGCGCGGAGGTGGGCATCTCCTCCATCCGCAGGGACCTGCCGGAAAGTGCCACCCAGGCCGACGTCGAGGCGGTCGTCGACGAGCTCGACGCCTCCGCCGAGTGCACCGGCTACATCGTCCAGCTCCCGCTGCCCCGCCACCTCGACACGCAGGCGCTGATCGAGCGGATGGACCCGGCGAAGGACGCCGACGGCCTCCACCCGGTCAACCTGGGCCGCCTGGTCCACATGGTCGACGCGCCGCTGCCCTGCACGCCGTACGGCATCGTCACGCTCCTGCAGGCGTACGGGGTGCCGGTCAAGGGGACCGAGGTCGTCGTGGTCGGCCGCGGCATCACCGTGGGCCGCTCCCTCGGCCTGCTGCTGACCCGCCGCTCGGAGAACGCCACCGTCACCCTCTGCCACACCGGCACCCAGGACCTCGCGGCCCACACCCGGCGCGCCGACATCGTCGTCGCCGCGGCCGGGGTGCCGCACCTGATCACCGCGGAGATGGTGAAGCCGGGCGCCGCCGTGCTCGACGTCGGCGTCTCCCGGGTCGACGGGAAGATCGCCGGTGACGTGGCCCCGGGCGTCGAGGACGTCGCGGGCTTCCTCACTCCCAACCCCGGCGGCGTGGGCCCGATGACCCGGGCCATGCTGCTCACCAACGTGGTCGAGGCCGCCGAGCGGCGCGCCCGCGAGCGGGGCTGATCCCGCTCGCGGGGGCCCGCGGTCCTCTACGAGGCCCTGCGGTTGGCGGTGGTGGACGACGCCGTCTGAGGCTCCGGGGAACCGGCCGCGCGCTGCGGCGGCACCACGGGGGTGGGCCTGACCAGCCCCAGGGCGACGACCTCGTTCGCCAGCCTGGTGCGCCGGTTGGTCCCCTCGGGGATGCGGAACTTCTGGTAGAGGCGCAGGAGATGCTGCTTGACAGCCGCCTCCGTCACCACCAGATCGTCGGCTATCTCCCTGGCCGTGGCCGGTGCGACGAACGCCTCGTCCGACAGCGCCGGACGGCACAGCGACGTCAGGACATCAACCTCCCGCCTGGTCAGCTCCGGTGCCGCGGCGCGGCGGAGCTCGACCTCCGGTGCGAAGTCCTCGCGAGGCACTCCGCCGATCCTGCCTCGTGCCGCGCCGAAGGACACCACGTCGCCGTCGTCAAGCACCCTCCGGGCGATCGGCCGGCCGTTGACCCGAGTGCCGTTGCGGGACAGGCCCAGGTCAACGACGTACAGGTAGGGTCCGCGCCGGACGAATTCCGCGTGCAGCCGGGAAACACTCGGATCGGTGAGCCGGATGTCCACTCCCCGGCCACGTCCGATCGTCGTGATCTCGGGGCGCAACGGGACCACCTCGCCAGTGTCCTCGATGCGTATGAACGGCCCCTCCACGGCAGTTCCTCCCCAGGTAGCCCGCCGTAACTATTCCTACAGCTCCGGCTTACCCAAACGAGGTGATGGGGAATCGCCTTTGCCAGAAGGAGAATCCTTCGTGAAATTGGTCTGTACCTCTCGGGAGGGTTTCCGCTGCTCACAGGTAGACTTCGGGCACAGATAAGCGGAGGAAACACTCATGGCGGACAAGCCCACCAAAGGTCTCGCCGATGTCGTAGCCGCGTCCACAGCGCTCAGTGACATCGACGGTCAGGCCGGTCGCCTCTTCTATCGTGGCTACGACATCCACGATCTGGCCGGCCGCACCACCTTCGAAGAGACCGCCCACCTGCTCCAGTACGGCACCCTCCCCACGCGAGAGCAACTGCTGACGTACGGTGAGGAACTGGTCCGAGGGCGCACGCTCGGCACGCTCGCCGAGGCCAACATCCAGGAGATCGCGGAGAAGCAGGCCCCCATGGAGGCGCTGCGCACGCTGGTCTCGCTGGCCGGGGGTGACGATCCGGACAAGGGCACCAACGCTCCCGAGGCGAACCTGCGCAAGGCCGCCAGGCTGACCGCGCAGCAGCCGATCCTCGTGGCCCGCTACCACGCGGCCAGGACCGGGGCCACCGTGCCCGATCCGGACCCCGAGCTGAGCGTGGCGGCGAACTTCCTGCTCCAGATCACCGGCCGTACCCCCGGTGAGCGCGAGGTCGAGATCTTCGACGCCTGCCTGGTCCTGCACGCCGACCACACGATGAACGCCTCCACGTTCGCCGCCCGCGTCTGTGCCGCGACCCTGTCCGACATGCACTCGGCGGTCGTGGCGGCGATCGGCACCCTCAAGGGCCCCCTGCACGGCGGTGCCAATGAGCAGGTCATGCGCACCCTGGAGTCGCTCGACGCGGGTTCGGTGGCCCAGGCCGTCCGGGACAGGCTCGCCGCAGGCGAGAAGATCATGGGTTTCGGGCACCGCGTCTACAAGACCGAGGACCCGCGCGCCACGCACCTGCGCAAGATGTCGCAGGAACTCGGCGAGGCCTCCGGCGACGACACGTACTACCGGATGTCCAAGGAGATGGAGGAGGTCGTCTTCGAGACGAAGGGCCTCTACCCGAACGTCGACTTCTACGCGGCGACCGTCTACCACTATCTCGGCATCCCGACGGATCTGTTCACTCCGGTCTTCTCGGTCAGCCGCATGTCAGGATGGACCGCACACGTCATCGAGCAGCACGCCGACAACCGGCTGATCCGCCCGGACAGCGAGTACATCGGCGAGCGCGACCAGAAGTGGAAGCCGATCTCCGAGCGATGAGCCGACGTCAGGGGCGAGAGCGGGTGGTGGGCCGGTGAACGCGCGAGCGGTCGAGGCGAACAGGGAACGTTGGGGGGCCTACCCCCTGGTGGTGGGCGGCGCGCTCGTCGCGCTGGTCCTCGCCGTGCTGCTTGGCCTGCCCTACTGGGGCGGAATCGCCATGGGCGCCGTCATGATGCTGGGGGCGCTCGCCCGGCTGGCCGGGGGCGGGCGGCTCGCCGTCCGCCGCAAGGCCACCGACGTCGTCACGCTGGGAGGTCTCGGCGTCGTGCTGGCGGTGGCCGGGATCATCCTTGAGTTCAAGGACCACATACCGATGTGACGGGTCGGATGACCGGGTGCGCCGCGAGGGGATCGACCACGTCCGATAGCCTCAACGGCCAGTGAGCCTCAAAAAGGACTGTCTGGCCAATTTAGTTCAGAAGGGGAACCACACGCATGCCCAAGATCAAGGTAGAGGGCCCCGTCGTCGAGCTTGACGGCGACGAGATGACCCGGATCATCTGGCAGTTCATCAAGGACCAGCTGATCCTTCCCTACCTCGACGTCGACCTGAAGTACTACGACCTCGGGATCGAGCACCGCGACGCCACCGACGACCAGGTGACGATCGACGCCGCGAACGCGATCAAGCAGTACGGCGTCGGCGTCAAGTGCGCCACGATCACCCCTGACGAGGCTCGGGTGGAGGAGTTCGGCCTCAAGAAGATGTGGAAGTCCCCGAACGGGACCATCCGTAACATCCTCGGCGGTGTCATCTTCCGTGAGCCGATCATCATGTCCAACGTGCCGAGGCTCGTCCCCGGCTGGACCAAGCCGATCATCATCGGCCGTCACGCGTTCGGCGACCAGTACCGCGCCACCGACCTGAAGATCCCCGGCGAGGGCAGCCTCACCCTCACCTACACCCCCAAGGACGGCTCGGAGCCGATCGAGCTCGACGTCTACGACTTCCCCGGCCCCGGCGTCGCGATGGCGATGTACAACCTGGACGAATCGATCCGCGACTTCGCCCGCTCCTCCATGCGGTACGGCCTGTCGCGCGGCTACCCGGTCTACCTCTCCACGAAGAACACGATCATGAAGGTCTACGACGGCCGCTTCAAGGACATCTTCGCGGAGGTCTTCGAGACCGAGTTCAAGGCCGACTTCGACGCCGCCGGGATCACCTACGAGCACCGTCTCATCGACGACATGGTCGCCGCGGCGCTCAAGTGGGAGGGCGGATACGTCTGGGCCGCCAAGAACTACGACGGCGACGTCCAGTCCGACACCGTCGCGCAGGGCTTCGGCTCGCTCGGCCTGATGACCTCGGTCCTGCTCACCCCCGACGGCCGGACCGTCGAGGCCGAGGCCGCCCACGGCACGGTGACCCGCCACTACCGCGAGCACCAGAAGGGCAACCCCACCTCCACGAACCCGATCGCCTCGATCTTCGCGTGGACCCGGGGCCTGCAGCACCGCGGCAAGCTCGACAACACCCCCGCGCTGATCGACTTCGCCGACAAGCTGGAGCAGGTCTGCGTCGAGACCGTCGAGGGCGGCCAGATGACCAAGGACCTCGCCCTGCTGGTCGGCGGCGACGCCAAGTGGCTGACCACCCAGGACTTCCTGGCGGCCCTGGACGAGAACCTGAAGAAGAAGATGAGCCTGTAAGGCCGTCCGTCGAATTCGGCCTCCGCCCGCACTCGCCGTGCCAGGCGGAGGCTGTTTCCTCGGACGATCCGCCGTTGGACGTCCCGGGGTGAGGGCCGCGGCCGGGAAACGCCCCCATGGCGCGCCGGTGACCGAAGACGGGGCCGCGAAGACGGGGCGGTGCGATCTCGCGCGGAAGGCGGGCGGTCCCTCACCGCGCTCGTGGAGCCCCGGCCCGGCCGCGGCCCGGCCACTTCCGGGTCGTCGTCACGGCGCCGGGCGGCCGGTCACGGTGCCGCCACGGCCCCCAGGACGAGGGGGGCGTCCGCCGGGAGGCCGGGCACGCGGTGCGACCGCCCGGTGACGGCGTCCACCCGGTAGAAGCCGAGAAGGCCGCCCCCGGCCTTGGCGTTCATCCGCACGACCACCTCGCGGTTGCTCAGCCAGCCCACGACCTCGGCCGTGGCGGGCCGCCTCGTCTCGGGGAGCGGGAGCCGCCTGAAGACCCGTCGCGACGCGGCGTCGATGACGTGGAGGCTGTGGAGGTCCTCGCCCTTCCCGGCGACGACCGCGGCGGAGTGTCTTCCGCCGGGAGAGTCGGCCCAGGTCCCGTACCTCTTCTGGAGCCAGGTGGCGATCCGCTGCGCCGGAGGCATCTGTCCTGCGGGCACAGATGTCAGGGCGCCGGTCGTGAAGTCGGTCCGCAGCCGCCGCTCGCCGAGGGCGACGGTGAAGTGGCGGCCGTTGGCGGAGACGCTCACCAGCGTGCCGTTCTCGGTGTCGGCGGGGGCGAGGACCGGTGACAGGTAGCGCTTCACGCCGCTGCCGAGGTCGTGGGCCACGTACCGTCGCTCCGCCGCGCTCAGGTAGGCGATGCGGCGCCCGTCGCGGCTGATGGCGGGGGCGAGCCGCGGACGCTCCCCCCCGTCGCCGTGCGCGAGGCGCTGGGCGGCGTCGGGGACGCGCAGCGTCGCCTCGCAGGGTTCGCGGCCCTCGCACCCGGCGAGGCCGGGAGCGGGGCTCTCGGGGCCGCCGGAGGCCATCGTCAGCGTCCAGCCCGCGCAGGTGACGTCTCCGGCGCGCGCGGGAGGTGTCCCGACGGGGGCGTCGGGACACGGCCCGGGGACCGCGTAGCGGATCACCGAGGAGGTCCGCGGGGCCTGCCACGGTGCCGGGACGGCGCCGGGTTCCTCGCCGCCCGGCCCCGAGCCGCCCGGTTCCGGGCTGGAGACCGCTCGTACGGGCTCCTGGGCCTGTGCGGCGTGCGGCCGGCTGCGCTCGCCCAGCGCCGAGTTCCACACCTCGCCCTGCTGGGACACGACGAAGGCGGCGATCAGGCCGACCGGCACGAGCGCCGCCGCCACGGCCAGGAGGGCACCCCTGGCGCGACGCCGCCTGAGCGTGCGCATGGACCGGACGGTGAGATCGGGGACCGAGGCCTCACCCGCGGCCGTGGCCATCCTGGTGATCAGACGGCTCTCGCTGCCCTTGGTGAGGGTGTCGACCGCCGCGGCGATCTCCGACTTCACGGTCTCCTCCGGGAGCCCGAGAAGGGAGGCCATCTCCGCGCGGGACCTGCCGTCGTGCAGGCAGGCGACCACGAGGAGCCGCTGCCGGGGTGGGATCCGTACCAGGGCCGTCGGGCCGGCGGCGCTCGGCCGCTGGAGGAAGCGGCGGTAGAGCGCGATCTGGGCGTGCGTGGTGGGGTTCTCCCACAGCGGCGGCGGCCAGGAGAGGGCGACGGTGTGGAAGGAGCGCAGGGTGAGGCGGATGGCCTGCTCGTGGCTGCCGGTGAGGAGAAGGGCGGTGCCGACGAGGGAACGCTGATCGCGCTGCACGAACTCGCGATAACCGATATATCGGCGCATGGAAGTTTTAGCTCCGGCTTGCCTGAGGGACGTACAACGGTAGCGATCTAAGCGGCTGGAGCGCCAGATTGGGGTGAATGTCGGAGATTGGGGGGTGAGGGCGTCTGCCGTTTTTCATCGCGATACGGGCGGGAGGCGGGTCGTCGTCATGAGAGATGTGAGGTCACGTCGGGATAACAGGGGGAGAGGGCGGGTCATGGCGCCGTAAAGTTTGCCACGTCGAAGATTACGAGACCGTGGGGACGATGATGCCGGAGATCGCGCCACTGGAAGCGGGAGAGCCGCGCCAGCTCGGGCCGTTCCGCGTCGTCGGGCGGGTCGGCGAGGGCGGACAGGGCATCGTCTACCTGGGGATCAACGCCGCGGGGGAGCGGGCGGCGATCAAGCTGCTGCACGTGAAGTTCTCCGGCGACGCCGTCGCCAGGTCCCGGTTCGCCAGGGAGGCGAGGGCGGCCCAGCGGGTCGCCTCGTTCTGCACGGCGGGCGTGATGGACGCCGACCTCGAAGGCGACACCCCCTACATCGCGAGCGAGTACATCGAGGGCAGGTCGCTGCGCGAGGTCGTGGAGACCGACGGCCCCCTCAAGGGCGCCCCGCTGCAGCGGCTGGCGATCGGCACGGCCACCGCGCTCACCGCGATCCACCACGCCTCGATCGTGCACCGCGACTTCAAGCCGGACAACGTGCTCATCGCGGCCGACGGCCCGAGGGTCGTCGACTTCGGCATCGCCCGCATCCTCGACTCCACCGGCACGATCACCAGCCGGGCCATCGGCACCCCCGCGTACATGGCGCCGGAGCAGATCTCCGGCTCCGAGGTCGGACCGCACACCGACGTCTTCGCCTGGGGGGCGACCATCGCGTTCGCCGCGACCGGCGAGACGATCTTCGCCGGGAGCTCGATCGCCGTGGTGCTCAACCGCATCCTCAACCACGAGGTCGAGCTCGGCACGCTGCCGGAGCCGTTGCGCGGCGTGGTCGGCTCGGCGCTGGCCAAGTCGCCCGCCACGCGCCCCTCGGCCGACCAGCTCCTGCTCCGGCTGCTCGGCCACCCGGAGACGGTGAACGCCTCGCCCGCGATCCTCACCCAGGGTGCCAAGGTCGCCGTCCCCGAGCCGCCCCGCGACGAATCCCGATTCCGGGAGCGGGACCGTGATCAGGGCCGGGAGCGGGACCGTGATCAGGGCCGTGATCAGGGTCGCGACCGGGGACACGCCGACGACGGCGATCAGGGCCGCGACAACGACGCCACCAGTCCCATGCGCACCCCGAAGCCCCGGACGGGCGGCGTCTCGGGCGAGCTGCCCCTCCCGTCCACGGGATTCCAGGCCCGGCACCCCGTCCACGACCAGGGCTCCCACCCCGTCCACGACCAGGGCTCCCACCTCCTCCACGACCAGGGCTCCCACCCCGGGCGGGGCGATCAGAGCGGCCGGAGCGGCCAGGGGGTTCACCGGGAGACCGGGCCGGGCCAGGGCGAGCGTCGCGCACCCGCCGCCCACGGCGGGCCGTCGCACACCCCCGCCCCTCCTCCCGTGGAGCATCCGTCCTTCCTCGACCAGCGCTTCCCCGACCAGCGTTTCCCGGACCAGCGCTTTCCCGAGTCGCGCCCCGAGGACCGTCGCCTCCCGCGGCAGAGCCCCCCGGATCAGCTCTCTCCGGATCGCCGCTCACCGGTGCATCGCGGCCACCCCTCGTCGCCGGACTACTGGGACCACCCTCCGCCTCCCGCGTACGGCGACGGCACGGGGTACGCGGAGCACGGGGGCGAGGTGCCGCCGCCCAGCTGGCAGGCGTCCACGACCCTCGTCGGGGCCCCGGAAACGCCGCCGCGCCCGCGCAGGGGGCGCTGGATCGCCGCCGCCGTGGCCGTGCTGCTGCTGATCGCCGGCGGGGCCGCCGCGGTCCGCTGGTGGCCGGGGGCCGATCCGGAGAGCGGGCCGGGGGAACCCGTCCCCGCCGCGTTCACCTCCGTGGTGGACAAGGCCGCCAAAACAGGCAGGCTCGTCGTCGGTGTGCGCGACTTCCTGCCCGGTATCGCCCTGCAGAACCAGAGCAGGTGGAGCGGCTTCGAGATCGATCTCGCCCTGGAGATCGCCAAGGCGCTGGGAGTGCCGGCGAGCGGTGTCACCTTCCGGGGCACCGGCCGCCCCGAACGGCCGAAACTGCTGGCGGACGGAGACGTCGACCTCGTCCTGGCGACGTACTCGATCAACGACACCGACGACGTCACCTTCGCCGGGCCGTACTACCTCGCCCACGTCGACGCCCTCGTCAAGGACGGTTCGCCGATCGTGGACCTGAAAGGCCTGGAGGGCGGCCGGATGTGCCAGCCGGCCTCCAGCGCGGCCGTGGCCGTCCTGCAGGGCGCGGTCGAACAGCTCAGGCTGGTCGCCGCCGAGACATACTCCGAGTGCGTCAACATGCTGCAGGCCGGCGAGGTCGACGCGATCCCGGGCGACGACCTGCTGCTGGCCGGTTTCGCCAACCGGGAGAGCATCCGCTACAAGCTGCTCGGCCTGAAGCTCACCGACGAGCGCTACGCGGTGGCCCTCAAGAGGGGCGACGTGCGCACCTGCGAGGCCGTCAAGGGGGCGATCGCCGACCTCTACCGGAGCGGCACGATCCGCACGCTGCTCGACAAGCACTTCTCCAGGGTCGAGTTCCCGGGAAGGGAGAACGACGCCCCCACCATGGCCGCCTGCACCTGACCGTGCCAGGGCCCCCGCGGAGACCTCCGCCGGGATCCTGGCACGGGGCCGGGTGCCAGGGCCGTGCCTCGCCGTCGAGGGGCGTTCGTCCTGCTCGCCCTGCCGGTCGACCGCCGGTCCCGCCGCCCGGCGCGCGGATCGGGGCACTCGCCGGACGGCCGTCCACCGTGGACGGGTAGCATCCGAGCGTCACAATTCATCCTTCGAGTGGGGGAAGGTCATGGCCCAGACTCCCGTAAAGGTCACCGTCACCGGCGCCGCCGGTCAGATCGGCTACGCGCTGCTTTTCCGCATCGCCTCGGGCCAGTTGCTGGGCGCCGACGTCCCGGTCACGCTGAGCCTCCTGGAGATCCCGCAGGCCGTGAAGGCCGCCGAGGGCACCGCGATGGAGCTCGACGACTGCGCGTTCCCGCTGCTGAGCGGCATCGAGATCACCGACGACCCGAACGTGGCCTTCAACGGCGCCAACGTCGCGCTGCTGGTCGGTGCCCGTCCCCGGAGCAAGGGCATGGAGCGCGGCGACCTCCTCCAGGCCAACGGCGGCATCTTCGGCCCGCAGGGCAAGGCGATCAACGACAACGCGGCCGACGACATCCGCGTGCTGGCGGTCGGCAACCCGGCCAACACCAACGCGCTCATCGCCCAGCAGCACGCCCCGGACGTCCCGGCCGAGCGCTTCACCGCGATGACCCGCCTCGACCACAACCGCGCGCTGTCCCAGCTCGCCGCCAAACTGCGGGTACCGGTCACCGAGATCAAGAAGATGACGATCTGGGGCAACCACTCCGCCACTCAGTACCCCGACCTCTTCCACGCCGAGGTCGGTGGCAAGATCGCCGCCGAGCTGGTCGACGAGGCCTGGCTGCGCGACACCTTCATCCCCACCGTCGCCAAGCGCGGCGCCGCGATCATCGAGGCCCGGGGCGCGTCCTCGGCCGCCTCCGCCGCCAACGCGGCGGTCGACCACGTCTTCGACTGGGTCAACGGCACCGCCTGGACCTCGGCCGCGATTCCCTCCGACGGTTCGTACGGCGTGCCGGAGGGGCTCATCTCGTCCTTCCCGGTCACCTCGCGCGACGGCAAGTGGGAGATCATCCAGGGCCTGGAGATCGACGCCTTCTCCCGCGAGCGCATCGACGCCACGGTGCGCGAGCTGGAGGAGGAGCGTGCCGCGGTGCGCGAGCTCGGTCTTATCTGAGCCATCCTGGTCCGAGCCGTCCTGATCCGAGCCGTTTTGATCTGAGCCGTTCTGATCTGGGTCGCCACGCGAAAGGGGCCCCGGAGTGCCGGGGCCCCTTTCGCGTTCCCGGCCTCCCGGGTTCCGGCTCGTTCGGGTTCCCGGGTTCCTGGGATCCCGGGAACCGGCCCTCCCGACCTCCCGGCCTCCCGGTCTTTCGCGGCTCCCCGGCCCTCTCGCCGCGCGGGCGGCGGGGGGAAGACGGAGGAAAAGGCGGCGTGTCGATCATCGCGGAGCGGCGCGACCCGGCGTTCAATGATCACTTGTGGTCGGGGGATCGGTGTTCAGGGAGTACGCCGCGGTGCGGATCGTCGCCGGGATGATCTGTCTCGCGCTCGTGGCGACCCCCCGGGGGGCGCTCGCCTCCCCCGACGACGACGGCTGGGGCGGCGCCGACCTGTCGGTGCGGCTGACGGTCTCCCCGAAGCGCGCGCAGCCCGGGCGGCCGCTGACCTACCGGGCCGAGGTGCGCAACGACGGTCCCGGCGACGCGGTGCTTCCGCTGCTCACCGTACGACTGCCCGAGAAGGTGGCGGTGGTCGGCGTCAACGTCGCCGAGTGCCTTCCCGGCGCCGCGGCCGGAGAGGTGATCTGCCCCTCGCCGACGGACGTCCTGGCCGGTCAGACCGGCGGGGTGACGATCATCGGGATGGTGGGGTCCGACGCGCGGGGCCCGTTGAGGGCGAGCGCCACGCTCTCTTCCGAGGTCGTGGACGACGACGAGACGGACAACTTCTCCGAGACGCTCACCGAGGTGGACGAGGGTGCGGACCTGGCCGTCAGGCTGTCGCGCGCGACGCGTGCGGGCCGCCTGGTCACGGTGGCCGCCGTGGTGCGCAACCGCGGGCCGCGGCGCGTCCACGACGCCGGGGTCCTCTTCGACACCGGCGGGGCGCGTCTCGTGTCGGCGAGGGGCGCGCGGTGCGACTCCCACCCCGCCTACGTCGGGTGCAGGCTTCGTACGGTCGGCGCGGGCCGGCGGGTGAGCTTCACGCTCGCCTTCGTGGCCCGCGCGCACGCGCCACGGGCCGAGGCGACCGTCTACTCCCTCCGGCTGGGCGACCGCCGCCCGGCCGACAACACGGCCCGCTTCAGCCTGGGGTAGGCGCGGCCGGCCGGTTCGCGCCCGGCCCCGGTCGCAGGTTTCCGAGACCGGTGGCGCGGCCGGGGCGGCGGAGCGGAGCGGGTGGTGTCAGCCGAGCATGGCGGCCCAGGCGTCGGCGACGACGTCGCGGACCGACGGGTGCTCGGGCTTCCAGCCGAGCTCGCGCTGGATCTTGTCCGACGAGGCCACCAGCACGGCCGGGTCACCGGCGCGGCGCTCGCGCACGACCGCGGGGATCTCGTGGCCGGTCACCTCGCGGCAGACCGACAGCACCTCCTGGACCGAGAAGCCCGTCCCGTTGCCCAGGTTGTAGATCTTGTGTTCGCCCGGCGAGCAGGCGTCCAGCGCCAGCAGGTGGGCCCTGGCGAGGTCGGCCACGTGGATGTAGTCGCGCACGCATGTGCCGTCGGGAGTGGGGTAGTCCGTGCCGAACACGCTGACCGACTCGCGACCGCCGAGCGCGACGGCGAGGATGTTAGGGATCAGGTGGGTCTCCACGGTGTGACGTTCGCGGTAGACCCTGCCGTCTCCGGCGGTGTAGGCGCCGCCCACGTTGAAGTAGCGCAGGCTCACCGCGGCCAGGCCGTACAGCCCGGCGAACGCGCTCAGCGCGGTGTCGACGGCGAGCTTGGACGCGCCGTAGGGGTTGGTCGGCCGGGTCGGGTCGGTCTCCTCGATCGGGGAGCGCTCCGGCTCGCCGTACGTCGCGGCGGTGGAGGAGAAGACGATCCGGCCCACCCCGGCGCCCCGCATGGCGTCGAGCAGGGCCAGGGTGCCGCCGAGGTTGTGCGTCCAGTAGAGGCCGGGCCGCTCCACGGACTCGCCGACCAGGGACTTCGCCGCGAAGTGGAGCACGGCGTCCGTGCCGGGCAGCAGGCCGGCGGCCTCGGTGATCGACCCCTCGACGAAGCGGGCACCCGGCGGCACCGCGTCGGCGTGGCCGGTGGAGAGGTCGTCCAGCACGGTGACCTCGTGGCCCGCCTCGACGAGTTGCGCCGCCACGACCCCGCCGATGTATCCGGCGCCTCCGGTGACGAGCAGCTTCACGGAGCCTCCTGTTTGATGATGTTTGTACTTGTTTACTTTTGTAAGTCTATCGCCAGCATATGCTGGTACATCAAATATCGGCCACCGCCGGAACAGGCGACCGCCATGACGGAGACGATCTCGTGAACAGCGTCCTGGCGAACATCGCCTTGGTCATGCTCTTCGTACTGATCGGGGGGTTCTTCGCCGCGGCCGAGATGGCCATGGTCTCCCTCAGGGAGAGCCAGGTCGCGCGGCTGAGCACCCAGGGTCGCAGGGGGGCGAGGGCGGCCAAGCTCGCCCGCGACCCCAACCGTTTCCTGTCCGCGGTGCAGATCGGCGTCACCGTGGCGACGATGCTCTCGGCCGCCTTCGGCGCCGACACCCTCGCCCAGGACCTCGTCCCCGTGGTGACCGGCTGGGGGGTGCCGGAGGCCGTGACGGCCCCGCTCTCCCTGGTGCTGGTGACGCTGGCGATCTCGTACGCCTCGCTGGTCTTCGGCGAGCTGGCCCCCAAGCGGATCGCCAGGCAGCGCGCCGAGGGGATCTCCCTGCTGGTCGCGCCGTTCCTCGACCGGATGGCCGCGCTGTCGCGGCCGATCATCTGGGCGCTGTCCAAGTCCACCGACGGGGTCGTCAAGCTGCTCGGCGGCGACCCCGACGCGGACCGCGAGGAGATCTCCACCGAGGAGCTGCGCGACATGGTGGTGGGCCACCAGGAGCTCACCGCCGACGAGCGCCACCTGATCGGGGAGGTGTTCGCGGCGGGCAAGCGGCAACTTCGCGAGGTGATGCTGCCGCGCACCGAGGTGGAGTTCATGTCCGCCGACACGCGGCTGGCCGAGGCGGCGGTCCTGGCCGCGGCCATGCCGCACTCCCGCTTTCCCGTCTACCGTGACTCCTACGATGACATCGTGGGCTTCGTCCACATTCGCGACCTGCTCGACCCGGTGCTGACCGGGTCCATCGAGCCGATCAGCGAGCTGGTGCCGATCCGCCCGGTCAAGCTGGTCCCCACCAGCAAGCGGCTGATGGCCACGCTGTCGGAGATGCGCAGGGAGGGCCACCACCTGGCGATCGTGGTCGACGAGTACGGCGGCACGGCGGGCATCGTCACCCTGGAGGATCTCGTCGAGGAGCTGATCGGCGACATCCGCGACGAGCACGACGTGGCGGACGAGCACGTCGCGCTGCCCGCCGGGGAGGTCGAGCTCGACGGGCTGGCCAACCTCGACGAGGTGGCGACCGAGAGCGGGATCCGCCTGGCCGACGGCCCGTACGAGACCCTCGGGGGGTTCGTCATGTGGGCGCTCGGCCACCTTCCCGCGCTGGGGGAGCGGGTGGAGATCCCGGGGTTCGACCTGACGGTCACCGAGATGGACGGGCGCAGGGTCGCCCGGGTGAGGATCAAACGGAGCACGTCGCGGCCGGAGGCGCCGCCCGCGCCCGAGAGCTGACGGGGAGCGCCCCGTGTGAGCGGGATGCCGTGATCGGGGTTCTTCGGGGAGGCCGTGGGCGGGGTCCGTGATCGGGGTTCTTCGGCGAGACCGCGAGCGGGGCCGTGGGCGAGGTGCCGTGATCGGCGCGCCAACCACTCCCGGTAGCTGACAGAATTGGCTGCTATGGCCAGTCCTCGTGTCCTGTCGGGAATCCAGCCCACCGCAGACTCCTTCCACCTGGGAAACTACCTCGGTGCCATCAGGCAGTACGTCGCCCTGCAGGAGGGGTACGACGCCTTCTACTGCGTCGTCGATCTGCACGCGATCACCGTGGACTACCAGCCGGACGTGCTGCGCAGGCGTTCCAGGGTCGCCGCGGCCCAGCTCTTCGCCGCCGGTCTCGACCCCGAGCTCTCCACGGTCTTCGTGCAGAGCCACGTCCGTGAGCACACCGAGCTTGCCTGGGTGCTGATCTGCCTCACCGGCATGGGCGAGGCCGGGCGGATGACCCAGTTCAAGGACAAGGCGGCCAAGGCCGGTGAGAGCTCGGCGAGTGTCGGGCTGTTCACCTACCCGATCCTGCAGGCGGCCGACATCCTGCTCTACCAGGCCAACCGGGTTCCGGTCGGCGCGGACCAGAAGCAACACCTGGAGCTCACCCGCGACCTCGCGCAGCGCTTCAACCACCGCTTCGGCGAGACCTTCACGCTGCCGGAGCCGCACATCGTCAAGGGGGTCGAGAAGATCACCGACCTCCAGGAGCCCACGGCGAAGATGTCGAAGTCCTCCTCCTCGCCCACAGGGATCATCGACCTGCTGGAGCAGCCGGGGCCGCTCCGCAAGAAGATCATGCGCGCGGTCACCGACACCGGCTCCGAGGTCCTCGCCGACGACGAGAACAAGCCAGGCGTCACCAACCTGCTGCGCATCCAGTCCGCGCTGAGCGGCGTCCCGATCCCCGAGCTGGAGGCCCGCTACGCCGGGCAGGGGTACGGCACGTTCAAGAAGGACGTGGCCGAGCTCGTGGTCGACACCTTCACCCCGATCCGCGAGCGCACCGAGAAGCTGCTCGCCAACGAGGCCGAGCTCGACCGGATGCTCGCCGTCGGGGCCACCCGGGCCCGCGCGGTGGCCGCCGAGACCATGGCCAGGGTGCGCGACCGGGTGGGGTTCCTGCCCACCCCGTGATCCTCCTTCGCGCGGCCCGGGCGGGGTTCCCGCCCGGGCCGCGACGTTCTCCCGTACGGCCGGAGTCTCCTTCGCGGTAGGGCTCCGGCGGTCTCCCGTCCGCTCCGTGGCCCCCCGTGCGCGCACGGCTGCTTTTCCGCCGCCGTCCACGGTCGGGACGGCGGTGATTGGGTAGGGGGCGCACGTGACAAGCGTGCTGGAACGTATCCAAGCGGCCCGTGAGCGGTTCGGAAGGACACTCGGCACGGCCCGGGTCAGGTGGCACTGGCTCGATCACCTGGTCAGGACCTTCCAGCGCTACCAGATCCAGTCCGGCGACCGGCTCGCCGGAGCGGTCAGCTACTTCGCCTTCCTGTCGTTCTTCCCGATCATCGCGCTGGCCTTCGCGGTCTTCGGCTACTTCCTCTCCACCAGGCCCGAAGCCACCCAGGCCCTGCAGACGGCGATCAACCAGTACCTGCCCGGCCTCGCCGACAAGCTGCCGATCAAGCAGATCGCCGACTCCCGGACCAGCGCCGGGATCATCGGCCTGCTCGGGCTCCTCTACGCCGGGCTCGGCGCGATCGACGCCCTGCGCGGCGCGCTGCGCGAGATCTCCATGACGACCGAGGCGCCGCTCAACTTCGCCCTGGCCAAGCTGAGAGACCTGGCCGCACTCGTGACCGTCGGCACGACGATGGTGGCCTCGGCGCTGGTCGCCGGTTTCGCCACCCAGGCCAGCGGGGTCGTGGCCGGATGGCTCGGCCTGTCGGGGTCGGCGGTGGCCACCGCCACGATCTGGCTGGCCGGGCTGGCGGTCAGCGTGCTCACCGACGTCGTCGTCTTCCTGGTCATCCTGCGGGGGCTGGGCCGGTCCAGGCAGCCGTGGCGGGTGCTGCTGCGCGGAGCCCTGCTCGGCGCGGCCGGTTTCGCCGTGCTCAAGCAGCTCGCCGCACTGATCCTCTCGGGCACCCTGAACAACCCCGTCTACGGGGTGTTCGCCGTGGTGGTCGGCCTGCTGGTCTGGATCAACTTCTCGGCCCGGGTGATCATGTACGCCGCCGCCTGGACCGCGACCGCCTCCCTGGGCCCTCCGCCCGACCCCACCCCGGTCCCGGAGACCGCGATCCGCGCCTGAACGCCCGGCGTCACGCGATACCCACCCCTCGGCATATCCTGCTTTCCGATATATGCTGCGAAGCATGACTCCAAGGACGATGACGGAGCCCGCGTTCCTCATCCTCACCGCGCTGGTCGACGAGCCGTGTCACGGCTACGGCATCGTGCGGGAGGTCGAGCGGCTGTCCGGCGGGCGGGTCCAGCTCAAGGTCGGCACGCTCTACGGCGTGCTCGACCGGCTGGCGGGTGACGGGCTGGTGGCCCTCGACCGCGAGGAGGTCCAGCAGGGGCGACTGCGTCGCTACTACCGGCTCACCGACTCCGGTTCGCGGACACTGGAGGCCGAGGCCGTCCGGCTCGCGGAGAACGCCAGGACCGCCGTCGACCGGCTCCGCGCCCGGCACGGCCGGACGGCCGCCGCCGGAGGCCCCGCGTGAGGGCGGATGTGAAGTCCCGTGTGAGGGCGGATGTGAAGTCCCGTGTGAGGGCGGGCGTGAGGTTCCGCGTGATGGCGAGTGAGGGGACGAGCGGGAGGGCGGCGCGCCGATGAGCCTGCTGGAGGAGCGCTACCGCCACTGGCTGCGCCTGCTGCCCGCCTCCTACCGCGCAGAGCGGGAGGAGGAGATGGTCTCCGTGTTCCTGGAGGGCTCGCCGGGCGTCTCCGACGCCGACGGGCCCCGGCCTCGCTGGTCGGAGATCGCCAGCGTCGTCGCGCTGGCGGTCCGGGTCCGTCTCGGGGGAGCGGGGCACACGGCGCCGAGGTTCCTCGCGTGGGGGGAGACGGTCCGCCTGGCGGCCCTGCTGGGGGTGGGCCTGCAGGCGTTCCTCGGAGCCCTGGCCGTCACGAGCACCCTGCGCGCGTACGGGGTGATCGGCGAGGCCGCGCCCCTGCTCGCCCAGGCGGCCGGGCCCCCGGGATCGCCCGAGCGGCTCGCGGCCATCCTGGGAGGCCTCGCGGGCGCCCTCTGGTTCGCCCCGCTCGCGGCGCTCCTCGCCGGGCGTCCGCGCGCCGCCAGGGCGCTCGCGCTCCTCGCGCTCGTGCCGGAGCTGCCGGGCCTGGTCCAGGTGCTCCTGACCGCATTCCCCGGGCCCGCGCCGGTCGGCCTGCTGCCGCCCCTGGTCACGGTGCTGGCCCTGTGGACCGGTTTCCACCGGGACGCGCGGCCCGTGCGCCGGCCGCTGTGGCTCCTGCTGCCTCCCCTCGCCGCCGGTGCCGCTCTCGTCGCGCTGTACGAGGCGGTCGCGTCTCCCACGACCGCCGCCTGGATATGGCCGTGGCTGGACGATCCCGGCCTGGCGAGCGCGCTCATCCTGGGTGCGGGCGTCGCGTACGCCTGCGTGCACGTGTACGCGCCCGCGCGGCGCACCCCGTCGTGGCCGCTGGCCCTGGCGATCCTGGCGCTGCCGGTGCTGTGCGTCCGTCTGGCCGGGCTGAACCACGGCGCCGACCTCGCCGACGAGACGAGCCGGATCATCACACTCGGCATGTTCGGCCAGGCGGCTCTGCTCCTGGCCTTCGCCGCCTGGAGCGCCGTCCTGGGGGTCAGGACACTCCCGGCCGCACCGGCCAGGAGCCGCGGGGGACCGGCCGGGGGGTGACCGGGCCGCCGGGGGCGGGGGAGCCGTCGCGGCGGGGCGTCCACCCGGCCCGGGACGGGCGCCCCGGGCGCGGCGAGGGCGCCCGGATCACCGCTCCCGGCGGGAGCGCCCGCGCAGGCCGTACGCCAGCCAGGTCAGGCCGCCGAGCAGGGCGGCGCCGAGGGCGTAGTAGCCGATCGGGACGCCCTCGTCGGCGGGCCTGGCGGCCGCGGCCGGGTCCTGCGCGGAGACGGGGGCCGGGGCGGCGGGGGTCGCCGAGGCGGCGGGCCCGGTGGGCAGCGGGGCGGGCTCGGGGACCGGGTCGACCAGCTTTCCGACCGGGAGGACCTTGCCGCGGTTGGCGAAGCCCCAGTCGAGCAGGTCGGCGACCTCCTCCCAGAAGTAGCCGTCGTGACGCATGATCGACACGATGACGGTGTGGCCGTTGCGCTTGGCCGCGCCGACGAAGCTGCCCAGGGCCTTGGACGTCCAGCCGTTCTTGACGCCGATCATGCCCTTGTAGCGCCAGAGCAGCTTGTTGTGGTTGCCGATCTCGTAGTAGCCCTTGGGAGCCGGGAATTTGTCAGTCTTTGTGCTGATATATCGCCGAAAATCGGCGTTGGCCAGGCCGGCGCGGGCGATCAGCGCCAGGTCGTAGGCCGAGCTGCTCTGACCCGGCTTGTCCAGCCCGCTCGGGGTCTTGGCCACCGTGTCGAACGCCTGCAGGCGCTTGGCCTCGGCGTTCATGTCCGCCAGGGTCGTGGCCAGCCCGCCGTTGGCCTCGGCCAGCGCCATCGCGCAGTCGTTGCCCGAGACGAGCATCAGCGCCTTGAACAGGTCCTCGACGGTGTAGAGGGGCTTGGGGACCAGGCCGACCGCGCTGCCCTCCTCGTTCACGGCGCGCCTGCTCGGCGTGATCTTCCGGTCCTTGTCCAGCTTCGGGATCAGGGTGAGGGCGGTCAGCGCCTTCAGCGTGCTCGCGGGAAGGTAGCGCCCGTGGGCGTCCTTGGCGGCCAGCACCTCGCCGCTCTCGGCGTCGGCGATCACGTACGCCTTCGCGGCCGTCTTGGGAGGGGCCTTCACACCCGCGGGGACGACGAGGCCCCGCCCCCCGAGCCGGGTGCCGCCGACCGGCTCCCGCTCGCGGCGCGTGCGCGGGCCCGCCGCGGAACCGGCATCCGTGCGCGCGTCCGCCGGACCGGCACCGGTGCGCGAATCCGGTATACCGGCCCTCGTACCCGCGTCCAGCGGACCGGCGCCCGCGCGCAGGTCGAGCCCACCGTGCGCGGGCACGTTCGCGACCCGGGCCTGTGCGGGCGCGCCGAGAAGGGCGGTCGCCGCGAGCAGCACCCCGACGGGCGCGACATGTTTGATCCCCATGATGATCTCAGGGTAGCTTCGTACCGGTTCGCATGGAGTTACAGGTGCCCTGACCAGGTAAGAGCCACTCGGCGGAATACTGACATCATGCAAATAACGCGAAAGACGGCCGTTTTTCTGATCGGCCTTGCCGCTTTCATGATCTTCGAATGGATCACCCTTGGCTTCAACCTCGCGGACGGTCATCCGACGGCCTTCTACGTGGTCCACGGAATCCTGATCGCCGTCAACCTCGTGCTGGCGGCCGTGCTCGGCGTGATCGGCCTACGCTGTCTGGCGCAGCGTGGCCAGCGTCCTCCGGTGTAGCTCGGCGGCCTCCTCCGCGGAGTCGCCGATGCTGGTGAAGCCGAGCTTGCCGTACTTCGGGATCCCGCCCAGCATGTGCAGCACGTTCCCGGTGCGGCGCTCGCGGTCGAAGCCGAGGCCCTCGTCGTGGACCAGCTTGACCACCTCCCCGGGAGTGCGGCCCCGCAGGGCGGGCGCGGCGCAGTTGTCCGTCGCCACGTAGTACTTCGGCCGGCCCGCGTGCACGAGCGTGCCGGTCCCCGGGTCGTACGACGCGCCGGTGGTCAGGACCGCGGCGCCGAACGGGTGGGTGGTGCCGCCGATGCGCAGGTTGATCTCGCACATCAGCGTGCGGTAGCCGCCGTCGGTCTTGACGGCGAAGAAGTCGATGCCGAACAGTCCCACCACGCCGCGGCCCGCGAGGATCCTGGCGATCCGCTCCGCGTGCGCGCCCAGCTCGGCCCGGTACTCCTGCCGGGCGGGGAAGGTGCAGCCCTGGTAGACGTCGCCGTTGGGGCCGCCGAGGATCTGCTCGTGGGTGGCGACCACGTCGTACACGCCGCCGGGGGTGATCCGTGCCAGCGCGCTGGGGGAGTACAGGGGCCGGTCCTCGATGAACTCCTCGATCACCGCTCCCCGCTCGGCGACCTTCTCGGCGAACGTCGTCCAGTTCTCGCCGGACGCGGAGAAGCTCGTGGGGCAGGAGACGAGCGGCCGGTCGTCCTTGGTCACGATGGCGTTGCCGAGTCCCGAGTAGCTGTTGTTGAGCTTGACCATCAGCTTGCTCGTGGGGCCCATCGCGCGGGCGGCGTGCTCCACCTCGATCAGCGAGCGCAGGTCGCCGAAGCCCCTGACCAGCGGCACCCCGGCCTCGTCGCCGATCGTGCGTCCGCCGCTCTTGGAACCCAGGTGGGCCAGGGAGGTGGCGGGGCCGTACACCGGCAGGGAGAGGATCCCGGCGAGGCGCTCCTCGTACTCGCTCACCACGAACGGCACCATCCAGGCGGCCCTGCCGTTGCCGCCGTTGCCGCCGTTGCCGCCGTTGCCGCCGTCCCCGGCGGTGGCGTCGCCCTCCCGGTGGCCGCCGAGGGCGGCGCGGATGCGCGCGATCGCGTCCGGGCGGCGCAGGAGCGCCTCGGTGAGCGGGTGCGTGTCGGGATCATCCAAACTGATCATTTGCAGGCGCGTGCGGGCCTCGTCGGGATCGTCGAGGAAGCCCAGGTAGTAGTCCACGACCGCACTGTCCACCGGCGTCGAGGTGAGGTAGACGACCTCGACTTTCGGCTTCCTCAGGGTGAGGAGGAGAAACAGCAGACGCTCCTCGTAGCAGAGGGGACCGGTGATCCTGCGCAGCTCATCCTGGGGAAGCGACAACGAGGGGAGGACCACCAGGGTGCCCTCGTCCGGTTCAAATATGCTCAAACGCGACTGCCTCTCCCCGAATGGGATGTTAGTGATCATGTGAGGAGTGAAACACGCATTCCTCCCGTTTGCATCACTCCGCCGGGTTCGATGACCGGCACCTGAGGTCACGTAAATTGCCAGGTCGGCGACGTTTGGAAATGGCCCGGGGGCTACCGCCTACCGGATCGTCCGCCCCCCTACCTAACCATCGTCTCATAGTCAATTTGGGCTATCTTTCCTGGTCCTCCCGGGTCGGAAGATGTACGAGTGGGGCATGGGGTGACAAAACATTTGGCCTGGATGTCGGCGAGCTGCTCGGAGGGAGAGATAAAGTCGTTGTCATCGCCAACGCGACGGCTCCGCCGGGTCACCGGCCTGCCGTTTTCGCGTCGGCGACCGACCAGCCCGCGCTGACGCGGCCCGTGAGACCCCACTCCGGCCCGTCGGTGCGGCGATCGCTTTTTTTCGAGACTGCCTCATGGGTTTCGAGATCCTGGGCAGTGGCACGGTGCGTCGAGGATCCAGGCCCGCCGGCGCGGATGGGACGGTGAGCAATGCGGGGGCGTAATTTGCGGGGAGAACTCGACACGTTCCTCGCCGGTCGCGAGCAGGAACTGATCAATTTCCGTCGAGACCTGCACATGCATCCCGAGCTCGCGTTCGCCGAATACCGCACGACGCAGCGTGTCGCCGAGCGCCTGACCGCCGCGGGGCTGGTCCCCTCGGTGCTGCCGCGCGGCACCGGCCTGCTCTGTGACGTCGGCAGCGGCGACGGCCCGACCGTGGCGCTGCGGGCCGACATCGACGCGCTGCCCGTGCCGGACGAGAAGGACGTCTCCTACAGCTCGACGGTCCCCGGCGTGTGCCACGCCTGCGGCCACGACGTGCACACCGCGATCCTGCTCGGCACCTCGCTCTTCCTCGCCCAGCAGGCCGAGGCCGGTCTGCTGCCCGGCCGGGTCCGGCTGATCTTCCAGCCCGCCGAGGAGCTTCCCGGCGGCGCGCTGGAGGTGATGGCCTCGGGCGGCATCAGCGGCGTCGACCGCATCTTCGGCCTGCACTGCGACCCGCGGCTGGACGTCGGCAAGGTCGGCCTCAAGGCCGGTCCCATCACCTCGGCCTGCGACAGGGTCACGATCAGGGTGAGCGGTCCCGGTGGGCACACCGCCCGGCCGCACCTCACCGCCGACCTCGTCTTCGCGCTCGCCAAGATCCTCACCGAGCTGCCCGCCGCGCTCTCGCGCCGGATCGACCCCCGCTCCTCGCTCAGCCTGGTCTGGGGCCGGGTCGAGGCGGGCTCGGTGGCCAACGCCATCCCGGACGACGGCGTCGCCGAGGGCACCGTGCGCTGCCTGGACGAGGCGGCCTGGCACGCTGCCCCCGACATGATCAAGTCGCTCCTGGAGTCGGTCGCCGGCGCGTACGGCGTCGAGGCCGAGATGGAGTACGTGCGCGGCGTGCCGCCGGTGGTCAACGACAAGGTCAGCGTGCAGATGCTGGCCGAGGCCGCGGAGGGCGTGCTCGGCGAGGGCGCTCCGGTGCCGACGGAGCAGAGCCTGGGCGGCGAGGACTTCGGCTGGTACCTGGAGTCCATTCCCGGCGCGTTCGCCAGGCTCGGCACCCGCGAGCCGGGGTCGACGCACCTGGCCGACATCCACCAGGGCACTTTCGACGTGGACGAGACCGCCATCGGCGCCGGGGTGCGTTTCCTGGCGGCGACCGCGCTGACGGCCCTGTGGGAGGGGCAGCGTCCCCTCGCGGGCGAGCCGCTCATGGCCCTGAACGCCGACAACTAGTGAGTCCTGACATCTAGTCAGCCGAAAAGTCCGGACATATCCTGAGGAACCGGTCGATGATCCCCGAAGGCGATCGTCGACCGCCGGACAGGAGTGCCGACGCCAGGCCGTGGCGGCCATCCAGTGCTACCGGCGGGTAGTCCCGCGCCGCCTCCCGGGTCACAAGGTGGCGTGAGCTGGATAACGGACCTGTTGCGGACTTGTGTGCTGGTTTGGTCAACCCTGATGGACCAACTATCTTCCGTGCAGGGTTGCCGTGCGTCTCTTCGCGCGTGCACTGAAACGCGAAGGGAGTCCATCTTGCTTCAGAACCGATTCGGCAAGCTGGCCGCGACCGCACTGGCGGGCAGCATGCTCATGGGAGCTGCCGCGTGTGGTGGAAGCGAGGAACCGGCCACGTCGGCTCAGCCGAGCGGGGCCGCCAGCAGTGCGGCGCCGGCCGCGACGGGACCGAAGGTCGGTCTCGCGTACGACATCGGCGGGCGTGGCGACCAGTCGTTCAACGACTCCGCGGCGGCGGGCATCGACAAGGCCAAGGCCGAGCTGGGCCTGGCCGAGGTCAGCGAGCTGGAGGCCGGTAACGGCGAGACCGAGGCGGCCAAGGAGGAGCGGCTGCGCCTGCTCGCCGACGGCGGCTTCAACCCGATCATCGCCGTGGGCTTCGCGTACTCCAACCCGGTCAAGAAGGTCGCGACCGAGTTCCCCGACGTCAAGTTCGCGATCGTCGACGACGCGGCCGCCGCCGCCCCCAACATCTCGAACCTGCTGTTCGCCGAGCACGAGGGTTCCTTCCTGGTCGGCGCCGCCGCGGCGCTGAAGAGCAAGAAGAACCACGTGGGCTTCGTCGGCGGCGTCCAGGTGCCGCTGATCAACAAGTTCGAGGCCGGATTCGCCGCGGGCGCCAAGGCGGTCAAGTCCGACGTGAAGATCGAGGTCAAGTACCTCACCCAGCCGCCGGACTTCACCGGCTTCAGCGACCCGGCCAAGGGCAAGACCGCGGCCGAGGGCATGTTCGACGCGGGTGCCGACGTGGTCTACCAGGCCGCGGGCGGCTCCGGTGGCGGCGTGTTCGAGGCGGCCAAGGCAGCCAAGGGCCTGGCCATCGGCGTCGACTCCGACCAGGCGAAGACCGCCGCTCCCGAGCTGCAGAGCGTCATCGCGACCTCGATGCTCAAGAAGGTCGACGTCGCCGTCTTCGACTTCCTGAAGAGCTTCACCACCAACTCCGTGAAGTCGGGCAGCACGATCTACGACCTCAAGGCCAATGGTGTCGACTACTCCACCACCGGTGGCCAGGTCGACGACATCAAGGCCAAGCTCGACGAGTACAAGCAGAAGATCATCTCCGGCGAGATCACCGTTCCGGACAAGACCTCCTGACCTGGTACTAATGAGGGGCCCGGTGGACATTTCCCCCGGGCCCTTTGTCCTCTCTGACCACCACGTTCCGTATCGGGGCATCCGTACGGAGGAGGCCGTCATCAGCACCTCGGCACCGGCCGTCGAGCTCGAGGGAATCACCAAACGATTCCCCGGCGTCGTCGCCAACCGCGACATCTCCCTATCCGTACGGCAGGGGCACGTGCACGCCGTCGTCGGCGAGAACGGCGCGGGCAAGTCCACCCTCATGAAGATCCTGTACGGCATGCAGCGCCCGGACGAGGGGCGGATCCGCGTCAACGGCCAGGACGTGAGCTTCCGCTCCCCCGGGGAGGCGATCGCCGTGGGCATCGGCATGGTCCACCAGCACTTCATGCTGGCCGACAACCTGACCGTGCTGGAGAACGTGATCCTCGGCAGCGAGCCCCGCAAGGGCGGGATCGCCCTCGACTTCGGCGCCGCGCGGAAGAGGATCCGGGAGATCTCCGACTCCTACGGCCTCGGCATCGACCCCGACGTCACCGTCGAGGACCTGGGCGTCGGGGCCCGCCAGCGGGTGGAGATCCTCAAGGTCCTCTACCGGGGCGCCCGGATCCTCATCCTGGACGAGCCGACCGCCGTACTCGTGCCGCAGGAGGTCGACGAGCTCTTCGCCAACCTGCGGGAGCTGGTCCGCGAGGGACTGACGATCATCTTCATCTCACACAAGCTGGACGAGGTGCTCTCGGTCGCCGACGCCATCACCGTCATCCGGCGCGGCACGACCGTGGCCAGCGTGAATCCCAAGGACGTGACCGCCAGGCAGCTGGCCGAGCTGATGGTCGGCAGCGAGCTGCCCAGCCCGGAGACCCGCGAGTCCACCGTCACCGACGTGGTGGCGCTGTCGGTGCGCGGCCTGAGCGTCCACTCGGCCGAGGACCGCTGCGTCGTGGACGGCGTCACCTTCGACATCCGCAAGGGCGAGGTGCTCGGCATCGCCGGGGTCGAGGGCAACGGCCAGGCCGAGCTGGTCGAGGCCATCATGGGCATGCGCGCGGCCGAGGGCGAGATCCGCCTCGGCGAGCACGACATCTCCGCCTGGACGACGCTGCGCCGCCGCGAGGCCGGCATCGGCTACATCCCCGAGGACCGTCACCGGCACGGCCTGCTGCTGGAGGCCCCGCTCTGGGAGAACCGGATCCTCGGCCACCAGACCCGGCGGCCCAACGTCAGGGGCCCCTGGATCGACCGCGCGGGAGCGCGCGAGGACACCCGGCGCATCGTCGAGGAGTACGACGTGCGGACCCCGGGCATCGACGTGGACGCCTCGGCTCTGTCCGGCGGCAACCAGCAGAAACTGATCGTCGGCCGGGAGATGAGCGGGGAGCCGGTCTTCCTGATCGCGTCTCACCCGACGCGCGGCGTCGACGTGGGCGCCCAGGCCGCGATCTGGGACCACCTGCGCGCGGCGCGCGCCGCGGGCCTGGCGGTCCTGCTGATCTCGGCCGACCTCGACGAGCTCATCGGCCTGTCGGACACCCTGAAGGTGATCCTGCGCGGCCGGATCGTCGCCGAGGTGGATCCCAAGGACGTGACACCCGAGCAGCTCGGTTCGGCCATGACGGGTGCTGGAGAGGCGGCATGAACACCCACGTAGCGCACACGCCCCCGGGGACGCGCGGCATGAACACCCCCGTAGCGCACACGCCCACCGGGACGCGCGGATGAGCCGGGAAAAGTCCACCTTCGCCGACCGGCTGCTCGGAAGGGTCTCGCCGGCGGGGCTGCTCTCGCTCGCCGCCCCGCTCGTCGCCATCGTGTTCGCGGCGCTGATCACCATGGTCATCCTGTCGATCACCGGTGCCCCGCCGCTCGACACGCTGGTCATCATGGGCGAGTACGGCGTCCGGCCGCGCTCGATCGTGCTCACCCTGAACGCCGCGACGACCTACTACCTGTCCGCGCTCGCGGTGGCGATCGGGTTCAGGATGAACCTCTTCAACATCGGCGTCGACGGCCAGTACCGCCTGGCGGCGCTCACCGCCGCGGCCGTCGGCGGCGCGGTCACCCTGCCCGCCCCGCTGCACGTCGCGCTGATCATCTTCGTCGCCGTGCTGGTCGGCGCCGGATGGGCGGCGATCGCCGGGCTGCTCAAGGTGCGGCGCGGGGTGAGCGAGGTCATCTCCACGATCATGCTGAACGCCATCGCCACCGCGCTCGGTGCCTGGCTGCTCAACAAGGAGCGTCTCGCGGTCGAGGTCGCGGGCAGCAACAACATCGGCACCAAGCCGATCGGCCCCTCCGGCCAGGTGCCGGGGCTGGAGATCGTCGCCGGCACCCAGACGAAGGTGTTCGGCCTGATCATCCTGTCGGTCGTGATGGGCGTCCTCTACCACGTGGTGATCAACCGGACCCGCTTCGGCTTCGACCTGCGCGCCACCGGCCGCTCGGAGTCGGCCGCGGTGGCCAGCGGCGTCAACGTCAAGCGGATGATTCTCGTCTCGATGATCCTGTCCGGCGCGGTGGCGGGCCTGGTCGGCATGCCGCAGCTGCTCGGCGCCTCCTACAGCTACAGCCTGGACTTCCCCACCGGGCTCGGTTTCACCGGCATCGCGATCGCGCTGCTCGGCCGCAACCACCCGGTCGGCATCGCGTTCGGCGCCCTGCTGTGGGCCTTCCTCGACACCTCCGCGGGCATCCTGCAGATCCAGAAGATCTCCCCGGACATCGTCACCATCATGCAGGGAACGATCGTGCTCTCGGTGATCATCGCCTACGAGCTGGTCCACCGCTACCAGATCTCCGCCGAGCAGCGCCGGGTGAGCCGCCAGCTGGCGGGCACCACCCCGACCAGGGAAGGAACGCCGGCATGAGCCAGGGCGCCCTCACCACGCCGGAGGCTCCCTTCGTGGAGCCGAAGACCCCCGCCCGCAGGTTCAGGGTCACCTGGCGGGTCCTGCTGCTCGCCCTCGGCGCGCTCGTCCTGCTGCTCTCCTTCGCGCGGACCGTCACCGGCGCCGTCGACCTCACCTCAGCGGGCGCGATCAACGCCTCCGTCGCGCTGGCCATCCCCATCGGCCTGGCCGGGCTGGGCGGCCTGTGGGCCGAGCGGGCCGGAGTGGTCAACATCGGCCTCGAAGGCATGATGATCCTGGGCACCTGGTGCGGTGCCTGGGGCGCCATCCAGTTCGGCAACCCGTGGGCGGGCGTCGTCGCGGGCGCGATCGGCGGGGCCCTGGGCGGCCTGCTGCACGCGATCGCCACCGTGACGTTCGGCGTCGACCACATCATCTCCGGTGTCGCGATCAACATCCTGGGCCTGGGCGTCACCCAGTTCCTGTCCAAGGTCACCTTCGCCGAGATGCCGGGCGGCGGCGACTCCCAGTCGCCCCCGGTGCCCAAGCCCGGCGTGGTGAGCGTGCCGTGGATCGGGGACCCGCTCAGGACGCTGGAGGCCAAGCAGTGGTTCCTGCTGTCGGACGTCGCGGGCATCCTGCGCGGCCTGACCACGAACGTCTCGCTGCTGACGATCCTGGCGATCCTGCTCGTCCCGCTCTCGTACTACCTGCTGTGGCGTACGGCGTTCGGCCTGCGCCTGCGCTCCTGCGGGGAGAGCCCGGTGGCCGCGGAGTCGCTGGGCGTCAACGTCTACACCTACAAGTACATCGCGGTGCTCGTCTCCGGCGCCCTGGCGGGCCTGGGCGGCGCGTTCCTGGCGCAGGTGGCCTCCAGCGCCTACCGAGAGGGGCAGACCGGCGGGCGCGGCTTCATCGGCCTCGCCGCGATGATCTTCGGTAACTGGCGGCCGGGAGGGCTGGCCGGGGGCGCCGTGCTGTTCGGCTACACCGACGCGCTCCAGCTGCGCAGGGGTGGCGAGTCGGTGCACGCGCTGCTGCTCGTGGTGACGATCCTGCTCGCCGCGGTCGCCGTCTACCAGCTCGTACGGCAGAACCGGACGCGGGCCGCGCTGATCACCGGGGTCGCGGCGGTCGCCGTGTTCGTGGTGTTCGCGCTGACCGACTCCATCCCCTCGGAGTTCACCTCCGTCACCCCGCACATCACCACGCTGCTGGTGTTGTCGCTGGCGGCGCAGCGGCTCCGCCCGCCGGCCGCCGACGGCGTGCCGTACCGCAGGGGACAGGGTAAGTGACCATCACGCGGCACCTCACGAGCGGATCTGATTCGATGGGCACCGAGACGGGCAATGAGACGGGCGCCGAAGCGGGTGCCGAGACGGGTGGTGAGATGAGCACCGGGACGGGCATCGACTGGGCGGCGCTGAAGGCCGAGGCCGTGCGGGCCATGGGCCACGCCTACGCCCCCTACTCCAAGTTCCCGGTCGGTGCCGCCGCGCTGGTGGACGACGGGCGGATCGTGTCCGGCTGCAACGTCGAGAACGCCTCCTACGGCATCGGGCTGTGCGCCGAGTGTGGGCTGGTGTCCTCGCTGCAGGCCACCGGCGGCGGCCGTCTCGTCGCGTTCACCTGCGTCGACGGGCACGAGGAGCTCCTCATGCCGTGCGGCAGGTGCCGCCAGCTCCTGTACGAGTTCGGCGGCCCGGAGCTGCTGCTGGAGACCATCGACGGCCCGAAGCCGATGGCGGAGATCCTTCCCTACGCCTTCGGGCCCGACGACCTGAGCCGGGGGGCCTGAGCATGGACGCGATCGACGTCATCGTCACCAAGAGGGACGGCAGGGAGCTGTCGGCGGAGCAGATCGACTGGGTGATCGACGCCTACACCAGGGGTGTCGTCGCCGACGAGCAGATGTCCGCGCTCGCGATGGCGATCCTGCTCAACGGCATGAACCGGCGGGAGATCGCCGAGTGGACCCAGGCCATGATCCGATCCGGGTCCAGGATGGACTGGTCGTCGCTGCCGGGGGCCACCACCGACAAGCACTCCACCGGCGGCGTCGGTGACAAGATCACGCTGCCGCTGGCGCCGCTGGTCGCCGCGTGCGGGGGGTACGTGCCCCAGCTGTCCGGCAGGGGGCTCGGCCACACCGGCGGCACCCTGGACAAGCTGGAGTCCATCCCCGGCTGGCGGGCGTCCCTGTCCAACGACGGGATGCTCGACGTGCTCGGCAAGGCCGGAGCGGTCATCTGCGCGGCCGGCGACGGCCTCGCCCCCGCCGACAAGAAGCTGTACGCGCTCCGCGACGTCACCGGCACCGTCGAGGCGATCCCGCTGATCGCCTCCTCGATCATGTCGAAGAAGATCGCGGAGGGCACCGGCGCGCTCGTCCTGGACGTCAAGGTCGGCTCCGGGGCCTTCATGAAGAACGTGGAGCAGGCCCGCGAGCTGGCCACGACCATGGTCGAGCTCGGCACCGACGCCGGGGTCAACACCGTCGCGCTGCTGACCGCGATGGACCGGCCGCTGGGCCGGGCCGTGGGCAACGCCCTGGAGGTCACCGAGTCGGTCGAGGTGCTCGCCGGAGGCGGGCCCGCCGACGTGGTCGAGCTGACCGTGCGGCTGGCGCGGGAGATGCTCCAGGCGGCGGGCCTGTCCGGGGGCAAGGACCCCGAGCGCGCCCTTGAGGACGGCTCGGCGATGGACGCCTGGCGCCGGATGATCGCCGCTCAGGGCGGCGACCCCGACGCCCTGCTGCCCAGGGCCGCCGAGACGATGGAGATCACCGTGCCCTCGTCCGGCGTGCTGTCCAGGCTCGACGCGTACGGCGTGGGCCTGGCGGCCTGGCGGCTCGGCGCGGGCCGGGAGCGCAAGGAGGACCCGGTGTCGTTCGGGGCGGGCATCGTGCTGCACGCCAAGCCGGGGGACCTGGTCCGCGCGGGGCAGCCGTTGATGACGCTGCACGCCGACGAGACCGCGCGCTTCGAGCGGGCGCTCGCCGCCCTGGAAGGTGCCTACACCGTCGGCGAGGCCGCCGACCCGGACCTGCTGCCCCTGGTGATCGACCGCGTCACCGCCTGACACCGGCGGCCGGAACACTCTCCCGGTCCGTCTCGCGGGCCGGGGCACCTTCCGCTTCGCCTGGCGGACTAGCGGGCCGGGACGCCCTTTTGCTCCGCATGGCGGGCCGGTGGGCTTTGCTCCGCGTGGCGGGCCGGTGAGCCGAAGATCTCGCCGATCACGGCGCGGTGGGTGGGCAGGGCGGTCGAGTGGCGCTCGCGGCCGTCCTCGGTGATGCCGACGAAGATGCCGCGCCGGTCGTCCTCGCAGATGCGGCGGGTCACCAGGCCCGCCTTCTCCAGGCGGGCGATCAGCCGGGAGCAGGCGCTCTGGCTCAGATGGACCGCGTCGGCGATCTCCTGGACCCGGTATTTGCCCTGGCCGCCCTCGACCATCCGCTCCAGGACCTCGAACTCGCTCATGCCGAGCCGGTGCCGTTCGGAGAGCTCGCGTTCCAGCGCGCAGGCGGTCGTGGCGTACTTGGCGAGCGCCTCACGCCACGCTCGGACCGGGTCCTCCTCGTTCATGCCGCGGATCGTACCATGCGTGAACATTAAATGCACAGGCATTAAATGCTTTTGCATTAGATGCGCTTGCATGTATTGTCGGACGACATGACCTCTTCATCGACCTCGACGGCTCCACCCGATCCGTCGGTCGCACCCGTTCCAACCGCTTCACCTGCCGCTTCTGTTCCCCGGGTTCCGCCGGTTCCGCCGGTTTCGCCGCCCGACGAGCGCTGGGGCGCGGGCCTGTGGGCCGCGCTCACCGTGCTCTGCGCCGTGATCTTCCTCGACGCGCTCGACGTCTCGATGGTGGGGGTCGCCCTGCCGTCCATCCAGGCGGACCTGGGACTGTCCACCTCCTCCCTGCAGTGGGTGGTCAGCGGCTACGTGCTCGGCTACGGCGGGCTGCTCCTCCTCGGCGGCCGGACCGCCGACCTGCTCGGGCGTCGCAGGGTATTCCTGGTCGCCCTCGCGGTCTTCGCCGTGGCCTCGCTCCTCGGCGGCCTCGTCAACGACGGCACGCTGCTGATCGCGGCCCGCTTCGTCAAGGGCGTCAGCGCCGCCTTCACCGCGCCCGCCGCGCTCTCCATCATCACCACGACCTTCGCCGAGGGACCTGCCCGCAACAGGGCTCTCAGCGTCTTCACCGCCTCCGGCGCCAGCGGCTTCTCCCTGGGCCTGGTCATCTCCGGATTCCTGACCGAGCTCGGCTGGCGCTGGACGTTCCTCATGCCCGTCCCCGTCGCGATCATCGCGCTGGTCGCGGCCCTGAAGTTCCTCCCCAAGCATCGGGAGGAGCGCGCCGAGGGCGGCCACGACCTCATCGGCGCCGTCACCATCACCGGCTCCATGCTGCTGCTCGTCTACGCCGTGGTGGAGGCGCCCGACGCGGGCTGGGGCTCGCCGCGCACGATCGCCTCGCTGCTGGGAGCCGCCCTGCTGCTGGCCGTCTTCGTCCTCACCGAGCAGCGCGTCAAGCACCCGCTGGTACGCCTCGGCATCCTGCGCTCCGGCCCGATCGTCCGCGCCAACCTGGGACTCGTGATCCTGTTCGGCTCCTACGTCGGCTTCCAGTTCGTCGCCATGCAGTACTTCCAGAACTTCCTGCACTGGTCGGCCCTGGAGACCGCGCTGGCCTTCCTGCCCGCCGGACTCCTGGTGGCGGTGACCTCCACCAGGATGGGCAAGCTGGCCGACCGGTTCGGCACCGCCCGGCTGATCGTGATCGGCTCGGCCGCGCTGGCCGCCGGGTACGCGTTCTTCCTCCGGATCAACGGCGAGCCCAGCCTGGCCACGCTGATCATCCCCGGCATGGTCCTGCTGGGCATCGCGTTCGCCCTGTCCTTCCCCTCGCTGAACATCCAGGCCACCAACGGGGTGGCCGACGACGAGCAGGGCCTGGCCTCGGGGCTGCTCAACACCTCCGGGCAGGTCGGCGGGGCGGTCGTGCTGGCCGTCGTGACGGCCGTCCTCACCTCGGGTACGGGCGCCGACCCGATCGGCGCCTTCCGTGCCGCGATCACGGTCTCGGGGATCCTCGCCGTGGTCGGCCTGCTGATCGCCCTCACCGGCCTCCGTGCCCGCCGCACGTCCGCCGCGGCCGAGGGGGAGAGGGAGAGGGAGAAGGCGCTGGAGACCGTCTAGGTCCGGTGCGCCACTCGCGTCACCGTCCCGCACGGGGACGGGGACGGGGACGCGAGCCCCGCGGGTCGCGAGGAGGCGCCGCCGCCGGATACCGGGGCCCGGCGGCGGCCCTCCTCGCGACCCGCGGCACTCCCCGCCACGACCGGGGTGCTTGACTCTCCCCTCGACAAGGTGTCACGATCCGGCCAGGGCGCATGTGGACGGCCGGGAGGTGAACCTCTCCGGAGACCTGAGCATCTAACGGGGCAGGAGGCTCACCATGAACCGCACCCTCGTTTCCCTCGCGCTCGTCCCCTCGTTCCTGTTCGCGGCCGGCTGTGGCTCGACCACGCAGACCGCGACCCCGTCCCCGGCGGGCCCGGTGACCACGGCCCCGGCCCCGGTGGATCCGGTGACCACACCGCCCCCCACGCCCTCCGCCGTCGCGGCCGGGCTGCTCCCTCCGACGAGCACCAAGGAGATCGAGGTCGACCGCCCCATCGACACCCAGCCGACCGTCACCGGAGCCCGGTTCGGGGAGCACCGGGGGTTCGACCGGGTGGTGATCGACCTCAAGGGCGATCTGCCCGGCTACACCGCGCGGTGGGTGTCCAAGCTCGTCCAGGACGGCTCGGGAGATCCGGTCGACGTCAAGGGCGGCGCCTACCTGCAACTGACGATCACCCCGGCCGTCGCGCACACCGAGGCGGGCAAGTCCACCTGGACGGGCGGCCCGATCTTCCAGGCCAAGCTGGGCAACGTCCAGAACGTGGTCAAGACAGGTGACTTCGAGGGCGTGGTGAGCGTGGGCGTCGTCCTCGACCACAAGGCGCCGTTCCGGGTGCTGGAGCAGAAGAGCCCGAACCGGCTGGTCATCGACATCGCGCACTAGTCACGTGCCGGGGGCGCACCGAGAGCGCCGAGGGCGCTGAGGGCGCACTGGGGGCGCACTGAGGGCGCTGAGGGTGCGCTGAGGGCGCCATCTCCCCGAGACCGGTGACAGACTGGTCCGATGGTACGCAAAATCGACAGTGCGACACGGATTCCCGTGCCCGGTGGCAAGACGATCGACGAATACGTCGGTCTGGCCAACACCGGTGACGCCGGGATCTCGATCGCGCACATGAAGGCCCCGGCGGGGTGGGACGAGCCCGCCCAGACACCGGAGTTCGCCGAGTACACGCTGGTGCTCAAGGGCACCGTCATCGTGGAGCACGACGGAGGCACGACCGAGGTCGGCGCCGGGCAGGTGTTCGTGTGCGAGCCGGGGGAGCGGATCCGCTACAGCTCCGGCCCCGACGGCGCCGAGTACGTCGCCGTCTGCCTGCCCGCCTTCTCCCCGGAGACCGTCAACCGCGACGGCGGGTGACGGGACGACGCGTGACAGGATGACGAGTCACGACCGGCGACGACCGGTGACGGCTCGTCGCACGCCGATCCCGGCGTCTTCGTGCCGGGGTCGGCGCGACGTCCCCCGGGAGGGGACGCCCGCGTAGAACAATCTTGAGGCCGGGCCGTGGCGGCGTCTCCGTGCGGGCCGGCCGGTCAGGCCCCTGACGGTAAGGTTGCGAAATGAGTCAGCTACCCACTTTCGAGCAGATCCGCCTGGCTCCGAAGGTGTTGCTCCACGACCACCTCGACGGTGGCCTGCGGCCGGAGACCATCATCGATCTGGCCCGCGAGTCGGGCTACGACAGGTTGCCCGCGACCGAGACGGAGAGCCTGCGCGCCTGGTTCAGGGAGTCCGCCGACTCGGGCTCGCTGGAACGCTACCTGGAGACCTTCGACCACACGGTCGGCGTCATGCAGACGCGAGAGGCGCTGGTCAGGGTCGCCGCCGAATGCGCGGAGGACCTGGCGGAGGACGGCGTCGTCTACGCCGAGGTGCGTTACGCGCCCGAGCAGCACACCTCCACGGGCCTGAGCCTCGAAGAGGTCATCGAGGCCGTGCAGGAGGGCTTCGCCGCCGGTTCGGAGGGCCGTGGCATCCGGGTGGGCACCCTGCTCACCGCCATGCGCCACCAGGCCAGGTCCATGGAGATCGCCGAACTCGCGGTCCGCTACCGCGACGCCGGGGTGGTCGGGTTCGACATCGCCGGAGCGGAGGCGGGCTACCCTCCCACCCGCCATCTGGACGCCTTCGAATACCTCCAGCGGGAGAACGCCCATTTCACCATCCACGCGGGCGAGGCGTTCGGCCTGCCGTCGATCTGGCAGGCGATCCAGTGGTGCGGCGCCGACCGGCTCGGCCACGGCGTCCGGATCATCGACGACATCTCCGTCCAGAGTGACGGGGAGCCCAAGCTGGGCCGTCTGGCGGCCTACGTCCGCGACAAGCGCATCCCGCTGGAGATGTGCCCGACGTCCAACCTGCAGACCGGCGCGGCGGCCTCCATCGCCGAGCACCCGATCGGCCTGCTGCGCCGCCTGAACTTCCGGGTCACGGTCAACACCGACAACCGGCTGATGAGCGGTACGTCCGTCTCCGAGGAGTTCGCCAAGCTGTCGGAGGCGTTCGGCTACGGCTGGGACGACATGCTGTGGTTCACCGTCAACGCCATGAAGTCCGCGTTCCTGCCGTTCGACGAGCGCCTGTCGCTCATCAACGGCGTCATCAAGCCCGGTTTCGCGCGCCTCAAGTGGCAGGCGTGACCGGGCTCGTACGAGTGAAGTGAGCTTTCCCGATGAAGCAGGTGTTCCGCTCCACCCTCGCGACGGTCGTCGGCTGGGTCTGGATGGCCTTCGCCGCGTTCAACGCGGTCGACCTGATCGCCCGCTACAGCGGGCAGGCGTCGATGGTCGCCGCGGCGGTGCTGGGGGTGCTGACCGCGCTGGTCTTCGTCACCTGCCTGCGCCCGGCGGTCATCCTGTCCGAGGACGGCGTCCGGGTCCGCAACCCGCTGAGGAACGCCTTCGTGCCCTGGCGGGCCGTGGACGAGGTCACGGTCTCCCACTCGATCACGATCATCTCCGGCGGTGGGAGGGTCCGCTGCTGGGTGCCGCAGGCCTCGGCCCGCGAGCGGGCGGCGGCCGCGCGCAGGGGGCGGTCCGCGTCCGCGCCCGTGCCCGCGCGGGGCCGTTTCAGGACCGAGCCGGTCCGCTCGAAGGGCGAGCGGGCCGCCGCCGAGGCGCTGGCGGGAAAGACCCACGCCGACTGGGTGGCCGAGCAGATCACCGAACGCGCGGAGGCCGCCAGGCGCGCGGCCTCGATGGCCGAGGCCTCGAAGGCGGCCGGGGCCTCGACGGCACCGGGAACTCCTGCGGCGACCGGGACTCCGGCGGAGCCCGGGGCCGGGACCACTGCCGGCGTCGAGGCGGGAACCGGCACCGGGACGGGGGCCGGCGCGCTCAAGGTGACCTGGGCGCCGAGCGCCCTGGCGGCCTTCGCGGTCGCGGCCCTGCCGGTGGTCGCCGCCTTCCTCGCCTGATCGTGGCCGGCCGCTGAGGGCGCCCCCCCGCGACCGTGCCGGTGATCGTGGCCGGCCGCCGACCGGGCACCGGACCCCGCTGGCCGTGCCGGTCGCGGGCCGCGCCTACAGCCGGCCGTGCCGCAGGCGCCTTCTCGCGCCGGTCCCGGCTGGTCAGAGGCCGAGCGCCCCGGTGAGGTCGGCCTTCAGGGCGTCGAGATCCCGTACGGCCAGCGCGCGGGCGGCGGAGACCTCGCCGGTCACCGGGACCACGACCTCCAGGTAGCACTTGAGCTTGGGCTCGGTGCCCGAGGGGCGGACGACGACCCGGGCGCCTCCGGCCAGGTGGTAGCGGACGCCGTCGGTGGGCGGCAGCCCGCCCGCGCCGAGGCTCAGGTCGTCGGCCGCCTCGACCTCGCGACCGCCGAGCCGCGCGGGCGGCGTGGCCCGCAGGCGGGCCATGGCCCCGGTGATCAGCGACAGGTCGGCCACCCGGAACGACAGCTGGGACGTGGCGTGCAGGCCGTGACGGCGTGCCAGGTCGTCCAGGAGGTCGAGCAGGCCGCGACCCTCCAGCTTGGCCCGCGCGGCGATCCCGGCCACGGTCAGCGCCGCGCCGATGCCGTCCTTGTCGTGCACGGGCAGCCCGAGGTCGGAGCCGACGCTGTATCCCAGCGCCTCCTCGTACCCGAACAGCAGGCCATCCCCGGCCTTCATGATCCACTTGAAGCCGGTCAGGGTCTCGGCGTAGCGCACCCCGTACCCGGCGGCGATCTTGCCGAGCAGGGACGAGGACACGATGGTGGTCGCCACCAGGCGGCCGTCGCCCGAGGTCTGCCGGATCACGTGTTCGCCCAGCAGGGCGCCCACCTCGTCGCCGGTCAGCATCCGGTAGCCGCCGCCGGGCAGCGGCACGCCCACCGCGCAACGGTCCGCGTCGGGGTCGTTGGCCAGGATCAGATCGGCGCCGACCCGCTCCGCGAGCTCCAGCGCGAGGTCCATCGCGCCGGGCTCCTCCGGGTTGGGGAAGGCGACGGTGGGGAAGTCGGGATCGGGCTCGGCCTGCGCCCCGACGATCGCGGGCGCGTCGAACCCGGCGGCGACGAAGGCCCTGACCAGGGTGTCGCCGCCCACGCCGTGCAGTGGGGTGTACGCCACCCGCAGGTGCCGTGCGCCGCCGATCGGGAGCGCGGTCACCGCCTCCAGGTAGGCGGCCACGATGCCGTCGTCCAGCTCGCTCCAGGCCGGGTCGCCGGGGGAGCCGAGGGGCAGCTCGGAGACCGGACCTGTCGCGTCGATGGCGGCGGAGATCTCCGCGTCCACCGGCGGCACGATCTGGGAGCCGTCGCCCCAGTAGACCTTGTAGCCGTTGTCGCGGGGCGGGTTGTGGCTGGCGGTGACGGTCACGCCCGCGTCGGCGCCGAGGTGGCGGACGGCGAAGGCCAGCACCGGGGTGGGCAGCGGACCGGGGAGGAGCGAGGCGCGCAGCCCGGCCCCGGTGAGCACGGCCGCGGTGTCGCGGGCGAAGGCGTCCGACTTGTGCCGGGCGTCGTAGCCGATCACGACGTGTCTGCCGGGACCGAGAACGCGGGCCAGCCCGGCGGCGGCGCGCATGACCGTCACCCGGTTCATCCGGTTGGGGCCGGCTCCCAGCTCGCCCCTGAGCCCGGCGGTGCCGAACTCCAGCCTGGAGCCGAACCGCTCGCGCAGCGCGTCGCCGTCGCCGCTCTCCAGCAGCTTCTCCAGCTCCGCGCGCGTGTCGGGGTCGGGGTCCTGGGCCAGCCAGGAACGGGCGAGCCCTGCGAGATCGCTGCTCATCGTCACCTCTCGGGGCCGGGGCCCGTCCGCTCGCCGGGCCCGCCTCCTGTTGATCCCTGAAACCAGTCCGCCGGCTTACAGCTTGCCGACGACGGCGGCCAGCAGGCCGCCCATGCGGGTGGCGGTGGCCCGGCCGACCTCCAGCACCTCCTCGTGGTTGAGCGGCTCGCCCACCAGCCCGGCACCCGGGTTCGTGACCAGGGAGATGCCCAGCACGTCGGCGCCGCCCTCGCGGGCCGCGATGGCCTCCAGCACGGTGGACATGCCCACCATGTCGCCGCCGAGGATGCGGCACATGCGGACCTCGGCCGGGGTCTCGTACGTCGGGCCGCGGAAGGCCACGTAGACGCCCTCGGTCAGCGACGGGTCGGCCTCGCGGGCCAGCTCGCGCAGGCGCGGGGTGTAGACGTCGGTGAGGTCGACGAAGGTGGCGCCGGTGATCGGGCTGGCACCGGTCAGGTTGATGTGGTCACTGATCAGCACCGCCTCGCCGACCTCCTGGGTCTCGGGGCGCAGGCCCCCGGCGGCGTTGGTCAGCACGACCGTGCCCACCCCGGCCTTGATCGCGGTCCGTACGCCGTGCACGACCGGCTCCACGCCGCGGCCCTCGTAGAGGTGGGTGCGGCCGAGGAAGATCAGCGCGTTCTTGCCCGACTCGGTCCTGACGGCGCGGATCCGGCCCGCGTGGCCCTGCACGGCGGGCGGCGCGAAGCCGGGCAGGTCGGTCACCGGGATCTCGGCGACCGTCTCGCCGATCGCGTCGGCGGCCGGGACCCAGCCGGACCCCATCACCAGCGCGACGTCGAAGGAATCCACGCCGACGGCGCTTCTCAGCGCGTCCGCGGCGTCGGTGGCGAGTACGTATGGGTCATTGGTCACGTCACCGAGCGTACCGGTCGTCCGCCTTCGCACCGCGCCGTGTCTCCTGCGAGCGGCGCGCTCGACTCTTCCGGGAGCGGCGCGCTCGACCAGGCCCCGGCCCGATCCGGCCGGTGCTCCCGGTGGGCCCTCCCCGGCGAACGTCCGCCTTCCGCGCGTGCTCGCGCGCGGCCGGTGACGAGCGGCGCCCCCGGCTTCCCGGGAGTTCCCGAAGCCTCCGGCTCCCCGGGAGTTCCCGGGGAAGGTCGCCCTCAGCTCCCCAGGGAGGTGCAGGGACGGCCGCGCAGCTCCCTGACGTAGTCGTCGGGGGCACCCGCGCGCTCGGCGGCCTCGGCCAGGATGCCGAGGTAGCGGGCCGAGGGCAGCCCGCCCTCGTACCCGTCGAGCACGTAGAACCAGGCCACGATCTCGCCCTCCATGGTCTGCACCCGGAGTTTGACCTTGTGGTAGAGGCCGCGGGCCGCGCCCTCCCACTGGTCGAGAGAGCTCTCGTCCCACTCGGGCACGTCGTAGAGGACGACGAAAACCTGGTGGGCGGCGTCCTCGACGATGGAGGCGAGCGCGCCCTCCCAGCCGAGGTCGTTCCCGCCGAAGGTCAGGCGCCAGCCCTGGAGCCAGCCCGTCCCCCTGATCGGGGAGTGAGGGGCCCGCTGGGCCATCTGCTTCGGGTCCATGTTGCTGCCGTAAGCGGCGTAGACAGGCACGGAGACAAACACTAATCCAAGATCCGCGAGACGCTCACCCGGCTTCGAAGCCACGCCGATGTCTCGTGGAATCCCGGTGGTTTTGTGAGGGTTTCGTGGTTTAGGAGGGATGCCGAGCGATGTCCGGTCCCACCATGCGGGAGAATGGGCTATGTGACGAGGATAGTGATCATCGGTGGCGGTCCCGGCGGATACGAGGCGGCACTGGTCGCCGCCCAACTGGGAGCGCAGGTCACCGTGGTCGAACAGGACGGCCCCGGCGGGGCCTGCGTCCTCACCGACTGCGTACCGTCCAAGACGCTGATCGCCACCTCGGTGCGCAAGCAGGCGCTCCTCGACGCCAGCATGCTGGGGGTCCACTACACCGGCGGCCCCGACGGCGACGTCGGCGGTGTCATCGCCGACATGCCGCTGGTGAACAGGCGCGTCAAGGATCTCGCCCGCGCGCAGTCCGCCGACATCGCCGCCCGGCTGGCGGCGGAGGGCGTCGAGGTGATCAAGGCTCCGGGGCGGCTGGTCGACCCGCAGGTGGTCAGGGCCGGAGACCGGACGATCCGCGCGGACGTCGTCATCGTGGCGACCGGCGCGACCCCGCGCATCCTGACCGGCGCCGAGCCCGACGGCGAGCGCATCCTCACCTGGCGCCAGCTGTACGACCTGGAGGAGCTGCCCGAGCACCTCATCGTGGTCGGCTCCGGCGTCACCGGCGCGGAGTTCGCGGGCGCCTACCGCTCGCTGGGCTCGGAGGTCACGCTCGTCTCCTCCCGTGACCGGATGATGCCCAACGAGGACGCCGACGCCGCCGAGGTCCTCGAAGAGGTCTACCGGCGCCGCGGCATGAACGTCATGGGCCGTTCCCGCGCCGAGTCCGTCAAGCGCACCCCGGACGGCGTGGTCGTCACCCTGGAGGACGGCCGGACCGCCGAGGGCAGCCACTGCCTCATGACGGTCGGCATGGTCCCCAACACCGCGGGGATCGGCCTTGAGGAGGCCGGGATCACCCTCGACAGGGGCGGGTTCATCCAGGTCGACAAGGTCTCCCGCACCTCCGCGCCCGGCGTCTACGCGGCCGGGGACTGCACCGGGGTCCTGATGCTCGCCTCGGTCGCCGCCATGCAGGGCCGGATCGCCGTCTGGCACGCCCTCGGCGAGGCCGTGCACCCGCTCCGCCTGGCCACCGTCGCCTCCGCCATCTTCACCGACCCCGAGATCGCCGCCGTGGGCATCGCCGAGCGGGCGATCGAGAACGGGGAGATCGAGGCCAACATCGTCAAGCTGCCGCTGGCCACCAACGCCCGCGCCAAGATGCAGGGGTTCAACGACGGCTTCGTGAAGCTGTTCTGCCGCCCGAACACCGGCATCATCCTGGGCGGCGTCGTGGTCGCCCCCCGCGCGTCGGAGCTGATCCTGGCGGTCTCGGTCGCCGTCCAGCAGCGGCTGACGGTCGACCAGATCGCCCACACCTTCGCGGTCTACCCCTCCCTGTCCGGCTCCGTCACCGAGGCCGCCCGCCGCCTCATGCAGCCGATGACCCCCAGCGGCATCTGACCGCCGCAGGAGTCAGGGACGGATGCGCAGGACGCGGATGCGCCCGTCGTCGCCGTACTCGAAATGGAACCGCAGGGTCACAGGGCTGCCGGGGAAGTCGCCGGAGATGTCCGCGGTGACCAGGGTGGCGCCGTCGCCGGTGAGGTCGACGCCGGTGACGGTGTAGGTGACGGTGGGCACGCTGGTGCGCCAGGCGCGGATCGCGGCGATGCCGTGGTGCTCGGCGCCCTCGTCCTCCACGGTCGCGTCGTCCGCGAACAGCGCGAAGTAGGCGTCCTGGTCGGGCAGGGCGGCCAGCTCGAAGTAGCGGCGGACGGTGCTCGGGACGGTGGGTGCGTCGGACATGTGAGTGTTTCCTTCCGTGTCGGTGAGTGAGATCGGTCGGGCCGGACGGCCGGACCGGTGGGATTGGTTGGGTCAGGCGGCCCGATCGGCGGGTGGGACCGGTCGAGCGCCTCGTCGTCCAGGGAGGCGAAGCCCCCGGAGGGCGCGTCGGAGCCGCCGAGGTTGTGGACCAGGATGTCGACGCCGCCGAGGCGGTCGAGGACCTGCTCGACGACACTGTCGGTGCCCTCGCGGGTGGAGACGTCGGCCGCGACGAACAGCTTGGGGTCGATGTCGTCCGGCCGGGTCCTGGCGGTCACCAGCACCGTGGCCCCGGCCCGCGTGAGCCGCCTGGCGATGGCGGCGCCCGTGCCCTTGGTGCCGCCGGTGACCAGGGCGCGCCTCCCGTCGAGGGAGTCGCTGATGAAGGTCTCCACGGTGTGCTCCGTCCCGGGTGCGGACATGCCGAGGCCCGCACCCCCAGTAACTGCTAAAATAGGAGTGAGTCACTTCGACTTTAGCAGTGACTATTCGAGGAGGGGTAACGGTGGCGAGCCGGATCAGACTGGAAGATCGGGAATGCCCGCTGTCGACGACGGTGGCTCACGTCGGGGAGTGGTGGACGCTGCTGATCCTGCACGACGCCTTCGACGGCTACACCCGCTTCGACGAGTTCCAGGAGAACCTGGGCATCTCCTCCAGCATGCTGACCAGCCGCCTGAAGACCCTCGTCGCCGACGGGTTGCTGGAACGCCGTGCCTACCAGAGCAACCCCACCCGCCACGAGTACGTCCTGACCGAGCTGGGCCGGTCCCTGCGCCCGGTGCTCGTCGCCCTGGCGGCCTGGGGCAACTCCAGGCTCGACCCGTCGCAGCGCGCCATGATCCTCGTCGACGCCGCCACCGGCCAGGAGGTCGAGCCCGCCGTCGTCGACGCCGCCACCGGCCGCCGCCTCGACTCCAGCGAGGAGTTCGTCTTCGCCGCCGGTCCGGTCGCGAGCGAGATCATGCGCGCCCGCTACGCCCGCACGCCCGAGAACGGCGGTGTCAGCCGAAGCCGGGTCTGACGTGGACGGGTTCGTGGTCCGCCGCACCGGTGCGCGCCGTGCTCCCACTTCCCGTAACGCCGTCAGGAGGTGCCACGCGGGGCGGCGGGCGACCGCCGCCCCGCGTGCCGGCGCAGTGCCCGGATCGCCAGCTCCGCGTGAACCAGTGCGCCGTCGGAGAGCACTCCGTCGTCGAACACCGCTCGCGGGCTGTGGTTGCTCGGCGCCGTGGCCGGATCGTCCGCGGCGCTCGCGCCCAGGATGAGATAGCAGCCGGGCACCTTGTCGAGCACCTCGGAGAAGTCCTCCGCGGCGCTCACCGGGGACGCCATCGGGACGAACCGTTCCGTGCCGAGCACCTCGGAGACCACCGTACGGGCGAACTCGTACTGCTCCTCGTCGTTCACCGTCACCGGGTAGCCCTCGACGTAGTCGACCTCGGCGGTCAGCCCGTACGCCTCGGCGATGTGCAGGCACAGCCGGGTGACCTCGCCAGGCAGCCGCGCCTGGTTCGCCGGCGAGAAGGTGCGTACCGTGGCGTCGATCGAGGCCGTGTCGGGAATGGTGTTGGACTTGGTCCCGGCATGGATGGAGCCGACCGTGACGACCACCGGGTCGAAGACGTCGAAGCGCCGGGTGACCAGGGTCTGCAACGAGGTCACGATCTCCGCCGCCACCGTGACCGGGTCGCGGCTCAGGTGCGGCATGGAGGCGTGCCCGCCGACTCCGCGCACGGTCACCCTGAGCTCCGCCGTCGACGCCATCAACGGGCCGGGCCTGCTGCGGAACAGGCCGGCGGGGGTCCCGTACGAGCGCACGTGCATGCCGTACGCCGAGGAGACCCGTGGTCCCGCCGCGTCCAGCACCCCTTCCTCGATCATGCGGGCGGCGCCGTTCCAGCCCTCCTCGCCCGGCTGGAACATGAACACCACGTCGCCGGCCAGCGCGTCGCGGTGCGCGCCGAGCAGCCGGGCCGCGCCGACCAGCATCGCCGTGTGCAGGTCGTGCCCGCAGGCGTGCATGGCGCCGTCCACCTGGCTCGCGTGGTCCAACCCGGTCAGCTCGGTGATCGGCAGGGCGTCCATGTCGGCGCGCAGCAGCACCGCGGGGGCGGTTTCGCCGCCGGGATCCGCCTCGCCCGGTCGCCCGCCGCGCAGCACCGCGGTCACCGAGCTCAGCGACCGGCCCAGGGTGATCTCCAACCCCAGCCCTGACAGCTCGTCCAGCACCGCCAGCTGGGTGCGCGGCAGGTGGAGGCCGATCTCCGGGTACCGATGGAGGTCACGCCGCAGCCGTACCAGGTCGTCCTGCAGGGCTGCGGCGTCGTCGCGCAGCCGGTTCGGTAGCGTCATCAAGCATTCCGATCGTCAGGCCGGCCGGGCGGGCCCGGCCGGCGGGGATGTGGTGAGGAAGGACGTCTTGGAGCGGGCCGGCTCAGCCGGCCAGCATCCCGGCCATCTCGCGCGGGTGCACCAGGTGCGGGAAGTGGCCGCTGCCGGGCAGCACGGTGACGGTGACGTCCGGCAGGGTGGACTTCAGCCATCCCTCGTACGCCGGATCCGGCGAACGGCCGGTCACGTAGCGGTACGGCACCCCGCTGGACCGGATCACGCCCAGCACGTGGGTCTGGCGGCGGCCGAGCTCCTCGGCGGGGGTGACCAGGATCTCGTTCCAGTAGCCGAGGAGCAGGTCCTGCCGCGGATCGGTGGCCGTGGAGACCAGGTCCCGCGCCGCCGGCGGCAACCGGTCGACCTGCATGTTGCCGAGCATCCGGTCCCAGATCTCACCCCAGGACGGGCTGCGCAGCACCGGTTCGGCCTGCCGCAGGACATCGCCGAACCTGCCCACGAGCAACGGCTGGTCGACGTTGACCACGCCACGGGTCGCGTGGGCCGCGGCGTACCTGGTCACCAGCACGCCCCCGAGGGAGTGCCCCACGACGATCGGCGCGGCGAGTCCGGCCTCGGTCACCGCCGCGTGGAGGGCGGCCACGACCTTGTCGAAGTCGTAGCCGTCCCATCGCGCCGACCCCCCGTGCCCGGGCAGGTCGAGTGTGAGCACCCGCCGGTCCGGATCGACGGTCGCCAGTTCGTCCAGCAGCGGTCCCCACTGGCGGCGGTCGTACGTGAGACCGTGCAGGAAGACCAGCGGCGGGCGGTCGTCGTCCGTGCCCCGGATGTCACCGGCCAGGCCACCGGAAAACCGGATGCCACGTGTGTCCGTCATGTCCCCCTCTTTTCGCAAAGGAATCTCACCCGGAGGGCGTAACCGAGGAGTGCACGATTTGTACGTGACGCAGGCCACAGCCATCCGGGACCGGTCAGGCGCACCGGAGGGCAGAGCCTCAGAACCGTTGAGGGGCGGTCGCGGCAAGCCGTTACGCTGCACAGATGGCCTTGATCGGACGCCAAAGGGAGCTCGCCGCAGTGGCGCGGCTGCTCGACCGGGCCGCGGCAGGGGACGGTGGCCGGCTTGTCGTCACCGGTCCGCCCGGCTCGGGCAAGTCAGCGCTGATCGACGCCGCCGTGGATCTGGCCCGCGAACGGAAGATCCCGGTTTTCCGTGCGACCGCGCCCACCGTGTCCTGGCTTCAGTCGCCGGATCGCCTCGCCCAGGCGGCTGACGGCCCCCGCCTGCTCCTCATCGACGACGTCGACCACGCCGACACGTTCGCCGTCGATTTCCCGGCCTTGCTGGCTCGGCTCGTGTCCGGCGCGACGATTCTGGTCGCGACCGCCGCGGGACCCACCGGGCTGAAGCCGGAGCTGCGGTTGCGTGGCCTGACGGAACCGGAGCTCGCCGAGCTGAGCCCGGGCCTGCCCGCCGACGCGGTCCACGCGGTGTGGCTGGCCTCGGGCGGGCTGCCCGGAGCCGCACTCGGCCTCGCCGATGAGCTGGCTCGGCTCGACGTCACCTGCGACCCGGTCCTCCACCTGGCGCTGAACGCGCCGTCGCGGACGGAGTTCCTCGATCTCGACTCCGGTCTCATCCGTCTGCTGGAAGCCGCAGCCGAACGCACGTCGGCTCCTGGCTCCCGGGCCCGTGTGCTGGCCAGGCTCGCGCGTGAACTGCTGGGCGACCCGTCGGCCGGACGGCGCCGGCGTACGCTGATCGACGAGGCGGTGACGCTGGCCCGGGAGGTCGGCACTCCCGGCGCGATCGCCGAGGTCCTCGACTCCGGGCTGCACGCGCTGTGGGATCCCGCGGCCGCCCACGAACGGCTGGCCACCGCGTCGGAGATCGTGACGCAGGCCCGGCGGGCCGGGGACGCCGAGGCCGAGCGGCGCGGACTGTTCTGGCGTTTCGTCGCCCTGGCAGAGCTGGGAGAACTGGAGGCGGCCGAGTCCGCGCTGACGGCCTACGCGCGGGCCGGCTCACTGGCCGGCGACTCCGAGGCGGCGGTGGTGGTGCTGGCGCGTCAGGCGATGCTGGCGACGATCCGGGGACGGTTCGACACGGCGGCCACGCTTGCCGCCGAGGTGGGCGTACTGGGCGGGCGTGCAGGGCTCGCGGACACGGAACGCCTGGTCGGGACGCTGCGCGCCGCCCTGGCCATGATGCGCGGCGAGTACGACTCGCTCGTGACTCCCTGGCACGACCTTGCCCGACGGCTGCCCGGTCACTTCTTCGAGGCCGCCGCCGCCCGGGCACTGGCCGAGTCCGGGCGGAGCGACGAGGCAAGTCTTGAGCTCGAACGACTGCTGCCGGCCGTTCTCGCCGGATCGGGGCCGCGCTGGCTCGGGGTGTGCGCCGACCTGGCAATCGTGGCGGCGCTGGTCGGCGAACCGGCGGCGGCCCAGGCCCTGTACGACGCGCTGGCCCCCTACCACGGGCGTTTGGTCGTTTCGGGCGGCGCTAACATGATCAGCGGCCCGGTCGACGACTACCTGGGCCGGCTCGCCATGCGACTTGGCCGGCTCGACCTCGCGATAACCCACCTGGACGTCGCGGTGACGCTGGAGCGACGGCTCGGAGCGCTGCCTTGGCTCGCCGGCACGCTGGCCGCCCGGGCACGGGCGCTGACCGCCCGCGACGGTGCAGGCGACCAGCTCCGGACGGAGGAAGACCTGGACCAGGCCCGCTCGATCGCGCAGCGCCTCGGCATGGGAGCGTTCCTGACCACCCTGACTCCACCGGCGAACGAGTGGTCTCTGCGCCGCGACGGCGAGGGCTGGCAACTGAACGCCGGCACCGAGGCAGCCCGGTTGCGTGACGGACGCGGCATGGAGTACCTGCGGATCCTGCTGGCCGCACCCAGGCGAGAGATCGCCGCGCTGGACCTCGTCGCAGGAGGAGCCGGCCTCACCGTCCCCCACGGCGCCCCGATTCTCGACGCCGTCGCCCGCGCGGCCTACCGGCGCCGACTGGAGGCGCTCGCCGAGGAACTCGACGCGGCCGACCGGGCCGGCGACGCCGAACGGGCGGGGGTGGTCCAGGAGGAGCGGACCGCCCTGCTGGCCGAGCTGCGCAAGGCCACCGGGCTGGGCGGGCGGGCCCGCGGCCAGTCCAGCGAGGCCGAGCGGGCCCGGGTCAACGCGACCCGGGCGTTGTGGACGGCGGTCAAACGGGTGGAGGCGGCGGCGCCCCTGGCCGGGGCCCACCTGCGGGCTTCACTGCGCACCGGCCATCTCTTCCGGTACCAGCCCGCACCGGGCGGCCCCGCTCGCTGGGTGCTGTGACCCACACCACACAAAAATCGCGCACGGTGAAGTCACGCCTCCCAGAGTGAAACCCCCAGCCTTGGGGAGGCTGACATGTCCGACATCCATCAGCGGTACCACGGCGACCTCGCCGCAGACGGCCACGGCACCGACGGCGACCAGCCCGCGCCGGTCCTCCTGCACGGTCTCGGCGCCGATCGGCATCAGTGGGAATCCGTCATACGTGAGCTCGCACGCCACGATCCGGAGCGGCGGGCGGTGTCCTTGGATTTGCCCGGGCACGGAGAGTCGTAGCGCCGCGACTCCTGCGACTGGGACGAGGTCGCTGCATCATCAACCAGGCGGCCGATCCGAAGTCCGTACAGGCTCTAGTGCACGCGGGAGCGGAGACGGTCCAGGGCGGCGCCGCCGTCCTGGACGGCGCGGGCCACGAAGTGCAGCTCCTCCGGGCGGCGGGCGACCAGAAGAGCCTGCTTGGCCGCCTCGTAGGCGTCGAGGGCGAGGCGCCAGTCGCGGTCGGAGGTCATGCCGCCGCGCCCGCTGACCTGGAACTCGTAGTCGAGCTGGTCGATCCCCTCGCCCAGCCGGGTGATGTCCTCCTCGGCGCCGCGCCGCATCATGACGAACTGGGCGTTGCGCCGGGTCCGCCGCTGGGCGCTGACGCCCCAGGCCACCACGGTCAGCGCCAGGCCCACGGCGCTGAGCACGACCATGACCAGTCCCACGGACGGGCCGCCGCTCGGGGCGGGCTCGTCCCCGGGGGTGTCCCTCTCATCGGTGTTGAAGATGTCGAGATCGGACAGCGAGGTCGGCACCGCGACGGTGAGACCGGTGGGGGTGCCCTTGGAACCGGTGAGGTCGGCGTCGTCGGCCTGGACGAAGGAGGCGTCCTGGACCAGCGCGCCGGTGAAGTCGGCGCCGTCCAGCTCGGCCTGGGTGAACTCGGCCTCGCTCACGTCGGCGTCCTTGAACGTCGCGTTGCGCAGGTTCGCCTGGCTCATCTTGGCCTCGCGGAGCTTGGCCCTGGTGAAGTCGGCCTTGCGCGCCTTGAGCTGGCCGGGGGTGCTCTCCTCCAGGTCGGCGTCGATCAACTTGGCGTTGGTGAAGTCGACCTGGGTCAGCTCGGCCCTGGTCAGGGTCGCCCCGGTCAGGTTCGCGTGCGGGAACTCCGCCTGCCCCGCCTCGGCGTCGATCAGGATCGCGCCCCGCAGGTCGGCGTGGTCGGCGTGCATCTGTCCCAGGTCGGCCTCGGAGAGGTCGGCGCCCCGCAGGTCGGCGTACTTCAGCGTGGCCTGCGTGAGGTTGGCCTGCTTGAGCGAGGCGTCGCGCAGGATCGCTCCGGTGAGGTCCTTCTGGAGCAGCTCCACGCCGTCCAGCTTGGCCTTGGTCAGGTCGGCGCAGCGCAGGACGGCGGGGAGCCGTGCCCCCCGGGTGAAGTCCTTGCCGCGCAGGTCGGCACCCTGACCGGGCTTGCACGGCCCGGTCACGGCCTGGGCGGGAGAGATCACTGTCCCCGACAGCGCGAAGATCGCGGCAATGAGAGCCAGGGGGATGGAACGACGCACGGGAGCCTCCTTCAAAGCAGCCCCGATCGTGTCAGCGGATCATTGCATCACGCTAGACACCCGCTTGCACCCTTTTCTGCCGGGTGCTCGCGGTCACACGTCCCAGGTGACGGGGAGGCTCTTGACCCCGTAGATGTCCGCGGTCTCCGGGCGCAGGGGAACCTCCTCGGCCGGTACGGCCAGGCGCAGCGTGGGGAAGCGGTCGAACAGCGCGGGGAAGGCGACCCGCATCTCGACGCGGGCCAGCTGCTGACCCAGGCACTGGTGGATGCCGTGGCCGAAGGCCAGGTGCCCGCCGTCCTGCCTGCGCAGGTCGAGCGCGTGGGGATCGGCGAAGCGCTCGGGGTCGCGGTTGGCGGTGTTGTAGGACAGGATGACCGTCGCGCCGGCCTTGATGGTCCGGCCGCCCAGCTCGACGTCCTCCAGCGCGACCCGCGGGAACTGCTTGGCGACGCTCAGATACCGCAGCAGCTCTTCCACCGCCCCGTCGGTGAGCCCGGGATCGGCGCGCAGCGCGGCCAGCTGCTCCGGGTTCCGCAGCAGCGCGAAGGTGCCCAGCGCCAGCATGTTCGCGGTGGTGTCGAACCCGGCCGCCAGCAGGATCAGGGCGACACCCCGCAGCTCCTCGTCGGTCAGATCGCTGTCGGTGAGGTCGCTGAGCACGTCGTCGGTGGGGTCGGCGCGCTTGGCGGCCACCAGCTCCGCGAGGTACTCCTGGGTCGCCGCGTAGGCCGCGAACAGTTCCTCGTCGCCGGCCTCCCCGCCGAGGAACTTGTCGATGTGCTCCTGGAAGGAGCCCCGGTCCTCGTACGGCACGCCCAGCAGCTCACAGATGATGACGGAGGGGATGGGCCTGGCGAACGCGGTCACCAGGTCCGCCGTCGGCCCGGCCTTCTCCATCGCGTCCAGGTGCTCGGCGGTGACCTGCTCGACGCGCTCGGTGAGCAGCCGCATCCGCCGTACGGTGAACTTGCCCACCAGCGGTTTGCGGTAACGGCTGTGCTGCGGATCGTCCATCAGCAGGAACTCGCCGGGCGGCGCCGGAGGGACCTCGATGTCGCCGTAGTCGATCAGCGGGTGGTGGCGCATGAGCTCCTTGCGCGAGCTGAACCGCGAGTCGGCCAGGACCGACCGGACCAGGTCGTATCCGGTGACCAGCCAGCCCTCGTGCCCGTCGGGGAAGGTGTAGCGGCTGATCGGGCCGTGCTCGCGGGCCTGGACCAGCTCCTTGGGCGGGTCGAAGGGGCAGCCGGGCCGGCGCGCGGTCGGCAGCGTGGTGAGGGTGTGCTCCATGGTCGTTCCTCTCGTCGGCCTGGACGCTATTCGAGATATTACGTGTTTATGGCGGCTCGGAAGCCACGTCGCGTTCAGAAATGCTGTCAACCACGGGAAGCGCGCTCAGGCGAGTACCCGTCGTCGATCGCGGCGATGGCGCCGCGTGAAGACGCGATGACGCGTTTTCACGGCCCCGAGGCCCCGAGGCCGCACCCGCCGGACCGTTCATGGCTTCCACCGTCGCCGACCGCGCTGATACCGGGCCGTCGCCGTGCTGACACGGCCGCTGACACGGCCGCCGACGCGGTTCGGCACAATGCCTGGTGTGCGAGTTGGATTGCTCGGGCCGTTCGAGGTCCGGAACCGCGACGGGGCCGTGGTGGAGGTTCCCGGGATCAGGCTGCGCGCGCTGCTGGCCGCACTCGCCCTCGAACCCGGCCGGATCGTCTCGCGCGGGAGACTGGTGGACTGGATCTGGGGGCGACGGCCGCCCGCGGACGAGGTGAACGCCCTGCAGGCGCTGGTGTCCAGACTGCGCAGGGTGCTGCCCGACGGTGTGATCGAGGCGGAGTCCGGCGGGTACCGGCTGGCGGTGGCTCCCGACGCCGTGGACGTGTGCCGGTTCGAGCACCTGGTCGGTCAGGCCCGTGCCGCCGCCGAGCCCGCGGCGCGGGCGGACCTGCTGCGCTCGGCCCTGGCGTTGTGGCGCGGTACGGCTATGGAGGACGTCGCACTGCGCGACAGCGAGGTGTTCGACGCCGCGGTCGCGCGCCTGGACGAACTCCACGTCGCCGCGCTCGGAGATCGGGTGGACGCGGACGTTCGCCTCGGCCGTGGTTCGGAGCTGGTCTCCGAGCTGACCGAGCTGGTCGCCACGCATCCGCTGCGGGAGGGGTTCGTGGCGGCCCTGATGCGCGCGCTCGCCGAGGCGGGGCGTGGTGCCGAGGCGTTGACCGTGTACCAGCGGACGCGCGAGCGGCTCGCCGAGGAACTGGGCGCCGATCCGTCGGCCGAGCTCTCCGCGCTGCACACCGCGTTGCTGCGGGGCGAGCTGGGCGAGCGGGCGGAGAACCACAGGACGAACCTGCGCGCCGAGCTGACGAGTTTCGTCGGCAAGAACGACGACGTCTCCGAGGTCGCCGGTCTGTCGGCCGGGCACCGGCTGGTCACCTTGACGGGGGCGGGCGGCTCCGGCAAGACGAGGCTGGCCACGGAGACCGCGCGGACGATGCTCTCCGAGCTGCCGGACGGGGCGTGGCTGATCGAACTGGCCTCGGTCCGGGCGGGCGGTGAGCCGGCGCAGGCCGCCCTCGCCGCGATCGGCCTGCGTGACCAGGCGCTGCTCGGCGGCGCGCGGGGTGGGGAGCCGATGGATCGGCTCATCGCCGCGCTCCGGGAGCGCGCGATCCTGCTGATCCTGGACAACTGCGAGCACATGATCGAGGCGGCCGCGGCTTTCGCGGACCGGCTTCTGGGGGAGTGCCGGAGGCTGCGGATCCTGGCCACGAGCAGGGAACCGCTCGGCATCACCGGGGAGGTGCTGTGGCAGGTCGAGCCACTCGCGCTGCCCGCGAAGGGAGCGGACCCCGCCGAGGTCGGGTCCTCGCCCGCGGTGCGGCTGCTGCGGGACCGCGCGGGTCTGCTGCGCAAGGACATCGGCTCCGACGCGCACACCCTGTCGGCCCTGGCGCGGATCTGCCGGGCGCTCGACGGGATGCCGCTGGCGATCGAACTGGCCGCGGCGCGGCTGCGCACCATGTCCGTCGACCAGCTGGCACGCCGGCTCGATGACCGGTTCCGCCTGCTGACCGGCGGCAGCCGTACGGCGCTTCCCCGGCACAAGACGCTGCGCGCGGTCGTGGACTGGAGCTGGGACCTGCTGAGCGAGGCCGAACGCGGCGTGCTGCGGCGGCTCTCGGTGTTCTCCGGCGGGGCGAGCCTGGAGGCGGCCGAACGGGTGTGCGGGGACGAGGCGTTCGCCGGGGAGCAGGTGCTCGACGTGCTGACCGCGTTGATCGAGAAGTCGCTGCTGCTCGCCGACGGCGAGGGCGCGCCGCGCTATCGCATGCTCGACACCATCAGGGAGTACGCGGCGCACCGGCTCGCCGAGGCCGGGGAGACCGAGCCGGTGCGCCGGGCGCACCTCGCCTACTTCACCGAGCTGGCCGAGACGGCCGACCCGCACCTGCGCCGGGCCGGGCAGCTGCAGTGGCTGTCCACGCTCGACGCCGAGCGCGACAACATCGGCGCGGCCCTGCGCGGGGCGATCGCCGAGGGGTGGGCACAGGAGGCGATGCGGCTGGTCGGGGCCGTGGGCTGGTACTGGTATCTCAGCGGGCACAGGGCCGAGGGCACCGAGTTGAGCATCGCGGCGGCCTCGCTGCCCGGTGAGGTGTCCGATGATGTGCGGGCGATGGCGTACACCATCGTGACGGTGTTCGTGACCTCCGGGCCCGGCCGCGATCAGTATCAGGCGCGGGAGTGGATCCACGAGGCGCACCGGCTCATCCGGCGCGGCGGGTATCGCAACTCGCTGCTCGGGTTCATCGGGCCGCTGGAGCGGATGCTGCGGGAGCCGACGGGGTTCCTGCCCGCGTTCGAGCCGCTCATCGCCGACGACGACCCGTGGGTGCGCGCGCAGGCCAGGCTCACCCGTGGCCGGCTGCGGCTCACGCTCGGTGGCGACGAGACCGACGTGGACGCCGACATCGAGATCGCCCTCGCCGGGTTCCGCACGCTGGGCGACCGGTGGGGGATCTCGATGGCGCTGACCTTCCTGGCCGACAGGCTCGCCACGCGCGGCGAGCTCGCACGCGCGTGCGAGCACTACGAGGAGGCGGTCGTGGCGCTGACCGAGGTGGGCGCGACCGAGGACGTGATCGGCCTGCGGGCGCGGCAGTCCCAGCTGTACTGGCTGCTCGGCGACGAGCGGTCCAGCACGTCCGCCATGGCCGAGGCGCAGCGGTGCACGGGCGAGATCGCCTGGCCGGACACGCTCGCCGAGCTGGCGCTCTCGAAGGCGCAGCTGGCGCGCTGGCGCGGCGAGCCGGACGAGGCGCACCAGCACCTGGCCACGGTGCGGACGATGCTGGGCAACGAGGAACTGAGCGACAAGGTTCGCGCCAGGGCCAAGGTCATGGACCTGTACGGCTACCTCACCGAGGATCTCCAGAAGGCCCGCGCGCATCGGACCGAGGCGTTCCACGCGGCCGTGGAGACGATGTACCCGCCGCTGATCGCCGAGGTACTGATCGGGATCGCAGATCTCGCGCTGCGCCAGGGACGGTACGAGCAGGCCGCGCGACTGCTCGCGGCGAGCGACGGCGTGCGCGGCACGCCGGACCGTTCGCAGCCGGACGCTTCCAGGATCGCCGAGGACACGCGGAACCGCCTCGGCGAGACCGCGTTCACCGAGGCGACCCTGGCCGGTGGGCGACGGGACTGGCGCGAGCTGGCCGAGACCACGCTCGCCTCGTGAACGACGCGCGCCCGGCGGGTTCTGACGGGGGCATTGTGCGGAACCCAAGGTGAGATACCTCTGATGGTGGCATGTCAGGTCGTGGGTTCGTGAACGGGAGCCGTTTCTCCGCGACCTCGGGGCGAGCGATTCCTTTTCGGCCGGCGGTGGTCTTCATTGTCGAAGGCTTCGCGGTACGGCGACCATCCGTCAGCCGCGGCGAAGCGATCCGACGCACGACACCGAAAGGGACTGCCATGAGCCACGACAGCGCTTCGCTCGTCGAAGCCGCCCAGGAAGTACACACTGTGCTCGACGAGGTCTACGCCGCCTGGGCCGACAACGACGCGACTGCCTTCGTCGCGCCGTACGCCGAGAATGCCACCGCGATTCTGCCGGGTACGTACCTGCGCGACCGAGACGCGATCCACGCCGCCATGGCGGCGCTCTTTGCCGGTGAGCTCCGGGGCTCCAAGGGCGTCCACGAGGTGCAGAGCATCCGGTTCGTCGGCGCTGACGTCGCCGTCGTGATCAGCAAGGGGGCCGTGCTGCCGACCGGCCAGAGCGAGCCGGACGGCGCGAACCGGGCGCTGGAGACGTGGGTGCTGGCCGAACAGGACGGAACCTGGCGTGTGCAGGCCTTTCACAGCTGTCCCGAACACGCCGCCTGAGGCGAGGAGGCAGACATGGCGATGCCGAGCAAGCAGTCCGAAGCCGTCAAGAGGCACTGGGCGGCGATCCGAGCAGCCGGTGAGCGGCCGGACGCGGAGCAGCCGGACGACGAGTCGTGGGGCAACCTGACAGCCGAACCACGCGACGTGGACTACATCGAGACCGAAGCGGGTGGTTTGCCCGCGATGTGGGCGGTACCGAAACGAGCGGCCGAGGATCGGGTACTGCTGTGCATGCACGGCGGAGGGTTCGTCAGCGGCTCGATCTACACACACCGCAAACTGTTCGGCCACCTGGCCAAGGCGACCGGGGCGCGGGCGCTGATCTTCGACTACCACCTCGCCCCCCGCCATCTCCACCCCACGCAGGTCGATGACGCGACCGCTGTCTACCGGTGGCTGCTGCACGACCGGGGGATCGGCGCCGACCACGTGGCGTTCACCGGCGATTCCTGCGGCGGCGGGCTGTCGATCACCACCCAGCTGCGGGCCCGCGAACAAGGACTGCCCCTGCCGGCTGCGGCGATGCTTTTCTCACCGTGGGTGGACATGCGGGCTACCGGCGAGTCGTACAGGACCAATCGAGACCGGGATGCGTTCTTCTCCGCCGAAGTCGTGCGTGAGTTGGCCGGCACCTTCCTGGGTGAGAGCGGCGACCCCAGCGACCCGCTGGTCAGTCCGCTGTGTGCCGACCTGTCCGGTCTCGGCCCGGTCTACATCCAGGCGGGAGGAGACGAGGTCCTGCTCGACGACGCCCTCCGACTGACCGAACACGCCCGCCGGGCCGGCGTCGACGTCCGGCTCGACGTCTTCCCCGGCATGCAGCACACCTTCCAAATGGCCGCCGGCCGGGCACCGGAGGCCGACGAGGCGATCCGTAGGATGGCCCACTGGGTCTGCCCCAGGATCGGCCTGTGATCGGCTGGGCGGGGGAGCAGGAGGCAGTGATGGCGGACAGAGCGGGTGCTGTCGCCGAGGCCGGCGAGTTCGCCCGCCGAACCGAGCGGTACCGGCGCGAGTTGCTGGCGCACTGCTACCGAATGCTCGGGTCGGCGGACGAGGCCGAGGACCTCGTCCAGGAAACCTACCTGCGGGCGTGGCGGTCCTACGGCACCTTCGAGGGCCGGTCGTCGCTGCGGGTCTGGCTGTACCGCATCGCCACCAATGCCTGCCTGACCGCGCTGCAGCAGGGCGGCCGGCGGGCGTTGCCGTCCGGTCTGGGCGGTCCGGCCGACGACCCCGACGCCGCACCGGATCCGCCCGACACCGGCGTGGCGTGGCTGCAGCCGATCGCGGACACGCTGGTGATCCCGCCGTCAGCAGACCCCGCGACGATCGTCGAGACACGCGAGAGTCTCCGGCTCGCGCTCATCGCGAGCCTGCAGTACCTACCGACACGGCAGCGGGCCGTACTCATCCTTCGAGAGGTCCTCGGTTTCCCCGCCACCGAGGTCGCGGCGATGCTCGGCACCTCGACCGCGGCGGTCAAGAGCGCCCTGCAGCGGGCCCGCGCCCGCCTCGACGAGGTGGCACCGGAACGCAACCACCTCACCGACCCCACCGAGCCGCGCGCCCGGGCCCTGCTCGACCAATACATCACCGGCTTCCAGAACGCCGACACCACAGCCCTGGAACGGGCCCTGCGCGCCGACGCCGCGATAGAAATGGTCGGCACCCGCACCTGGTTCTCCGGCCGCCTGACCTGCCTGCGCCACCTCACCCACGCGGTCGGATCCCCCGGCGACTGGCGGATGACCCCCACCACCGCCAACGCGCAGCCCGCCGCTGCCGCCTACCTCCGCGACGGCCACGGGAACCACCGCGCCTACGGACTCGGCGTCCTCACCGTCACCGACTCAGGCATCGCCCGCATCCTCGTCTTCGACGGCGGCGCCGACCTGGTCGCCGCGTTCGGCCTCCCACCCATGCACCCGGGGTCATGAGACTCCCCGCGCCGAGGCGGGAGCAGGTCTGGTTGAGGCAGCCATCGACCCGGCCGACGCAGGTCCTCACTCACCGACGACGCCGAGTTCGCCGGCTCGACCGGGCACTGGGCGGAGATCCACCGCTACCCGCCACCGCAAGCGGGCCGGAGCCGTCAGCCGGACACGCCCGCACGGGGCCCGGCGGGGTCATGACGATCGAGGCTCCGAATCGCCGTGCACTCGTACGGAGAAACCGCCCGGAGGCAGGCGCAGGCCCTGCGTCTCGTGTTCCTTGTCGCCGTGGTTGATGGCGAAGAGCCACTCGCCGCGTCGTACGAGCTCCACGGGGGCCGGTTTCAGGCCCAGCAGGCGGGCGTACGCGGTGTCGGACAGGCGGGTGGAGACGTAGAGGGCGGTGCCGGAGCCGTAGGAGTGGCGGGTGATGGCGGGTTGTCCGGCGAGCGGGGCGCCGGAGGCGTGCGGGCCGGTGTAGACGGCGAGGGCCTCGGCGCCTTCGAGGTGGACGTGCTCGCTCCAGAACGTTCCCGCCTCCGGCTGCCGGTCGTCGTCGAGGGCGTCCGGGGCGGACAGGGTGAGGGTGACGCCGGGAGGAAGGGGGTGGAATTCCTCGACGCGGATGCCGAGGAGGTCACGCAGGGCGCCGGGGTAGCCGCCGAGGCGGACGCGGGCGTGTTCGTCGGCGACGCCGCTGAGGTAGGAGACCACGAGGGTGCCGCCGCCCGACACGTAGTGGCGCAGGTTGTCGGCGTCGGCGTCGGAGATGAGATACAGGGCCGGGACGAGCACGAGCGGGTACGCCGACAGGTCGGCCGAGGGGTGGACGAGGTCGGCGGTGACGCCGTGCCGGTAGAGGACCCGGTGGGCCTGGCGTACGGTCTCGGCGTAGTCCAGTTCGGTGGAGGGCAGGCCGGGGGACTGGAGCGCCCAGCCTGCCTCGGCGTCCCAGAGGATCGCGGCCCCGGCCTCGACGGGGGCCGCGCAGGCGTCCTTCAGCGTGGGCAGCAGGGCGCCCAGGTCGCAGATCTCGCGGAAGATCCGGGAGTCGGGCCCGGCGTGCGGGACCATGCCGCCGTGCCAGAGTTCGGCGCCGCCCCGGGAGGCTCGCCACTGGAAGAACATGGCCCCCCGTGAGCCGCGCGCGATGTGCGACAGGCTCAGCCTGGCGATCTCACCGGGGCGCTTGGCGAGCATCCGCGGGCCGGTGTAGGTGACCACCGCCTGCTCCATCAGCAGCCAGGGTTTTTCGAAGGGCGGGCCGGGGGCACGCTCCGGGGTACGTGCCGGGCCGGCGGTCGAAGCACACGCCGGGGGCGAGGCCCAGCCGCGGGCCAGGTCGGCGGCGAAGGCGGTCTCGGCGGGCGGGTCGGCCGACGGGTAGTGGTCGATCGCGACGAGGTCGACCTCGGCCGCCCAGTGGCGGTGGTTCACCGGCACCCAGTCGCCGAGGACGAAGTTCGTGGTGACCGGGACGTCCGGGGTGAACTCGCGCAGCACGGCCTTCTGCTCGCGGAAGTGGTCGAGCATCGCGTCGGAGACGAACCGGCGGAAGTCGAGGACCTGGGAGGGGTTGGGCAGGTACTGGGTGGCGCGGGGCGGGGTGACCTGCTCCCACGCGGAGTAGTGCTGGCTCCAGAACGAGGTGGTCCAGGCGTCGTTGAGCGCGTCCAGGGTGCCGTGCCGGGCGCGCAGCCAGGTCCTGAAGGCCGAGGCGGCGTGCTCGCAGTGGCAGGCGGTGCCGTACTCGTTGTGGACGTGCCACATGGCGAGCGCCGGGTGGTCGCGGTAGCGCTCGGCGAGGGCGCCGGCGACGCGGACGGAGGCGGCGCGGTAGGCGGGGGCGTGCACGCAGTAGGTGTCGCGGCTGCCGTGGGCGAGCCGGGTGCCGCCGGGGGTGACGGTGAGCGCGTCGGGGTGGGCCAGGCCGAACCAGGGGGGCGGGGAGGCGGTCGGGGTGGCGAGGTTGACCCCGATCCCGCCGTCGTGCAGCAGGCCGAGGACGCGGTCGAGCCACCCGAAGTCGTGGACGCCGGGCGACGGCTCCAGCCGGGCCCAGGAGAACACCCCGACGCTGACCAGGTTGACCCCGGCCCGCCGCATCAGCGCGACGTCCTCCTTCCAGACCTCCTCGGGCCACTGCTCGGGGTTGTAGTCCCCGCCGTAGCACAGCCCGCCGAACCGCCCAGGCCAGTCCACGGCCACTCCTCTATTTGGCTGGAAACTAAACTAATTATCACGGGCCGCCGGTCCCGTTCAAGGGCGCGGACTCCGGTCCGCCCGCTCATGCCTCCCCGCTCGCGGCTTTCAGGTCACCTCGCCCGCGGACGGCTGACATGGGGAATCGGATACCGGGGCGTCGTGCGAGCCTTCTCGTGAAGACGGCGGCGGGGTGCGGGCAATAACAGCGTCCGTTGCCCCACGAAAGGCATCCTCCATATGAGAGTCAACAGCGATCGTCCCCCTGATCGTGCCCTTCCCGACCTGGTCCTTCCCGCCTCGTTCCGCGCGGGCGACGCGGGCGACGCGGGTGACCTGGCCCGGGGCGCCGTACAGGGGGAGTTCGCCGTCGCGAGTGACGCCGGCGTGATCCGGCTGTCGCTGCGCGATCCGGAACGGTTCGCCGAGATCTTCCACAGGTACTTCGCCGCGATCCATCGGTACGCCTCCGCGAGGCTGGGCGCCGACGCCGCGGACGACGTCGCGGCGGAGACGTTTCTCGTGGCCTTCCGGCGGCGGGAGCGCTACGACCTGTCCCGTCGTGACGCGCGTGCCTGGCTGTTCGGCATCGCGACCAACCTGATCAGACGGCACCGCAGGGACGAGGTGCGCCTGTACCGAGCCCTGGGACGGGCCCGGGACGCTTCCGCCACCGGCGCGGGCGCGGCGGAGGCGGACTTCGCGGACGCCGGCCTCGTTGTCGATGCGCAGCGCCGACTGGCGGGCGCCCTCGCCGTACTGAAGGCCGGCGACCGGGAGGCGCTCCTGCTGGTCGCGTACGGCGAGCTCAGCTACGCGGAGGTGTCCGACGCCCTGGGCATTCCCCCGGGGACCGTCGGGTCCCGCCTCAACCGGGCCCGCAGGCGGGTCAGGGAAGTTCTGGACACGGACGTCGCGAGCAAGGGGAGACGACACGATGGATGAGATGGACCTGCTCCGCGACCGGGCCGAGGCCCAGCCCGCTCCCCGGCCCGAGGCCGTCGCCTCCGCGCTCGACCGTCTCCACGGCGCCGCCCGGGAGGAGTCCGGACACGGCGCCGCCAGGAAGCCCGGGCGGGCGGTCCGGCGCCCGATCCGGCTGCCCGGCTCGCGCCGGGGGCCCGTCGCGGCGGGCCCGCCGTCCGCGCCGGGGCGATGGTCCGGCCCGGTCCCGCGCCTCGTGGCCGCGGTCCTCGTCGCGGCCGGCGTCGTCGGGGTGGTGGTGACGACGACGGTGATCGCACGAGGGCCCGGCGGGGAGAGGCCGCCCACGCTCGCGGCCACCGGCAACCCGGCGTTGTGGCACGAAGGGGACCCCGAGCTCGTGCTGTTCCTCTGCGATGACGACTCGCCTTTCGTCGGGTGCGGTGGCGGCGGCTTCGCCGTGAAAGACGGTGGTCTGGGTGCTCCGCCGGACCCCATCCTGGGGGGCAAGGCCACCACGCCACGGGACAAGGTGGTGATCGAGCAGACGCTCAGGGCCATGCCACAGGTGGAGGCGATCTCCTTCGTGAGCAGGCAGGAGGCTTACGCCAACCTGCTCCGCCAGGAACAGGAGCAGCCCATCCCGGGCCACAACCAACGGAAGCTGTCCGAAATCCTCAAGGCGGAGAACATGAGGGAGTCGTACGCCCTGAAGATGAAACCCGGCACCGACTGGAACGCGGTGATCGAGACGGCCGAGGCGTTGCGGGGTGTGTCCCACGTACTCAACCGCAAGTGCCTCACCGAGAACCTCCAGGAGCTCGTCGAGAGGGACAACACCCTGTGCGCTCCCGGTGGTTCCGACGACTGACCGAACCCGGAAGGCGGGAGGCGGGTAGGGGGCGGGCGGCCCGCGGCGGGGCGAGGGCGTTGACGTTTGTTGGTTGGGGCGTAAAACTAACTCAGCACACGGAAGCCCGAGCGCTGGAGTTCCCATGCCTTACCGCCCTCCCCTGGTCGCGCACGAGTACTTCGTCGCCGATCCGCCGGAGCTGCCCGTCCGTTCGCACGGCGAGGGCGGCCTGTCGGCGCTGATCTCGGCGGAGCCGGTGGCCTCCGACGCGGCCGGGGTGATCCTGAAGGCGGTGACCTCGGCGGAGGAGACGCTCCTGGTCCAGGTGGGTGTGGCGGGCGAGGGCGTGATCCGGGTCAGGCTCGGGCAGGACGCGGACGCGCGGACCAGGTCGGCCGCCGCGATCTCCATGGTCACGCCGGGTGAGTTCGCCGGGGCACGGGTGGAGAGCCGCGACGGGACGATCGTGCTCGACGCGGGCTCGCTCCGCGCGGAGATCACCTTGGCGCCCTGGCACCTGAGGTTCACCGACGCGAGCGGGGCGCCGCTGCTGGAGCAGGACCGGGGGCACACCGACATCAGCGGCCGGTTGCGCACGCTGCCGTTCGGCCGCTCCAGCGCGGACGGCGCGGTGGTCGGCTACCACGAGAGCTTCGTGGCCCCCGCCGACGAGGCGTTCGGCGGTTTCGGCGAGTCGTTCACCCGGCTCGACAAGCGCGGCCAGCGGCCGGTGATGTGGAACTTCGACGCGTTCGGCGCCGAGTCGCAGCGGGCGTACAAGAACATCCCGTTCTACCTGTCCAGCAGGGGCTACGGGGTGCTGGTGGACAGCGGGACGCCGGTGGAGTTCGACGTGTGCCAGTCCACGCACAGCTGCGTGCAGATCGTGGTCCCCGACGACCTGATCGACTACTACGTGATCGCCGGGCCCACCCCGCCGGAGGTGCTCGGCCGGTACGACCTGCTGACCTGCCGCCCGCTGCTCCCGCCGAAGTGGGCGTTCGGCACCTGGATCTCCTCGGGGTTCTTCGTCGACACCCAGGAGCGGGTGATGGCCAGGGCGCGGCGGATCCGCGAGCGGGGGATCCCGTGCGACGTGCTGCACCTGGACACGTACTGGCAGACGGACGGGCACTGGTCGGACATGCGCTGGGACGCGGAGGGCTTTCCCGACCCGGCGGGGATGCTGGCCGAGCTGGACGCGATGGGCTTCAAGGTCTGCCTGTGGATGAACCCGTACGTCTCCCACCTCAGCCCGGCCTTCCCACAAGCGGCCGAAAGCGGATATTTCCTTAAAAAGCCGGATGGTGAGGTCTACGTGGCCGACTGCTGGCACGGCTCCTACCCGGCCTGCGGCATCGTCGACTTCACCAACCCCGCCGCCACCGAGTGGTTCAAGGGGCTGCTCCGCCCGCTGCTGGAGCAGGGCGTCCAGGTCTTCAAGACCGACTTCGCCGAGGGCGTGCCGCACGACGCGGTCGCGGCCAACGGCATGTCCGGCACCGACCTGCACAACGTCTACACGCTGCTGTTCAACGACGCCGTCTCCGAGGTGACCCGGGAGATCGCCGGGCACGGCATGGTGTGGGCGCGCTCGTCGTTCCTCGGCGGGCAGCGGCACTCGGCGCAGTGGAGCGGCGACACCTACACCAGCTACGCCGCGATGGGCAGCACGCTGCGCGGCGGGCTGGCGCACGGCATGTCCGGAGTCCCGTTCTGGAGCCACGACGCGGGCGGGTTCACCGGCCGGCCCACCGACGACCTGTACGTCAGGTGGACCCAGTTCGGCGCGCTCTCCCCGCTGCTGCGCCTGCACGGCACCACCAGCCGGGAGCCGTGGGAGTTCCCCGAGGTCGAGGCGGAGGCGGTCGAGGCGCTGAGGCTGCGCTACCGGCTCATGCCGTACATCTACACGGCGGCCGTCGAGGCCGCCAGGACCGGGGCGCCGATGATGCGGGCGCTGTGCGTCGACCACCCGGACGACCCGGTGGCCTGGCAGGCCGACCTGCAGTATCTCCTCGGCCGCGACCTGCTGGTGGCGCCGATGACCTCGCCGGAGCAGGTCAGGAAGGTCTACCTGCCGCAAGGGGAGTGGGTGGACCACTGGACGGGCGAGATCCTGCCCGGCGGCCGGTACGTCACGGTCGCCCCGCCGCTGGACCGCATCCCCCTCTTCGCCCGGCGCGGTGCGATCGTCCCCGTCCTCGCCGACCCGGGCGGGACCGTCGGGGACGGGACGTTCGGGGAGATCACCCTGGTCGCGTACGGCGTCGGCGGCGGTTCCGGCCTGTACACCGGCCCGGGCTCCGGTGCCGGAGAGAGGAGCACGGTCGTCTCCGACCTCGACGGGGACACCACGATCACCGCGGTTCCCGAGGGGGAGGGCCTGCGGATGACCGTCTCGGGGAGCGCGCGGATCGCGGGCGTCGAGCTGGTGGGCCCGGGCGTCCCGATCGTCATCACCACCATCTAGGAGAAGAACCATGGTCAACCTCAAGGCGGGTGTCGCCCTGGTGGCCGCGCTCGCGGTGCTCGTCGCCTGCGGCGGCACCGAGAAGGCGGCGGAGACGCCCGCCGCGGACGGTCCCCGCGTCCTGAAGCTCTGGTACTACGAGGGCGCCGACAGCGCGATGGGCAAGGCCTGGACCGAGGCCGTCAAGCGGTTCCAGGCAACGCACCCCGGCGTGACGGTGAAGTTCGAGGAGAAGGCGTTCGAGCAGATCCGCCAGTCGGCGGGGATGATCCTCAACTCGGACGAGGTCCCCGACGTGATGGAGTACAACAAGGGCAACGCCTCGGCCGGCCTGCTGTCGAAGCAGGGCCTGCTCACCGACCTCACCCCGGAGGTGACCGAGCGGGGCTGGGACAAGCTGCTCAGCCCTTCCATCCAGACGACCGCGCGATACGACGAGCGCGGCGTCATGGGCGCGGGCAAGTGGTACGGCGTCCCCAACTACGCCGAGTACGTGATGGTCTACTACAACAAGGACGCGTTCGAGAAGGCGGGCGTGAAGGTGCCCACGACCTTCGAGGAGTTCACCGCCGCGCTCGACACGTTCGCCAAGGCCGGGACCACCCCCCTCGCCGTCGGCGGCGCCGAGTACCCCGCGCAGCAGATCTTCTACCAGCTCGCGCTGAGCAAGGCGCAGCGGCCGTGGGTGGACGCCTTCCAGCTCTACAAGGGCAAGGTCGACTTCAAGGGCCCGGAGTTCAAATACGCAGCCGACACCCTCGCCGACTGGGTGAAGAAGGGCTACATCGGCAAGGACTCCGCCGGTATCAAGGCCGAGGACATGGGCGTGTCCTTCATCGGCGGCAAGTACCCGGTCATGGTCACGGGCAGCTGGTGGTACGGCCGCCTCGCGAGCGAGATCAAGGACTTCGAGTGGGGCTCGTTCCTGTGGCCGGGCAACACGATGAGCGCCGGGTCCAGCGGCAACATGTGGGTCGTCCCGGAGAACGCGAAGAACAAGGACCTGGCCTACGACTTCATCGACATCACGATGAGCAAGGACATCCAGAACCTGCTCGGCAACTCCGGCGGCATCCCGGTGGCCGCCGACACCGCCGCGATCACCGACGAGAAGAGCAAGGAGCTGATCGAGAACTTCAACACGCTCTCGACCTCCGACGGGCTGGCCTTCTACCCCGACTGGCCGGCGCCCGGCTACTACGACGTGCTCGTGTCGGGCGTGCAGAACATCATCAACGGCACCAAGACCTCCGACCAGGTCCTGGACGAGATCGCCGCGCCGTACGAGGAGAACCTCGCCGACCTCGGCAACTGACCCCCCTTCGCGCCCCGTGCCGTGACGCCGTCATGTCAGGTCACGGCACGGGCGTACGTACGGAAGACAGAGAGGAGACCTCCGATGCAGAGGTCTCGCGACCGCGGGTACTGGGTGTTCCTGCTGCCGAGCACCGTGCTGTTCATCGCGGTCGTCGCGGTGCCGTTCCTGATGAACGTCGGGATCGGATTCACCCGGTGGCAGGGGATCGGCGACCCGCGGTGGATCGGGCTGGACAACTACGCGAGGCTCGTGGCCGACGCGCGGTTCTGGACCTCCTTCCGCAACAACTTCGCGCTGATCGTCGCGATGGCGATCGTCCCCACGCTCATCGGCCTGCTCCTCGCGGCGACCCTGTTCGACCACGTGAGCAGGAGGTTCGGCCCCCGCACCGCCGGGGCGCTGCGGGCCGCGTACTACCTGCCGCAGGTGCTGCCGGTCGCGGTCGCCGGGATCGTCTGGGGCTGGATCATGCACCCGCGCTTCGGGGCGCTCAACGAGCTGCTCGGGCTGCTGGGGATGGAGCCGAGGAACTGGCTCGGCGACCCGGCCTGGGCGCTGCCGAGCGTGATGGCGATCATGGTGTGGTTCCAGATCGGCTACCCGGTCGTCATCTTCATGGCCGGGCTGCAGCGGGTCGACCCCGCCCTGTACGAGGCCGCCGAGATGGACGGCGCGTCGTGGTGGCGCAGGTTCTGGCACATCACGATCCCGCAGATCCGGCCGGAGATCTACGTGGTCCTGCTGACCTGCACGATCGCCGCGCTCAAGGTCTTCGGGCCGATCTTCGTGCTCACCAGGGGCGGACCTGGCGGGGCCACGCTCGTGCCTTCCTACTTCAGCTACCAGAACTTCTTCGAGAAGGCCAACGTCGGGTACGGCGCGGCGATCGCCACCGTGCTCACCCTCGTGATCATCGCGGTGACGGTGTTCTTCCTGCGGATTCAGGACCAGGACGGGGAAACATGATCCGGAAATACTCGGTCCTGGTCTCGCTGGTCGTGCTGGCCGTCGCGATGCTGGTGCCGTTCGCCATCGTCACGCTCAACGCGGTGAAGTCCCCGGCCGACTACTCCTCGGGCGGGCCCCTCGGCCTGCCCTCGGAGTTCTACCTCGACGGGATCGTCGAGTTCTGGAACCGGGTCGACTTCGGCGGCAAGCTGTGGAACAGCCTGCTGATCAGCGGCTCGGTCGCGGTGCTCGCCACGGTGCTGTCGGTGCTCAACGCCTACGCGCTCGGCATCGGCAGGGTGCGCGGCCGGATGTGGATCCTGGTCCTCTTCCTGGTGGCCAACACGCTGCCGCAGGAGGCGCTGGTCTACCCCCTGTACTACCTGGCCAAGCAGGTCGGCCTCTACGACACCCGGCTCGGGGTGATCATCATCTTCACGGTCATCCAGAGCGCCTTCGGGACGTACCTGCTCGCCTCGGTGCTCGGCCGCTTCCCGCGCGAGATCCTGGAGGCCGCGGCCCTCGACGGAGCGGGCAAGTGGCGGGCCCTGTGGCAGGTCGTCGTGCCGATCAGCAGGCCGACGCTGAGCGTGCTGCTCGTCTTCTTCTTCATCTGGACCTGGAACGAGTTCTTCCTGCCGCTGGTCTTCCTCATCTCGAACGAGAACCAGACCGTCCCGGTCGCGCTGGGCGTCCTGCAGGGCGACAAGATGATGGACGCGACGATGTCCAGCGCCTCGGCGCTGCTCGGCATCCTCCCGGCCGTCGTCTTCTTCCTCATCTTCCAGCGCACGCTGACCCGCGGCGTGACCGTCGGCGCCGTCAAGTGACCCCTCTCGACATTCCTCGACACTCCCTCGACGCCGTACGCCGCTCGGGGGCGGACGGCGTCCCGTTCGACTCCCCCTGACCTGGAGGCGAAATGTCGTTATCCACCACGTCCGTCGCGGTGATGGCCGCGACGGTCCTGACCCTGGGGTTGTGCGCGGCCCCCGCCCACGCGGCCCACGAGCGATCCCCCGCCCGTACGGCCCCCGAGTACCCCTTCCGCGACCCCTCGCTCCCGCTGGAGGCGCGCGTCGACGACCTGCTCGGCCGCCTCACCACGGCCGAGAAGGTCTCCTGGCTCCACCAGTACCAGCCCGCGGTGGAGCGGCTCGGCATCGGGCTGTTCAAGACCGGCACCGAGGCGCTGCACGGCGTCGCCTGGTCCACCGACGTCGACAACGGCGGGAACGTCGTGACGGCGGAGGGCACCGTGTTCCCGCAGGCCGTCGGCCTGGCCAGCACGTGGAACCCCGACCTGGTCAAGAAGGTCGGCACGGTCGTCGGGGAGGAGGCCAGGGGCTACCACGCGGAGAACCCCCGCCTGTGGGGCCTGCAGCTGTGGGCGCCGGTCGTCAACCCGCTGCGCGACCCCCGCTGGGGCCGCAACGAGGAGGGCTACTCCGAGGACCCGCTGCTCACCGGCGCGATCTCCACCGCGTACGGCTCGGGCATCCAGGGCGACGACCCCGACCACCTGCGGGCGGCCCCGGTGCTCAAGCACTTCCTGGGCAACAACAACGAGGTCCGCCGCGACACGACCTCCTCCAGCCTGCGCCCGCGCGTCCTGAACGAGTACGAGTACCCGGCGTTCAGAACGGCGCTGGAGGCGGGCGCGGCCACCGGCGTGATGACCGCGTACAACCTGGTCAACGGGCGGCCCGCCACGGTCACCGACCTGAACTCCACCGTCAGGGCCTGGACGGACCGGCCGCTGTTCAACGTCTCCGACGCCGGGGGGCCCAACAACCTGACCGGCTCCCAGGGCTACTTCGCCACCAAGGCCGAGGGCGCCGCCGCCATGCTCAAGGCGGGCGTCGAGAGCTTCACGGTGGACAACACCGACGGCGCCCCGACGGTGGCCGCGGTGAACGAGGCGCTGGCGCGGGGGCTGCTCACCCAGGCCGACCTCGACACCGCCGTCCGCCGCATCCTCGTCCTCCGGTTCCGGCTCGGCGAGTTCGACCCGGACGGCGGCCCGTACGGGAAGATCACCAAGGACGTGGTCGACAGTCCCGCGCACCGCGCGCTGGCCCGGCGGACCGCGGCCGAGGCGGCGGTGCTGCTGAAGAACTCAGGGAAGACCCTGCCGCTGCGTCCCTCGCAGAAGGTCGCGGTGGTCGGCCCGCTGGCCGACACCCTCTACACCGACTGGTACTCGGGCAGGCTCCCGTACCGGGTCACCCCGCTCGACGGGATCGGGGAGCGGGCCGCCACGGTCACCTCCGAGGGCGTCGACAGGATCGCGCTCAAGTCCGGCGGCAGATACCTCACCGCGGGCACAGGGGCGGGCGCGGACCTGCGGCTCTCGGGAACCTCGGCGGGCGCGACCGAGCAGTTCGACGTCTTCGACTGGGGCCAGGGGATCGTCACCCTGCGCAGCGTCGCCAACGGAAAGTACGTCAGCCGCGCCAACTGGTCCACCCTGGTCAACAACCAGGAGCAGCCCGCCGGCTGGTTCGTGCAGGAGCAGTTCAAGCTGGAGGCGCAGGCCGACGGCACGACGCTGCTGCGCTACGCGGGCTACGAGACCGCCTACGACTGGTTCGGCCAGAACAAGTACGTCAAGGCGGCGGACGACGGCACGCTCGGCCTGACCGTCGCCGAGGACGCCACCCGCTTCGAGAAGGAGACCGTGCGCAGCGGCGTCGCCGAGGCCGTCGCGGCGGCGAGGAGCGCCGACGTGGCGGTGGTCGTGGTCGGCAGCATGCCGTTCATCAACGGCCGCGAGGACCACGACCGGACCGACCTCGGCCTCGCCGAGGGGCAGCGGGCGCTCGTGGAGGCGGTGCACGCCGCCAACCCGAACACCGTGGTCGTGCTGGAGAACAGCTACCCGACCACGATCGACCGGCTGCAGGAGAAGGTCCCGGCGATCCTGTGGACCACCCACGCCGGAGCCGAGACCGGCCACGCCCTGGCCGACCTGCTGTACGGCGACGCCAACCCGGCCGGACGCCTCACCCAGACCTGGCCCAAGGCCGGCACGCCCCTGCCGGACATCCTCGACTACGACATCGTCAAGACCGGCTCGACCTACCTGTACTCGAAGCGGAGCCCGCTGTACGCCTTCGGCCACGGGCTGAGCTACACCACCTTCGGCTACCAGGGGCTCAAGGCCGTGGCGAAGGGGGACGGGCACGAGGTGAGCGTCCGCGTCACCAACACCGGCTCCCGGGCGGGTGACGAGGTCGTCCAGCTCTACACCCACCAGCACGCGTCCCGGGTGGAGCAACCGGTCAGGCAGCTGCGCGGCTTCCAGCGGGTGAGTCTCGCCCCCGGGGAGTCGAAGGTCGTGAGGTTCACGCTCAGGACCGCGGACCTGGCCCTGTGGGACGTGACCAGGGGCCGCTTCGCGGTGGAGCCGTCCACTCACGACGTCATGGTCGGCTCGTCGTCCGACCGGATCCGGCAGCGCGCGACCGTACGGGTGGACGGCGAGCGCATCCCGGCCCGCGACCTCACCCGCGTCACGCGCGCCGCCGACTTCGACGACTACGCGGGCGTCGAACTGGTCGACGAGACCAAGGCCCGCGGCGACGCGGTCGGGGCCTCGGCGGGTGAGTGGATCTCCTTCGAGGACGCCGACTTCCGCGCCGGGGTCACCGGCGTGCGGCTCGGGGTCGCGGCCACCGCGGCCTCCTCCGTCGAGATCCGCCTCGGCTCCCCGACCGGCAGGCTCGCCGGGACCGTGCCGGTGACCGCCACCGGCGGGACCTACTCGTGGGCCACGGCCACCGCCCCCGTCTCGGGCGTACGCGGCGGGCAGGACGTCTACCTGGTCTTCCGGGGCGCCCTGCGGATCAAGGACGTGACCTTCACCCGCTGACCGCTCCTTTCACGCGGCCCGCCTCCTCCCACGGGGGCGGGCCGTGCGGCGCGGGGGTCACCGCCGGCCGGGCCAGGCCCGGGCGGCGAGGTTGCGGGCGGCGAGCCCGAGCCGTGTCCTGGGGACGAGCAGTGCCGTGGCCCGGCCGACGTTGCGCTGCTTCGGGCCGACCAGGGTGCGGTGCTCGGCCTCGTAGCGGCGGAACGCCCCCGCGTGGTCGGCCGGGTGCGTGGCGAGCGCCTTGGCGAGGGTGTGGGCGCCGGCGATGGCGAGGCTGGAGCCGTCGCCGAACAACGACACGCACGACGCCGCGTCGCCGAGCAGCGCGACGCGGCCCCGCGCCCAGGTGGGCAGGCGCACGTGGCTGACCGAGTCGAAGTACAGGTCCTCGGTCTTCCGGAGCCGTTCGAGCAGTTCCGGCACCCGCCAGCCGACGCCCGCGTAGGCGTCGGCGACGATCCGCCGGTGCTGCTCGGTGTCGCGGTGGTCGAAGCCGCCGATCGCCGGCCCGCGGAAGATGAAGGCGCCCACGGCGTGGCCCCGTGACGGGTGGATGGAGACCAGCCTGCCGGGGGTGTTGTACATGAGCACGTCGTGCGGGTGGTCGACCGGGCCGTCGAGGGGCAGGGTCGCGACGTAGACGCCCATGTGCCGTACGAAGCCGGACTCCGGGCCGAACGCCAGCCGCCGTACCGTGGAGTGGAGCCCGTCGGTGCCGATGACCAGGTCGAAGCGGCGCGGTCCGGCGCGGTCGAAGGTGACGTCGACGCCGTGCTCGTCCTGCCGCAGGGTGACGATCGTGTCGTCGAACAGGAACTCGGCGTCGTCGCGGGCGGTCTCGTAGAGGGCGGCGGCCAGGTCGCCGCGCGGGAGCTCGACCTCCCGGTTGCCGGCGGCGCTGCGGGTGGCGGGCATGGCCACGCGGGCGATCTGCCGTCCGGAGGCGTCGACGACGCTCATCGCGGTCGTCCGGGTGGCGAGCTCGCGCAGGCGGGGCATGATGCCCATCTCCTCGGCCACGGACAGGGCGGGGCCGCGCACGTCGACGGGGTTGCCACTGGAACGCAGGCCCTGCGCCCGCTCCACGACGGTGGGCCGGAACCCGTGGCGGGCCAGCCAGTAGGACAGGGTCGGGCCGGCGATGCCGCCGCCGGAGATCAGCACGCTGCGAGGGGACATGCCCACACCATAACCGCACTCAGTGCAGGTTTGCAATGAGTGCCAACTCGCGCTGAATGCTTATCGACATCGAGTGCCTATCTGCGCCGAATGCGTATCCGCGTCGGGTGCCGTACGCTGGGCCGCGTGTCTCTTCGCGACCGCAAGCGGGCTCGCACCCGCCAGATCCTCGTCGACGCCGCGACGGACCTGTTCGAGCGCGACGGCTACGACGAGACGACCATCGCCGACATCGCCGCCGCGGCCGACATCGGCACGCGCACGTTCTTCAGCTACTTCGCCAGCAAGGAGGAGCTGCTCTTCCCGGAGAGCGACGCGCGGGTGCGGGCGGCGATCGAGGCCATCGCGTCACGCGGCCCGGACGACGGACCGGCCGAGGTGCTGCTGCGCGCGCTGCGCAAGGTCGGCGACGACAGCGACGACCTGACGGGCCGGCTCGCGGCGCTGCGGCTGAGGCTGGTGCGGACCGTGCCGGTGGTACGCGGGCGTGCGCTCCAGATGCAGTTCGACGCGCAGCGCGAGATCGCCAGGCATCTGGCCGCGGCGTTCCCCGAGCGACTCGACGAGGTGAGCGCGGCGGCGCTCACCGGAGCGTTCGTCGGCGCGGTCACGAGCGCGCTGCAGGTGCTGCTCGAGGACCCCGACCGGATGAGGGACCCGGCCGAGGTGCAGGCGGCCGTCCGGCGGGCGACCGACGTGGCGCTCACCCCGTGGCTGCGGGCGTCGGCCGAGCGGCCGGACCACCCGACGCGCGATACGGCCTGAGCCGTTCGCGTGCGCCCGGGCCCCCGTCGCCCGGGCCGCTCATCCCCGTTCGGGGGCTACCCGCCCGCCATCGCCCCCACGACCATGAACGGCTCGGCCCCCGTCGCGACCGGCTCGGGCAACGGGGTGTCGGGCGGCTCGTGGGACAGGTCCTGCTCGCAGGCGAAGAACCGCACGAACGGGCGGCGCCGCTGCGTGGCGTGATCGCGGATCGTCCCGCGCAGCATCGGGTATCGATCCTCGAGAGCGTCGAGGACCGAGCGCTGCGTGGCCTGCCCCCGAACGTGGAGCTCCACCTCGCCCTCGACGCTCGCGAGGTTGCGCAGATGTGCCGGAAGCACCACGCGGATCATGGCAGCGTCTGGACTTCGACGGACAGCACGGCCGGAAGGTCCCGGGCGATGGGCGCCCAGCTGTCGCCGGCGTCGGCCGACGCGTACACCTGCCCGCCGGTGGTGCCGAAGTAGACGCCGCACGAATCCAGCGTGTCGACGGCCATCGCGTCCCGCAGCACGTTGACGTAGCAGTGGCTCTGAGGCAGCCCCCTGGTGAGCGGCTCCCACTCGTTTCCGCCCGTCCGGCTGCGGTACACCCGCAGCTTTCCCTCCGGCGGGTAGTGCTCCGAGTCGCTCTTGATCGGCACGACGTAGACGGTGTCCGGCTCGTGCGCGTGCACGGCGATCGGGAAACCGAAGTCGCTGGGCAGGTCACCGCTGATCTCGTACCACGAATCGCCGGCGTCGTCGCTGCGCATGACGTCCCAGTGCTTCTGCATGAAGAGCACCTCGGGACGCGACGGGTGCATCGCGATGTGGTGGACGCAGTGGCCGACCTCGGCGTCCTGGTCGGGGATGCCCTCGGACCGCAGGCCGCGGTTCGCGGGCTGCCAGCTCTTGCCGGAGTCCTCCGTCCTGAACACGCCCGCCGCCGAGATCGCCACGGTGATGCGGGCGGGGTCGCGCGGGTCGGGAACGATCGTGTGCAGGCACATCCCCCCGGCACCCGGCTGCCAGGAGGGCCCGGAGGGGTGCTCGCGCAGCCCGGGCAGCTCCTGCCAGCTCTGCCCGCCGTCCACCGTGCGGAACAGGGCGGCGTCCTCGACCCCGGCGTACACCGTGTCCGGGTCGGTCGGCGACGGCTCCAGATGCCAGACCCGGGCGAACTCCCACGGGTGCGGCGTGCCGTCGTACCACTGGTGGGTGCCGGGGACACCGTCGTACTGGAACCGGTTGCCGACCGCCTCCCACGTCGCGCCGCCGTCGTCGGACCGCTGGATCACCTGCCCGAACCAGCCGCCGGACTGCGACATGTAGAGACGGGACGGGTCGGCGGGAGATCCGGCGACGTGGTAGACCTCCCAGCCCCCGAAGTGGGGACCGCTGATGTCCCACCGCTCGCGCCTGCCGTCCGACGTGAGGATGAACGCGCCCTTGCGCGTGCCAACCAGCACCCGTACACCACTCATCGGCGTTCCTTTCCGAGCCGGTGCCGATCTGGGTCGACACTGCGGCCACGCTCCTGATCGTTCGACCGGGCTCGGAACCGATTTCGTCCACGACATGTCCGCCACGGCCGTGGACACCGACGCTACGACAGCCCACCGACAAATTCGCCGTACGCCGCGGCGACCATGGGAGGGGCTTACCGTGGCGAGGTACGGGCGCCAGGGTCGCCTGTACTGTTTCCCCGCCGGGAACAGCGCTCCTCAGGGACCGGCGAAGAACGACTCGGCCGCCCGCCGAGGATGTCGCTGGAGCATCCGGGCAACGCCGTCATTCCACTCCATGGCCATCTCGTCGAGCGTCTCCGCCAACTTGCGAAGGAAGAATCACTCGAGGCCGAACGGGAGTGCGACGGCTCAGCGTCGGAGGAGTAGTGTCACCGACCACCGGATGCCCGCTCCGGCGATCGTCAGGCCGATGAGCGACGTCAAGACCGTTTCCATCACGCCGGCGGCGTTGAAGGGATACGGATAGACGTCACTCCCGTGTTCGACGTCGATCGCCTGCCGCTGCCCTCCGACGGTGAAGTCGTCCCAGCGGCTTCCTGTCAGCCAGACGTCGCCGCGGAAGCGGCGCCCGTCGTACGAACGGAACTCACCCCGCCAGCAAGGTCCCGGCTGGGATCGGCCAACCCCGTCGCAACCGATCTTCCGCTTCGCGACGGCGGTGAAAGTGCCGATGTGGCCCTCTGCCCGGGAGGCCCGCAACTCGGGGCCAAACCACGAGACGGACCACGCGACGAGAAAGGCGCCCGCCACAACGCAGAGGGCGGCGCAGATGAGACGTCCCCACCATTGAGCTTTCGGCATCGTCCGCAATCGTCGATCGATGACCCCGCTTGAGGTGACAACGACCGTGAGCCGGACTTCGGTTCCTGCGGCGGTGTCCGGCGAGCAGGAAGATCCCGAGGTTCCGCCGTACGGTCCGCCGCCCGCCCCCACCCGGGCCGCTTTGCGAGTACATGTCGCAAGGTTTACGCGTATGGGCCTCGGAGGAGGGAATCGGCCCCGTCGCCGTGCTGTTTCGAATCATGAACGTCAGGCCGAGTCCTTGGGAGGACAACCATGACGACCACGACTCGTCCCGCCGAGGCGTCGGGCCAGTTCGCCATCGGGGGAGATCTCACCGTCAACCGCCTGGGTTACGGGACGATGCAGCTCACCGGCGAGGGCGTGTGGGGGGATCCGCGCGATCCCGAGGAGGCGGTCCGCGTCCTGCGCAGGGCCGTCGAGCTCGGGGTGAACTTCTTCGACACCGCCGACTCCTACGGCCCGTTCGTCGCCGAGCTGCTCATCAAGAAGGCGCTGCACCCCTACGCCGACGACCTGGTCATCGCGACCAAGGCGGGGTTCACCCGGCAGGGTCCCGGGCTCTGGACGCCGGTGGGCCGCCCCGAGTACCTGCGCCAGCAGGTCGAGCTGAGCCTGCGCCATCTGGGCGTCGAGCGGATCGACCTGTTGCAGCTGCACCGCATCGACCCGGCCGTCCCCGTCGCCGACCAGGTCGGGGAGCTCGCGCTGATGCAGCGGGAGGGCAAGATCCGGCACATCGGCCTCAGCGAGGTCAGCGTCGAGGACGTCGAGGAGGCGGGCAGGTCCGCGACGATCGTCTCGGTGCAGAACCTCTACAACCTCGCGCACCGCGACGCCGAGCCCCTGCTCGACTACTCCGAGGCCAACGACATCGCCTTCATCCCCTGGTTCCCGCTCGCGACCGGCGAACTCGCGGCGGAGGGCGGCCCGCTCGCCGCGGCGGCCAAGGAGCACGGCGCCACCCCGTCGCAGCTCGCGCTGGCGTGGCTGCTGCGCCGTTCCCCGGTGATGCTGCCCATCCCCGGCACCTCGACGGTCGCCCACCTGGAGGACAACGTCGCCGCCGCGACCGTCCAGCTGACCGACGCCGAGTTCGACGCCCTGACCAGGGCGGCCTGAGGGGAGACGGCCCGTCACGGGGGCCTCGCGGGAGTCCGGGGGAGCGCCCGTCGAGGAGGCCGTGGACGCTTGATCCCGTGCCGGCCGCGACGCGGCTCAGCGCGATGTGCCGGCACCGTGGTCGCGCGGATCCGAGTGAGGGGGCGGCGGGAAGCGCAGTACCCAGCGGCGCTGCCACGGGGTCTCGACGGCCCGGGGGTGGTGGTGCTCGCGCGCCCAGGCGACGGCGTCGGCCGGGGCCAGGCCTGCCAGGACGGCGAGGCAGGCGACGACCGTGCCGGTGCGCCCGACGCCGCCCCCGCAGGCGACCTCCACCGCGGTGCCCGCCCGAGCCCGCTCGTGCAGCGCGCGGATCCGCCGCACGGCCAGATCGTGGTCGCGGGGCAGCAGGAAGTCGGGCCACCGGATCCACTCGTGCGGCCACCGCAGCCCGCTCTCCTGGCGGCGGCGGAGCCGGTCGGAGCCGAGGTACAGGCCGAAGCCGGGCAGCGGCCCTTCCGGCGGCGGACGCCGCAGGCCGCGGCCGCGGATCCAGGAGCCGTCCGGCAGCTGGACGGCGCCCACGAGCGGCGGCCCGCTCACCGGCCCGCCGGTCGGTCCGCTCACCGGCACGCTCACAGGCTCGCCGGCCGGGCCGGTCGCCGCGTCGTCCCTGGGATCCTGCATCGTGTTCTCCCTGTTCCTCTCACTGGGCGGTGTCTCTCACCGGACGCTGCCAAGTCGATGCCGCGCGCGGTGATTGGCGACATTGAGCCGGTTGCCGCACAGGTCGGGCATGCAGTAGACGCGGCGCCCCCCGCGGCTGGTGTCGACGAACACGCCGCGGCAGCCCGGGGCGACGCAGGCGCGGAACCGGCCGTGGCCGAGGGCGCGGACGGCGCCGAGCAGCCCGACGCCGATGAGCGCGGCCAGTTCCTCGGCGAGCGACGCGCCCGGCGCGGTCGGGACGTACCACTGCCACCGCCCGCCGGGATCGCGGTCCAGCGCCGGGCTGAGACCGGCCCGCCCGGCCAGCACGGTGGCGCCCGCGACGGCCTGGTCCTCCGTCTCGGTCTCCACGACGCCACGCGCCTCCCGGCGCAGCAGGTGGACCTCGCGGACGTCGTCGCCGGTCGGCGGCCGCCCGTCGGCCAGGGCGTCGAGTCGCAGCCCGTGCTCCGAGAGGAAGCGCGTCAACGCCTCCGGGGTCGGCAGGGCGTCCCCGGCCGCCCGCACGGTGGGAGAGGTGTTGGCCAGGTCGCCGGCCACGGTCGCTCCCACCACGTAGTCGGCAAGGGGGATCCGCATGTCTCACCGCCTTCACGTAACCGATAAAAAGAAAATATACCCCTTACATCGTGGCGAAGTCACGGACCGAGCCCGAGTCGGAGCGAAGGCCCCCTCGCCCCCTCGCCCCCTCGCCCTCTCGCCCGCGAACTCGCCGGCGCCGAGATCCGTCCCACCCGGCGCCGCGACCTCCTACAGAGGAAGCTTGGAAATTTTCCGTGAGGCTACTTGCGAACCCTCCTGCCGATAACCTATAACTGAACTAAGAGGTTTTCGAGAAGGCAGGCTTGAGGATACCTGCCAGTTCATCCGGAGGTGGTTACCGATGCTGCTGACGTCGATCGACCCGTTCATCCAGGAGTTCGACCGCCAGTTCGACCGGCTCGCGCGCCAGGCCCTGGGGTCCGGTGACGCCGCCGCCCGCGGGGCCATGCCGCTGGACGGTGTGCGGCGCAAGGACGACGTCCTCCTGAAGTTCGACCTCCCGGGCATCGACCCCGACACCATCGAGGTGACCGTCGACCGCGGGGTGCTCTCGGTGAGCGCCGGTCGCGAGGAGGAGTACGGGGAGGAAGACCGCCTGTTCGTCCGGGAGCGTCCGATGGGCACCTTCACCCGCCGCGTCTACCTGTCCGAGCACCTCGACAGCGACAAGATCGACGCCGCCTACTCCAACGGCGTCCTGGCGGTGCGCATCCCGGTCATCGAGCGGGCCAAGCCCCGCAAGGTCGAGATCCAGAAGGCCGAGAACGCGTCCGAGCAGAGATCCATCAAGCCGTGAGGTCCAGGGTCTGACCGACGAACCTCCTCGGGGTGGGTGCCGGGTTCCGGCGCCCACCCCCGCGCGTTTCCCGCCCTGCCACCGTCACGGAACTCCCATGAACTCCAGCGAACCCCCACGAACCCGTACGGGAAAGGAGCGGTGATGGCCCGGTTGCCCTTCGACGACGAGCACGCCCCGCTGTACTCCGTCGGCCAGGTCGCCGACATGCTCGACGTCGAGCAGGCGTTCCTGCGCCGGCTCGACGAGCACGACGTGGTCAGCCCCGCCCGCTCCACCGGCGGCCAGCGACGCTACACCCGCCACGAGATCGGCGACCTCCAGGACGCCATCCGGCTCGTGGGCGAGGGCATGACCCTCGCCGCCGTACGCCGGATCTTCACCCTGCAGCAGCAGGTCCGCGACCTGCAGGAGGAGCTCGCCAGGGAACGCGCCGCCCGGCGGGAGGACGGCTCCTCCGGGCGGCCGTGACCGCTCACCCCTTGACGGCGCCGATGATCACCCCCTTGGTGAAGTGCCGCTGGACGAACGGGTAGAGGAACAGCACCGGGAGCAGCGCGACGACGATGATGGCCATCTGGATGGCCAGGCTAGGCGGCGGGGCCTGCCCGGTGACGGTGCCGACGCCGGTCTGGCCGGCGATCAGCGACTGGCCCTGGAGCACGTACTGGCGCAGCACCACCTGCAGCGGCCACTTGGCGTTGTCGTTCAGGTAGAGGACGGCGTTGAAGAACGAGTTCCAGTAGCCGACCGCGTAGAACATGCCGATGACGGCCGTGACGCCCTTCGACATGGGCAGCACGATGGTGCGCAGGATGCGGAACTCGCTCGCGCCGTCGATGCGGGCGCTGTCGGTCACCTCCTCGGGGATGTTCATGAAGAACGCCCGCATCACCACGAGGTTGAACGCGGTGACCGCCCCGGGCAGGATCAGCGACCAGTACGTGTCGATCAGCCCCAGCGAGCTGACCAGCAGGTAGTTGGGGATCAGCCCCGGGCCGAACAGGAAGGTCAGCAGGATCAGGAACAGCATCGGCCGGTGCAGCAGCGACCCCGGCCGCGACAGCCCGTAGGCGGCCAGCACGGTGACGGTCAGGCTGATCGCCGTGCCGACGAGGGTCACGCCGAGGCTGACCCCGACCGCCCGGGTCACCACGCCGCCGGAGAACAGCTCCTCGTACGCGGACAGGGACAGCCCGCCCGGCACGGTGACCAGGCCGCCGGCCTCCGTCACCGCCTCCTGGGTGGACAGGCTGGTCAGCACGACCATGTAGATGGGGAAGAGCACGCACGCGACGATGAGCGTCAGGACGAGCCCCTTGAGGAGCCCGCCGGCGCGGCTGGGCCGCTCGGCCCAGGGGGGAAGAGTCGTCATGATCGTTTGTAGATCCCCTGCTCGCCGAATCGGTGGGCGACCTTGTTGGCCACCAGGATCAGCACCAGCCCCACGAGGCCCTTCACCAGGCCGGCCGCCGCGCCGTAGCTCCACTCGCCGGTCAGCAGCGTGCGCCAGTACACGAACGTGTCCAGCACCTCGGCGGCGTCCCGGCCGACCGCGTCGCGCTGCAGGAAGAACTGCTCGAACCCGACGTTCAGCGCCTCGCCGAGGCGCAGGATCAGCAGCAGCACGATGACCGGGCGCAGGCCCGGCAGGGTGATGTGCCACAGCCGCCGCCAGCGGCTCGCGCCGTCGACGGCGGCGGCCTCGTAGAGGTTCTGGTTGATGGCCGCCAGCGCGGCCAGGAAGATGATCGTCCCCCAGCCGGCGTCCTTCCAGACCGTCTCCGCCGTCACCAGCACGATGAACGTATCCGGATTTGTCATGATGTCGATGCCGTCGTACCCGTGGTCGCGCAGCACCTGCGAGAGCAGGCCCGCACCCCCGAACATCTGCTGGAACAGCGTGACCACCAGCACCCACGAGAAGAAGTGCGGCATGTAGACGATGCCCTGGATGAACACGCGCAGCCGGGGCCGCACCACGCTGTCCAGGAGCACGGCCAGCATGATCGGTACGGGGAAGTAGAAGGCCAGCTGGAACGCGGTGATCGTCAGGGTGTTGAGCGTCGCGTCCCAGAAGCTCGCGTCGAACACCAGCCAGTGGAAGTTGGCGAGCCCCACCCACGGGCTGTCCCCGATGCCCACGTACGGCGAGTAGTCCTGGAACGCGATCACGTTGCCGAGCAGCGGGACGTAGTGGAACAGGACCAGCAGCCCGATCGCGGGAAGGGCCATGAGCAGCAGCTGCCAGTCACGTCTCAGACGCGCGCCGAAGGATCGTGGGCGCGCCCGGCTTGTCCTCGGGCCCCTTTTACGGACATCCTTGGAGGTGCCGGCGCCGGCGGGTGAGGTCAGGTCACCCGCCGGCCCGGTCTTCTCACTGTCCCCGGGCGTCGTCCTAAGCACGGCCGTTGTCCCGCAGGACCTTCATGTAGAAGTCGCGGGCCTCGTCCCCGCCGTCCCGCCGCCACTCCGTGGCGATCTGCCCGGCGTCGCTCACCGGCCGCCGGCCGCGCATGATGTCGGTGAACTTGTCCTCGGTGGGGACCTGCAGCCCGGACATCTTCGACGGCCGCTGGATCCTGATCCCGTCGAACGGGCCCTTCTCCAGATACTGGAAGCTCGCGTTCTGCCACTCCATGTTGAGCTTGACCGCGTCGGGGAAGGGCCAGTCCACGTAGATCGGGCGCCCGCCCAGGAAGCCGTAGGTGTAGGCGACCTCCTTGCGGCCGAGGTCGGTCGTCTGCGGGACGTCGTTCTCGCCCCGGGTGAAGTGCTTGCCCTCCACCCCGAAGTTGGAGAGCTCGTACTCCTTGGTCCCGTACGGCGCCGCGCACCAGTTGAGGATGGAGAGGATCTCCTCCACCTTCTCCTTCGGCAGGCCCTTCTTGACGAAGGTGAACAGGCCGGCCGCGTTGCCGTGGTACATCAGCGGTGTGCCGCCGTCGTGGGCGAAGACCGGGAAGGCGCCCAGGCTGAAGTCGGGGTTCTTGCCGCGGTGCTGCTGCAGGAGCTCCTTCCAGCCGCCCAGCCCGTCGCGGTAGATCAGGATCTGCCCGCTTCCGATCAGCTCCTTCTCGTTGGCGCCCTTGCTGCCCGCGACGCTCGGGTGGACCAGCCCCTCCTTGAAGACCTTCCGCATGAACTCCAGCATCAGCTCGAACTCGGGGGTCTCGTACTTGTGGACGAGCTTGCCGCCCTCGTACCGCCACTCCTGCGGGATGCGGAAGGTCGGCCACATCATCTCGTGGATGCTGCCGAACGCCCAGCGCTTGGCCTTGGCGTCGGTGATCTCCTTGCCGAGCTCGAACAGCTCGTCGGCGGTCTTGGGGTTGGTGTTCCAGCCGTTCTCGTCGAACAGGTCCTTGCGGTAGAGCAGCGCGAAGGGGTACGGCTCGGTCGGGAACGGCACCGCCATGAGCTTGTCGTTCCAGACCGACCACTGCCACGCGGCGGTCGGCAGGTTGGCCAGCAGCGGGTAGGGCTTGACCTTGTCGCCCTGCAGGTACGGGGTGAGGTCCTCGAAGGTCTTGTCGACGGCGGTGTTGAAGTCCGCCATCTTGTCGATCTCCCAGCTCGGGATGACCATGATCTCCGGGATGTCCCCGGAGGCGAGCCTGGCGATGGCCTTGTCGGCGTAGACGTTGCCGTCGGTGATCTGGAACTCCACGGTCGCGCCGATGTCGGCGTTGACGGCCTGGAAGTAGGAGTTGCTCGCCAGGCCGGGCGGCGGCGGGCCCCACAGCGGGGTCATGGCCTTGTAGGTGCCCCCTTTGCCCGCCTTCTGGGTGAGCGCGGCGGTGGGGCTGGCCGGGTAGGAGGTGAAGCCGCCGCTGACGTCGGGGACCCCCGGAAGGGTGGAGATCGTGCCGGGAATGTCAGGCTTGATACCGGGGAAGGCGGTGTAGGTGGGGGTGAGGGACGTCAGCTTGTCCGCCGCGGCGGCCGTGGCGCCCCCGCTACCGGGCCGGGGGCCGGTCGGCGCGGAACACGCGCCCAGCAGGCCGCCGCCCGCGACCATCGCGGCGCTCAGTCCCACCAGCCCGAGGAATCCACGGCGGCTGGTCATCGCGCCCGGGGGAAGATCCTTCACGGGGCGCTCCCTTCGTTGTTTCGAGATGGATCCGGGGTGTCGTGGGGGACGGCTCCGGGGTAGAATTAGTTAGTCTTTCGACCAAACAAATTAGTCGAGGGTGGCCGCCGCCACAAGGGACCGCCGATCGCGGGGCGCCGGGGAGCGGTCACGGATTGGTGAACGATGGGGCATGATGGGGCCAGCCTGGCCGAGCGGGAGCGGGACTCATTTTGATCACATCTACGACTGACCCGCGGCCGGCCGACTTCGCCGACGTGCGGGCCACCAACCTCGCCGTCGTGCTGAGGTTCGTGCGGGAGCACGCGCCGTGCTCGCGGGCCGACATCGCGGCGTCCACCGGTCTCAACAAGGCGACCGTGTCGAGCCTGGTCGCCGATCTGATCGACCGCCGCCTGGTCAGGGAGACCGGCCTGACCGAGAACCGCGTCGGCCGTCCCGCCACGATGCTCGTGCTCGACGGCTCGCCGTACGCGGCGATCGGCATCGAGGTCAACGTCGACTACGTCACCGCGGTCGCGGTGGACCTGTCGGGGGAGAGGCTGCTTTCCTGGCGCAGGTCCTTTCCCGGTGCGGCCGGCACGGCGGGCCAGGCCATGGCCACCGTCGCGGGGATCGTCCGCCGCGTCGTGACCCGGATGGCGAAGGAGGAGCGCCAGGTCCTGGGGCTGACCGTGGGCGTGCCGGGACTGATCGGCGCCGACGGCACCGTGCGCATCGCGCCCAACCTCGGCTGGCGCGACGCCGACCTCTGCGGCGACCTCACCAAGGCCCTGCGCGACCCGGGCTTCCCCGTCCAGGTCGACAACGACGCCAACCTGGCGGCCCTGGCCGAGTACCGCTTCGGCCCGCACGCCGGGACGGCCAACCTGGTCTACCTCACCGGCGAGATCGGCGTCGGGGCCGGGGTCATCCTCGACGGGCGACTGCGCCGCGGCGGCCAGGGGTACGGCGGCGAGATCGGCCACATCCAGCTCGATCCCTTCGGCGCCGAGTGCCGCTGCGGGCGCCTGGGCTGCCTGGAGGCCGTCGCCGGGATCGGCGCGGTGCTGGAACACGCCGCGATCTCGCCCGCCGAGGTCGAGATCGAGCTCGAAGAGGTGGTGCGGCTGGCCCGCGCGGGCGACGCGCGCACGCTCGCCCTCCTGAGCTCCGTGGGCCACAACCTCGGCAAGGGCGTGGCCCTGATGACCAACCTGCTCAACCCCGAGGTGGTCATCCTGGGCGGTTACTACGTGCCGCTCGCGCCGTGGCTGCTGCCCTCGGTGGAGGCCGAGACCCGGGGGCGGACGATCGCCCCGGACGCCGGGGGCTGCCGGGTCGTGGCCTCCACGCTCGGGTACGGGGCGGCCGCGCTGGGAGGCGCCGCCCGGGTGCTCGACTCGGTGGACTCCGGACGCCTGCCGCGGATCTCGTGATCCGCCGTCCCGTGTCCAGCTGACGCCGTGACGGACGCCGTGGTGGACGCCGCCCGGGATCCACGCTGGTTTCAGTTGGTTTCACGGTGCTCCCGGCGGATCTCCCGACCCGGATCCCGGGGCCCGGGTCGCTCGCAGGCGGTCTTGCGCTCCGGTTTCCCGGTGGAACGCAACCGTTTGCCGTCCGCCTCTTGACCTTGGCCGCACAGGAGTGCACCCTTCAGGGAAGCTCCGTTCGAAACACGCGCGTAACGGATGCCGGAGCGCGCGGGTGGCGACGGAGTTTTCCCTGACCGATTGTCGAAGCGCTTCGACTGAGGCGCCCTTCCAGGTCGGAACCCTGTCGGAACCCTGCTCGAACCCTGCTGGAACCACGTCGGAATCGAAGCGCTTCGACGCTCTCAAAGGGATGGTCCCCGATGAACGAACCGTTCCGTGATCCGGAACTCCCCCTCGCGCGGCGCGTCGCGGACCTGCGGGGCCGGCTGACCCTGGAGGAGAAGATCGGGCTGCTGCACCAGTACCAGCGGCCGGTGGAGCGCCTCGGGGTCGGTCCGTTCCGTACCGGCACCGAGGCGCTGCACGGCCTCGCCTGGCTCGGCCCGGCGACGGTGTTCCCGCAGGCGGTCGGGCTGGCCAGCACCTGGGACCCCGACCTCGTCCGGAGGGTCGGCGAGGCGACGAGCGACGAGGTCCTGGCCTTCCACCACAAGGATCCGGCGGGGGCGGGACTCAACGTCTGGGCCCCGGTCGTCAACCCGCTGCGCGACCCCCGCTGGGGCCGCAACGAGGAGGGCTACTCCGAGGACCCGTGGCTGACCGGTGTCATGGCGACGGCGTACGCCTCCGGCCTTCGTGGGAGCGATCCCACGGTGCTGAAGACCGCGCCCACCCTCAAGCACTTCCTCGGCTACAACAACGAGACCGACCGCTGCGTCACCTCCAGCGACCTGCCGCCCCGGGTGCTGCGCGAGTACGAGCTCCCGGCCTACCGGCCCGCCCTGGAGAGCGGCGCCGCGGTCGCCGTGATGCCCTCCTACAACCTGGTCAACGGCCGCCCGGCCCACCTCAGCCCGCTGATCGGCGAGGTGCTGCGGGCCTGGGCGCCCGACGACCTCCTCGTGGTCAGCGACGCGTACGCGCCCGCCAACCTCACCGGCCTGCAGGGCTACCACGACGACCTCCCCGAGGCGTACGCCCACGCGATCAGGGCGGGGCTCGACAGCTTCACCCAGGACGACGACCGGCCCGAGGCCACCCTCGGCCACCTCCGCGCCGCGCTGGAGCGCGGCCTGCTCACCGAGGCGGACGTCGACGCCGCCGTCCGGCACACGCTGTCCGTCCGCTTCCGGCTGGGCGAGTTCGACCCCTCCACCCCGTACGACGACATCACCGAGGCGGTCGTCAACTGCCCCGAGCACCAGAGCCTGGCCCGCGAGGCCGCCCGGCGCTCGATCGTGCTGCTGAGCAACGACGGCGTCCTGCCGCTGGACGCCTCGGTGCGCAGGATCGCGGTCATCGGCCAGCTCGGCGACACGCTCATGGAGGACTGGTACTCCGGGACCCTCCCGTACGCCGTCACCGCCCGCGCCGGGCTCGCCGAGCGGTGCGAGACCGTCTTCTGCGAGGCCGTGGACCGGATCACCCTCTCGGTGGACGGCGGCGCGGAGGGTGTGAACGGCCGTCACGTCGTCGCCGACCCCGACGGGGGGCCGCTCGGGGTCGGCGACGAGCCCGGCCTGTTCGACCTGTTCGACTGGGGCGGCGGCTGCTACGCCCTGCGGGCCGTGGCGACCGGGCGCCACCTGTCCGTCGACGACGACGGGGTGCTGGTCAACGACCAGCCGGGTCCCAACGGCTGGGAGGTGCGCCAGACCTTCCGCACCGAGGACCGTCCCCGTGGCGCGCTCGCGCTCCGGCACATCTCCACCGGCCGCTACCTCGCCCTGGACGGCGAGGTCTTCCGCCTGGCCGCCGACGCCGACGCCGCCGCCTGGTTCACCGTGGAGCGGGTCGTGAACGGCGCCGAGGCCGCCGCCGCGCTCGCCGCGACCGCGGACGTGGCCGTGGTGGTCGTCGGCGACCACCCGCTGGTCAACGGCAGGGAGACCGAGGACCGCCTCGACCTCGCGCTGCCCGCCGCGCAGCAGGCCGTGGTCGCGGCGGTGCGCGAGGCCAACCCGAGAACCGTCATGGTGATCAGCAGCGGCTACCCGGTGACCTGGGACATCGACGACCCGCCCGCGGTGCTGTGGTCCTCGCACGGGGGCCAGGAGTACGGGCACGCGCTGGCCGAGGTGCTGTTCGGCGACGCCGCCCCCGAGGGGAGGCTCACCCAGACCTGGTACCGCTCTGCGCGCGAGCTGCCCGACCTGCTCGACTACGACATCATCGCCTCGGACGCGACCTACCAGTACTTCAGGGGAACCCCGCTCTACCCCTTCGGCCACGGCCTCGGCTACACCACCTTCGACTACGCCGACCTGGCCGTCTCGGTGGAGGGCGGCGCCGACGGCGACGGCGGCAGGGTCACCGCCTCGGTCACCGTCACCAACACCGGTTCCCGCGAGGGGGTGGAGGTCGTCCAGATCTACACCCGCCAGCGGCGCTCCCGGGTCAAGCAGCCGCTGCGCCGCCTGCGCGGCTTCGTCAAGGTGCGCCTCGCCCCCGGAGAGAGCACCCGGGTCGACTGGGGCCTCGACGTCGCGGAACTCGCCTTCTGGGACGTCACCAGGGGCCGGTTCGTCGTCGAGGACGCCCCCCACAAGATCATGGTCGGCCGCTCCTCGCGGGACATCCGGCTGTGCGCACCCTTCCACGTCGACGGCGAGCGGATCCCGCCGCGCGACGCCCTCGCGGGCCCGATCGCCGCCGTGGACCACGACGAGTACGACTCGGTGACGTTCGTGGACGCGGCCAGGGTCTCCGGCGACGCCGTACGGTCCGTCGCCGAGGGGGCCTGGATCGTGTTCCGCGCGGTCGACCTGGGGGAGGGGGCCGCCTCCTGCGCCGCCGTCGCCGCCGGAGAGGAGGGCGGGGTGATCACCGTGCGCCTGGAAGACCCCCTCTACGGGCCCGTCGTCGGCGACCTCCCCGTCCCCCGCGCGGGCCGCCACGACCTCGTCGAGGTGCGCACCGGGCTTGCGGAGGCGAGGGGAGTCCACGATCTTTATGTGGTGTTCGAGAACGCGGGGATCACCGTCGCCTCCCTGAGCTTCGGCGAGGCCGGGTGAGCGGGCGGGCGGTGACCATCAGCGAGGTCGCCAGGCACGCGGGGGTCGCGGTGAGCACGGTGTCGTACGTGCTCAGCGGGAAGCGCGCGATCTCGGCCGACACCCGGCGCCGGGTGCTCGACAGCGTGCGGGTCCTGGGATACCACCCCAACGCCGGGGCGAGGGCCCTGGCCAGCAAGCGCGCCAACGTCATCGCGCTGGTCCTGCCCCTGCGGGCCGGGGTGCACGTCCCGGTGCTGATGCAGTTCGCCACCTCGGTGGTCACCGCCGCGCGGCGCTACGACCACGACGTGCTGCTGCTCACCGCGGACGAGGGCTCCGACGGGCTCCGCAGGGCGGCGGCGAGCGCGCTGGTCGACGGGCTGGTGCTGATGGACGTGGAGCTCCACGACAGCCGGGTACCGCTGCTGCGGGAACTCGCCGAACCCAGCGTGCTGATCGGGTTCCCCGCCGACTCGGCCGGTCTGACCTGCGTCGACCTCGACTTCGCGCGGGCGGGCGCGCTCTGCGTGGAGCACCTGGCCGAGCGCGGGCACCGGGAGGTCGCGCTGCTCGGCGCGCCCTCGGTCGTCTACGAGCGGGGCACCGGCTTCGCCCGCCGCACCCGGGAGGGCTTCGCCGCGGCCGTGGCCGAGACCGGCCTGACCGGGGTGGCCCTGCCGTGCGAGGAGAACTTCGACCAGGTGTCCACCGCGATCGCCGGGCTCCTCGACGTCAGGCCGGGCCTGTCCGGGCTGGTCGTGCACAACGAGGCCGCGGTCGGCCACGTGCTGGGGGCGCTGCGCCAGTACGGCAGGCGGGTACCCGGCGACATCGCCGTGGTGGCGATCTGCCCCGACGACATCGCGGAACGCGCCAGCCCGCCGCTCACCTCGGTGCTGATCCCGGCCGAGGAGGTGGGCCGCCAGGCGGTCCGGCTGCTCATGGAGAAGCTCGAAGGCCGCGCCGTCCCCGACGGCACCCTGCTCCAGCCGAGACTCACCGTTCGCGACAGCACCTGACCGGCCGTTCCCGACGGGATCCTGCTCCAGCCGAGACTCACCGTTCGCGACAGCACCCGACCGGGAGTCCTCCGTGACGCCGACGGGCGCGCTCCCCGGGAGGGGAGACGCGCCCGTCGGCGTCACGTTCGTTCCGTCCTACCTGTCCTGCCGGTCGTTCCGCCGTGGACGGCTACCAGTCGCCCCCGCCGAAGTCTCCGCCGCCGAAGTCGCCTCCGCCGCCGAAGTCCCCCCAGCCTCCGCCGCCGAAGTCGCCTCCGCCGCCGAAGTCGGTGCCGCTCTCGGCGCCGCCGCCGTAGCCGCCGTAGCCGAAGCCGCCGCTCATCATGCTGCCCATCATCGTGCCGACGAGCATGCCGGTCATCACGTCGCCGAAGCCGCCGTAGTAGCCGTAGGCGTAGGGCTGGTAGGCCGGTCCCGCGTCGTAGTACGGGCGGCGCTGGCCGTTGACCATGACCTCGCGCGTCTGCGGCTCGAAGCCGCGCTCGACGGCCTCGGCGTCGGCCGCGCAGGCGGGCACGTCGCGCAGCGCGCCGCCGGGCGGGGCCCAGCGCACGTCGCGGGCGGAGGGACCGTGCTGCGGGTTGAAGAAGCACGGGGAGCGCCGCTCGGGCACCGGCTGGTGGTTGACGCGCGCCTTCACGCAGGCGAGGGCGTAGCGGCCCTCCTCCAGTGCGGTGGTCACGCCGCGGAACTCGTCGGGGCGCTTGACCGCCGCGAGCTCCACCTTGGCCCGCTCGTAGGAGTCGAGGGCGCGCTGCCAGTCCTGCTGGTGGTCGCCGCCGTCGTTGAGCAGCTTCACGTCGGTGTCGAGGTCGGTGATCTCCTCACCGAACTTGGTGACGTCCTCGTCCACGGTCTGCTTGACCGCGGCCAGCTCGGCGGCCTCGCGCTCCTCGCGCTGCTTCTTCTTCTTGCGCGAGTAGAGGAAGATGCCCGCGCCGCCGGCCAGGGCCAGCACCAGGATGCCGACCAGCACGCCCCCGCTGGAGCCGCCGGAGGAGCCGGAGGAACCGGACGGGGCACCGGCACCGACGGCCGCCTCGTCGGCGAGCTTGACGAAGTTGATCACGTTGTCGGTGGGGCTGCCGGTGGTCTTGGCCCGCCCGAGCAGCTCGTCGACGTCGACGCCCCTGATGTTGGTGACGCCGAACGGGGTCTTACCGCTCATCACCAGGACGGTGGACTTCGACCCGACGCCCTTGAGGAGCGAGCTCAGCAGGGTCCTCGCCTGGGACTGGCTGCTGATCGAGCCCTCGGGCAGCATCGCCACGTAGACGGAGGAAGTCTGGTCGGCCGCGCCGCGCATGGCGTCGACGGCGTTGGGGGGCAGCCCCGCCGCGGGATCAACGTAGAAGTTGTCCCCGTCCTTCAGCTCCGAGACGATCGCACTCGGGTCCGGCGCCGCGGCATTGGCCGCCGGGGCGATCATGAACATGGCCAGTAGCCCGGCGAACAGTGCCATGATCGTGGCACCGAAACGACCTGGCGCGGCTTTTGTGATGGTCACGGCAGAAAGCCTCCTTCGTCCTGAAGACGAATGAGCGGGCGACAGAGTTCCCTACCCCTCGACCGTATCCCCTCACGGCCCACGCCAGGCATCTCTCGGGGACCCAGTATCCGATCGTCGTGCCGGTCCCGGCCCGCGGGCGCGCTCAGGCGTCCTTGATCTCGCAGATCGTGGCGCCCGAGGTGATGCTCTGGCCGACCGACGCGGCCAGTCCCGTGACGGTGCCCGCCTTGTGGGCGGCGAGGGGCTGCTCCATCTTCATCGCCTCCAGCACGACGATCGTGTCACCGGCCGCGACGGTGTCGCCGTCGGCGGCCACGACCTTGACGATCGTGCCCTGCATCGGGCTGACCAGCGAGTCCCCGCTCGCGGCCTTTTTGGCCACCCCGCCGCCCCGGCGCGGCGCCTTCGAGGCGCGGCCCGCGGCTGTGCTCCCGGCGCTCCCGGCGCTCCCGGCGTTTCCCGCGGCGAACCCCGGGGGAAGCACCACCTCCAGCCGCTTGCCGCCCACCTCGACGGTGATCCGCTCCCGCTCGCCCGGCTCCTCGGACGTGTCCGGCTCTCCCTCGTACGGCGTGATCGTGTTGTCGAACTCGGTCTCGATCCACCGGGTGTGCACCGAGAACGGGTCGCCGGTGAACGCGGGATCGGCCACCACGGCCCGGTGGAAGGGCAGCACGGTCGGCATGCCGCCGATCTCGAACTCGGCCAGGGCCCTGCGCGAGCGCTCCAGGGCCTGCGTCCGGGTGGCCCCGGTCACCACCAGCTTGGCGATCAGGGAGTCGAAGGACTGCGGGACGGTCATGCCCGCCTCGTAACCGGCGTCCAGGCGCACCCCTGGCCCCGACGGGGTGCGCATGGCGGTGAGCGTGCCGGGTGCGGGCAGGAAGTTGCGGCCGGCGTCCTCGGCGTTGAT
>NZ_JBPXMC010000034.1:0-90142 GCF_051918885.1 Streptosporangium sp. OZ121
GCGCGCCGCCGACCCGGCCGCCAAGCTCTGCTACAACGACTACAACATCGACAACTGGAGCTGGGCCAAGACCCAGGGCGTCTACAACATGGTCCGCGACTTCAAACAGCGCGGCGTGCCGATCGACTGCGTGGGCCTGCAGTCGCACTTCAACAGCCAAAGCGCCTACAACAGCAACTACCGCACCACCATCTCCAGCTTCGCCGCCCTGGGCGTGGACGTGCAGATCACCGAGCTGGACATCCAGGGCGGCTCCGCCCAGACCTACGCCGCGGTGACCAACGACTGCCTGGCGGTGCCGCGTTGCACCGGCATCACCGTGTGGGGCGTGCGCGACAGCGACTCCTGGCTCGGCGCCAACACCAGCCCCCTGCTGTTCGACACCTCGGGCAACAAGAAGCCGGCCTACACCTCGGTCCTGAACGCCCTCAACGCCGCCGACCCCAACCCCACGCCCACCCCGACTCCCACACCAACGGTGACCCCGACCCCGACCCCCACACCGACCATCACCCCGACCCCGGGTCCCGGAGCGTGCGCGGCGACGGTCACGACGGTCAACAGCTGGCCGGGCGGGTTCCAGTCGACGGTGACGGTCAGCGCGGGCAGCGCGCCGGTCAACGGGTGGACGGTGAGGTGGACCTGGCCCGGCGGGCAGACCATCAGCAGCCTGTGGAACGGCCAGCACACCGTGTCCGGCTCCAGCGTGAGCGTCCGCAACGCCGCGTACAACGGCTCCGTCGCGGCGGGTCAGTCGACCACCTTCGGCTTCACCGCCAACGGCACCGCGGCCACCCCCACGGCCACCTGCACCAGTCCCTGATCCGATCCGGGCCGGGCCGCGGTCTCCGCGGCCCGGCCCGTGCGTCGCTTCATGCCCTGCGGCTCACCCCCACACCCGTGGGGGTGAGCCGCTTTTTCCGCTCCGCCGGAGTGGTCTTTCGAGGACCGGAGCGGTCTTTCGGGGAGCGGAGCGGTCTTTCGGGGAGCGGAGTGGTCTTTCGGGGAGCGGAGCGGTCTTTCGGGGAGCGGAGCGGTCTTTCGGGGAGCGGAGCGGTCTTTCGGGGAGCGGCGGGGCGTCCGAGTCGGCGGACGCCCCACCGCCGCTCATCGCCGGGGCTTCTGCGGAATCCTCGGCAGGACGTGGGGCGGCCCGGAGAAGGCCAGGTCCGCCTTGACGGCGTTGTAGGCGCGCTTGGGCCGGTAGGACTCGTCGTACAGGGTGGCCATCCCCTCCGGGGGGTCGGAGAACCAGCCGGGCACCCAGGAGTGCCGGTCGGTGAACCCCCAGACGGTGTAGGACAGGCAGTGCCGGTTGGCCAGGCACGCCTGCAGGAGCACGCTGTAGTTCGCCGCCGACGCCTGGAGGCGGGGGTTGATCTCGTTGGAGTCGCCCGCCCGCACGCCGTCGGTCATCTGGCTGCGCACGTCCACCTCGGTGAACGCCGTGGCGAGCCCGAGGTCGGAGAAGGCGTCGAGCACCTCGAGCGCCTGGAAGGCGTCGAAGTTGCCGTACTGGGTGCCGAGGTGCCCCTGGCTGCCCACGCCGTCGATGGGGACACCGCTCGCGCGCAGCTGCCTGACCATGTTGTAGACGTACCAGGTCTTGTCGGAGGGTCCGCGGTCGCCGAAAGCCTCGATGTTGTAGTCGTTGTAGAACAGCAGGGCGTTCGGGTCGGCGGCGCGGGCCCAGCGGAAGGCGTCGGCGATGTAGCCGGGGCCGAGGTGCTGCGCCCAGAAGCCCTTCAGGTGGATCGACGACGGGGTGTCCCACGGGTCGCTGGCCGCCTCGTTGACCACGTCCCACTGCGAGATCTTGCCCTTGAAGTGCTTGACGACGGTGGTGATGTGATCGCGCAGGATGTCACGGAGCTGCGCCTTGCTGATCGTCCCGTCCTCGACGCCCTGGGTGAGCCAGGCCGGCAACTGGTTCTGCCAGACCAGCACGTGCCCGCGGACCTGCTGCTTGTTCTTGCGGGCGAAGTCGATCAGCTCGTCGGCCGGGCCCCAGTTGTACACGCCCCGGGTGGGTTCGAGCGACTCCCACTTCATGGCGTTCTCGGCGGTGACGGAGGAGAACTGCGAGGTGGCGAGCGCGCGATACTGCGGATCGGCCGCGTCGTGCAGTACGTCCACGTCGATCGCGGTGCCGATGGCGAGACCGTGACGGGCGGCGAGCGCGCGCAGGCTCTGCTCGGCGACCTTGGGGGGCCGCTCTTCCGCCAGAACGGGAACGGCGTTCAACGTGCCGGCCAGCATGAGCGCGGTGGTACCGACGGTCAGTAAACGCTTCATGGGACTCCTCGGAATCGACCCCCGAAACTTTCGGTATAGCAGCGAAAATAATCGTATTAAACCTTTCCGCAAGAGGAAAGGCCAATGTTGGAACCTCGAAATATTTCAAAAATCACTCAGCGAGCGGGCGGATGCCTGGTCGCGAGGGCGCCGACGGCATCACAATCGCCCGGTTCTGGATGGCCGGTGGCATCGTGACCAGGCGTGCTCCAGAACTTCATCGCGGGCGCGCCCCTGTCGTCAGACCCGGCTCGCCGGTGCCTTGCAGACCTGGCCGTACCTCAACGGTCCGGCGTCAGGGAATCGCGGGAAATGAAACGTTCAGAACCGCCGGTCTTCCGCCGGCCGGGCGGCCCCGCCGGACAACCTCGACCTGGCGAGTCGGATTCTCGCTGGTGGAGAGGCTGATATCTCACATGGCGAGGATGCGATGTTCGCAGTTCGCCGCGTCCGCGCGGAAGCGAGACGCCCGAAACTTTTAGGCGTGTCCTTGACACCTTTCCGGACCTTTTCCCACACTTGGGTGCCGAGCGGAATGCACCGCCTTCTCAATTGTTAGCGCAAACACTTCGTGATCGCCCTTCTCGGGCCGACGGCGGCCGTCGCGGCGATCACGCTCGGGGCGGTGGCGGCCGAGAAGGAAACTCTCGTCGGCGAGCCAGGTACACAGCGGTATGAACAGCCACGGAAATCATTGAGCCGCCTCAGCCAGACCAGCTTCACCTGCTAGCAGCATCCGGATGGCACGATCTCGGGAGGGTCCGTGGTACGGATCGTCATGGCAATCGCTCTTCTCGGCACGTCACTGGTGGCCGTGGCCGGGCAGGCCGCGTCAGGGCAGGCCGCAGCCGCGCCTGTCATCACCGTTTCAGACAGCGTGCGTTATCAGGAGATGGACGGCTTCGGCGTCTCCACGGCGTTCCGCCGGGGTGAACTGCTGCGCAGCCTGTCGACGGCGCAGCAGAACGAGGTCTTCCGCCTGTGGTTCGACCGCGACACCGGCGCGGGACTCAGCATCCTGCGCCTGGGCATCGGCGCCTCGCCGGCCGGCAGCCCGTACGACAAGATGATCTCCATTCAGCCGCAGAACCCGGGCGGACCCGACGCGCCGCCGAGATACGTGTGGGACGGCGACGACGGCGCCCAGGTGTGGGTGGCCAAGGTCGCGAAGTCGTACGGCCTGGAGCGTTTCTACGCCAACGCCTGGAGCGCCCCCGGCTACATGAAGGACAACGGGAGCGAGAACAACGGCGGAACCCTCAAGCCCGAGTGGCGCGCGGCCTACGCCCGGTACCTGGCGCAGTACACGAAGTTCTACGCGCAGGAAGGTATCAAGATCACGGACTTGGGGTTCACCAACGAACCCGACTACACGGCGACCTACGAGTCCATGCGCTTCACTCCGGCCCAGGCCGCCGCCTTCGTCAAGGTCCTCGGCCCGATCGCGACCGACGTCAAGATCGCATGTTGCGACTCCTTCGGCTGGGACCAGGGCAAGCCGTACACCAACGCCATCGAGGCGGACCCTGAGGCCCGCCGCTGGGTGTCCACCTACACGGCTCATACCTACGCCAGCCAGATAACGAGCCCGCAACCCGGGAGCAAGCGCACCTGGATGTCGGAATGGGGCCCCGACGGGAGCACCTGGAACGAGAACTGGGACGACGGGAGCGGCCAGGACGGCTTCACCATCGCCCAGAACATCCATCAGGCTCTCACCGTCGGCAACGTCAGCGGCTACCTCTACTGGCTGGGGGGCTCTTCGGGAGCCACCCGGGCGCTGATCCAGATCGACCAGGCGGCGCGGACATATCGCGTGTCCAAGCGGCTGTGGGCGATGGCGGCCTACAGCCGGTTCATCCGGCCGGGCGCGGTCCGGCTCGGCACGTCGACGAGCAACTCGTCGCTGAAGGTGTCGGCGTTCCTCAACTCCGACGGATCGAAGGTCGTCGGGGTGCTGAACACCGGCAACTCGGCCGTCACCTGGGACGGACTGCAGAGCGGCACCACCGCCTACGTCACCGACAACTCCAATTCGCTCACGCGCGCCACGGTCACGGGCGGCGCCGTCACCCTCAGGCCACGCTCCCTCACGACCGTCGTGATCGGCGGGCCGACTCCGACTCCCACGCCGACCCCGACCCCGACTCCCACGCCCACACCGACTCCCACCCCGACCCCCACGCCCACGCCGACCCCCACGCCCACGCCGACCCCCACGCCCACGCCGACCCCCACGCCCACGCCGACCCCCACGCCGACCCCCGTCCCCGGCGGGTGCACGGTAACGATCCAGACGGTGAACGACTGGGGCAGTGGCTTCCAGTCCAACGTCACCGTGCGTGCCGGCTCCAGCGCCGTCAACGGCTGGACGGTGAGCTGGACCTGGCCCGGCTCACAGTCCATCACCCAGCTGTGGGGAGGCGTACGGTCCGGCTCGGGAGCGGCCGTCACCGTCCGGAACGAGACCTGGAACGGCAGCCTCGCCGCCAACGCCACCACCACGTTCGGATTCACCGCCAACGGAACCGCTGCCACACCGGTACTGACATGTGGGGCCTCCTGACCTGACGACGGCGCGCCGCCGCTCCCCGAGCAAGGGGGAGCGGCGGCGCCCTCGCCCGGTTCGCGGCACCGGCGGTGCCAGGGACGCGACCGCTCGCCGAGCCGCCTCCACCGCCCCCGGTGGGACGGTACGTCGCCGAGCCGCTTCCACCGCCCCCGGTGGGACGGTACGTCGCCGAGCCGCTTCCACCGCCCCCGGTGGGACGGTACGTCGCCGAGCTCGCTGACAGCGGGCACCCTGTTTCGCACGAAGGCTCCCCTGGGGCTCAGGGTGGTCAGGCGGAGAGCACCTGATGCCGGCCCCGCCCGGCGGGAGTGTCAGCCCACCCGGCAGGAGACCGTCGGCCAGGTCCGGTCGCCGCCGTGCATGACGGTGAAGCCGAAGGTGTTGCCGCTGCCGTTGGGGCGCACCGTCATGACCTTGCCGCTGCCGTCCCAGCTCGGGCTGCCGTTCCAGGTGGCGCTCACTCGCTGGGCGCCGCGCAGGGTCACCGTGACGATCCAGCCGTTGCTCCCCGAGACGTTGACCGACAGGTTGAACCGGTCGCTCCACTGCTGGCCGGCGGTGACGGTGGCCGTGCAGTTTCCGCCACCCGGCGGGTTCGTCGGAGGGTCGGTCGGGGTGCCGCCGTCGGGTGCCACGGCTCTGCCGGTGGAGGGCGAGATCATGCCGGCGCACAGGTTGCGGCTTCTCAGGTTCGCGGCGATCTGCGGGATCGCGTTGAGCGTCGTCGCGTACTGGTCGTGCATCAGGATGATCTGGCCGTTCTGCAGCCGTCCGGCGGCCTGCACGATCTGGGCGGTGCTCGCGCCGTTCCAGTCCTGGGAGTCGACGTCCCAGATGATCTCGGTGAGGCCGAGCTGCTGGGCGACCGACCTCACGGTGGCGTTGGTCTCCCCGTACGGAGGCCGGAAGAGCCTGGGCGCGGTGCCGGTGGCCTGCTGGACGGCCTGCTGGGTCCGCTGGAGCTCCGACTGGATCTGGGAGCCGCTCATGGTGGTCAGGTGGGGGTGGGTGTAGCTGTGGTTGCCGATCCACATGCCGGCGTCTCGCTGGGCGCGGACCAGGGCCTGGTTGTTCTGGGCGTTCTGCCCGGTGTTGAACATGGTGGCCCGCAGGCCGTTCTGCCGCAGTGCGTTCAGCAGGTTGGCGGTGTTGCCGGGGTTGGGGCCGTCGTCGTAGGTGAGCCCGACGTATCCGGCGCTGCAGTCGGCGGCCTGGGCCGCGGGTGAGGAGGTCACGGCGAACGCCGCGCCGAGGACGGTGAGAAGACCCATCACGAGTGAACTCCGGATGCGTGAGCGGCGTACCCGGCTTCCGCCGGTGATGGTTGCGTTGTCGATCACTCTGTTCCTCCACTGGAACATCGATCGGTAAGGACGGACGCACGTACGGCTGCGGCGTAACGCGTACGGAATGCACGAGGTCGCGTTGAGCTGCGCTTCCGCCGCCGGTCATCCGGGTGAGGCGAGCAGGCCTGCCTGGTGAGTCATTTTGTGTATTGTCACGAAACCTGTCAAGAAAGCTTCGAAAGGTTTCGGTCATCTCGGTCGAATCTGATCATGAAAAAGAAGCTTTCATTGACCGGTCGCACCCCTGGTCAGCCAGGCGAGGGCTGCAACCAGGCAAAATGCCCTCTCGGCGAATTATGGTCAAGATCATATTTCCGATATATTTCTGAAAGTTGTTGACAGTCCGCCGAGTCAAACCCACACTCTCACCATCGACAGGCCTTAACCGCTGCCGATCCGGGTCACTCGCCGCGCGGCCTGGTCCTCCGGGCGTCGATCGCACGACGCCCGGCCTGCCCTGCCGCGTTGTACGACCCCAACGCGCGGTGGACGTCACCATGGCCACCGCCGGCCCCGCCGGGTCGTATCACGCTGCCTGCCCCAGCCCTCACGAGGAGGAAGCACGCGCATGAACGATGCCCCAGCCCCCCAGAAAAGCCGCGGGCGTGGTCGTACCAGATCGCTTGTCGGCCGTGTCTGCGCCGTGGCGCTGGCCATGGCCGTGGCGGTGCTGCCCGGCCCCGCCTACGCGGCCATCACCACCAACCAGACCGGCACCAACAACGGCTACTTCTATTCCTTCTGGACCGACAGTCAGGGAACGGTCTCGATGGAACTGGGATCCGGCGGCAATTACAGCACCTCATGGAGGAACACCGGGAATTTCGTCGCCGGTAAGGGCTGGAGCACCGGCGGACGCAGAAGCGTGAACTACTCGGGCAGCTTCAACCCGTCCGGAAACGCCTATCTCACCCTGTACGGATGGACGAGAAATCCGCTCGTGGAGTATTACATCGTCGACAACTGGGGCACCTACCGGCCCACGGGGACGTACAAGGGCACGGTCACCAGCGACGGCGGCACGTACGACATCTACCAGACGACGCGATACAACGCCCCCTCCATCGAGGGCACCAGGACCTTCAACCAGTACTGGAGCGTCCGGCAGTCGAAGAAAACGGGCGGGACCATAACCTCAGGCAACCACTTCGACGCGTGGGCCCGTAACGGGATGAGCCTGGGCAGCCACGACTACATGATCCTCGCGACGGAGGGCTACCAGAGCAGCGGAAACTCCAACATCACGGTGGGCGGCTCCTCCGGCGGCGGCGGCGGTGGCGGCGGTGGCGGTGGTGGTGGTGGCGGTGGCGGCTGCACCGCGTCGCTCTCCGCGGGCGAGCAGTGGAGCGACCGCTACAACCTCAACGTCTCGGTCAGCGGTTCGAGCAACTGGACCGTGACGATGAACGTCCCGTCCCCCGCGAAGATCCTCTCCACCTGGAACATCAGCGCCAGCTACCCCAGCGCCCAGGTGCTGACCGCCAGGCCCAACGGCAACGGCAACAACTGGGGCGTGACGATCCAGCGCAACGGCAACTCGACCTGGCCGACGGTCTCCTGCAGCGCGGGCTGACCCCGGCCCACCCCTCACGGCGCGGCGGCCCGACACCGCCGCGCCGTCGAGGACCACGCCGTTCGACCCGGGCACCTGACGCGAGTGTGCCCCGGACGCGCCCCGGTGCTGGGACACCTCGGTCGTCCCGCCCCCTGGTCTTCCGGCCGGATACGCGCTCGCCCGGCAGCCCGCCGGGATCCGGTCGGAAACGGTGGCCCCGCTCCACTGGGGAGTGGGGGCGGGGCCACCACCGTTCTCGGAAGTCGGCATCATGACGTCGAGAGTCGTCGGCCAGTCCGCAGGTCCGCCGTACTCGTCGACCCCGCTGACGACGCCATCGGTCGCGATCAGTACGGCGGAGGTCGTGGAGCGAGGCCAGCGGCGGACCCGGGCGTGGAAACCGGCGTCGGGTGTGGCCTCGGCGATCCAGTAGCCACCCTCGCGGTTGCGGTGGGAGCGGGTGATGCTCTGGAAGGACCGCATCAGCTATCTGGAGTCGTCGCGGTATCCCTCGCCGCCGCGGAGCCGTGTCAGGTACGCGTACCAGCCACCACTTCCCGGGCCGAGTTCCACCGAGGTCGCGCCGTCGAGGACGACGGCCGCGTTCGAGGTCAGGAAGATCCGGTCCTCCGATGCTCCGGGACCTCCGGGCCGCTCTGCGGTGACTATCGCGTAAGGGTGGAGATCGCGACAGGCAGCCTCGCCCTGAGCGTTTTCGACCGTGGTCCGTCCTCGGTGCCTCGCGAGTGGCGTAGCTCCGACGAGCGAGGACGGGGCCTGGACATCGTCGTCGCCCTGGCCGCCGCCTACGACGTGGTCATCGGCGGGAAGGGACGCAGGGCGTGGCGCCGTCTGGAATGGTCTGCTCGCGAACAAACGGCTCACCGAACGGCGGCCGGTCCATCGCCGGAGCGAAAGGAAGATCCTGGCCCCTTCGGCGAGTGACCAGGACCTCATACGAAATCCCCGAGAACCTACGGGCAAGTGCCATCCGCCGTGGAGCCCGAAGATAAGCGACACCGCGGGGCGTCCATCGATCGGACGCCCCGCGGCGGTGTTACCTGACAGGGCGGGCCGGACCCGCCGTGGTGATCAGCTTCCGTAGACCTCGAAGCTGAACAGGGAGTACCCGTACACCGAGCCCCGGGTGGTGCCGTAGATGCGCACGTACCGGGTGGAGGCGCTCAGGCCGGTGTTGTTGTCCTCACCGCCGTTGCCGCCGGTCACCGACCGGGCGTTGGTCCAGGTCGTGCCGTTGGGCGAGGTCTGGATCTGGTACGCCGACGCGTAGGCCGCCTCCCACACCAGGCGCACCCGGTTGATCGTGTACGTGGCGCCCAGGTCGACCTGGATCCACTGCGGGTCGGAGAACGCGCTGGACCACCGGGTCGTCGCCGACGCGTCCACCGCGGCCGAGGCCGGGTAGGTGGCCGCCTCCACGCTGGAGGCCGTCGCCGGCTTGTTCAGCGCGAGGTTCGTCGACGTCGGCGGGGTGCCGCTGGTGAACGTGAAGGAGTCGACGTCGAACAGCGAGCCCGTACCACCGGTGAAGACCAGGAACAGGTTCGTCGTCCCTGACGGCGGCGTCACGGCGCCGGTGACGTTGACCCACGTCTCCCAGCCGCCGGTCGGCGCGACCGTGGCCGTCCCGACCACCGTCCCGGTCGCAGAACCGGCCCGCAGGGTGAGCGTGCCGCCGGCGCCGGCCGACGAGACCCGGGCCGTGAACGACGTGACCCCGGTCAGGTTGTACGGCGTGAACGAGATCCAGTCCCCGTTCTCGATGTGCCCGACCGCGTTGCCGCCGTTGGCCGACGGCTTGGCCACGATCTGGACGCCCTGCTGGGCGCTGTAGTGCTCGGCCTGGCGGGTCCGCGGCTGCAGGACGGCCTGCGGCGCGTGGACGGCCGTGGTCGAGCCGACCGGGGTGTACTCCGCGTCGAAGACGCCGAAGATGTTCGCGTTGGCGTCGTGCTCACCGTCCACGGGGGTCTGGATGGTGCCCGAGCAGCCGGTCGCGGTGGTCAACAGGTGGCCGTGGCTGTCGTGGCCGAGGATGTAGTTCATCTTCACCCGGCCGCAGTCGATGGTCGGGGAGTTCGGGTCGGTGACGCTGATCTGGAACGGGATCGCGTCGCCGAAGTTGAACACCCGCCCGTTGAGCGGCAGGTTGAGGGTGACCGTCGGTTGCCCGACGCTGATGGTGGTGCTCGCCGTGGCACTGCGGCCGGTGTTGTCGCTCACCGTCAGCGTCGCCGTGTACGTGCCGTTGGCCGTGTAGGTGAACGACGGGTTGGCCGCGGTCGAGTCGGTGCTGCCGTTCGTCGTGAAGTCCCACGCGTACGTGATCGGGTCGCCGTCCGGGTCGGTGCTCCCCGCCGAGCTGAACTGCACGGCGAGCGGCGCGTTGCCGGCCTTCGGGTTGGCGTTGATCGCCGCGATCGGGGCCTGGCCGGTGCCCGAGTTGTACTCGATCCTGTACACGGCCGAGTTGGCGTCGCCGCCGAACCAGCCGGTGCCGTAGTCGAGCACGTACAGCGCGCCGTCCGGCCCGAACTCCATGTCCATCACCTGGGTGCCGGTCCAGGTGGGGAAGGGTTCGATCGAGCCCACCCCGCCACTGGCGTTCAGGGTGACCGTCTTGATCCACCGTCGGCCGAACTCGCCGATGAACACCTTGCCGTTCATCGACGCCGGGAACTTCACGTCCGAGACGAGCCCGGCGTCGTAGTTGTAGACCGGGGCGTTCATCGGCGACCAGCTTCCGCAGCACAGCTCCGACCGGTCCTGGCCGACCCCGTACGGCAGCCAGGCCGCGCGCGAGGCCGGGAGCTGGGTGATGCCGGTGTTGTTGCGCGAGTTGTTCGTCGGCCCGCCGGCGCAGTTGAACGCGGCGCCCGAGGGACCGGACGGGAACGTGAAGTCGACGTACGGCACGTTGAACTGCGAGCAGTACGGCCAGCCGTAGAAGCCGGGCTGGGTGATGCGCTCGAACGAGACCGACGCCGCCGGGCCCCGGGTGGCGCTGGCGCTGCCCGCGTCCGGCCCGTAGTCACCCAGGTAGACGATGCCGGTGGCCTTGTCCACGTTCATCCGGAACGGGTTGCGGAACCCCATCGCGTAGATCTCGGGCCGGGTGTTCGCGGTGCCGGGCGCGAACATGTTGCCCGCCGGGACGGTGTAGCCGCCGCCCGCGCTCGGCTTGATCCGCAGCACCTTGCCGCGCAGGTCGTTGCTGTTGCCGGAGGTGCGCTGCGCGTCGTAGGCCGGGTTGCGGTCGGTCCGCTCGTCGATCGGCGTGTAGCCGCTGGAGTCGAACGGGTTCGTGTCGTCACCGGTGGAGAGGTAGAGGTTGCCGGCCGCGTCGAAGTCGATGTCGCCGCCGACGTGGCAGCACATGCCGCGGCTGGTGGGGACGTCGAGGATGGTGACCGCGGAGGCCGCGTTGAGGGTGTGGTCCGCGTTGACCGTGTACCGGGCCAGCCGGTTCACCCCGTTGAACGGGGCGAACTGGGCCGCCGTCCCGAAGGCCGGCGCGTCACCGCCCGGAGTGGACAGCGGCGGCGCGTAGTAGACGTACACCCACCGGTTCGACGCGAAGTTCGGGTCGGCCTTGATGCTCTGCAGGCCCTCCTCGTCGTGCGTGTACACGGGGATGGTGAGCGCCACCTTGGTGTTGCCCAGCACGTCGGTGTAGCGGATCGTGCCGTCGCGCGACGTGTGCAGCACGCCCCGGTTGGGCAGGACGGTGAGGCCCATCGGCTCGCCGGTCTCCGCCGCGCCCTTGGCCAGCGTCACCTGGGTGTAGCCGGGCGCCGCGAGTGCCGCGGGCGCCGCTGCCTTCGAGGCGGTGCTCGGTGCGGCCTGTGCCGGTGGAGGACCCAGGCTGAGGGCGGTCGCCAGTGCGGCGACGCATGCGACGAGTTTTCTCAACATGATCGGTGGTGCTCGCTTCCTGTAGTACGAGTCCATACAGGCGTGCGCCGATCACGCCAACGACGCGGAGAGGCGGGGGGAAATCCCTCGGCGACGTCGTTCGGACAAACTGTGACTGCTATGGGTAAAACAGTCAACAGGTCCCTGTCAGAGGTTGTGAGTCGCCTCGCCTTTGAGGCTTCGAGCGCTGCGGGAGCCGTGGCGAACCGTCAGGTGGCCGCGGGCGGACGCGTTGAGGGGGCATCACGAAAGCGGGCGTCGCCGGTCGTCACGGATGGCCATGACGATGGGACGCGGGGATCGTCCCGCTCGCCGGCCGGGGAAGCAGGTGACCGGTGAAAACGGTGGGCGCCGGTGCTGTCGGCGCGTACCGGCCTCCACCGGCGGGTGGCGAGCGAAGCCGGGTCGGCGGAGCGGTCGGCGTACGCCCCGCCGACCCGGCTGTCTCCCTTGTGCCGGCGGCACGGCGCCACCTGGCGCCGCGCCGGCCGTCAGCAGGTCGCGGTGGGGTGGATCGGCAGTCGCATGGCGACCTCCAGGCATTCAGGGGGGTGTGGGGGGTGTGGGGGTCGGCCGATCACCGGCCGCGGTGCGGGGCCGCGGCCGGTGGAACCGCGTGATCAGGTGCGGTGGTACGAGTACGGGGTGAGCCGGGGCCGTGGAAGCCCGGCGATCGGTAGGGCCCGCGAGCCTGCCTCGGCCGCCGTCGCCGTACGGTGCCGAGCCCTGTGGGTGAGGTGGTTCGCTCCCGGCCGCTCCGGCTCCGGCTCGACGACCGCGCGCGGGCGCGGCGATTCGAGTCGGCCACCGATCCCGGCCTCGGGCAGCGACCTCCCGCCACATGGGGGACGAAGAGTGCGGTGCTGCAATCGCAAATCGCTGCACCTCCTGAACTTTCGCCATCTTTGCGGCTCATTCGGTCATTCTGCTGCGATCTTAAAATGTTACGTACGAATTGTCGAGATGTTACGGACAAATCCGTAGGACTTTTGTCCTCATTGGGCGAAAGCCCAACACCGTTGGTCGAAACCCCTCCTGGGTGGCACGTTGAGAAGGCCCCTCGCCGCCGCCTGCGGTGATCGCCGCCGTACGGGGGTGCTCGCCGACCGTGGCTAGGCCGGTGGCTCGACGACCACCGCCAACATGCGGGTGATCTGGGCCATCAGCAGGTCGGGATCGGCGTCGCGCAGCGCCGGGGTGCCGATGAGCCGGCGCATCAGCCAGGTGCCGGCCAGCAGGGCAAGTCCCAGTTCGGCGCGTTCCCGAGCCTGGGGGCCGTGCAGGGCGGCGGTGAAACGGGCGCCCACGTGCTTCTCGATGCCGGCTCGGATGATTTCCGCCGCTCTCGGGTTGGCCGCCGACTTGAGTATCAGCTCGAACGGTCCGAGGGGATCTGCCTCCGGGGCGGTGCGGGCCAGCAGGGCGCGGGCGGTCTCGACCGCCAGATCGGCGGCCGGGTCGGGCGGGACCATCGTGGGCTCGGCGAACGAGACGTCCACGACCTCGGTGAACAGCCCTTCCTTGGAGCCGAAGTAGCGGTTGACGAGCATCGCCGTCACCCCGGCGTCCGCGGCTATGTCATGGACGCCCGCGCCGTCGTACGGTCCGCAGCGCCTTCTGAGGACACACGGTGTGACCGGCCTGCCGCGTCGCTGCGCCAACGGGACCTCGCTGCCGTTCCCGACAAGGCGAACCCGCCCCGGAAGGTCAAGATCTACGTCGGCCTCGGCTGATCTACAGATCCGCACGACGAAAAGTCCTGGCCACCGCTTCCGGTGACCAGGACTTCATATATATCGGTGTGTCCGAGGGGGGACTTGAACCGTTCGCCCATCTCCTGAGCAGCACCGACGCTCCGTGGCTGGACCTCTCATGCCCGGAATGAGCGCCCAAGGAGGTGACGCCCGGACCCAGCTCGACAAAATCGGGTCCGACAGCGCGGCACACACCCGTGCCGGGGAACCTCAGCAACCGCCAGTCCAGGATCTTCAGCAGGCGATTCCCGATGCGCCGGGGGCAGGGGCAGCACGGCGGGCGAGGCTCAGCGGCTGTACCACCGAAACCCGGTCCGTGACTCAGCAACCCGATCAGTTCAGGGGTGAGGCCGTGCGCTGCCCTTCGACACCACCGATAGTCGGGGCGCTGTTGGTCGAAACGGTCCCGGCGGAGCGCACCCAGCGAGATCGGGCTGGGGACCGGGTCATCCTTGGCTTTGCGGTGGCTGTCCTGCTGGCGGTCGCCGGAGCCGCCGCCTACGTCTCGTACCACCACTTCTACGGTCTGGCGATCGCTCTGGGTGAGCGGCACGACATGGCCATCCTGTATCCGGCGATGTCCGACGGTGTGATCGTCATGGCGTCGCTGGTGATGGTCTACTGCTCGCGTCGTCGGCTACGTGTGCCGGTGCTGGCGTGGGTGGCGCTTGCATTGGGTGGGGCGGTGACGCTGGCGGCGAATGTGGCGCACGGCTGGTCCGGCGGACTTGGATCGCGCCTGGTCAGCGCTCTGGCACCGCTGGCCTTCGCGGGCGCGTACGAACTGCTCATGTGGATCGTCCGGAACACCCGGCAACCGTCCACCGAGACGCTGGACAAGGACCACGTGTGCCAGCCCGCTGAGACTCTCGTTGAGGTGGAACGCGTAGTGCCGCTGCTGCCCACCGACCGGTACGAGGCGGCGCGGCTCACCTACATCGAAAGCCTCAGTGAGGGCAATCAGCGGGTCGGCCGACGCCCGCTGATGAGCCGGTGGGGACTGGAACAGCGTGAGGCCGAAGAGATCATCGCCGAGGTGGAAAAGGAGCGGGCCCACGCCATCGTTGAGGTGGCCGAATCAGAGAGTGTCGTGCCGCCGCCGGGAGGCCTCCGTTCGACCGGCACGAGCGAGGCCTGTGGCGCGTAGTAAAGGACATCGGTAACGGGGTGGTCAGGTCGTCCTCCAATCGTCCAGTTCGATCATTGGGCGGTCTCCCATCCTGAAACGATCAATGTTCTGGGCCGCGATAAATCATTTATCGCGGCCCAGGATTGACGCCAAGATCAGTTTAGGTTCCGCGGAGCATGGGCGCGTGCAGCTGAACTCCGCTCGCGACGAGAGGATTCGTACGTCCGAAGCAACGGCAATCATTCATGTGGATACGTCACCGACAAGCTAGAGATCCTCCTCAATGGAGGAGGTGACGTCAGGTAGCAGTTCCGATTTGAATAAAAGCGATCTGATATGTGAGGTGAGGTGGTGAGGTGTCAGGGATTCGAATCCTGAACCTACGGATTAAAAATATGTGAACTTAGTGTCCGTCAATGCCGCAGGCTATCCGTTGCTATTAGACCGCCCGGATTCGCCGCTGTCAAAGTCCCCGCTGGTAGTGCGCAATGTAGCCCCGTATCACGCGCCAATGAGCAACCGCCGAGCAGCCATCAGCCACCCCGTCGGGTTTTACCCAAACACGATTGCATATTCTTGACGTGCGTCCTGAGCCAAAGTGCCCGAGCTGCTGGGGGCGAGTAACCAGGGCGCATCAATGGCCGGTGGGCGCTGAGAGCTGAACTCCTTTTGCGTGCTTGGTCACGGATCGGCTTCTGAACAGGTCAGGTCGACTGTGGGGGTTGATCAAAAAAGTTGGCCCGCTCTACACTTTCCGCAGCTGATGCATTGTCGATCGCCCAGCCACTTTAGAGGAGCGTTCTTTCCTTGTCCTTCCCTCCTGGTGACATGGTCGCCGCCGTCGGCACGCACCTGCACTTCCAGAGACTGGAGCGGTTGCTGCACGAACGCCACCTTGAGCTGGGCGACCGAGTCCACGTCAATTCCACCGGATCCCAGCTGTACCTGATGGTCAAACTGCCAGGAGACCGAGGGGTCATGCTGAGCCGGTCAAGGCTCGGCCACGCATTCGTATGGCTGATCGTCGATCCGGTGCTGGGCAGTGAGCCCTCCGTCTGGCCGCTGGACACATCCGGCGAGGTACTCGTCGACGCCGTCCACGCTCACGCGACTGGTCACCTCGCCGGAGTGCCGGTCGCGTCACCTTGGCGCTGGCACGAGAGCGAACCGTCGGACATGACCGAGCTCGCCGACCTCCTGGCCGAACGAGAAGTACACGTCCAACGGGTCGCAGCCGGCAACCGATACTTCGCCTACGGACCGCGCTACGAGCCCAAGCTCCACATCGCAGATAGGCGCGAAGGAGCCTACGTCGAGGCCAGGCTCTCCGACATCTTCGTTCGGATCTCCATCAAGGCCAGCGTCGGCTGGCTGGTCGACATGCACCACCCGGAGCGTGGAGCCTGGACGCGTATTGATCTCGGCGGTTCCCTGGGGCGCACGAAACTCCCGACGCCGGGCATGCCGCGCGCCGACGTCCCCGTAAGCCGGATCGCCGACCTGATCTGCGACGGGCCGAAGGCGTGGGTCGAGAGCGGCGCTCCCTGGGAGACGTCCAGGCCCCCGCGAGCATCGGCCGAGACGTGGTCCGACGTAGAGGAATCTCTGTTCCTCACCCTGCCGGCCCTACGGTCGGCAGGCGCAAGGGAACACATGGACGCCGTTCTGGAACAGCTCACGACCTTCGGCTTCGGAGACATCCGCGAAGGCGGCCCGGACAGCCCGATTCACTCCGACACCTATCACGTCGATTGGAGCGGCCGGACCAAGGACCTGTCGACGTCCGAGATCCAGCGGCTGAACGGCCTGGCCGCAGCGGCCGGCGAAGACCTGCCAAAGAGGCTGATTGTGATCATCAACGGCGGGCTCAGCCGACCGGCAGCGGAGTTTGCGGACAAGGCCAAAGCATTCGTCTACAGCCTCAACCCTGCGACGGGCAGGCTCAATCCCCTGAACTCACGCGCCTATGACCTACTGCCGCCCCGCACGGAGCCGAGCAGATACAGCCTGGAATAGGTTGTGCCCTTCGGATGGAGACGTCGCGACGGGCTATGGCCGTTGGTGTTAGCGCTGCAAACTGTCGAGAGCGGTCGGCAGGCTGCTGTCGCTCCAGTGTCCTCACGTCAGATGAGCGTGATCAGGCAGACGGCTTCGGCCACCGTGGGGTCCTTGGGCCTTTGCTCGTCTTGAGCGGATTCGAGTAGTCGCACCTCACGATCAGCGGAACCCGGGGCAGACCAGAGCCTCCATCAGATCCGGTGCGCTTCACCCGACGGTCCCGACAAGCCGGACAGGTCACCCCGCCGGTGCTTCGGGTGACAGCGGCGGGGCGTTCGTGAAAATCTTGGGGTATGTCGCCGATCCCCCATGAGCGCGCTCATCGCCCCCAGTTAGAGAAGATCACCGAGCTCGCGTCGCGGGTCAGAGCGGGGGAGATCAGGCTTCCGAAGTTCCAGCGGCAGTTCGTGTGGAAGGGCCTCCAGGTCCTCGATCTCCTCGACTCGATCTCACGGAACTATCCGATCGGGAGCCTGTTGCTGTGGGACAGCGAGTTGCGGCTGGCGAGCGACCACGACATCGCGGGCATCGAGATCGACCAGGCGCCGAACCGTGAACGCCCTGCCTACCTGCTCGACGGCTGCCAGCGTCTGTCGACCATCTGTGGGGCGCTGTACTGGGAGCCAAAGGGCGATCCGAAGAGCCTCTGGAACCTGGTCTACGACTTCGAGGAAGAGTGTTTCGCACACCGGAAGGACTTCGACGAGCCGCCCGCGCACCAGATTCCGCTGAGGCTGCTCGCCCAGCCCTACCAGTACGCCAAGTGGGCTTCGAAACGGCTTCCTGAGGAGTTCGAGGAGGCGGCGGGGCAGTTGTTCGACAACTTCGCGAACTACGAGACCTCGGTCGTGACGCTGAAGACGGCCTCGATAACTGAGGTCGGCCGGATTTTCGAACGGGTCAACACGCGCGGCACACCACTGACGGCGGTCCAGGTCATCCGCGCGGTGACCTGGCGCAGCGACTTCGATCTCCTCGACGCCATCGACGGCGTCCGCGACGTGCTCGCGGCCAAGAACTACGGCTTGATCGACCAGATGCTGCTACTCCGCGCGATCTCGGCGGCGGCCGGGCTCGGGTTCGCCAAGTCCGACATGGAGCAGCTGCCGTCCGTGGGCCATGAGCGTCTCCTGGCCGCCATCGAGGAGACCGAGGAGGCCGCGAAGAAGGCCGTGGACTTCCTCACCACCGAGATCGGCACTCCGACGGCCGCCGCGCTTCCCCACGCCAACCAGCTCGCCGTCGTCATCGAGATCTTCCGGCAGATCCCGAGGCCGAACGGCAAGCAGTTCGCCCAGCTCCGCAGTTGGTTCTGGCGGACGATCCTCGGCGGCTACTACGACGGCTGGAATCCCCGGAAGATGGCGGCGGACCTCGCAGCGGTGACGGCGTTCGCGAAGGGCGAGACCAAGGGCATCGAGGTGGACGTCCCGCCACCCAGCACGCGGCTGTGGGCGGGCAAGTACGATCGGGGCACCGCGCCGCAGAAGACGTTCGCGCTCATGCTCGCGGCACGGGGCCCCGTCGACCTGATCACCGGGGCGGCCATCGACGTGGGGAAGACCTTGGCCGGGGACAACTACCTGCAGTTCCACCACTTCTTTCCCAAAGCGGCCCTCCTGCGCAGCGCCCTCAGCTTCGAGCAAGCCAACGTCCTCGCGAACATCGTCATGCTGACCGCGATCAGCAACCAGAAGTTCTCCGACCTGCCGCCGTCCGCCTATCTGAAGGCCGAAATCGACTTCAGTGACGAACGGACGATCCGCGAGCGGCTCGACACGTGCCTTGTCTCCGCACCCGCTTTCGACGCGGCCATGCGCGGCGACTACAAGGCGTTCATCGCCGCCCGGTCGGAGACCCTGCTGGAGTGGGCGAGGGACCTCATCCAGCGCGGCCTGGCGACGGAGGCCGCGCCAGCGGAGCTCGACGAGGAGAGCCTGCGGCTCGCGAACGAGGTCGAGGTCGTGGACGAGGACACCGACGACTGAGGTCCGGGCGGCGGTGTTCGGGACGGCCGCGTTCTGTCGGTGCCGGATGGTCTTCTGGTGGCGGGAGGTTCGTCCGATGCGCGTCACTGATCTACCTCAGGCCGACCGGCCCAGGGAACGGCTGCTCGAGCACGGCCCGCGTGCGCTCGCCGACCGGGAGCTGCTGGCGTTGGTGCTGGGTGAGGGCCGTCCTGGCGTGGACGTCATCGAGCTGGCGTCCCGGCTGCTCGCCGACCATGGCGGGCTTGCCGCGGTGGCGGCGGCCGATCCGGGCGCGCTCCAGCGGTCGGCGGGGATCGGTCCAGCCAGGGCGGCTCGGCTGACAGCGGTGTTCGAGCTGGCGCGGCGCGCGGCTCGGCCGCCGCGACTCTGCCGGATCACGGCCACCGAGGACATAGCGGTCGCCGCCGCACCGCTGCTGCGGGGTCTCCGGCACGAGAGGGCGGTCGTGGTCGTCTGCGACGCCAGCGGCCGGATCCTGAAGACGGCCACGCTCACCGACGGTACGGCGGATCGCACCCCGATCCCGGTCCGTGACGTCCTAAGCCTGGTCCTCGCGCTGGGCGGCACCCGTTTTGCGGTGGCGCACAACCATCCGAGCGGCCGGACGGAACCGAGCGAGGCAGACGTCCGGGTGACCGCCCGCCTCCGCGACGCCGCTACCACGGTCGGGCTCCGCCTGCTCGACCACGTCATCGTCACCGAGACTTCGTGGGCCAGGATCCCGTGACCATCGCACCCGTGCCGCTCCAACCGGCGGGGACGGCTCGCACGAGCCCATCCGGTCGCCAGCCTCGACAAGCCCGTCGGGCGGCCCCGACAGATAGACCCACCAGGTGCCCGTCGCGCGCCCGTACCAAGCCCACACGGCGGGAGCCCATCGGCGAAGCTCCGCCGACGGACTCACGCGCACTCCCGTTCAGCGAGTTCCTCCCGCAACTCAAGTCCGTCACTTGGAAAAGCTTAAACGGACGGAATACGAGTGACTCGCGAGGTCGCAGACCTGGAGTGGCGAAAGAGTAGCTACAGCGGTTCCGGCGCCGAATGCGTCGAGCTCTCCTCCCTCCGGCACCACATCCTGATCCGTGATTCCAGGAAACCTGGCGAGGAACCCCTGAATGTCACGGACACCGACTCCCTACGCTCTGCCGCAATCCGCGTCCACCGGCCCTGACGAACGATCCGGGCGAGGCCGGGCAAGCCCCGCCCCCGCTCACAACCGCCCGCTGAATGCCGCATTCAGCAGCGATTTGGTTAGAGTAACGCCTAGGTCCGCCTGCTGGTCCGAACGGTTCTGCGTGTCCTCAAGCCGGTCCAGCATCCGGGCGATTTCCTCCTGCCGCCTCTTGCTGGGAAGAGCAACCGAGAGAGACTCGAAGTCCTTCATCGATAGGGTCTGGTTCCGAAGTACCGTTCCCGTGGATGTGCTCCGGATCAGGTCGCGGCCCGCGCGAGTCTGAAAGAAGTAGTTGAGGTATCGAATATCAACTGCATCCGACGGGCGGTAGGTCAGAAAGCGGTGCGACCCGATGAAGCCTGACTCGTTGATGCCGGAGATAGCAATTGCGCCCTCCCAAGCCATGATGTTGCTTACTACCAGACGGTCCGGATGGATCTCGAAGTACTTGAGCTTGCTGAGCTCGCTGCCGGGAACTGGCGGGCGATGAAATATGCCCTTGCCGAATGAACGGATTCCAATCTGCGAGTACTGCGTGTCTGGTTCAAGTGTCACAAGGATCCGCTCGAGGCTTAGCACGTTCCCCAGCCGAGTCGGCGCATTGCCTTGCTCTTCGTGGAACACGGACTCGCGAATTGCGACGCGGAGAGCTTCCGCGCGAGAGCGAAGCTTGGCAAGCTCACCAAGCTTCGCCGTGGCGGCGTCGAGGCGGTCGGCGATGCGGCGCTGCTCGTCCAGGTTCGGCAGAGGGACGGTGGCGCTGATGAGGCGGTCGACATTGACTCGTTGACGTCGGGAGCCCATGCCGGTGCCCTGGTCGCGGAGTTTGTCATGGAGGCCAGGCCAAGTGGCCAGGTGGGCGACGTAACCAGGGTCGGCGATGGTGTTGTCGATGTGGAAGGTCGGGAATTCATGGGAGACGTACAGGCCGTCGAACTCTTCCGGCACGGTGGCGAGCGCGCCTTCCCAGCCGAAGAGCTTGCTGTAGATGAACTGCCCCTTCCGGATTCTGTTGTATTTGGGGTAATTGGTCTCGGAGCCGGTGATGGGCGGGCGCTTGAAGAGCCCGCGCCCGTAGCTGTAGATGCCCGCCGTCGTGTAAGTCGCGTCCGGGTCGATGGCTACGGTGTCTGCCTCTTGCCGCAGGAACGTGCCGAGAGCGACTTCCGGGTAGGTGGTCACGCTCATCCCTCCAGGTCCTTCGCGAGCGAGGAGAGGAGTGTGAGGATCTCGTTCTCGATGAAGATCAGATCGCCAATGAGCTCGGCGGGCGGGCGATGGGACAGATCGTCTTCCTCGGTCGGGTTAGCGAGGTCGAGGTTGTAACCCTGGCTGATGACGTCGGAGGCGGGAACGAGCCACGCGCGATCCGTTGACTCCCGGCCAGAGCGATCCAAGCCGCCCCACCACTCGATGCAGGCTTCGAACTCCTCGTAGCGCATGGGCTTGGTTTTGGCGTAGCCCTTGCGGCCTTCGGGGGGAGTGATCTCGTAGAACCAGGTTTCCTTGGTGGGGCCGGTCTTGTCGAAGAAGAGGAGGTTGGCGGGGATCTGGGTGTAGGGGGCGAAGACGCCTTGAGGGAGGCGGACGACGGTGTGGAGGTCGCACTCCTCGAGGAGCTGTTTGCGGATCTTGGCGCCGATGCCCTCGCCGAAGAGGGCGCCGTTGGGAAGGACGATGGCACAGCGGCCGTTGGGCTTCAGTTTCTTGATGACGGCGTGGAGGAAGAGCCAGGCCGTTTCGCGGGTCTGGTAGCCGGACGGGAAGCTCTTGGCGATCGAGTCCTCCTCTTCGCCGCCGAAGGGCGGGTTGGTGAGGATGACGTCGACCTGAGAGCTGGGGCCCTTCTCGTCGATCATCACGCGGAGGGAGTTGGCGTGGAGAACCTTCGGCGAGGGGATGCCGTGCAGGGTCAGGTTCATCATACAGAGCAGGAACGGCAGGGGCTTCTTCTCGATGCCGCGGATGTTGTTGAACAGTTGCTGCTGGAGGACCTTGTTGGTGGCCTGCGGGAACAGTTCGGTGTAGGCCTCGACGAGGAAGCCGCCGGTGCCGCACGCCGGGTCCATGATCGATTCGCCGAGATTGAGGAAGGTCTGCTCGACCATGAAGCGGATAACGGGGCGCGGGGTGTAGAACTCGCCAGAGTCGCCCGCGGCGTCGCGCATCTGCTTCAGCAGGTCCTCGTACAGGAACGCCATCGTGTGGATGTCGTCGCTGCTGTTGAAGTCGATGCCGCGGATCTGGTTGACCAGGTCGCGGAACAGGTAGCCCGACAGCATCCGGTTCTGGACGCCAGCGAACACCTGGCCGAGGACGTTGCGCGGGTCGCCAGGCACGTCGCTGCGCATGCTCGCGAGTTCCGGCAGAAGCTTGACGTTGACGAACGCCAGCAGGTCCGCGCCGGTGAACGTCTCGTCGTCGGCCCAGGCCCGCCACTGGTACTCCGGTTTGATGATCGGGTCTTCGCCGAACACCTCGCGTTCGGCCTCTAGCGCGTCGAAGGAACGCAGGAACAGCAGCCAGGACAGTAGGGGCAGGCGGTCCAGGTCGCCGTTGAGGCCCGCATCCTTGCGCATGATGTCGCGGGCCGACTTGATGACGGCCGACAGACGGGCGCGGGAGGTCGTGTCCTGCTTCTTCGCGGGTGGGGCCATGGTCGTCAGAGATCCTTGTTCGTTGGCTGGATGTTCAGATCGATGAGGGTGCGGGCGAGAGTCGTCACGCGGAAGCCGTCGCGGTGCTCGACGTTGGCGGGGGACAGGTCAGCGCGGTGGGTGAGCACGGCGGGGTCCCGCTGGCGGAATCCGGGCGGAACCGTCATGTGCACGACGGCTGGGTCGACCGGCGCGAGGCCGTGGACGCTCAGGGCTGTCTCGTGGGAGAAGACCGCGCGGTCCAGGCTCCACAGGGACCATCGGACCAGATGGTCCAGGTCGCTCGACGGGAGGTCGGCGTACTCGCGGAAGCGGTACAGGCCCCGGTCGATGCGCGTCCAGTTGCCCCGGCGGACGTGGAAGTACTGCGACTGGTAGGAGTAGCCGTCAAGCAGCGCCTGGGCCGCCGTGAAGAAGCCGCGCTGACGGGCGGCCCGGCGCCAGAGCCGGGTCCGGGGTTCCTTCTCCCGCTGCCTCATACATGGAAGGTTAGCGCAGGTGAAACTTATAGTCGTTTTTAGTTTTGTGCACGATAGGGGATTGCTTCTTCCGTTCCGAAAGAAATCAGGAGGCCTCGTACAAACGGGTTCTTAGCTGGTCGACGGCGACACGGAGCCCGGCCCCGGCGCGGTCTCCGAAACGCTCGGCGATCTCGACGACGGTGCCGAAGCCACGATAGGGAGGTGTCTTCATAGAGTCGGAGTCCAGCTCGAGTTCCTTCTCGTTGTGGGAGGAGTACTGCTCCAGCAGGCGTTCGAGGATCGCGCGGGCCTCGGGGGCGAACGACTCCAGGAACTCGCGGTGCTGGAGTTTGAAGCGGAGTGCTCGTTCCGAGCGCGAGAGCACGGGGAGGCCCCAGCCGAGATAGATCAGGAGGTCGATGGCGTCGGCGTCGGGGCGACCCGTCAGCTCGCCGAGGTCGGCGGAGCTGATTCCTGAGGACTCCAGCCGCTTGCGCAGCTCCGCGCGGCTCCGGCTGTGTGCCCACTGGGCGAGCAGTTGGTTCGGGGACAGGTCGAGCTCGTGGAGTCTGTCCTTGATGAACTGCTCCAGCCGAACCAGCCGTAGTCGCAGGCCGGTGCCATCGGTCTCGGTGACGAAGACGGCCGTGCCGACGATGCTGACCTCGACGTCGTCGATGTAGTAGGTGCGGCCCTCGGCGCGGATGTCATCGATCTCGTCGGGGTCGGTGATCATCCGAGGCAGCTCGCCGCCTTCCGCACCGAGGTACTCGGCCTCGGGTTCGGCAATCTCGTCCGGGTCCGGTTCAGGTTCGGTGTCGTCGAGGTCCTCGGGGAAGGTGATGAAGCTGCCGTCAGGGTCTGCCTCGTCGCGGAGCCGCCGGAGCGGCGGGCCATCGAACTTGGGGTCGTAGAACAAGCGGGTCGCGTCCACGAAGTCGATGATGTCGAACGCGAACTTTCCGGTCTCGGGCGACAGGCGGGTGCCGCGGCCGATCGTCTGCTTGAACTCCGGCATCGAGCGGATCACTCGGAACAACACGATGTTGCGGACGGTCGGGATGTCGACGCCCGTCGACAGCATCCGCGACGTCACCGCGATGACCGGGACTTCGGAGCTGGCGTCGCGGAATTCGTCCAGACGCTCCCGGCCGGCCTCGTGGTCGTCTCCGGTGATCCGGCAGACCCACTTGTGGCCGTGCCGCTGCGACAGGTCGGCGTTGGCGCGGGTCAGCGCCTCGACCATGCGCATCGCGTGGTCGTTGGTCTGGCAGAACACGATGGTCTTGTGCATTCGGCCGGTCTTATGCAGATACTCCGTCAGGTAGCGGGCTACCTCGTCGGTGCGATCGAGGATCGCCACGATGCGCTCGAAGTCCTTCGGCCCGTAGAGCTCGTCGGGGATTTCTCTGCCGTACATGTCGAGCTGACCTGCGTCTGGCCGCCAGCCGTACAGGTCGATATCGAGCCGGACGTTGCGGACCCGGTAAGGGGCGAGGAAACCGTCGCGAATGCCCTGGGCGAGGGAGTACTCGTAGATCGCGTCGCCAAAGTAGTGGTAAGTGTCGACGTCCTTACGGCTGATCGGCGTGGCCGTCAGACCCAGCTGGACGGCGGGCTCGAAGTACTCCAGGATCTCGCGCCACTGCGAGCCCTCCGAGGCGCTGCCCCGATGGCACTCGTCGACGATGATGAGGTCGAAGAAGTCCCGGTCGAACCTCGTGTAGAAGTCCTGCGCCCCGCCGGGCTGCGACAGCGACTGGTACAGCGCGAAGTAGATGTTGCGGCTCTTCTGCACTCGGCCCTGGCCGAGCCGGTGGACGGCCTCGCCGAACATCTCGGTGAAGTAGTCGTCCTTGGGCTGGTCGATGAGGATGTTCCGGTCGGCGAGATACAGGACACGGGGCCGCCGCCCCTTTTCTGGCCAGTTCGCGTTCCACAGCTTCGCAACGATCTGCGCCGAGACCAGGGTCTTGCCCGTGCCGGTGGCCAGCACTAGGAGTAACCGTCGTTGGCCCTTGGCGATGGCCTGGACGGCTCGGTTGATCGCGTTGCGCTGGTAGTAGCGGGGGTCCTTCGGAGTGCCGTCCCAGTTGCGTGTCAGTGTGAACGGCGCGGACGCCAGGTCGGCATGAGCGTCGTCGTCGAGGGATCGGTCGCCGCGGTACCGGGCCCAGAGCTGCTCCGGCGTGGGGAACTCTGAGATCTCCGAGATCAGGCCAGTCCGGTAGTCGACCTCGATGGTGCGGGTGCCGTTCGTCGAGTAGGCGAACGGGACGTCCAGCAGCTCGGCGTAGCGCTTGGCCTGCTCGAAACCCTCAGCGGGATCAATACGGGAGCGTTTGGCCTCGACGACGGCGAGCGGCAGGCCGTCGGAGTACTCCAGCACGTAATCGGCGATCAGCGGGCGCTGCTGATGGTGGCGGCGGGCGGTCGGCTGGATCCGGCCGCGATTGATCCGGTACCGGCTCTTGATCTGCTCTTCTACATTCCAACCGGCCCGGACGAGAGCGGGCAGGACGAACCGCTCGCAGGTCTCGTCCTCGGTGGGGTTGCCGCTACTGGAAGTCACCCTTCATTTCTACCCGGAGGGTGTGACAATTTCCGGACTATCGATCCCAAACCCCCTTTGAATGCGGATTGGATCTTCGGCAGGATGACGGCTCAGTCGGTTGCCTCGCCTTTCGTGACTACGGAACGATGCGAAGTACCGGGCCTTGGTTCAGCCATCCCAAGAAGCTCACGGACCCGTGAGGGGGCCAGGCAAGCTGGTCGGCTAGGTCCTGCATGCAGGCTCCACCGACTCCCGTGTTCTGGGCTTGGCACCGGCAACGCGGAGCGACGCCCGGGCACGCTGTCGGACGCCTAGTTCGCCGATGTGAGGGGCGCGGTCAGATCGTCCTCAACGGAGACCAGCTCGGCGATCTTGTTGGCAATGTCTGCTATCGAATCATCCGCCGTGTTCAACACATTTCGGGAGGCAAGTAAGGGGCTAACCTTCCGGAGTTCGTCGTAAGTCGTCTCGTGCACGACCGGGAGCAGTAGGTCACGTGCAAGGAGCTCCGAGAGCTCCTTGTCAGAGACGCCCCGGCGGTCGACGCGTTTCAGTAGCGCTGGGGTGACCAGGACGAGACCCGTACGCGACCTCGCCAGGCCTCTGTCGATCTCCCGCATGAACGGTTGGCCGAGCACGATGTCCTTCTCGCTGAACCAGACCGACACGCCCTCTGCATCCAGCAGGTCGTGCAACTCCTTAGCAGCACCGCGCCGGTCATCCCACGCGTGGCAGAGGAAGACATCGCGAAGGTCTGGCTCTAGACGCGCACGCAACTCGACGGTGCGGCGAATGGGAGTCAGCGCCCGCACCTCGGCAGGCGTGTAAGTTATGGAGGAGGTGCTCGGTGACCAAGGCGGCCGCGTTCTGCCGCTAGTGGAGCCGCCTCTACTGCTCGCGTCGCCCCCGCTACTGCTCCGTGACATGTAATCCGGCTGCGGATAGTAAGGCCGGGGCGATGAGTACCCGGAGCGTCAGCTACTACACGCAGGGCAAGCCGCAGCTGCGCTGGCGGTTCGACGGCCCCGGACCGGGGCCGTACAAGAACTCATAACGCACGGTAGTCCACGCGGCTCCTGGAGCCATCTCGTTGACGCGTAGCCCGGGGTCGTCTAGCGATCATAGGTCGACTCAGGCCGCTCCATGTAGCTCGGCAAGCAGGGCACGCAGGCTGTCCTCGCCGTGACGGACTGCGGCAGTGAGGGCATCCAGGTGGGCTGCTGGGAGGTAGCCGGCGCCGAACCCCGAGGCGGTGAGCACGCCGGCGACTTCCTGTTCCTGCTGCGGGGTCATGCGGGAGCGCATCCCGTGGTGCCCCATGACCTCTCGGGCAGCGTAGGCGTCCGTGCAGGCCACGCCGACGACAGTGGACCGCAGGTCGAAGTCATATGCCGTGGGTCGGTCGGCGGTCAGGTCGAGCATGGTCAGGGTGAGCCGAGTCCGGAACGCTGCGGTCATCGGGTCGGGGTCGGTGATCAGCGCGAGAGTTTCCCGCCCCGCATGGTCCAGTTCGTCCTGTGGTGTTGGCGTGGTCGGAGGACGGCAGTAGACGCGCAGGATGGCGGCGACGGCGTTCTCCCAGGGCTCTGTGGGAACGCTGGAGTCGATCATGGTGGCGGCCTGCTGCGGGAGGCCCTGTTCCATCAGCGACATGATCGTGAGCTGGCGGCCGTCGAGAAGCCGCTGACCGACGCCGCGGTGCGCGGCCATGGATTCGGCCGCCTCGGTCCAACGGCCGACGCTCGCGAGGGCTCTGGCGCCATCGATCAGCAGGGCGACCCACAGCTCCGTACAGATCGTGCGGTGGTCCGCGACGGTCCGGATCAACGGCGACAGGTCGACGGCGTGATCGCGGATGACGGTGGCGCCGCGCTGCTCGGCGGCCCGGTACAACTGCTGCAGCACCGCGAAGGCAGCGCTACCTTCACCTTCGCGGATCAGGAGCCGGGCGATGTTCACCAGTGGCATCAGCGACATCACGGCGATGTCCTGGTCCAGGCTCTCGGCTTCGGCGAAGACCTTGTGCTGCCGCCAGCACAATTCGGCTGCCAGGTCGGGCATGCCGCTGTCGGAGGCGATGAGCGCGGAGAAGTTGAGGACACCGCAGGCGCGGGCCACCCGCTTGGAGTGGTCCGCGCCGGGTGTTTCGGCGGTCAGCGCGGTGAGCTCTGCAATGCGCTTGTCCAGTGGAAGCCCGGGGGGTTTGGGTCGGCAGACCAGCGGGATACGGGCGGCGATCGCAGGGTTCATCACGCTGCTCCCCTTCCTACGGCCAGTCGATGACGAGTCGGCTGTTGGTCTTGTCGATGACGAAGCGTGAGTCAGCGGCCTTCAGCAGGTCGCGGTTGGCGGCTGTGGCCATGCGGAAGCCGGGGGCCGGGGCGTTGTTGCCGTAGTCGCGGTCCCATTCCTGGATCGCGGCGGCGACCTGCTCGGCGAGGTCGGCGGCGCGCGGGCCGTGACCGATGACGCCGATCTCCCAGAACCGGCCCACGGTGTCTTCACCCTCGCGGACGGTCAGATAGGCCAGGCTGTCGCCGTCGAGCGCCGCCATCGAACCCCACCCGAAATGCGGGGTGAACCCGGGCCGCCGGCCAGGCACCCGGGACAGGCCGTTGGGCAGGACGCACGCCAACCACAGATAGACCCACTCCCAGGGTGAACCCTGCCGGAGCTTCACGCCCGTGTAGACCTGGTGGGAGGGCTCGTCCAGGACGGTCCGCATCGCCTCCCGGTCCACGAGCTGCTCACCGTAGGTTTCCAGCCGGACGTTGCCCTCCCCGGCCATGGGGACCACCGTACGGACGTCATCACACACGCCTTTGCGCAGCGGGACGAATGTGGCCATCTCGCAGGAGACGGTCTTCCAGGTCTCGCCGTCGCGCTCGAAGGCGAAGGAGCGGGAGATACTGCCGCGGATCCGCATCGGGATGACGAGACGGCCGTCCGGGGCCAGTTGATTCAGGACGGGGAGGGGGATGTCACCGGCGCCCACGGTGAACTGGATCCGATCGAACGGGGCATGCTCGGGCAGACCGGCCGCGCCATCGGCCAGCAGCGCGGTCACGTTCGACGCGCTGGCAGCGGCCAGATGCTTCGCGGCGGTGTTGACGAGGTCAGTGTCGACGTCCACCGTCCACACGCGGCCGCCGGGGGTGACGAGCCGCCCGAGGAGAGCGGCGTTGTAGCCGGTAGCCGCCCCGGCCTCCAGGACCTTGTGGCCGGGCTCTGTGCCCAGTTGCTCCAGTTGGGTGGCGACGATCGACGGCGCGGAGATGCAGGAGATCATCTCGCCGTCTCGGTCGTTCTTCACCGACACGGCGTCATCGACGTAGGCGGCGACGACCTCGACGTCGGGGATGAACCGGTGGCGCTCGACCTCCCGGAAGGCGTCGATGATCTCAGGGGTGCGCAGGTGGCCGGAGCCGGTGAGCTTGTCCACCATGGTGTTGCGCAGCTCGGCGGGGTCGGTCGTGGTGATGGTGCTCTCCATCCTCTTGAAAATAAGGGTTACGGGTGCGGACTGACTGCTGGACACGGTGGCTGGGTCGCCGTCTCCGAAGGCGACGTTCCAGCCCAGCCAGGCCGTGGCAGCCTGCTCGGCCACGGGTGTGGCCGCGCGGTTGAAAGCGAAGATCGCGTGGTGGGCGAGGACCGCGCGCAGCCCCCGCCGGAGTTGCCCACTGGTCGCGAGCCGGGCCAGGCGGCGGCCGGCGTCCTCGAACGCGGCGACGCGGTCAGGCCAGCCGGGTTCGGTGGTGTCCCGCTTGGCGGCGTCGGTGTTCATGAGGCGCCGCATGGCAGTGATCGCAGACGCCTGGTGGGCCGCCTGCGGTGGGTCGATCGCCGGGCGGAGGTTGCCGAATGTCGCCCACACGTCGCTGATCTCGAACGGGTCGAGGCCCGCCGCGCGGTTCATGGTGGAGAGCAGCAGGATGCACCGCTCGCGGGCGTACGGGCTGCCGGTCTCGGCCAAGGCCGCGGGGCTGTCGGCGCACCACACCTCGTGGGCGATGGCCATACCCTGCTCGCCGCCGAAGGTTTCGATCTCTGGTTCGTAGATGCCGCCAACCCAACCGGACGCGACCTCGTCGGCGACGAGCTGATCGAGCAGGTCGGCAGCGGGCCTCTCGGTGCGCAGCCGGAGATTGCCTTCCTTACGCAGGAAGTGGAAACGCCGGCCGGACAGCGCGGCCACGAGTGCGGTCGCAGCCTTCGGGGTCGCTCCGGCATCGCTGGGAAAGCGGATGGTGGCGTGCCACCACTTCGGTTCGTCGGGCAGCGGTAGGTTCTCGTCGTTCCAGTCCATGTCCTTGGTTCGCTCCTGCTCGGTTGTGGTGACGGGTCAGTTGATCAACAGGGCGCGGGTCCAGCCGGTCACGTTGGAGCCCTTCAGCGCCATGACCGCCCCGGCTCGGCCTTCCATGAACCCGGGCTTGGACAGTGCGGGGATCCCCGCTTCCAACCTCTGGCGGGTCTGCCGGATGGGCTCGGCGAACCGGTCGGGGGTACGGCTGTCGGCGGCGAGGGCGGTCGTGACGGTCAGCAGCCCGGCCCAGCCGTGGCAGAGGGACGCATCGGTGACTCGGCTCAGGCGGGCCGGGTCAGTGAGGGCGGCGATGGCGAGTTCCTCGCCCTTCTGCCTACGGGCGTCGTCGCCGAGCGCGCAGGCTGCCAGTTGCAGCGTGCGGGCGATACCAAGATCCCCGTAGCACCAGGAGGGGCGCAGGGGCGGCGCCTGCAACGCCTCAGCGGCGAGCGGGTCCAGGGTGATCCAGTAGAAGGAGCCGAACTTCTCCAGCCAGGCCGTGAACGTCTTGATGGCGTCTGTCTGGCCTTCCACCAGGATGCCGCGGCGGGCGGCGAGAGACAGCAGCGCCAACGGGCCGGCGATGCCGTGGGCTACCCCGTTGTTCGCATGGCCACCGGTGATCTCCTTATGCGTGGGGCTGTCCGGCGACCACCACCCGGGCAGGACCTGGGCATTGGCTTCGACCGGGACTGCCAGCGTCACCAGGTAGGCCAGCACCTCCTGCAGTAGCGGCTGGGGCGATCCTGCTCGGGCAAGCAGCACCACCCCCAGCCCGGTGAGCCCTCGGACGAGATCGAACTCTGCCAGTGCCGGGAGCCGGGTCGCCTTTCGTCGGCAGTGGGCCGCGGCGAGCCGGGCGGCCACGACCCGGTCGACGGCCGCCCGAACGGTCTGGTCGACGCGCCCGGCACGGCCAAGCACGAACTCCAGGGCCGGGGCGCCGTGGAACAGAGAAGCGTTGGAGCCGGTGCTGACGCCGCCGACGACCGCCTCGGCCAGCAGAGGCCGGGCTGCGGCAAGGTTGCCGCGCTCGATGTGCAGCAACGCCATCCCCAGCGCGCCCTCGGCCAGGGCCTGCGTCGTGGGCGGGCTCATCGGCCCGCCCTTACCGCGACGACGATGCTGTGGGCCCGCCCGCCGATCCATCCATCTACGTCCGGCGGCGGCGCCTCGTAGAGCACCGCGATGGGGGAGCCGCACAGGTGCGTACGGAGGACGTCCAGGTCCATCTCCTCGGTGAGGTCCAGCAGCAGGCGCTGGTCGTCCATGGCCAGGAGCACGCGGTCAGGCACACCCGCCCGGCCGCGCCAAGCGTGCAGCTGCGCGGCCCACTCCTCTAGGGATGCCGCACGGCCGGGCAGGGCGCGGGCCCGAAGCTGCCAGCGGGCGGCAACGATGATGCTGCGCCGATAGTGCAGCCCCGGCGTGAACGGCAGCGTCCACGCCGCACCCCAGTCGAACCAGGTCACCTGCGGAGTCGCGGCCCGGCTGATCTCGGCCAGGAACCGGGCCAGCGGCGGGGTGAAGTTGTTCCACATGAAGTTGAGCGCGGTCAGCGCGAGCAGCTCCAGGCGCTCCCCGGTGGCGGCCACCGCGAGGTAGAGGTGGCTATCGCGCAGACCTACGACCAGATCAGAAGGGACGAACACCGTGGCGTCGCTGCCCCGGTGCTCTCCGACGCTGACCAGCTTCGGCAGGACTTGCGGGGTGCGTGTGAGTAGGTCGGCCTCGACGCGGGAGGGATGGAACGACAACTGAGCCAGTTTCGCCACTGGGTCAACCGTGGGAAGGGCCACTTGCCCGACGGCCTGCGGGAACAGGTGCCCGAATCGTCCCGTCATCGTGCCTGCCGCCCTGGAGACGGTGTGAACGCGGACGCGGAAGTCGCCTCGGTCGAGCGCCGGAAGTGAACGGGCTTGGACCTGTGCGCACACCTCGAAGTGCGGGGCCAGGGCGGTGGGTTCGCCTGCGGCCGCCTCCAACTCCTCGATGAGCGGCTCGGACAGGATCACCGTCCGGTGGCGTTCGACGGCGGCGGTCCCTGCGAGATCCAACAGCAGCCGGTCGCGCCGCGACATCGGTCGTGGCGGCTCGGACACCGAGCCGAACCCGTCAGGCAGGCCCAACCCGTTGTCCGGGTCAACGAGCTGCTCCAGGCTGACCTCGGCGTCTTCGCCCCATCGGGCGGCGAACTGCTCGGTGTAGCTCCGCCACGCCCGGGTGCCGGTTGGGTTGGCCGCGAGCCTGGCCAGCACGGTCGCTACGGTTTCCATCTCGACCGCGACGGTCTCCGGCAGCCGAACCGTGGCGTCCAGCCGTAGATCCACGTACGCCTCCCGATCGCGGGCGTCCAAGGCGACGGCAGGCAGGACGGCTGCCGGCTCAACGACCGTGGCGGGGGCACGCAGCGCCGACAGCAGCAGCCGAAGCCGCAGCAGCTCCGCGAGAAACGCCGCCTGGCGGTGTTCCTCCACCTGCGGGAACTCTGCGGCGAGTTTGCCCGCGAGCGCCGCATACCGGATGGGTGACGTGGCCGCCTGGAGAACGAGCGTCAGCGCAGGCGTCAGCGCGAGGGAGAACTCCGACGCGCCCTCGGACGGCACGAAGACGCGGCCGCCACGCACATACGCCAGGTTGTTGACGCACACCTCGACGGCCGCCATCGACGCGCCGTCGGCCTCCCGGGTGCTGATCACCTTGTCCAGCGCCCGGGGGTCGGCTCGGGTGACGATCTCGTGCTCATCCCCGACAAGCACGGCGGATGTCTCGCCGAAATCGACCAGGCAGACGCCGGCGAACAGGCCGAACGGCGTGGACCTGTGCTCATACCTGATGGTGTACCGGGCGACCGCGAGTGCGGCGCGACGCGCCCGGCGAGCGTTCACCAACCGCCCGTCCAGGACTGCCTCCACCTGGCGGGCCAGGTCCAGGCTGGCACTGGAGACCGCGCGCCGGAACGTGTCATCGGCCCAGATCGGGCCGAGCCAGGAACGCCACTGCTCGGAGGACGCGGCGGGCCCCGGCCACTGCGGCAGGACGGGGGCGGAAAGGTTCACCGCCGCGCGCAGCATCCCGGCGCCCGTGCACCGGTACAGGGTCCGCCGCGACCGCGTCATCACTCACGCTCCGTTCTGGGGAAAAGGGGGGCGCGGGCCCGTACGGACCCGCGCCCCGCGGACTACGAGGTCGTGCAGGCGCTCGGGCAGGAGGTTCCGCAGTTGTCGCCGGTGCTGCACATCAGCACCGTGTCGGCCGCCGGGGTGTTCTCGATGAACTCGATGTTGAGGGCGAACGGGTCGAACGTCTCTCCCGTGTCGACCGCGGCCGTCTCCTCCGGGGTCAGAGTGCTCATGTCTCTACTCCTTGTCCTGTTTCGGGTTCCTGACGTGGGGTGTCCACGCCAGCCGGGCAGGGGTATGGTCAGCCCGCTTCCGCCTGGTTCACATACGGGTCGGCCTCGTACCACTCACCGCGGCTGGTGTGGTCAAGGTGGTGCTTGCGCACCGGGGCGGCGTACATCTGGATGACGTCGCGGTAGGCCCGGCCTCGGCTGGTTTGCTCGTGCCCGCGCCTGTCGGCGGGACGGAGCACGAAGAACTCGCCGCCCTCCGACGCCAGTTCGTACCGGCCGCGGCACGAGGTGTGTCTGACCCGGAGGATGGCGCCGTGTGACGCGTACGGCTCCCACTCGGGGGTGGGGCCCTCCTGCTTGACCGCCTGCGGCTGACGGGTTCTCGTCATCCTCGTCTGCTCTCTCCACGAGGCGTGCGGCCCGCTGGGGGAGGAAGGCGGACAACCTGCACTCCTCGACAGGGTGCCCGCCTTCCCCCCTGGCTGGCCCGCTGGCGAGCCTGCGCGCTCGCCACGTGGGAAGGGTCCGGCCAGGGGCTGGAGCCCGCCACCCACGACGACCTCCCGGGGCACATCGTGGGCGGCGGGTCGTAGGCGGCGCGGGGCAGCATGGGTGCCAGGTAGGGGCATGTGCCCGCGCCGGAGTACGTGGACGGCCGCACGTTGTGAACCTGCTCGGCTGTCCACGCCAAGACGAGGAGAAGCAACACGGCCACCCGGCGGCGACCGCCAGGAACGCGTCACCGTACGTGAACACGATGCGCTCCCGCCTGGTGTGGTCTGGGGCCCCGAGGTCTTCCGGACCGACGGGGTGCCGCCGGGGCCGGTGATCGTCTCGGGGCCGCCTCTGGCAGATCCTCACGGCCACCCGGGACGGGTGTGGTGGGCGGCCGGTCCGCGGCCATGGCGCGCGGGGAGGCTCGCCAGAGATCAAGTTCAGCTTCCTGCATGCGCTGCCATAGCTCGGCGGCGCTGCGCCCCATGGCGGTGCGACATAGTCGCGGGTCGGAGCACTCCCATGCCTGCAGGACCCGCCAGTACGGGCGCCACAGGACAACCCAGCGGGGCGCCCGCGCCTGTATCAGTTCGGCGACCTCGACGGCGCCGGGGTCATACCGGGGCTGCATCGAGCACTTCACGAAGGTGTGCGGGGAGGCGACAGCCCGCGCGACAGCCGCTGCGTTCTCTTGGACGACCTCCGTTACCCCAGGAAGCGCCCCCTTCAGCTTGCCGGCGGCTGCACGGTCGGCCTCGAAGCCGTCCTTGTCGGAGCCTGCGAGCGCGGCGTACGTGCGCTCTACCGCTGGCACGTTCGGGTTGAATTCGCTGCCGGGCAGTGGTGCGACGAAGGTGTCAATCATCATGGGGTCCTTGGCGAATTGGTTCGAATTGGTCATGGGGAACGGCGCGGGCCAGAGTCACGACCGGTCGGCCGGCGGAAGAGCCAGTGGCACGGAGGGCTCCCCGCACGACCAGCAGCCGCGCCCCAATCGCGTTCAGCTGTTCCCGCCGCCGAGTCGCGACGGGCTTCTCGCCCAGGTGGTGCGTAGTGGGCAGCACCACCCCGTAGGCGCCGGACATGAGAAGGACGTCCAGCAGGCCGGCGAAGGCCGGGTCGTCCGACGATGCGGCCCCTCGATCGGTGAAGACGCCGCAGAGCTGCAGTTCGTGCTGCTCGCAGTATTGGGCGAGGGCTACCGTCAGGGCGGCGTGCCGCTCGGGCGTCGAACGATGCAGCCGCAGGTACCCGTAGACGATCGGGCTGTCCACATCGTGTTGTTCGGTGAGTGTCCACAAGGTAGCCGTCCTTACCGTGGCCGGGGCTTACGGCCCGCTCTTTGAGCATGGCCAGCCCCGACTCCGCTGGGTACGACCCGCTGTCGCACTTGCGTCGCACTTCCGGAGGCCCTCGGTACCTCTGCGTGCTTCCATGGCCGTGGAAGGGAGCAGCGACGTGACGACCGTGCATGAGTGGACCGGTCTCGAAGCGCGTGCACTTCGCCGAGCCCTGCGGATGAGCGTGCGGGTGTTCGCGCAGCACCTCGGCGTGGCTCCCCGCACCGTGGCGAAGTGGGACCAGCTCGGTACCGCCACTCGGCCACGTCCGGACACCCAAGCCATCCTGGACACCGCGCTCGCCCGCGCGAATTCGGCCACTCACCTGCGGTTCGAGACGCTGCTCTTGGAACTCGGCCAGGACGTGGACCAAGGGCTGAGAGTCACCCGGATGGGACCACGGGCCTGGGACTACGAGACCTGGACGGACGACCTTGACCGGGCTGTGGTCGCTCTCAGCCGCCAGAGCTTCAGCTACGCCACCGACCTGCTGAACCGATGGCTCACCCGCTACGACCCGCACGCGTTGGACGACAAGGGTCTTTACCTGTTCGCACGATCGACGACGCTGTTTGGCGACCTCCAGCGCGACCAAGGAGCAGTCACCGGCCCATTGTCCGCTCGCCGCTCCTACCTCAACGCCCGATCGATCTACGGACAGCTCGACATCCCCCGTCGTATCGCGCAGCTCGACCTTTCGTTGGCGGTGGTCGCCGAGATGGGGGGCCGGTTGGACGAGGCCGCCAAGGAATATGAGGCGCTGGCGGTGGACGACCGGCTCTCACCACGCGACAGGGCGCGAGCCCGGCTGTGGGTGGGGACCGCCCTGAGCAAGAACGACAAGAACGACTACGCCGCCCGCCTGATGACGACCGCCATCCGCGAGTTCGAGAACCTCGGTGAACCCGAGGACTGGTCCGTCGCGCACCAGAAACTCGCTCTGGCCCACCGTGGCGCAGGGAACCTCTCGGAGGCGCTACGCCTGATCGACCTCGCCCGCGCCACCGCGGTCACCGATGCGCCCATGCAGCGGGTCCGGCTGGAGACGGCGTACGGGCACGTCCTGCTTTCGGATCGGGCCACCGTGGATGATGGGGTGGTGATCCTCGACCGTGCCGCATGCGAGGCTGCGCAGCACGGGCTCGCGCACCAACTGCGCAGCATCGAGGGCATCCAGCGGACCATCCAGGGGGAGATCCGCCTCCCTCTGCCGCGGCGACCAGGGAGCAACCGAGTGAGTGTCAAGCAGCAGGTCATCACCGACGAGCAGTGGCAGCACGCCTACACCATCTGGGACTACCACCAGATGCACCACGACCTGAGCCGGTGTGACGTGGCCATCGGCCTGGGTAGCCACGATCTGGGGGTGGCACGCGCGGCGGTCGACCTGCACCGCGCCGGCTGGTTCCCGCTGCTCGTCTTCTCCGGTGCCACCAGCACCACTACGGCGGCGCGCTTCCCCCGAGGCGAGGCCGTCCACTACCGCGAGCACGCGCTCGAACTTGGCATGTCCGCCGAGACGATTCTGCTGGAGCCGAATGCCACCAACACCGGCCAGAACATCGCACTGTCCCGCCAGGTGCTGGCCGATGCGGGTATTCGGCCCGGTTCGGTGCTCCTGATCTCCAAGCCGTACATGGAGCGCCGGGCCTACGCCACGGCACGAAAGGTATGGCCCGAGGTCGAGGTGGTGTGCGCCTCCGAGCCGCTTGAGCTGGATGACTACGTCAGCTCGATCGGTGATCCGAAGTTGGTCATCGACATGCTCGTCGGCGACCTCCAGCGCGTGATCGAGTACCCCAAGCTCGGCTACGCCATCGAGCAGCCCGTCCTAGGAGAGGTCCATGACGCCTACCAGGCTCTTCTCCGCGCCGGATTCGACAGCAGGCTTCTTACGCCCTGACCTGCCGTACGGCGAGGTGTGCGCCATCCACCAGCCCAACCTCTTCCCCCGACTGGTGACGCTGGCCAAGCTGTTCGCCGCCGACTACTGGATCGTCCTGGACGACGTGCAGTTCGCACGCAGGGACTATCAGCACCGCGCGCGCCTCGCCTCGCTCGACGGCTCGTGGCAGCCGCAGTGGCTCTCCATTTCCACCCATCTGCCATACGGCCGCTCCACCTCCATCCGCGGAGCGCGTCTGGCTGATCCCATTCGCTGCCGGCGCCGTGTCGTTCAGCTCCTCGCTGACCACTACCGGCACAGTGCCTACTGGCCGTCGTTCAAGAGGGGGCTCGACCCCGTACTCGCCGCGTTCGAGAGCACGGATCGACTGGCGGACGTGACGGAGCTGTCCACGCGCCTGCTGCTGGAGGAGGTCGGGTGGCGGGGGCAGATCCTGCACAGCAGCGATCTGCTCGCACCCGGTGAACGCTCGCAACGCCTGGCCGACCTGGCCTGGCTGACAGGCGCCACAACCTACCTGTGCGGCACCGGGGGCATGCGATACCTGGACCCGGCCGCTTTCCGGGTCCACTCGATCAAGGTCCTCCCGTTCCAGGCCCGCGGATCGGGCATATGGGCATCCGCCCGGGAGGTGAGCGCGGTACACGCCCTGATGCTCGTCGGGTCGGGCGCTCTGGGGCGGGAACTGGAGGCTTTGCGCGGACGAGTTCTTGATGACGATCCCCGATCTGGTGCCTAGCCCTGCTGGGCTTTGGAGATCGGTTCGCACTCCTCGCCATGCCGGGCTCATGGCACTCCGGTTCCTCGGAAAGGATCCCGACAGCCCCGACGGTGACTCGCCAACCGTCTGGGAGGACGGCGACGACTACATCCTGCAGGGCTTCACCATCACCGACACTGCCACTCTCCAGCGTGTGGGTGACACGACCGAGGACGAAACGTTGATCCGCTTCCCCAAGCGGACGATGCAGTTCTTTCCGGAGGTCGCCGGTGGTGGCAACAGCAACGCTTAAGCAACTCCTGACCGCCTATCAGCGCTCTTCCTGGCACCTGGAGATGCGCTACACCCTGAACGACCCCGACCTCAGTGCCTGGCAATCTGGGCTCCGTCATCACGAAGACGGCGCAGCCCGCATGCTCAATAACAAGATCGCTCAGTTCCGCACGCCATCCACCCGCACAGACGGCAACCTGCTGATTCGCACCCGAATCGACACCTACGCGCAAGCGCTGGCCGCGCGCTGCGACCTCGATGCTGAACTCGCTTTCGACCTCGCCGACCTCCTGCCATGGGAGCCCGAAGCCATGCGATGCAGAAAGCGTCGAAATAGCGCTCGTGACCCTGAGTTATAGATGGTGACTGCAAGCTGACTGATCCGCAGGGTTGTAGAGGTTCCCAGAGACTATGGCGGAGAGTCTCCAAAGGGTTTTTGGCGACTGCGTCGGTGCGCCTCTATATGGCGACGCGGGCCAATTCGAGAACCTCACCCGGAGAGATCTCGCGATCCCACGGGGTGGCCACCTCGGTCAGGAAGCGCACCGCCGTCATCAGCGCGTGCGGAGTCTCGGGGCGCCCCGCCGCGTGCAGGACCCGCCAGGGTGAGCGCACCGTTGTCCCGATCATCAGCTTGGGCTCGGTGCACGAGCCTGTATCGGTGCTTTGTGTTTGGGTCAAGATGCCTACGTGCTGCCAGAACGCCAAGAGATCCGCCATGGTCTCCACCTCCGGGTGGCCGCAGGCCTGAACCAGTGCGGAGAACCCGTTATCCCAGTGAGCCCAGCTGTGCTCGTCGTCGATCATTTGCAGTCGCAACGTGTAGACGCCGGGGTATTCATCCAGCTCGGGCATCTCACCGGCAGCCGGTAGGCAGTCCAGGGGCGGCTGGATGCCGTCCCAGACGCAGGAGGTGAGCCACTGCTTGCCATCGTTCCAGCGTCCAGGGGTCTGAGCCGCGGCGTGTGCGGCAATCTCCTGCGCCGAGGCGCACGGGGCGTCGAGGAAGGCCCGGATGATCTCACCGGCGCGGGGGCAGATCGTCAGCCAGCCGGTCTCATACACCGCGATGACCGCATGAGGCGCGTCCGCCGGCTGCGGGACGTCCGGGTGGGTGAGGGTGATCTGGTGCGGCCACGAGGGCAGCGTGGGCAGTTCCACCCGGTGAGGGCGTCGGCCGTAGCGGTCGATCCAGTCATAAGCCAAGGTCATCCGCTGGCACTCGATGGCATCCTCTTCGGCCTGGCGGACCTTGTCGCGGGCGGCGCGCAACTGCTCGCGCCGCTGCTGTTCGGCGGTGGTCAAGTGCACGTGGCAGTGCTCGGCGCCGATACCGGTGAAGATGCGCTTGGCGCAGCGCGCCCCTTTGAGGTTGACGCCGGAGCACTGGGCGTGCGGGAAGAGATCGGGGCGAGAGGCCTCGCTCAGCGCCTGCAGGTGTTCGGCGGGGATGTCGGGCTTGGCGGGGGCGTACATCTCCGGGATGACCGCCTGCGGATCGCTGCCGGCCTCGCGAGCTTGGGCGAACACCGAGCGCGGGCGCGGCACCCCACTGCTCCAAGAGGGGGCCAGCGGCAGGCGCGCTTCGACGATGACGCCGGCGTGCGCGGCGTTGATCAAAGCTTGGGTCGCCTCGTGCTGGATGGACAGCTCCTCGGTGAGGTTGAGGCGTGCGCCGTGAATGAGGGACAGGATGGAGTTGATCTCCCACGACAGCTGGGCGGCTTGGACCAGCAGCCAGGCGGGGGAGTAGCCGCCGTGGTGGTTGCGGCGTGGTACGGCGATTGTGCGGGCGGGGCGACGCGACTCCGTCGTGATCATGATTGCCTCTTCAGGGTTGCCGAGGTGAGCAAAGGGGTCGCCGTCAGCTTCCCGGCTGCGCGGGACGGAGATTGATCACCCTCCGTGATATGTACCAAACTTGGTACAGACCTTTGAGGATCATGCACGCCACCGTGGGTAAGTGTCCACCCCGATCAATCCGCGCCTCGCTGAGCTGCGCAGACAGTTCGGCCTGCGGCTGCGCGACATACGGGAAGGTCAAGGACTCAGCCAGGAACGACTCGGAGAACTCGCCGACGTCGACCGCAAGACCATCAACCGTATCGAGAACGGTATGTACAGTCCCCGCTTGGACAACGTCTTCCAGATCGCCGACGCCCTCGACATTCCGATCAGAGAACTGTTTACCTCGTCTCCGGTGTCTCGCCGATCTCGCCGGTGATCGAGCTGCACGAGGTCATCGACTCCAAGGGAAAGATGATCATGCGGCCCAAGGAGGGCGGGTTCGTGATCCCCACCAGGGGCACCCACCAGCTCCAGCCGGGCGGTGACCACATCATGCTGATCGGCCTCACCGAGGCGGTGAAGCCCGGCGCGCAGATCCCCTTCACCCTCACCCTCAAGGACGGCAAGACCGTGGAGTTCACCGCGGTCGGCAAGGAGTTCGCCGGAGGCAAGGAGGACTACCAGCCCGGCATGGGCGGGAGCGACGACGGCGAGGGCATGGACATGGGCGAGAGCGACGGCTGAGCGGGAAACGGAGGAGAACTCTGATGTCGGACCCCCGACTCAGCCGCAGGGGACTGCTCGCGGGAGGCGCCGCCACCGCGGCCGGCGCCCTCGCCGGGTGCGCCCCCGGCCAGGCTGTCCCCCCAGTCGGCCCCCAGGCCGCTGCGGCGGCGCGAGGCCGGAACCAGATGCTGCTCGTCGCTACTCACAGCACTCCACCCTGCCAGAGCAGCTCCACCACCGAACTCGGGATACATCACCTGAGTCGATTGAGTGCTTGCACCCTCTAGCGACGAGGGACGCCCGTTTCGACAAAAAATTTTCAGCCGATTTAAGCGCTTGCCGATCAGAGCCCCAGAGGGCCGGTACCTCGCGCGCCGTCTCGTTGTCAGTAGTCAAGGGCACGGTCGACCAGGTCGGCGACCTCGGTGGCCGAGGCGCGGAAGTAGCGTGCGGTGGTCTCGATGGAGGTGTGGCCCAGGAGGGCCTGGATCTGGGCGTGGTCGGCGTCGGCTTCGCGCAGCCGGGTGGCGTAGGTGTGGCGCAACCGGTGCGGGCGCAGGCCCGGCAGACCGGCGTCCTTGCCGACCGCGCGGACCACGTCGGTGACGCCGTCGACCGTCAGCCGTCCGCGCTGGCCCGCCCACAGTCCTTCGCTGACCGCGTCGGCCAAGGCGGGCCGTGAGGTCAGCAGCTCGGCGCGCACCTTCAGCCAGGCGATGAGACGTTCGCGGGCCGGGACCGGCAGTGGGACGGTGCGGACCTCGTCGCCCTTGCCGTGTAAGCGGGCGGTGCCGCTGCGCGTGGTGATCGCCACGTCGCCGACGTGCAGGCGTTGGCATTCCTCGGCGCGGGCGCCGGCGCTGAGCAAGACGGCGATGAGGGCAGCGTCGCGGGAGCTACGGCGATCGGCGGCTCGGCGCACCGCGTTCTCTTGCGCCCGCGACAACGCCTCCGGAGCTCCGGGCTTGGGCACCCGGGCGCGCTTGACCGCCAAGCGCAGGCTGGGCCCGTGCTCGTACAGCAGCGTCACCGCGGCGAGCGCCTGGTTCACCGTCGCCGGCGACGCGCCCGCGGCCAGCAGGTTGCGGCGCCAGGCGGTGACGGCGGCTTCGGCGCCGACCAGGTCGACGAACGCGTCCGCGTGCTCGGCCGCCCTCCCGAGCAACCACTCCTGGTAGGCCAGCGCCTGGCGCCGGTAGGCGGTCACCGTGTTCTGCGCCAGCGCGCACCGATCCAGATGCGTACCGAACGCGGCCAACGCCACCTCCGCGGCGGCCGCCACCGACCCTGGCCCACGACCGGGCCGAAGCTCCACCACGTTTCCCGCCTTGGAATCCCTCTGATCGGCAATGAGGTTGTCGACTCGGCCGTTGCCTCGCCGACCATCGCGATCGTCAACCGGGTTGCCAGCCTCGCCGTCGCCATCGTTGTTGATCTTTCCGTCAGCGCTCGCGGCCACTCGCCGGACCCTTCTTCTTATTATCCGGGGAGTTTTTCCGGCGTTAGCCTGACCTGTGCCCGGTGGTTATCCGGGGAGATCCTAGCGAGACTCCCCGGATAACGTAACTTATCCGGGGTGTTAAGTCGTAGAAGTGATCTTGGAACTGACTGTTCCAGAGTTATAGGCAGAGCGAGGCCATCTCGGCGTGGCGTGTTCTGCATCACATCAAGCCACTAGCTTGTCGCCGTCGCCCGCTTTCCATGGCGGCCACCTCTTGTGTTCCGTCGCTTCTTGTGCTCATTTTCGGACATCCTAAAATCAACGGAGCCTCTCCTTGTAACCTTTTTCGCCACACTTCCATGGACATCACCACAGCCTCGCAGGCGCGGAATGTGCTATTAGGGCAGCTTGGAGGGGTGCATGCGAAGGCGTCGGCGATCAAGGGGCCACTGCCTTTGCGTGATCGTTTCGGTCCCTCCGCCGATGGCTCAAAGTAATCACGCAGCCACGAAACCAATGCACGGCATTTTAAACCTGGAAAGCGTGTCCTTTTTGCCCGCACTTGCACATATTGCGGCATAAAGGTTTTATATGTAATTTTTGATCGTTTGCTTGTTCTGCACTCCGAACTGTCGCCTTTGGCCTGGCCAAAGCGCTGCGGCGGACTGGGGTAACGCGGGAGCGATTGGCTCTCGCGCTGACGTGTTCGGAGGATGACGGCGTATGCGCCGAAATGTGCCGTGGTCGTTTTCAGTGCGCGTGAAAACGTGGGCAGCGGTAGTCGTCGTTACGACTGTGACCCCTGGCTTGCTGCTTTTCCAAGCAGTTCCAGTGTCTGCCGCAATGCGATCGGCCGTGCTCTATCACAGCGTCCCGGACACGCCGAAGCAGCTGACAGGATCAGCAGCGGGTTTCCCCTCGTTGGTGAGCAGCAAGGCGACCACCGAGATGTCAGCGGCGGTGATTGACGGCCAATGGCGTTCGGATATCGAGCCGCCCGAAGGGGCGGTCCCCATCGAGGAGCGCTTCGTCGATCAGCAGACGACCGGCACCCAGGCCGGGTCTTCGTCGAAGACCTCGGTCATCCCGGCACAGTCGCAGGCTTCACTGCTGGCCGGTGAGCCGACGTTGTTGAACACCTTTCCGCGCAGCGGGATGTTGATGGATTCGCTGACTCCCACCTTGCGGGCCCAAGGGCGCAGCACGGTGGGCGGATCGGTGCGGTACGCGTTCAAGATCTGTGACAAGGACACGATGACCGGGACGGGGTGCACCTCCTCTGGCACCCTGGCTGCTGGGGTCAACACCTGGAAGGTGCCCGCGGCCAAGCTGGCGTGGGGAAAGCAGTACTGGTGGACGGTCACCGTCACCGACACCTCTAACTCAACGTCGACCCTTTCACCGGTGCACACCTTCGTCACCGGGGTGCGCCAGCCTGTGGTGACCTCGCAGTTGGCCACCCCCGGCGTCAACGGCCAGGAGTTTCACCAGCAGAGCGGCAACTACACCACCACCGCCACCGACCTGTCGGTTCCCACCGCCGGGCCACCGCTGTCAGTGACGCGCTCCTATAACAGCATGGACCCGCGCACCGACGGGATCTTCGGCGCGGGCTGGTCGACCCGCTGGGACATGAAGCTCGTCAAAGAGGTGCGAGGCGTGGCCGTCGCGGCGCTGGTGACCTACCCCGATGGCCGCCAGGTGCGGTTCATGGGCAACGGGTCAGGGGTCTTTCAGCCGCCGCCGGGCATGCACGCCACCTTGGCTGAAGAAAGCGGCGGCACCTGGCGGCTGATGGACAAGTCAGCCACCACCTACACCTTCGACGCCCAAGGCCGGTTGACCGAAGTCGCCGACTCGCGCGGCCGCGGCCAGGAGCTGACCTACGGCACGGGTGGGAAACTGGCGACGGTGACAGCCACGGGCGGGCGGTCGCTGACCTTCACCTGGACCGGCGCCTACGTCACCTCGGTCTCCAGCGACTCGGTGAACGGTGCGCCGCTGACGTGGACCTACCACTACGACGGGGATCGGCTGACCGGGGTGTGTGCACCGGTGGCCGCCCCCAACTGCACCCACTACAGCTACGGCACCGGCTCCCAATACCGCAGCGGTGTCCTGGACGACGACCCCTACGCCTACTGGCGGCTGGGCGAGGCATCGGGAACGGTGGCGGCCGACCAGGGCGCGGGCCAGGCCAATGCGGCCTATCAGGGGGTCGGGTATGCGAAGCCCGGCGCGCTGGCTGGCAGCCCCGACACCTCGGTGGAGTTCACCACCGGTTCGGCGCTGAAGCTGCCCGCCGACACGGTGCCGCACCTGGGTGATCAGATCTCAGTGGAGGCGTGGTTCAAGACCAGCCAGTCCGGGGTGCTGATGGCCGCTGGCACCCAGGAGACCTCTGGCATCCCGTGGGGGCCGATGCTGTATGTCGGCACTGATGGCAAGCTGCGCGGCTCACTGGCCGCGGTCGCCGCGCCGATCACCTCCACCGGCGTAGTCAACGACAACACCTGGCACCACGTGGTGCTGACCGTCTCCGGCCAGAACCAAACGTTGTTCCTGGACGGCGCGCCGGTAGGCACCCTGAGCGCGGCTGTGACCTCCTGGCGCAGCATCGCGACGGTGGGCAACGGTGTGGCCGATCCGGCCACTTCCCCGGCGGTGCCCACCCCGCGGGCGGCGTTCCCGTTCAAGGGCTTCATCGACGAGGTCGCGATCTACGACAAGCCGCTGACTGCGGCCGAGGTGAGCGCTCATCACACAGCCCGGGCCGAGGCGGCGCACAAGCTCACCGGCGTCACCCTGCCCTCGGGTCGGGTGTGGGCGGCCAACACCTACGACGCCGCGACCGACCGGCTCAAAACCCACGTCGACCGCAACGGCGGGACCTGGCAGATCGGCGCGCAGACCTACGACCCGCAGACCGGCGCCGCCCGGGTCACCGTGGTCGACCCGCGCAACGAGGAGTTGAAGTACCTCTATGACGCCTGGCGCGGTTATCGCATTATCGGGGAGACCGATCAGCTGGGGTACACCTCCTGGCATGAGTACAACCAGTCAGGGTCGCTGGCCAAGCTGATCGACCGCAACAATATCGTCAACGATGTCTACTACGACGAGCGTGACAACCTCATCGCCCGCAAGTACTGTCGCGCCGTCGGCGAATGCGCGATCGAACGCTGGAAGTACTACCTCAACACCGCCGACGCCTTCGATCCGCGCAACGACCAGGTGATCGTGCACCGCGATGGGCGCTCGGCCTCCGATATCGACACCACCTATGCCACTACCACCGAGTACACCAGTCACGGCGAGGTAACAAAGGTGACCAGCCCGGCCACTGCGGACTTCCCGGCCGGCCGATGGGCGATCTCCACCTATACCGACGGTACCGAGCCCGCGATCGGCGGCGGCACCACCCCCGCCGGGCTGCTGGAGTCGGCTAAGGATCTTAAGGGTAACGAGACGATCTACCGCTACACCGCTTCTGGGCAGGTGGCCGAGCAGACCAGCCCATCAGGGCTGAAGACGACGTTTGTCTATGACGCGGTGGGCCGCTTGATCACCCGCACTGAGATCTCGGCGGCCCATCCCAGTGGAGTCAGCACGACCTTCACCTACAACGGTCTTGGGCAGGTGCTCACCCGTACCGATCCCGGGGTGAAGAACGAGGTCACCGACGTCACCCACACCGCCAAGACGACGCTGACCTATGACGCCGACGGCAACGTGCTCACCACTACCGTGACCGACCTAACCGGTGGCGACCCCGCGCGCCTCACCACGAACACCTACGACTCTTATGGTCGGGTCAAGACGGTCACTGACCCTGAGGGCGGAGTGACCGCCTCCACGTGGGATGCCACCGGCGCTCAGACATCCCAGACCAACCCAATGGGTACGGTCGTTACCTTTGCCTACACCGATCGTGGGGAACCAACCTCCACAACGCTTAAGGACTGGACCGGCAGCCCAGTCAGCCCGCAGGCTGCCCAGGACATGGTGCTGGGATCCTCCTCCTACGATCCCGGCGGCCGGTTAGCGGGTCAGGTCGACGCGATAGGCCGTAAGAAGGCCTTCACCTATTGGATGGACAACCGCGCGGCGAAGACGGTTGGCGACGATGTCCTCCTCAACGAGGAGGAGGACACAGTGACCGACGTGGTGCTGGAATCAAACGAGTACGACCCGGCCGGCAACCTCATCAAGAAGATCACCGACGATCCAGCCGGCCAGGACACCAGCGGCGAGAAGGTCACCACCGACTACGTCTACGACGCCGCCAGCCGTCTGACCTCCACCACGTTCGACCCCGCTGCCCTCGGACGTAAGACCGCCTTCGAATACGACAAGAACAACAACGTCACCAAAAAGACCTTCACCGCAGCCGGCACCACCCGCGTCGAATCCACCTCCTACCTTTACAACGCGCTGAACCAGGTGACCCGGCAAACCGTGGAGAACGGCGCCGAGGACCTGGTCACCACCAGCGACTACGACGACCGCGGCCTGCTGACCGCGACCGTTGACCCGCGCGGCAACGCCTCCGGCGCCACGCCCACGGACTTCACCGCCACGATGCGCTATGACCTTGCCGGTCGGCTGGTAGAGACCAAATCACCGCAGGTGACGATCGAGAAGAACGGCACTACCGCCGCCACCGGGCGGCCCACCGTCAGGTACGGCTACAACAGCGCGGGCCAGCAGACCCAGACCATCGATGCCGAAGGGCGCACCACCACCTCCGTCTTCGACAAGGCCGGACGCCTGACCTCGACCATCGGCGCGCCCTACACCCCGCCAGGCGGCAGCGCGATCACTCCCAAGGTGAGCTTCGGCTACGACGCGGCCGGGCGGCAGACCACGATCACCGACCCGCGCGAGCACGTCACCTCCACCGTCTACGACGCGCTGGGACGCCCGGTCAAGGTCACCGAACCCGGCCCATCCGGGCCAGGCGGCGTCCGGATAACCGAATACAACCGGTTGGGCGAGCAGCTCGCGGTGATCGACCCCACCGGAGCGCGTATCGAGGCCACCTACGACGGCCTGGGCCGGCAGATCACCCAGACCGTGATCGAGCGCAATCCCACCACCGCGGCACACACCACCAGGCTGACCTACGACGCTGCAAGCAACCTCATCAAAACCGTCGCACCAGCCCCAGACAACGAGATCACCACGTACACGGTCAACGCCGCCGGGGAAGTCACGACCACCATCGCCCCGGCCACCCCTACCACCTCCGCCCCGGCTAGCCGCACCACTAGCTTCAGCTATGACCTGATGGGCCGGCAGACCAAGGTGACCGACGCCCTGGGCAACGCCACCGAAGCCACCTACGACCTGGCCGGCCGCAAGACCGCCGCCAAGGACCTCACCGGCACCAGCACGACACGCACCGTCGAGTTCGGCTACGACCCGGCCGGCAACCCGACCAGCACCACCTCCGGCGAGGGGTATATCACCCAGCGCACGTTCGACGCCGCAGGACGGCTGACCTCCCTCATCGAACCGGTCACCGCGACCTCGTCGATCACCTCGACATTCGGCTACGACGCCACCGGGGCACGCACCCGCACCACCGACGGCCGCGGCAACGCCACCTGGACCACCTACAACACCCTCGCCCTGGTCGAATCGGTCATCGAACCATCCACCACCGCCCACCCGAACGCCGCTGACCGAACCTGGACCAGCATCTACGACGCCTCCGGCAACGCCACCGCCACCCTGCAGCCGGGCGGGGTGCGCATCGACCGCACCTTCGACCAGCTGAACCGGATGACCGCCGAGGTCGGCAGCGGAACCGCGATGGCCACCGTGAACCACGCGGCCACCTACGACAGCGCGGGCCGCCTCACCACGATCGGCGACTACACCCTCGAGTACAACGACCGCAGCCTGCTGACCAAGGTCTCCAAGGCCACCAACCAGATCGCCGCCTACGCCTACGACGCCACCGGCAACCTCACCCAGCGCGTCGACCCGGCGGGGACGGCGAACTACACCTGGGACGCCGCCGACCGGCTCAGCACCGCCGGCGACCCGGTGACCGGGCGCACCTGGACCTACGGCTACGACCACGCCAACCGGCTCAAGAGCAAAACCTCCGCCAACCCGGTCGGCACCCAGACCTATGACTACGACACCATGGACCGGCTCACCTCCCAGACGGTGAAGAACAGCTCCGGCACCGAACTGTCGAAGATCTCCTACCTGTGGGACAAGGACGACAACCTCACCACCAAGACCACCACCGGCACCGCCGGAGTCGGCACCAACACCTACGCCCATGACCGCTCCGGACGGCTGACCTCCTGGACCGCCCCCGGCGGTGCTGTCACCGCCTACGAATGGGACGCCTCCGGCAACCGCACCAAGGCTGGCAGCAACACGTTCGTCTACGACCAGCGCAACCGGCTCACCAGCGGAGCCGGAACCGATTACACCTACACCCCGCGCGGTACCACCGCCACCGAGACCAAGGCTGGCGTCACCCGCAATCTGGCCTTCGACGCCTTCGACCGGCTCGTCTCCGATGGGGAGGCCACCTACGGCTACGACGCCCTGGACCGGATGACCTCCCGCACCGCCGGCGCCACCCAGCAGCGCTTCATCTACTCCGGGCTCAGCAACGACCTGGTCACCACCACTGACGGAGTGGGCGCCGTCCAGGCCAAGTACGGCCGCGACCCGTTCGGCGGCTTGCTCAGTCTCCAGGAGGGCGCGAGCCCCGCCCTGGCCACGATGACCGATCTACACGGCGATATGATCGCCACCTTCTCCGGCACCGCCTTGGTCGACTCGACCGCCTACGACCCCTTCGGCGCTGTCACCCACCGCTCCGGCACCCAACGCGCTCTCGGCTACCAGGGGGAATACACCGACCCGGACACCGGCAAGGTCAACATGCACGCCCGCTGGTACCAGCCCGGCACGGGTGCTTTCACCTCCCGCGATACCGCCACCCTCAACCCCGACCCATCGGTGCAAGCCAACCGATACACCTATGCCAACGCTGGCCCTCTCACTCACACCGACCCCAGCGGGCACAACTCCATCCAGCTCAACACCGTGAGCTCCCCGAGTACCGCGAGCGGTGGCTCCGGCTGGCAGTCCTACGATACGAGTAGCTACTGGGATAAATACATTAATAATCGTTCCTCAAGCTGGGATTGGACCCCGCCAGAGATCATCCCTGGCAAGCCATATAACCCATGGGGCGGCTACGTCTCAAATCTGGTGTACCAGGCAAGCACCTTGAAAGAACTAAAGGAGTGGGAAGCGACCTTTGGCCCCTCTTCTTGGATGCCACTTTTAAACAAGGCCGAAGCGAAGAAATGGGGCCTTATGGAAAATGGTCGCCCGCTAGAGAAGGCCATCGCAAAAGAATATTGGAAATGGTCTGCGGCGGAGCGTGTAGAATTTCACGCTTTATATAACGTGTTGCAACTTTACAATCCCGAGATTTGCTGCGACAAGGGTAGTGTGTTTTTCTCCAGCAACTCCGGAGAGAAGAATGACGGTGGCGGATTTATACCACTTTGGGATCGCGACCCTAACCTCGAAGGATGTCATTCTGACTTGAAGTCGTCGAGGTGCAAGAAAGTGATTGAAGAGGCATGGGAGGACATCAGAGTTTTCGTCTGTGGAAACAGTGCAAAACAGCAGCCGCGTTGCGACATTCCGCCTGTTATGGAAGGCGCTCTAAAGCTCGCAGGGATGCCGGTGGCCCTTCTTCAGTTCTTGGGATCAGGCTGGTCCATATCGACACCCCTCAAGGTGATGGACGAGAAAACCAAGTTGTGGGCAGAGTCCAAGGGGGCTAAATGCAACCAGGACTTCGCGACCGCTCTAATGGTATGCAAGGGGTTGGACAAGAAATATTATGCTGGCGGGGGAAGCACGATAGGAAACGTGTACCTGACCGGAAAGAGTGCGACCACGACTACGGCGACGTATCTCAAGCATGAGTTAGAGCACAGGAAACAGTGGTACCATTATTATAACCAGACCGGCTACTGGCCCACCTTCTACGTCTACTATTGGGATCAGATTTCAGCGTCGTGGGGAAATGCGTGTCAAAATGTGTACGAACAGCAAGCAGAGAAAAAAGGGAAAACCGGATATAATTGTCCATAAAATACCTTATCGCCCTTGAGGGGAATGAAAATGCCGTTACTCGTTAGACGCTTCCCACGCGGCTCTATCATTGGATGTGCAAGTGTACTGGCGCTGGCGCTGGCGCTAACGGGATGCGGGGAGGGGCCATATCTCCCCATCGGCGATCCATTACCCCGCGCTGTAGCAATGGGTCTCAGCGGCGACGGCAGGCTCCAGTACTTCGCGCCGCTCTGTCCGGGAGAGCAGGTCACCTCAGTTCAGGTTATGAACTACGCGACCCATCAAGTGCTATGGGAAGCCTCCAGTCCTATAAAAAGCATCCGTGAAGGTGGCCGGATCACTGTCGGCGCATCAGAGGAGTTCGAGCAGGTGAAGGTTCCACTTGTCTCTCCGCTGCCCGATTCATTGAGTCTAGAATTGTCCTTCGGTGAAAGAAAAGCGACCGGTGTCCAAGCGAGTCGCCAAGCCGTCCCGTCTGACCTGGCCGGCAGTGACACCGTTTTGACTGATACGGGAAAGAAGATGAAAGAAGCGGCTTTCAGAGCTCAGACAGTGCGGGAATTCTGCTAACGGCTTCATGTCGTCAATTGCGTTTATCGTACTCACGAACGAATTCTCGAAATGGTTTAAAAATTCCGGGGAATCAGGTTGGCGGAGGTACAGTAACGTCATCGCATGTCCTACCCATGAACACCACGATTCTCTACGCGCTCGCCGGCAGGTCCCCGGACATCCGGCATTGGCAGGGCGTCATTACCAGCGTGCGGGTGCTTGCATCCAGGTGCGCCACCGTCTGCGATCCCAGGCAGTAGCGGCATCTCAGAAAGGCCGCGGCGGAGTCGGACCAGATGCGGTGCTCCCAGGCGGGGGCGGCTCGTGGGCGGTGGTGGAGGTTCGGCGGGCTCGTGCTCGGCGCTGACCCAGCCCCGGCCGTGGCAGAACCGGCACGCAATGCGCAGCTGGCCCAGACGCTGGCTGCTCTCTCCCTCGCACTTGGGGCAGGTGATCGCATCGCTCATCGCCGCCCCGTCCCGGCGCACGCGGTGCACGCCACCCAGACGCTCTGCTTGGTGCTGCTGCCGTTGCGGTCGATCCATTTGCCGCCCGCGCCCAGGCAGGTGCCACAGATCGGGGTGTCGGTAAGAGTCGTGCAGCCAGGTACACGCGATTAGGTTCGCCCAGGTCAGCAATGCCACTGACGGACCGTTGCGGGATTTCTCTGGGATCGCCCGACATAGATAATCGGCTGCGGCCAGTATTGGTGCGGGTTCATGGGGTATGCGGCGGCTTGGCTGACCGCTTCGCGAGAAAGCCGAAGCCATCACCAAGGTCGTGAGGTCCGGGCACCCCGTCGGCGTACCTACTGATCACCCGAAAAGAACCGGCTAACGCCCGACGACCGTGTGGAACAGAAGGGCGCTCCCGCCGATCGCTCCGCCACCAACCAGACATGCCGCCGGCAGGGGCTGGCCAGCAAGATAAGCGAGCAAGCCCGCGAGCAAGCCCACGACAACCGCCAGCAGCAGGATCACGGCAGCACGGACAGACAGCAGCGGGTCAGGCGACGGTGCCACGAAGTTCTCCCCAGGGGTGATGACGAATCTTCCGCTCGTAAGTCGCAAGCGGGCCGTCATCCCACGAAAATCGCTCAGAAGACCCGTACGAAAAAAACTTGGAAATCTCCGTGGGGTGCCTGCCGGGTGCGCACCTACAAGGGCCATCTACAGACGAGACCGACGGAAGGGCAGTAGGCCGGTGAGCGACAGCGGACAGGCAGCGGGCAGGTCGCCCGCGGTCAGTGCGCTTACCGGACCAGTACAACCTCCCGAAAACAGCGCCTCCGCTCTCGCTCTCGTTCTGCCGTCAGATGTGCTCAAGGGGATCCCGGCCACGGTAGCGGCAAAGGCTCAGCAACTGCAGGAAGGCCTGGAGCGCCGGGCGGCTGACCAGCGGCTACGTGATGAGATGGCCCGGTACGACTTCACCGGCGACAGGTACCAGAGGTTCGAAAACGAGCTGGCTCGGTACGGCATGTCGGTCCTTCGCGGCTGGATGTACACCGGCTACATCTTCAAGCTGACCGCAAGCCGCACGTTCGTTTTGTCCCCCAGCGACGCCGAACTTGAGGAGCTGCACCGTGACTCCGACGCTCGTGAGGAACTTGCCACGATGACCGTCGCTCTTGCTCTTCCACGGTTTCGCCAACATGCGCTCATCGAGGGCGGCTGGCGTTACGAAGGTGGTGCCAGCTTGCCGACCTACTTCATGGGCGCTTGCCTGTACATCTTCCCCAATGAGTTCCGCAAGCGCCGGGCCCAGCAGAGGAGATGGAACTGGGCGCACATAGAAGAGGCTGTCACCTTGGAACCGGATGCCGGTCTCATCGCCAGTATGGAGGCACAAGCACTGGGCACTATGCGCGTTCGTGACGATCTAGGACGCCTCAACGCGCGGACCCGTGCGATCGTCGCGTTGACGATCGACGGCTATAGCCAGAAAGAAATTGTCGAGCTCCTCGGGGAGAGCTCTGTTCGGGCGGTAGAAGGAGCCTTGCATCGGTGGAGAACAAGCAAGAAGCAAGAGCTGCAAGGGGGTGACCGATCGTGAGCAACACCGCTGATGAGCAGTTCAACGGGATGATTGAACGCTCATCACTCGGCACGGACGGGGCACGCCAACTGAGGCAGCGGACTCTGCAGTTGCGGGTTGATGAAGTCCACCGGATCCAACGCGGCTACAGGGGCATGAGCGCGGAGGAGAGGATTGCGGAGCGACGCGAGCGCCTTATTACCGCCGCTTACACGCTGTTTGCCCATCCGGGATTCCAGGTCACCACGATCGAGCGGCTGTGCGCGAGCGCGCGCATCTCTAACCGGGCCTTCTACGAGTGCTTCGCTGGCCGAGATGACCTTGCGCAGGTCGTCTACGAGAGATGCGTCGAGGAGACGCTTTTGTCGATGACCGAGGCCATGGAGAAGGTCCCGCCGACGCTCGACGACCGGATCGTGGCTGGTATTAAGGAGTACATCCGCTTCGTCACCAAGGACATACGGCGGGCCCGGATCATGCATCTGGAAGTCCGCCGGGCCGGGGACGTCTTCAGCGGGGCCAGACAGCAGGCGATCGCAGCGTTCGTCAAGATCATCGAGGTCGAGGTGCGAGACGTATCACCGCCGCTCCCTTTCGACCCCCACCTGCTGGCACTCGGCCTCATCGGCGCCATCACCGAGTTGCTCCTCGAGTGGGTGATGGTCAGCCCTGCGCCCTCTATCGAGCCGTTGATCGACGCCTCGGTGCATATCTTCCGGCGCATGTTCGCCACCTGAGCGCTGCCGGTCCCGGCGGTCACTACGAGCACATGCCGCTGTGTCTGGCCCTCATCAAGGCGGCTGACGTCGAGCAGTTGCCCGCCGCAGCTCACGCGCTAGTGTCCTGCGTCAGAAATTCGTCGGCAATATCGGGCTAAGGATTCGAGGATCTCCTCGGCGGTCTTCTTCCAGACAAACGGGCGCGGGTTGTCATTCCAGTCATCGATCCAGGCGCGGATGTCGGCCTCCAGGGCTTCTGAACTTGAATGGTTGAAGTTACGACTGTTCGAGGATTAGGCCGGTCTGGGCGATGAAACCGTCGAGCAGCGCAGGACGGTACTGCATCCGTTTGAGCTTGGTCTTGACCAGCACGGTGAGTTGATCGACGTCATGGGGAGCGAGATTGGCCAGGCCACGCTTGAGGACCGGACCACACCCCTTCGGCCGGGTTCAGCTCCGGCGCGTAAGCGGGCAGCTGGAAGACCGTGAGCCAAGGCCTCGCCTCGATCGCGATGCGCATCGCCCGTGACAGGTGACGGCGGTCGTTGTCCCACACCAGCACCAGCGGCCCGCCGAGCTGAGCGTGCGCGGCATCGAGCAGTGCCGCGAACTGCGCGGGGCCGAAGCCCTTGGCCTCACCGGGCTGTCCGCGCCGGGCCAGGAGGCGGTACATCAGCCGGGTACGCTGCCCCGGCTTGGCGCACACCAGCCCGACCACCGCCACTCGTGCGTACCCTTTGCCGGTCACCGTGACCACCGGAGTGCGGCCGCGCGACGCCCAGGTCCGCGCCCGGGGCGGTCTCAGGTTCTGCCCGCACTCGTCTTCCCAGCACAGCCAGGCGCCCAGGTCGAGCACCGCCCTTTTATCGCCGGCCACTCCTCGGCGACCCACGAGGTGATCACCCCCTCGCCGCGCTCAACGGCCCGCTGCACGGGGATCTGCGGACTCCAGCCCAGGCGGTGCAGCAGATACGACACCCCACGCAAGGTGTAGCGGACGTGAAACAACACCGCGATCAGGTCGGCGATTCGGGCCAGCGTCCAGCGCTGGTCCTCCAGATATCCGTGCGCGGCCGGACCACGCTCCAACTCAGCCCGCAGCCGCTCCAGCCGCCGCGCATCCAGCCGGCATCTCTCCCCGCCCGGCCCCTTGGAGGCCAGCGCCTCCATGCCACCGCACTGCCAGGCGCGATACCAGCGGTTGGCCGACATCCGGCTCACTCGAAACCGCCGCGCCACCTGCGGCGCGGGGACCCCTTGCGCAAACAACTCCGCGGCCTCGAAGCGTAACCGCTCCCGCCGGGCACGTTCCGCGGCGGTCAGCCCGCCGCCCTCGGCATACCTCATACCTCCGGGATAACCGATCGCCGCAAGCCATCATCGGCCACCCCCTGGTAACACCCGCCTTTCAAGCTCAGTTGCACGCTTTTGTGTACTCCGCGCCGGATCATCTGATCGGTCAGGAAGCCGAACCAGCGCTCGACCTGGTTGATCCAGGAGGAGCCGGTCGGGGTGAAATGCATGTGGAAACGGGGATGACGGGCCAGCCACGCTTTGATCGCCGGGGTTTTGTGCGTGCCGTAGTTGTCGCAGATCAGGTGGACGTCCAGCTCGGCCGGGACGGCCCTGTCGATCGTGATCAGGAACTTTTTGAACTCGGCGGCGCGGTGCTGGCGGTGCAGTTCACCGATGACGGTGCCGTCTGCGACGTTGAAGGCGGCGAACAGGCTGGTGATCCCGTTGCGGGCGTAGTCATGGGTGCGCCGCTCGGGCATGTCCGGCATCATCGGCAACACCGGCTGTGAGCGGTCCAAGGCCTGGATCTGGGATTTTTCGTCCACGCACAAGACCACGGCCCGCTCGGGCGGGTTGTGATACAGCCCTGCGGCGTCGACGACCTTCTCCACGAACAGTGGATCACTCGACAGCTTGAAGGTGCCGGCCTGGTGGGGCTTGAGGCCGAAGTCGCGCCAGATCCGCCCGATCGTGGACTTCGACAGTCCGCTTCGGGCGGCCATCGAGGTCCTCGACCAGTGGGTGGCGTTCTTCGGCACCTGCTCCAAGGTCGTCACCACCACCTGCTCGACCTGATCCAAGGTGACCGAGGGCGGGCGGCCGGGGCGCTGCTCGTCCATCAGCCCCTCCAGCCGGAGCCGGACGAACCGCCGCCGCCATTTGGAGACCGTGTCGCGGTGGATCCGCAGGGCGGCAGCGATCTCGATGTTGTCCAGACCGTCCGCGCACGCCAGCACGGTCTTCGACCGCATCGCCAGGACTTGCGAGGACTTCGCACGCCGGGCCCAGCGTTCCAACGTGGCACGCTCATCAGCGGAAAGCGTCACCGGAGTCTTGGGCCTTCCCGTCCGCGCCATGTAACCCATTCTAGACTTAGCCGACGAATTTTAGACGCGGCACACTAGGCGCCCCGCACCCGAGCGAGCGGGTGGAAACCGCTTTGGAGGGAAAAGACTGCCCAAAGGGCGAACACTCCCCGGATAATCAGGGTTATTCAGGGAGTTGCGGAACGGCGGGGCGAAGGTGCATTTCAACGGTTCATCAACGCGCGGGGAAGGTGTCGGGCTTGGCCTGAGAACGCCTGAGGGCACACCTGTCTTTGGAGCATTAGAGACGATGCTGACCAGGGAGCCGAACACGGCGCGCCTTGGCTAGGTGTAGCTTTTAAGAAGGAACATGAACTGCGAGCAACATAACGTCGTCATCCTGCTCATGCTCTTCCAGCATCCGCTCTGTCAAGAAATCAAGAAGCATATGGGGGCTTCTGATAGCTTCTAATGGAGCCTCGGTCACAACAGAGCAGAGCTCCGTAAGACCGGCATCTAATCCACGTTTACGGTTTTCGACGAGGCCGTCTGAGTACAGAACGGCGGTGTGGCCGGGCGGGACGCAGAATCTAAATTGTCTGCGGTTCGTGGGCCAGCCCAGTGGGGTGCCTGGCTCGCCGTCGTACAGCAGCGGCACGCCCTGCGGGGAGATCAGTAGGGGCGGTGGGTGCCCGGCGAGCGCCAGCGCGCCCTCTCCCGTACCCGGCTCAACCACCAGGTAGGCGAGCGTAGTGATCTGCTCCAGGTCCTCAGTGTTTTCGAACACGCGATCGAGGCCGGTGAGAACAGCTGCGGGCGGCGGATTAGTCAGCGCCAGGGCCCGCATGGCGTTGCGGATGCGGCCCATCCCGGCTGCGGCCTTGACGCCCTTGCCCATGACGTCGCCTACCACCGTCGCGATCCGGCCGTCCTGGAGGACGAACGCGTCGTACCAGTCGCCGCCGACCTTCACATAGCGGTTGCCGGAACGGAAGCGCTGGGCGAGGATCAGGCCACGCATCACCGGCAGGCGGTCAGGCAGCAGGCTGCGCTGGAGCGTCTCGGCCGTGCGATGCTCGTGCTCGAACAGCGTAGCTCGCTCCAGGGCGAGGGCGCACTGCCCCGCCAGGGCTTCCAGGAACACCCCGTCCTCCTGGGAGATCTTCTGCAGGCGGGTGAAGGAGAACCTCAGCGCGCCGAGCACACGCCCTGCGGCCAGCAGCGGCAGGCCTATCCAGGCCCGCTCGTCGCTGTGGGCGACGAACCCATCGATCGCCGCCTCATCGCCTCCGGCGTCCAGGAGTTGAGCCTTTAAGCTCTCCGGTGATTCGGCGAAGACCGGGCGCCGGCTGTTGATTGCCATGGTCATCACGCTGGAGTGCGACAGCGAGATCTCGTCACCTGGCGCTCCCACTCCCGGTACCTCTGGGATGCCGCTGTTATTGATCAGTTTCAGCATGGCTCGGTCGACGTGGAGCAGCGCCACGGCCGAGCGGTCCGCAGCCAGGGCTGTGCGGCCCACGTCGATGATGACTTGGACCACCTGCTCGACGTCGAATACCTCGGTGAGTATCGCCGTGACGCCCTGCAGGTGCGCGGTCCGCAATGTGGCGGCACCGAGCTGATTAGTCAGGCGGCCGCGCATCTCCTCGGCCTCCCGCTGCGAGATGACATCGGTGTCGGCGGGAGACTCACCTCGGGCCACCTGCTGAGCCTCCAACCGGTCGAGAAGGTCCGAGAGGACCTGGACGCGGTGTTCTGCTTGGCGAACTCGGTCACGCCCCAGTTCTAATTCCTGGGCCAGGGAGGCGATCTCCTCGTGGTAACGAGTGCGGTCGTGATTCCACGCGGCACGCAGCCCTTCGGTCTCAGTGCGCAAGTCTTGGAGAGTCTGGGTGCGTTCTGTGAGCTGATGCTCCAGGGCTTGGGCGTAGCGTTCCGCCTCCTTCCATCTCGTGACCGCGATCTTCAGCTCGTCGTTGACCTTCCGGACTCGATACTCGTGAGGATGAGCAACCTGAAGGGCGGCCATCTGAAGATCGACCATGTACGCGCGCACCTCGTCGGTCACCGGGACACCCGCACTCGCGCGCATGGCCAGGATTTGATCGAGGAACCAGCGTTCGGCAGGCACGCGCTTGCCATTCAAGTACCGAGATACGGTGCCCTTGTCGACTACCGGGTGGAGCCGACAAAACAGGCTGATCGACATGCCCAGGGCAGTGAACTGAGTGCGCAACTCTCCTACCCAGGCCCCTACCTGCGGACTGAGCTCCGGGCTCAACGGCGCTAACTCGACGGGACGGCGGGCGATCTGGCTCACCCACACATCATCGCCGTCCCAGGCCGTTTCCAGCGACAAACCACCTCATCGCGAGCGTTGCCAAATGTCTGCAACCCCCGCGCGTGACCGTTGCAGTGCGGCGCAACCCCCTTGAAGTCTGGCTTTCTAGAACCGAGCATTCGCACCTGCCTCGCCGTTGTGCGGCGATGTGAACAGAGAGGAACCCTCGTGCGTCGCCCGGTTCAATCAACACCTCCCCTCTTGACCATTCGATCCGCCCTGGTCCTTGGCCTCTCCCTGATCTTCGGTACGGTCGCAGGAGTCCTCACCTACTCCGCCACAAGCTCCGTCCCTGGGGCGATTCTGGGTGCCGGAGCCGCCACAGCGGGCGCGATCGGACTGCTCAACCAAATCATCAGCGACCCCGCCGACGACAGCAGTCGTCGTTAGCGGTGTCGCTGCAGGCTAGGCACCTTATCTCGACTGCAGCGATCTCAACGTCGACCAGGCGCAGCGGGAGGTGGTCGTAGTGGTCGTCGTCCTCCTCCATGCCGAACGTGATCAGCAGGACCGCGACCTCCTGCAGGACAAGCAAGGAGGTCGCGGCACTGTTCAGGAGCGAGCGCAGTTCATTAAACGACCGTTAGATGAACGCCCCAATAGGCCACCGGCCCGCCCTCGGGGCGGGAAAGGGGCCAGTGGTCGGCGGCATGTTATTCGCCTGACCTCCGGACGTGACGAACGCCCCGCCGCACGGCTCGCGCCGGGACGGGGCGTTCGCTTTGATCATTTAGCTGGCGGTACAGCGGTTGGCAAAAAGCGACGTGACGTTTCCGCGCGTTTTAGCCAGGCGGATCAGGCGCCAGGCCGTGGCCCATTGGGCGAGATCGTCCTCGCTGCTCCCACAGCCGACGATGAAAGCCCCCACGATCTTCATGAAGGGCAGACGAGGAGACTTTTGAAGGCTCAGCGTCTCGCGCAGGGTGCTGGCCGCGACGGTTCGCCCGGACTCAAACGAGGCGGATCTGGGCGGCGCGCACGCCAGGCCGCTGTACGAGGAGCGCTACCTGCTGCTCACCCCCGACGACGGCGAGCTCGCCAGCCGGGACGTGGCTCGCTGGGCGGAGGTCGCCGCGCTCCCGCTGTGCCTGCTCAGCCCGCAGATGCGCAACCGGCGGATCCTGGACGCCGCCTTCGCCGCCGCGGGCGCCGTCGCGGTCCCCGCCGTCGAGACCGACACCGTCTCGGCCCTGTTCGCCCACGTCGCCACGCACCGCTGGTCCAGCGTCATCGCGCACGCCTGGCTGCACATGTTCGGCGTCCCGGACGGCATGCGGGTGGTGGGTATGGAACACTGAGCCCTTTTCATCCTGAGTCACGGCCCTCCTCGACGAGCTGCAGCACGAGGATCGCTTGAACGAGTGCGGTCGCGCGGTGCGGGCAACAGCGCAGCTTGCTCAGCACCTTCCAGGACTTCAAGGTCGCGACGGCACGCTCGCCGATGGCTCGGATACGGGCATGGGCGCGGTTGACGTCCCGCTGTCCGCGCGACAACCAAGGCCGATGGCGATGCCGTTTGAACGGCGTGCGGATCGTGTGGCCCGCGCCTTGATAGCTCTTATCTGCGAAGGTCTTCACACCGGCGCAGGTCAAGGCGTCGACCAGGCCGACCGTCCGAGCGGCGCTCATGTCGTGAACGGCGCCCGGCAGCGCCGGCGAGGCCCACACCAGGCGACCCGCGGGATCGGCAAGCAGCTGCACGTTCATCCCGTGCTGCTTGTGTTTCCCGCTGTAGTACGGCCGCTCATCAGCCAGGCGATCAATGGGGATGAGGGTGCCGTCCACGATGACGTAGGCCAGCCGGAACGCCCGCTGAACGGCGGCGTGCACGTCATCGGCCAGCGCAGCCAGCAGATCGACGCTTTCACGCGCGTAGCGCCAAGCCGTGGTGGTACCGATCGCGAAGCCTGCGGCCAGCCGGGCGTAGGTGTCACCGTTGCGCAGGTGAGCCAAGACCAGCAGCGCCTGCTGGGCCGGGTCCAACCTCCGCCACCGACAGCGGCGTTCGGCCCGCTGCGCGCGGATCAGTTCGGCCAGGCGGACCAGGGTGCGGTCAGACAGCGGAATCGAGGCACGGTAAGACAGCAACGAGGCTCCCGGTTGGGGCATCGGATCTTGGTCGACTGCTGTCTTACCGGGAGCCTCCTCTCACCCGCCACCGCTCTGCGCAGACCCGTCGTGACCAGGACCGTCAGGTTGAAAAGAGCTCACTCCATCCAGACGCCGCGCGTCGGGCTGGTGATGGCCGACCGCACCCCCGAACCGGTGCTGGCCCGCGCCCTGCCGGAGGTCACCCGCGACCTCGACCTGCGCGACACCTTCGACCGGATGCTCCATGATCACCTAAGCCGATAGCGAGCACTCTCGGCCGCCCAAGGTGATCGGCAGCCAGTTACTGACAATCAAATCCATGTGCAACAACCTTCAAGCAAGATCTTTTAGAAACCACTACTTCAACACCGCTATCACCATCTCTAATTACGATCTACCTAACATCAACACAATCTGTCATAATTCCTTACAAGATCAATTCAAGACTTAGACCGAAGGTATCTGCGATACATCTTGGGCTGCTCCCGCCATCAGTGGCCCTGCCATCGTCGTTACCGCCACCGTCTGGACGGGGGTCGCATGGCCTGGGTGAATGTGCTCGGTCCCTGCATGGAGCAGGTGGATTATCGATTACGGGAGGGCGCCGGTTGTGGCGTACCGCATGCGGGCGAGCGCGGTCACGACCCCAGTGAGGAACTGGACGGGCAGCTGAGCTACCGGCTGGGCGGTGAGCGCGGGCTGGTGTGGGTCGGTGAGGGTCTGCGTGAGGTGGGCATCGTCCCGGGCACTGCGCTGACGGCCGACCAGCACGGTATGGCGCGGGCATTGATGAACGGTGAGGACCCGATTACCGGCGAGCTGCTGATGAAGGCCAAGCATGTCGTCGATCCGCGCGGCAAGCTGCCTGCGGCGCCGCTTGGGGAGGCGCTGGAGGCTACCGCAGCCAAGCGCGGCATCACTGTGGAGGGCCTGTTGGCCGCCCGCCCGGCGATGGTCAAGCGGGCGGCTCAGATGGCACGCGGTATCGCTCGGCAGGGCGAGGCGCACCTGGTGCGCATTGGTGATCTGGAACGGTTGGCTTTCGCCGCCGGTGTCGACCTGGCAGAGGTGTACGAGCGAGAAGAACTGGCGCACGCGCGTAAGTGGCGCGACGCACGGGTTCGCATCGGCAACCGCGGCTATGACCTGACTCTTGACGTGACCAAGAGCGTGTCGGTGCTGATCGGGCTGGCCGACCCCGGCTTCGCCGCGGCACTGGAAGGCGTCGCCGCTGAAGCGGTGTTCGAGACGGTCGCGGCGGTTGAGCAGTGGGTGGGCTACGGTCAGCGAGGTCACCAGGGCGACGGCCGGCTGGCTGAGCAGATGGGCACGAGCGGGTTGCTCGGCTGGGTGATGACGCACCGAACCGCGCGTCCGGTGGGGGTGTCGGCGCCGGATCCGCACTGGCACGCGCACGTGGTGATCGTGAACGCAGCGCGCGGGTTGGATGGGAAATGGTCGGCGGTCGCGTCCGGAGGTCGGGACTTGTACCGGCACGCGCACGCCGCCGACGCCTTCTTCAAGGCGCGAGTGCGCCGAGTGGCGACTGAGCACTACGGCATCGCCTGGATCCGGAATCCGGAGACCGGAGAGTGGGAGATCGCGGCCATTCCAGCCGCGGTACGGACGTTGTTCTCCAAGCGTGACGGCCAGGTGAAGCAGGTACTGACCAAACTCGGTTTCGCCGCTGGAGAGGCCTCCCGACGGGCCAAGAAGGTGGCCTCGGCCGAAAGCCGCCAGCACAGAACAGACCCCGGGCAAGCCGAGTTACGCGCCGACTGGCACAACCAGCTCGAAGCGACCGGCATGGACCCGGTCGCGCTGGTCGCAGCCTGCCGTAGTGGCACACCGTTTCCCGTGCGGCCTTCTCCGATAGAGATCGCGGCGTGGATCTGGCGGCCGGAGAGCGGGTTGACCGCGCATCGCAAGGAGGTGTCCCGGGCCGCTGTGCTGGCCGCGGTCCTGGATGCGCTCCCCGACGGGGTGACGGATCTGGCCGAGGCCGAGACGCTGGCCGATGAGGTGCTGGCACTGGCTCCAGCGGTGCGGCTGAGTGATGCCGGAGCGCGTCACATGGCCAACTCCGCTCGCTACACCAACACCGACATCCTTGCCGCCGAACAGGCCCTACTGGCCACCGTGCGCCGCCGCTACAACGGCGGTGTGGCCGTGCTGGACGCTGATGCCGTCCGCCTGGCCCTGGACACCTTCCAGGTCGGCCACCAGATGGCCTTCACCGGCGAGCAACGAGCTGTGCTGGAACGAGTCCTGCGCGCCGGGCACGGGGTAGAAGCGATCATCGGCGTGCCCGGCGCGGGCAAGACCACGTTGATGGCCGCCGCCCGCGCCGCCTACGAGAGCCGTGGCTTGGTGGTCCGGGGCGCGGCCACCGCGGCGGTCGCCGCCGCCACCCTGCGCGCCGAATCCGGCATCGGCACTGACACGATCACCACCTGGCTACTGCGCATCCAGCGCGGACAGGGGTTGGCCGGGGTGGACGCGCTGGTGGTCGACGAAGCCGCCATGGTCGACGACCGCCAGTTGGCCACTCTCCTGGACAACGCTGAACGGCACGGCACCAAGGTGGTGCTCCTCGGGGACCCAAAGCAACTGCGCGCGATAGGCGTGGGCGGTGGATTCGCCGCCATCCACCGCCAGGTCGACGGGCTGGTGCTGCGGCAGAACCGCCGCCAGCGCGACCCCCTCGAACGCCAAGCCCTGGAGTTGTTCCGAGCCGGCCAACGCCGCCAAGCCCTGCACACCTGGGCCTCAGGCGGCCACGTACACGCCGAGGCAGGAGCCGACGACACGATGGCCCGGCTGATCGCCGACTGGGCCGGCGCCCGGCAACCGTACCGGGGCGTCGAAGGGCCGGGCGTGCATGATGAACTGGCCGACCTGCTGGTGCTGGCAGGAACGAACGAGGCTGCCAACCGGCTCAACCTGGCCGCCCGAGCGATTCGCCGCGAACTGGGCGAGCTGTCCGGCCCTGAACGCCTCTACCACCTGGCCGGCGGCTCAAGCATCGCCCTGGCCGTCGGGGACCACGTACGGGTACGCAAGAACGACTACCGCGCCCGCCGCGGTGAGGGCCCGGTGGACGTTCTCAATGGCTACCGCGGCCATGTCACCGCCATCGACAGCAGGCGGGGCGTACAGGTCGAGTGGCGTCAGGCTGGGCTGGATGGAGCCGCACTGATACGTGAATGGGTGAGCCCCGCCTACATCGCGGCTGGTGGCCTGTCGTACGGCACCGTGATGACCGTGGCTTCCGCCCAAGGTCTGACCGGTCGAAACACGTTCGTCTACGGTCTGGGCCTGGACCCGAACAGCGCGTACACGGCCCTGAGCCGCGATCGGCACAGCGCCCACCTGTACTTACCTCTTGAGCTCCTGGAAAGCAACGCCGACCGGCTCCGCCACGGCCCAACCCGCGGCCCGGCCGACGAACTGCAGCGCGCCCTGGCAGCCTACGCCACGGCCCTCTACGACGACCGCGCCGACCAGCTCTTGACTCCCGAACCCGAACCCATCGCCCACCAGACAGGCCTCACCCAGCCTGTCCAAGCAGACGCGTCTTCATACGCCGAGTTCGAGCGTGCCCAAGCCGAGGTGCAGGCCGCCGATCGCGCGGCTCGCATCACCGTGCAGCGCGCCCGTGTCCTGCAGTCCCTCACCAACTCCCCCTATGGTGTCGGGTTGGCCGACGACGCCGAGCTGGGTCACCGCATGAGCCGACTCGGAAGACAACTCGACACGACGGTCGCCGAGGCTAGAGCCGCCGAACAGATCGCTCAGCGCCTGGCCGCTGAGGGCGGAGGTCCACAAGAACGATGCCTGCTGGCCGAGCGCGCCGACATCGAGGAGCAGAGCAGCCGGATTGAGGCGGCCGAGGCTGCCGCCCTCCAGCTCCAGAAGGCACGCCAGGCGGTCACCGAGGGCCGCCGGCGCCTGACTGAGCTGCGCCGGCAAGAGCATGCCGTCAAGGACGAACTGGCCAGCCTGCGCCCGTGGCAGCGAGGCCGCCGCCGAGACCTGACGGCCGAGCTCATCGACCTGCACGAAAGCGAGGAGCGCATAATCCAGCGCCTCGCGCCGATCCGTGCTCACGGCCCTGCCTTGGAAGAGTCCGCTCGCCAGACCGCCGCACAGGCCCCGCTGGTTGGCACCTGGCCGCACCTGCGCCGCCGCCACGCCGAACTGTCGCACTCCTTCGACATCAGCCTGCAGGCTGCCCGAGACAGCGACGTCGACATCGTCCAGATGCGCGTTCAAGAGCTTCGCCAAGCTCATGAGGCCGCTCAGCGCGAACTCACCACGATCCAACGCGAGATCATGCGCCGCGTCGACCTGTCACCTGACCAGCGCGGCCTCGAACGAGCCGTCCGAGCCGAACAGGCCACAGCAAAGCGACCGGACGCTCAGCCGTCCCACAGCCGCATCAACCAGCGTGGCCCCTCCCCGGCATACCGGCCACCGACCAATCGCATTCGCAACGATCTTCGTCGTGGGTCTGGCTTCAGTATGTGAGCACGGAAGCGTAGGCGCCGCCTGGCGCGAGAGAGCGTCACTGCCTTTCGCGAGCTCTGGAAGAAGACGCCGGCAGGCGGAATCGTCAGAAACGATCTTCTTCGATGGCGGGCGAGGATCGCGGCCGCCCGGATCTTCCTCGCAAGCCGATGATGGCCTGCGCGGAGCCACACCTCCAGGTAGTCGTCCCTCGCTCCGCTCGGGCCGCTCCACCTGGACCTGCGGCTCCGCGCAGGCCGATTCGGCTGCTGCCAGGAAGAGCCCGGAACTCCGAGAGGGAGAAATCTCGAAGGTGCGTGGCATTGCACGCGCGGCGTTCTGAAGGATGGAGCTCGAAGGGGCGCGTGGAGGGGGTCAGCGGCTTTCGAGGTCTTTCACGCGAGACTCCAGATCTTCTACGCGTTCGGCCAGCCGGCGCACCTCGGTCATCACCTGCTGAAGTTCGGAGGACGGCTCATTCTGATCAGGAGGCTTGACCACGTATGTGCCGCGCGTCGATTGCGTGCTGATCAGGCCATCGTGCGCGAGTTCGTCCAAGGCTCGACGGACCGTCTCGACGGCCACGCCGTAGCGCTGGGCCAACTGCCGCCGCGCCGGAAGCCGCTCGCCGAGCTTGAGTCGACCTGCCGCCACCTCTTGACGCAGGTTGTCTGCGATCTGCAGGTAGGCAGGCCGAGGATCGCTGAAATCAGGCACGGACACATCACCAAGGCTAAGCCCTTCAGCTGTACTAGGAAAGCATAGTTGAGCTACACCTAAATTGAACTAGTACAGTGGTGTCTACCTAGGTAAAATTGATCGTCGGGCAAGGAGGAAAGGTGGGAGCGATCAGCATGGGCTGATGGCTCCCACCTGGTGTGATGTCGGCCGTGCTTTGGATCACTAGCCGCATGGATGTGCGTGCATGGCAAATCAGCGGTGCGGTGTGAAGGTGATGAAGGCTCAGAGGGATCACGAAGCGCTCAAGCGCGAGGCAAATCTTCTGACTCGTTTGAGTCAAGCCCAGCAAAGGGATTTGTGTCATCATGGGAGATACGTCTGCTACGTGCGTGATTCCTGGAACACGAGGGGGTGAGACGTCTGGGGGAGCACTGGTAGACGAGAAGCGGACAACTACGCATGTCGGCGTAGCTGAACAGCTCCCCGCCGAATCATGAAGTTGGCCCTCTGCACGTTCACTACAGAAGGACCCGGCGCCCGCATTGCTTCGAGGCTGGCCGGCGCCGGGCCTCCCATCAGACCCACTCGAAAGGAGTAGGTCATGTTCAGCATCCCATCGATCGCGAGCACGGACACCCTAGGGGTGCCCCAATGGCTCATGCGTCGGCTGCTGACTCTCGTCACTACTCTGACGGGACGCGGGCATCTTGACAAGATCTCAGCGATCGGAGTCAATGCCGATGGCTGAGACCGTCTGGCTGTCGTCGGATGGCCCCCATGGTGACGACTACACCAGCGAGGTCGCCGCAGCCGTGTCCGAGGCCGTCCGGGTCCTCAACCACGCCACGCTCTCCCATGTCGGCGTCACTTATCCGTCCACCGTGTATGACGTCCTCGGCCGTATCGGCAGTTCGACAGCCGGGCTTGACCAACTGCTGGGGCAACTCGGCGAGGCGTTGCGGCGCATGCAGGAATCCGGGCAACTGGGTGACGATCATGGCGACCCCGCCGAGCGACTTGACAAGGCTCTGTCAGAACTTGCGGCAGCCCGGAAGTCAGCACGTGACCTCGCGCTCCGAATCGACCGTGCCTTCAACACCACGGCCGGTCTGCATCTGACGTACAGAGGCAGGCACTAGATGAAACGGGAAGGGCTGTACTTCGACGACCGATTCCCGACTCGGAGGCAGGTAGCAGGCCTGTCGGACGCCGCATTCCGTATACATTTCACAGCGATCTTCTGGTGTGCCCGCAACCTGACCGACGGTGCGGTACTCCAGGAAGACCTGATCGACGTGTGTCCGCGAGTGCGGAAGCCGCTGCGCTTCATCGCCGAACTCGTGTCCCGGGGTACCTGGCATCCGCCTGGCGAAGAGTGTCCCTCCGATCTCTGCCCGGCGCCGGTGGCGAAGGGGTGGGTGATTCACGACTTCTTCGCATTCGTGCCCGCTAAGGAGCGGGTGGAGAAAGAACGGAAAGCCAACGCCGAGCGGCAGAAAAGGTGGCGAGACAGGCGACGTGACCGGACCGAGCCACACGCCGTCGACGGTGGCGTTGGTAACGCCAAACGTAACGCGTTACTAACGCCACGCAGTTCCGTCCAGTCCCCGAAGGGGACTAGGACGGAAGAAGATGAAGAAAATCAGTCATCTTCTCGCCGTAACGCGCGTGCCTGGGCGAACGACGACGACTCCATCGATCGCGGTATCGTCCAGCTCCTGGCTGAGTTGACCGGCCGCGAGATCCGCCTCCTCGACGCGGCCGCGATCCGCCACACGATCCTCGATGGCCGGCCCGTCAAGCACCGAAGTCGCTACGTGGCCACGGCAATCGAGGATGACCCCGACAGGTTCCTGCCTGCGGTCAAGGGCGTCGAGCCCAGTCCGTCGCTGAAGATCGCCCCAAATTGGTGCGGTCACTGCGACGAGCGCACCCGGCAGGTGGAACTTCACGACAACACTGTGGCGCGCTGCCCGACGTGCCACCCACTCGTGGCTAAGAGATCTGCGTCATGACCAGACGCAAAGCACTGTCCTGCTTGAGAAAACACCGCGGGCAGCCTGCGCTTTCGACGTCACGGAAACATCCGACCCGCCGCCCTGCCGAGATGCCAGCCGCAACGTGCGGATCTACGCCAAGGTACGGCGGCAAAACGGCCCCGACTCCAGTACCGCCAAGCACGTCGCCGGGGCCGCACCCCTACCCGCCAGCAACTAACGCATAGGAGCGCCTCTCATCATGACCGCATCCACCACTCGTAAACAGCGGACTCCGCACATCGTCTTACCAAGTGGACCGCCCCGCCTGACGCCCGGCGCCGCCACGGAACTGCTCGCCATCCTGCTGGAGGCTCACCAAACCATGCTCGTCAACCGCCCCAACGTCGCATAGGACCCATGAACACCATCCGCTTCGCCTTCTACGGCCGGGTCTCCACCGAGGACAAGCAGGATCCCCAGTCCTCGCGAGGCTGGCAGATCACCCGCTCCCGCGCGCTCATCGAGTCGCGCGGGGGCGTGATCGTCACCGAGTTCTTCGACGTCGACAAGTCCCGCTCGATCCCCTGGCAGCGCCGCCCGCACGCGGCGGCGCTGCTCGCCGAACTACGCAACCCCGACCGCGGCTTCGACGCGGTGGTGATCGGTGAGCCGCAACGAGCCTTCTACGGCAACCAGTACGGCCTGACCTTTCCCGTCTTCGAGCACTTCAGGGTCCCGCTCTGGGTGCCCGAGGTGGGCGGCCCCATCGACCCGAACAACGAGGCCCATGACCTCGTCATGAGCGTGTTCGGTGGTATGAGCAAAGGCGAGCGCAACCGCATCAAGATCCGCGTGCGCAGCGCCATGTCAGCCCAAGCCCAGATGGAAGGCCGCTTTCTGGGAGGTCGGCCGCCTTATGGCTACCGGCTGGCCGACGCGGGCCCACACCCCAACCCGGCCAAGGCAGCCGACGGCAAACGTGCTCACCGGCTGGAGCTTGATCCCGTCGCCGCGCCCGTGGTGGAAGAGATCTTCGCGGTCTTCCTCGACGGCTACGGCCTGTTCGCCATTGCCGAAAGACTGACCCGCAACGGGATTCCCAGCCCATCAGCTCACGATCCAGACCGGAACCGTCACCGCTCCGGCATCGCCTGGTCCAAGAGCGCGGTGCGCGCCATCTTGACCAACCCCCGCTACACCGGCCACCAGGTGTGGAACCGCCAGCGTAAGGATGAGGTCCTCATCGATGTGGACGACGTCGGCCTGGGCCACACAACGAAGCTCAGGTGGAACTCCAAGCAGGACTGGGTCTGGTCGAAGACAGTCGTTCACCCGCCGATCGTGTCCACGGAGGACTTCGACGCCGTGCAGATGACGCTGACGGGGCGAGGCGATCGCCACACCGACAAGACCCGCAAGCGCACTCCCAAGCCGTATCAGCTCCGGGGGCTGCTGTACTGCGGTGTCTGCGACCGCAGAATGCAGGGCCAATGGGTCAACGACGCGGCCTACTACCGTTGCCGCTTCCCCGAGGAGTATGCCTTGGCCAACCACCTCATGCATCCCCGCAACGTCTACCTACGAGAGGACCGCGTCGTCCCGCGACTGGACCGCTGGCTCGGCCGGCTGTTCGCGCCCCACAACGTTGATCAGACTCTCGACGTCCTGGCGGCCGCACAGGACGTGACACCGCCCGAGGCCCAAGCACTCGCTGTGGCACGCCGCCAGATCACCGAGTGTGACCGCAAGCTCGCCCAGCATCGGGCTGCCCTTGAGGCGGGCGCCGACCCGGCGCTCGTCGCCGGATGGATCCAGGAAGAGCTTGTCCGCAAGACCGCGGTCGAGCAACGTCTCGGCCGCGCGCACGTACTGCCTCAGAGGCGGCTGGGGCGTGATGAGCTGGCGGAGATCACGCACAGGCTTGGAGACATGGTGCGAGTTCTCTCGAATGCCGACCCGATCCGGAAGGCCAAGATCTACACGAACATCGGACTGCGGCTGATCTACCATCCGTCAAAACAGAAAGTCCTGGTCACGTCTGCACGTGACCAGGACCCCATAGGCCACCGGTTTGTGTCCGAGGGGGGACTTGAACCCCCATGCCCCGCAAAGGGCACTAGCACCTCAAGCTAGCGCGTCTGCCTATTCCGCCACCCGGACGTGGTGCCTGCACGTGGGACCGTCATCCCGCGTCGGCGGACTTAGGTTAGCAAACTCTTGAGCCGGCGTCATATCGGTAAGAGGGCGGGCAAGGGCGAGGTGCCGGGAAGGGGGGTCCGGCGGCAGGATGGGAGGTGGAAGCCGTACCGAACCCCAAGGAGTCCCACATGACGGCGATCAACGCTGAGGACGAGGTCGTCGGGCTGTGCCGCGACCTGATCCGGATCGACTCGACCAACGCGGGCGACAACTCGGGGCCCGGTGAGCGGGCCGCCGCCGAGTACGTGGCCGAGAAGCTGTCGGAGGTCGGGCTGGAGCCGAAGATCCTGGAGTCGGACAGCCGCCGGGCCAACGTGATCGCCCGCATCGCGGGGGAGGACTCCTCCCGCGACGCACTGCTGCTCCACGGGCACCTGGACGTCGTCCCCTTCAACGCGGACGACTGGACCCAGCACCCGCTCAGCGGCGAGATCGCCGACGGCTGCGTCTGGGGGCGCGGCGCGGTCGACATGAAGAACATGGACGCGATGATCCTCGCGGTCGTACGGCAGCGGCTCAGCGAGGGCCGCCGCCCGCCGAGGGACGTGGTGCTGGCGTTCACCGCCGACGAGGAGGCGGGCGGCAAGTACGGCGCGCAGTGGCTGGCCGACGAGCACAAGGACCTGTTCGACGGGTGTTCCGAGGCGATCGGCGAGGTGGGCGGGTTCAGCGTCTCCATCGACGAGGCGCGCAGGCTCTACCTGATCGAGGCCGCCGAGAAGGGCATCGCCTGGATGCGCCTTACCGCCACGGGCAGGGCCGGGCACGGTTCCATGCTCAACGCCGAGAACGCGGTCACCGAGCTGGCCGAGGCGGTGGGCCGCATCGGCCGGTACGAGTGGCCGGTCCGGATGACGCGGACGGTCAGGACGTTCCTGGAGGAGACCTCCAGGGCCCTGGAGCTGGACCTCGACCTCGACGACGCCGAGAAGACCGTCGCCAAGCTGGGGCCGCTCGCCAGGATGATCGGCGCCACGCTGCGCAACACCGCCAACCCCACGATGCTGGAGGCCGGCTACAAGGCCAACGTGATCCCCCAGGCCGCGACCGCCCACGTGGACGGCCGCTTCCTGCCGGGGTACGAGGACGAGTTCTTCGAGACGCTCGACGGACTGCTCGGCCCCAATGTGACCAGGGAGTTCGTCTACCACGACATCGCCATCGAGACCGGCTTCGACGGGCCGCTGGTGCGCGCGATGGCCGACGCCCTCGCCGCCGAGGACCCGGGCGCGCTGGCCGTGCCGTACACGCTGTCGGGGGGTACGGACCTCAAGGCGTTCAGCAGGCTGGGCATCCGGGGGTTCGGGTTCGCGCCGCTGAGGCTGCCCGCGGACCTGGACTTCTCCGGGATGTTCCATGGCATCGACGAGAGGGTGCCGGTGGATTCGCTCCGGTTCGGGGTCCGGGTCCTTGACCGTTTCCTGGACGGCTGCTGAGTCGTTCCCGGGAAATCCGTTGTGTTGACTCGATGTGGTGCTAGCGTAACTCTCCGTTGAGGGATGGCTCGTGTCCAAACGGGCCCGTCCAGGAGCTTTGGGGAGGTCACGTGGCACGTGTGCCGCACGGACAGTGGAGGGCGTCCTCGCCCGCTGTTCGACGCGCGCCCGTGGCCCTTCCCGTCGACGACACGATCCCCGACCGGGCTGACCGGATGGCGCGGTTCGCGGCCGGCACTCGGCGGGGCGTCAGGCAAGCCCTCGCTATCGGCGGTCTCCTGGCCGCCGCATGGCTGCTCGCGGTCGTCTTCGGGCTCCTCGGCGCCGCTCCCGCGATCGCGGACACCACCGCGACGACAGGAGAGGCAGGCTCCCAGACCCCTCACACAGCCGCTTCCGGATCGGCTTCCAGAGCCGATGTCTTCCCCACGGTCAGCGGCGGGCTGTCGGCGACGCACAATGCCGAAGCCATGGCGGGGCGAGGTGTGGACGGGCTCACCAGCCAGTCCAAGCCGGGGTTCCCGGTCCCCGCCACCGTCGAACACGGCTCTGGCGCCAATGGATTCGTGCCCCAGAGCGGTGGTGGATCCGGCCTCCCAGGACCGGGTCCGGGGGATGTCGCGTGGTTCGCCTACGACCCGCGGCAGATGACGCGGCGTGTCCCGCCGGCGTTCGTGCTCCCCCCTGTCGTCCGCACAGCGGCGGACGATCCTTCTTTCTCTCCTGACTGATCTCGTCTCGCGGACCGGCCCATCCCCTCTCGGGTGATCCGCCGGTCGCGGAGCCTGCCTTCATCCTCCGTCCCCAGGAGAACCGCTCCGTTCGGTGAGCGACCAGCAGGCAGCAGAAAAGGCATTTCCCATTCCTCGTGACGGCCCGTCGGGGCCTCCGCTGTGCGGGCCTGTCCGGCCTTCGCATGGCTTCGCGCGCCCCCACGAGGGTCAGGTCCCCCCCGAAACTGCTAGGAGCTTCAATCATGCGTACGTGGGTTACGGGCACGGCCCCCGCGGCACTGCTCGCACTGGGCGTCATGGCCATGGGCGGCGGTACGGCCTTCGCCGACACCGACGGCGACCACTCGATCGGTGGAGGAAACCAGGTCAAACTCCCGATCACCCTGCCGGTCGACATCAGCGGCAACGCCGTCGGTGTGGCCGGGCAGTCGGCCGCGTCCTCGGAGGGCGGCGCCTCCGTCGAGAACGGTGACGGCGACACGGGCGCCGGTGGCAACACCACGTCCGGCCGGGGTTCGGTGCTGGGCGGCAACCAGGTCGTCGCTCCCATCACCGCACCCGTCAACGCCTGTGGCAACGCGGTGTCGGTGTTCGGCCGCTCCGAGGCGGGCTGCCGGGGCGGCGCCTCGGTGCGGAACCAGGGCGGAAGCGGCGGCGGAGCCGGCGGCAACCGCACGAACGGTGAGCACAGCATCGGCGGCGGCAACCAGGTGGTGGCGCCGATCACCGCGCCGATCAACGCCTGTGGCAACTCGTTCGCGATCTTCGGCGGCGCGACCGCCGGTTGCCGTGGCGGGGCCTCGGTGAGCAATCAGGGTGGGGCCGGTCGCGGTGCCGGTGGCAACACCACGTCCGGCCGGGGTTCGGTGCTGGGCGGCAACCAGGTGGTGGCGCCGATCACCGCGCCGATCAACATCTGCGGCAACTCGGTCGCCGTCGTCGGCGGGGCCTTCTCCGGTTGCGAGGGCGGTGCCGAGGTCGTCGGCGGCGGCACCCCGGGCGGTCCTGGGCACCCGGGCGGCCCCGGGCACCCGGGTGGTCCTGGGCACCCGGGTGGTCCTGGGTGGCCGGGTAAGCCCGGAGAGCACGGCAGGCCCGGCGGCAAGCCGGGCAAGCCCGGTTACGGCGACCACGGCGACCGCGGGAAGCAGTGGCCGCGTCCCGGTGGCGGCTGGGAGCACGGCCCGCGTCCGGGCGGCCCCGGTTCGGGCGGTCCCGGCGACGGCTGGAAGCACGGTCCCCGTCCCGGCGGTCCCGGCGGTCCTGGCGGCCCCGGGGGTTACGGCCGGCCGGGCAACGACACCGACGGGCGCTTCGGCGCCGGCAGCGGCAACCAGGTGGTGGCGCCGATCACCGCGCCCGCCGAGGTCTGCGGCAACGCCGTCGGCAACGGCCAGGCGGGTTGCCCCGGAGGAGTGTCGGTGCCCGCGGGCCGGGGCGGTGGCGGTGGCGCGGGTGGCAACACCACGTCCGGCCGGGGTTCGGTGCTGGGCGGCAACCAGGTGGTGGCGCCGATCACCGCGCCGATCAACGTCTGCGGCAACGCGGTCGCCGTCCTGGGCGGCGCGTTCGCCGGTTGCCAGGGCGGTGCGTCCGTCGTGGGCGGCGCCGGCGGTGGCGGTGGCGCGGGTGGCAACACCACGTCCGGCCGGGGTTCGGTGCTGGGCGGCAACCAGGTGGTGGCGCCGATCACCGCGCCGATCAACGTCTGCGGCAACGCGGTCGCCGTCCTGGGCGGCGCGTTCGCCGGTTGCCAGGGCGGTGCGTCCGTCGTGGGCGGCGCCGGCGGTGGCGGTGGCGCGGGTGGCAACACCACGTCCGGCCGGGGTTCGGTGCTGGGCGGCAACCAGGTGGTGGCGCCGATCACCGCGCCGATCAACATCTGCGGCAACGCGGTCGCCGTCCTGGGCGACGCCGCCGCGGGCTGCCTCGGCGGCTCCCGCGCCGGCGGCCCGTCCGGGCGTCCGGGCGGTGGCCACGGCGGTCCCGGTGGTCACGACGGCGGCCAGTGGGGCGGTCCCGGCGGCCACGGCGGCCACGGTGGTCCCGGGGGTCACGGTGGCTACGACAACGGTCACGGCGGGGATTCCAAGCCCGGCAGGCACCGGACGAGCGGTCTGCTGCCCGCCCTCCCGGCCGTCCCGGCTCTCGGCGGCGCGGCCGGTCAGGCGTCCGCCTCCGGCGTGTCGGCGATGCCCGCGGCCCAGGGCGCGGCGGACCAGGCGCGGTTCCCTGCCGCCGCGAGGCTGCCCGAGCTGCCCGAGCTTCCCGCTGTGCCTGCCGTGCCCGCCACTCCGGCGAGCGACCGGGCCGCGGCGGCCGGGAACGGCTCGCCGCTGGCTCCCGTCACCGACCTGGCCTCCTCGACTCCGGCGGGCTCCCTGCCGGTCGGTGACCTGGGCCTGATGAGCGCCGCCCAGCCTGTCGGGGTGACCGGGATGAACGTCGGTTCCCTGGTCACCTTGCTGATCGGCGCGATGGCCGCGGTCGCCGCGACGGTCTTCGGCACCACCCGCCGGATCCGTTTCGGCAAGAAGTAAGGCGCAGAAAGTAAGGCATTAGTCACCCATTAGACACGCTTTCCCAGAGCCACTGAGGAAGGCGCGCAGGCGCCTCGACGGCGGTGGGACAGGACGGCCGCGCCCCGGTGGCGCGGCGTCCGCCCGGCCGGCGAGGCATGGAAGCTTTGCCCGTTCCGGGGGCGCGGCCCGGAGCGGGCAAAGCCATGTCCGGGGATCACATCGTCCTGGTCACACGTATGATCTTCCGGCGCAGTCGGACGTCCCGGCGACCGTCGGGATACAGTCGCAGGCGGTCGAGCTCCCAGTCGCCGTATTCTGCATGTTCGGTCAGTATCCGCCGGGCTGCGTCCCGGGATGTGCCACGCGGAAGGTGGAGAACCAAGTAGGAGTAGTCGAGCACAGCGATTAGTCTCCGAGGGTGAGCTGGGGGACGTCGACACTCATAGGGCTTTATTCTGCGTCCTTGCGGCTTCTCTTGGGAGTGTCCCCGGCTGAGACCGGGTAACCCGAGGGGAAGAAAACGGGGAACGAATGCGAACAGCGAGGTAGGAAGCAGCGTGCCAGCCAAGAACGGCAACGCCGACGGAACCCGCCTGGTGATCGTCGAGTCGCCTTCCAAGGCGAAGACCATCGCCGGGTACCTCGGCCGCGGCTACGTCGTGGAGTCCAGCATCGGGCATATTCGCGACCTCCCCGAGAAGGCCGACGACATCCCCGAGAAGTACAAGGGGGAGTCCTGGGCACGCCTCGGCGTCAACGTGGATCACGAGTTCGAGCCGCTCTATGTCGTCAACCACGACAAGAAGGCACAGGTGAGCAAGCTCAAGCAGCTGCTCAAGGACGCCGACGAGCTCTATCTCGCCACTGACGAGGACCGCGAGGGCGAGGCGATCGCCTGGCACCTCCGTGAGGTGCTCAATCCCAAGGTCCCGGTCCACCGCATGGTGTTCCACGAGATCACGCCACGGGCGATCCAGGAGGCGGTGGCCAACCCCCGCGCCCTGAACCTGAGGCTGGTCGACGCCCAGGAGACCAGGCGCATCCTCGACCGCCTCTACGGCTACGAGGTCAGCCCGGTCCTGTGGAAGAAGGTCAAGCCCAAGCTGTCCGCCGGGCGCGTGCAGTCCGTGGCGACCCGGCTGGTCGTGGAGCGCGAGCGCGAGCGCCTGGCGTTCACCAGCGCGAGTTACTGGGACCTGCAGGCGCTGCTCGACACCGGCCGCGACGAGGTCCCGCACGAGTTCACCGCCATGCTCACCGGCGTGGACGGCAAGCGCGTCGCCCAGGGCCGCGACTTCGCGAGCAACGGCACCCTCAAGAGCGCCGACGTGCTCCACCTCGACGAGCAGGCCGCCCACGCCCTGGCCGGGCGCCTGGCCGGGGTGCCGTACAAGGTCAGGTCCGTCGAGCGCAAGCCGTACACCCGCAAGCCGTACGCGCCGTTCAGGACGACCACGCTGCAGCAGGAGGCCAGCCGCAAGCTGGGCTTCTCCGCGAAGTCGACCATGCAGGTCGCCCAGCGCCTGTACGAGAACGGCTTCATCACCTACATGCGAACCGACAGCATCACGCTGTCGGAGACCGCCGTCGCGGCGGCCCGCAGCCAGGCCATCAAGCTGTACGGCGCGGCGTACGTGCCCGACAAGCCGCGCGTCTACGCCAGCAAGGTCAAGAACGCGCAGGAGGCGCACGAGGCGATCCGTCCCTCGGGCGAGGAGTTCCGCACGCCGGGCGAGACCGGGCTGAGCGGCGACATGTTCCGCCTGTACGAGCTGATCTGGCAGCGGACCGTGGCCTCCCAGATGAAGGACGCGGTCGGCGAGTCGGTCACCGTCAAGGTGGACGGCACGTCAGGCTCCGGCGAGCGGGTCGAGTTCACCGCCTCCGGGCGGACCATCACCTTCCACGGCTTCCTGAAGGCCTACGTCGAGGGCGCGGACGACCCGTCCACCGACCGGGACGACTCCGAGAAGCGCCTGCCGAACCTGACCGAGAACGACCCGCTCACCGCGTCCGCCCTCAACGTGCTGGCGCACGCCACCAAGCCGCCCGCGCGGTACACCGAGGCGTCGCTGATCAAGGAGCTGGAGGACCGGGAGATCGGCCGCCCGTCGACGTACGCGTCGATCATCGGAACGATCCTCGACCGAGGGTACGTCTTCAAGAAGGGCACGGCCCTGGTGCCGTCCTTCCTGGCGTTCGCGGTGGTCAACCTGCTGGAGCAGCACTTCGGCCACCTCGTCGACTACGACTTCACCGCCGACATGGAGAAGGTCCTCGACGACATCGCCAACGACAGGGCGGAGCGGGTGCCGGAGCTGCGCCGGTTCTACTTCGGCGTGGACGGCGACGAGGGCCTGAAGGAGATGGTCACCGATCTCGACGAGATCGACGCCAAGGAGATCAGCTCGTTCTCGATCAGGGGCACCGACATCATGATCCGGGTGGGCCGCTACGGCCCGTACCTGGACCGCGACGGCGCCCGGGTGAACGTGCCGGAGGACCTGGCTCCCGACGAGCTCACCGCCGAGATGGCCGAGGAGCTGTTCTCCCGCCCGACGGGTGACCGGGAGCTGGGCAAGGACCCGGTGACCGGGCACGTGATCGTGGCCAAGGACGGTCGTTACGGCCCGTACGTCACCGAGATCCTGCCCGAGGAGGCGCCGCCGGCCGAGGGCGCCAAGAAGAGGACCAAGAAGGCCGACGTTCCCAAGCCGCGCACCGGGTCGCTGCTCAAGACGATGTCCCTGGACACCGTCACCCTGGAAGACGCCCTGAAGCTCCTGTCGCTGCCCCGGGTGCTCGGGGTGATCGACGACCAGGAGGTCACCGCCCAGAACGGCAGATTCGGGCCGTACGTCAAAAAGGGCACCGACTCGCGCTCCCTGGCGTCGGAGGAGGAGCTGTTCACGGTCACCCTCGACCGGGCCAAGGAGCTGTTCGCCCAGCCCAAGGCCAGGGGGAGGCAGGCCGCCGCGGCGCCGCCGCTGCGCGAACTGGGTGAGGATCCCGTCTCCAAGAAGCCGATCGTGGTGAAGGAGGGGCGGTTCGGGCCCTACGTCACCGACGGGGAGACCAACGCCTCCCTGCGCAAGGGTGACGAGGTCGAGCAGATCACCACCGAGCGCGCCGCCGAGCTCCTCGCCGACCGCCGTGCCCGTGGCCCGGCGCCCAAGCGCCCCCGCACCACCCGGGCCAAGGCGAAGGCCTGACGCCCTGTTCCCGGGGCTCCGGTGACGCGGGGTGAAGGCCTGCGCCCTGTTCCCGGGGCTCCGGTGACGCCCGGGTTCCGGGGTTCCGGTGACGCTGGGTGAAGGCCCGACGCCCCGCTTTCCCGGATTTTCGGAACTTCCGGGGTTCTGGGAACGCATTCGCCGTCCCGGGCGTTCTTCGGAACGCGCCGGGAGCGGCCGGTGGGCGAACGGGAGAGGCGAGTGACGATCGTGGGCTTCGTGTCGCTGGTCGTCTTCGCGATCACGCTGGTCCACTGCTACCTGTGGCATCGCCTGATCCGCTCGACCACGCGACCCGGACGGACCCGTCGGGTGCTGACGTGGATCCTCGTCGCCCTGGCCGTGCTCGCCCCGGTGACGTTGGTCGCCTCCCGTAGCGAGTGGGGTCACTTCCTGGCGTGGCCGGGGTTCTTCTGGATCGCGGTGATGTTCTACCTCTTCGTGTTCCTGGTGCTCCTGGAGATTCCCCGGGTCGTGGCCCTGACGGTCCTGCGCGTGGTGGAGCTGCGGGCGGAGCGCCGCCGGGTTCCGCCGGGAGTGGCCGCCCGCAGGGCGGCGAGTACCGCGCTCGTGGCCGCTCGGCCGGTGCCCGCCGTTCGGTCCGATGCCGCCGGCCGGGATGAGCCCGAGACGGGTTCCGCGATCGGCGGTGTGATCGTCGTTCCGGGTGCCGGGGACGCGCGGCGCGGCGGAGGGGCCACCGGCGGGGCGAACGATCCGGCCGGGATGAGCAGGAGGCTGTTCATCGCCCGTACGGCCGCGGTCGCCGCCGGGGCGGGGGCGCTGGGCACGGTCGGTTTCGGGGTCGGGACGGCTCTCGGCGACCCGGTGATCGAACCGGTCAGGGTCGTGCTGCCCAGGCTGGATCCGCGCCTGAGCGGCCTGCGGTTCGCGGTGGTCAGCGACATCCACCTGGGCCCGCTCACCGGTACGGAACACACCCGGCGCATCGTTCGCATGATCAACTCCTTGAAGGCCGACGTGGTCGCCGTCGTCGGCGACCTGGTCGACGGCACGGTGGCCGAACTCGGCCCGCTGGCCAGGCCGCTGGAGGACCTCGAATCCCGCTACGGCGCCTACTTCGTCACCGGCAACCACGAGTACTACACCGCCAACGGCCCGCAGGAGTGGATGGAGGAGCTGCGCGGGCTCGGCGTCCGCCCGCTCGGCAACGAGCGCGTCGAGATCGCCCACGGGGGAGCCGTGCTCGACCTCGCGGGGGTCAACGACCTCGGCGGCGTCGCCTCGGGGGACGGTCCCGACTTCGAGCGGGCGCTGGGCGGCGACCGCGACCGTTCCCGGTCCACCGTCCTGCTCGCCCACCAGCCGGTCCAGGCCGTCCAGGCGGCCACGTACGGCGTGGACCTCCAGCTGTCCGGCCACACGCACGGTGGTCAGATGGTCCCCTTCAACCTGGTCGTCCCGATGCAGCAGCCGGTCGTCTCCGGCCTCGGCGAGGTGGACGGCACCCAGGTGTACGTGACGCGGGGCGCGGGCTTCTGGGGGCCGCCGGTCCGGGTGGGCGCTCCTCCCGAGATCACCCTGCTGGAAGTCCACCGCGAGCGCCTCTGACAATCCCGCCACGAGCACCTCCGGCCACCTCCGGCGTCCTCGGGGTGAGCGCCTTGAACAATCCCGCGGTGAGCACCTCCGGCACTCTCTCCACGAGCACCTCTGGAAACAGCGGTCCCGGGCGCTTCTTTTCGCAGGGGTGACCTGCGAGGTACGGGGCGGACGTATTACCCTCATGCGACGGGCAGCCGGGCATTTCCGCCTGGCTGGTGTTTTCCCCAGCCCAGCGAGCATCTGGATACGCTGACACTATGACCACCCCTGGCCGGAGCACCGCGCGACGCAAGCCCCCCCACGTGCTGGCCAATGCCCCGTTCCGCAAGCTGTGGACGGCGATGTCGGTGTGCAGCCTGGGAGACTGGCTCAACCTCCTGGCGCTGACCGCCCTCGCGGGCAACCTCACCGCGGCGTCGGGCTACAAGGTCCAGAGCCTGGCCATCGGCGGTGTCTTCGTGGCGAAGATGCTCCCGGCCATCCTGCTGGGCCCGCTCGCGGGCGCGTTCGCCGACCGGTTCGACCGGCGGCTGACGATGTTCTTCTGCGACCTCCTGCGCTTCGCGCTGGTGCTGTCGATCCCGCTGATCGGCAGCTACCAGTGGGTGATCATCGCCACGTTCCTGGTCGAGTGCGTCAACCTCTTCTGGGTCCCGGCCAAGGACGCCACGGTGCCCAACCTGGTGCCCAAGGAGCGGCTGGAGGAGGCCAACCAGCTCAACCTCCTGGTCACGTACGGCACCGCGCCCATCGCGGCGCTGCTGTTCGCGCTGCTGTCGGTCGCCGACGACTTCCTGGGCAGGCTGGTGCCCTTCCTCGCCCAGCGCGAGACCTACCTGGCGCTGTTCATCAGCGCGCTCGCGTACCTGGTCTCGGCCGTCGTCATCTTCTCGCTCAAGGACATCCCGAGGAGCGGCGCGCGGGCCACCTCCACGCCGTCGGTGCTGCGGCAGATCTTCGAGGGCTGGCGGTTCGTCGGCGGCAACCGGCTGATCCGGGGTCTGATCATCGGCATGCTGGGCGCGTTCGCCGCCGGCGGCGCGGTGGTCGGGGTGGCCAAGATCTACGTGGACGCGCTGGGCGGCGGCGACGCGGCGTACGGCGTGGTCTTCGGCGCGGTCTTCGTCGGCATGGCGTCCGGCATGTTCTTCGGGCCCAGGCTGCTGAGGGAGCTGTCGCGGCGGAGGTTGTTCGGCCTGTCGATCGTGGTGGCCGGGCTGGTCCTCGTCGCGATCGCGCTCGTCCACAACCTGGTGATCGTCGTTCTGCTGACCGTGCTGCTCGGCGCCTGCGCCGGGATCGCCTGGATCATCGGCTACACCATGATCGGGCTGGAGGTGGACGACAGCCTGCGGGGCCGTACGTTCTCCTTCCTGCAGTCGCTCGCCCGGGTGACCCTGCTGCTGGTGGTCGCGGTCGCACCGACCCTGGCGGGCCTGTTCGGCGAGCACCAGATCAGGGTCGGCCAGGAGCCGGTCTACCGGTTCGACGGCTCCAACCTGGTGATGCTGGTCGGCGGGCTGCTCGCGACGATCGTCGGGATCGTCGCGCTGCGGCAGATGGACGACCGCAGGGGCGTCTCGATCGTCGCCGACCTGGTCGCCGCGGTGCGCGGCGAGCGGTTCGCCCCCGAGAGCGCCGAGCAGGGGCGCGGGATGTTCGTCGCGTTCGAGGGCGGCGAGGGGTCGGGGAAGACCACCCAGTCCAGGCTGCTGGCGATCTGGCTGCGTGACCAGGGCTTCGACGTCGTGCAGACCCGCGAGCCCGGCTCGACGAAGGTGGGGATGCGGCTGCGCGCGATCCTGCTCGACGCGGTGCACCAGGGGCTGTCCGCGAGGTCCGAGGCGCTGCTGTACGCGGCCGACCGGGCCGAGCACGTGGAGAAGGTCATCCGCCCGGCCCTGTACCGGGGTTCGATGGTGATCTCCGACCGCTACGTCGACTCGTCGCTCGCCTACCAGGGCGCGGGCCGGGCGCTGGAGGCCGAGGACGTCACGAGGATCAACAGCTGGGCCACCGGCGGGCTCGTCCCGGACCTCACGGTGCTCATCGACACCCCGCCGTCGGTGGGGCTGGCCCGGCTGGGCGGGGCCGCCGACCGCATCGAGTCGGAGCCCCTGGAGTTCCACGAGCGCGTCCGCCGCGAGTTCCGGGCGCTGGCCGCCGCCGAGCCCGACCGCTACCTGGTCGTCGACGGGACCCTGCCCCAGAACCAGATCTCCTCGATCATCCAGGACCGGGTCCGCGAGATCCTGCCCGACCCGGTGCCGCGGGAGTCGGAGGACGTCACCGGGACCATGCCCGCCATCCGTGACTGAGCCCGCGTGGCGGTGGCCGGTACGGGTGGGCTCGGGCCGTGCCGGGAGCGCGATCCGCGACTGAGCCCGTGTCCCCGGCGGTAGGTTGGGGGACGTGGGAGTCTTTGATGATCTTGTGGGGCAGGAGCGGGCCGCCGCGACGCTCCGCCGGGCGGCGGCGGCCGGGGCCGACCTGCTGGCCGGGGGGCGCGGCGCCGGGATGACCCACGCGTGGCTGTTCACCGGGCCGCCCGGGTCCGGGCGCGAGGAGGCCGCGCGGGCGTTCACCGCCGCGCTGTTCTGCCCCGACCAGGGGTGCGGCCACTGCGACATGTGCCACCAGGTGGCGGTCGGCTCCCATCCCGACCTGGAGATCGTCCGCCCGCAGGGGCTCTCGTACGGCATCAAGGACACCCGGCGGCTCATCCTGCGCGCGGCCGGGGCGCCGACGCTGGGCCGCTGGCGGGTCGTGCTGTTCGAGGACGCCGACCGGGCGACCGAGGGGGCGTCCAACGCGCTGCTCAAGGCCATCGAGGAGCCGCCGCCGAAGACGGTGTGGCTGCTCTGCGCGCCCTCCCCGGACGACATGATGATCACCATCAGGTCCCGCTGCCGGCTCGTCACGCTCGTCACCCCGCCCACCGCGGCGGTCGCCCACGTGCTGGCCACGCGCGAGAACGTGCCGCCGGGGATGGCGGAGTTCGCCGCCAGGGCCGCCCAGGGGCACATCGACCGCGCCCGCAGGCTGGCGCTGGACGCGGAGGCGCGTGCGCGACGCGAGGCGGTGCTGTCCATCCCCCGGTCGCTGACCGGCGTCGGGGAGTGCGTGATGGCCGCCGAGCGGCTGGTGAAGACCGCCGAGGACGAGGCCGCCGCGGTCACCGCGGTGCTGAACGAGTCGGAGATCACCGAGTTGCGCCAGGTCTACGGCGAGGGCTCCACCGGCAAGGGGCTCAACAGGGGCCTGATCCGCGGCGGTGCCGGCGCGCTCAAGGATCTCGAGGACCGGCAGAAGTCCCGGGCGACCCGCACCAAGCGCGACGTCATCGACGCGTCCCTGCTCGACCTGGTGGCGTTCTACCGGGACGTGCTGGCGGTGCAGTTCGGCGCGCACGTGGAGCTGTCCGGCGAGGACCGCCGCGCCGACCTGGAGGAGCTGGCCCGCGCCTCCACACCGGAGGACACCCTGCTCAGGATCGACGCGATCATGCGCTGCCGGAGGCGGCTGGCGTCCAACGTCAGCCCGCAGATGGCGGTCGAGTCGATGACCATCTCGTTGCACCGGCCCCGGCTGTGAGCCGGTCCGGTTCCGGGCCGTGCCGGCCTCGACGTCGGCCCGGCTTCAGCGTGGAGCGGTCACGGGGCGAGGGCGCCGCCGACGAAGGTCCGCTCAGGAGGGGAGGCGAGGAGTTCGACCATGGTGCCCGGGCGGAGTTCCTCGCCGAGGACCGATGTGATCGCGTCGGTGAGGGCGGCGCCGAGGCGGGCGGTGATCTCGGCGGCGTCGGGGCGTTCGAACGCGCCTGACCGGACGCCCAACGTGACCGAGACGCTGGTGTCCACGGGCACGCCCCCCTGGGCGAAGCGGCCCGCGGGAACGCCGGACAGCCGGATGCTCACCAGCGGCCGCGCCCACTCGCCGTAGACGCTGACGATCGCTTCGGTCAGGGCGGTCACGAGCTCGGCTTCGTTGCCCGCTAGCCTGGCGTCTGGAAGATGGGCGGTCAGATGCGGCACGGTGAACCTCGTTTCCTTTGACCCTAAAGGCTTTAAGCTTAAAGGTATCGGTGAGGGGTTGCTGATGTCCACTGAACCGGGTGGTATCGCCGTCAACGAGGCCGTCCGCACCCTGCTGTTGCTCATGCCCCGGCTCGTCGGCCGCGCCAAACGTCTGCCGATTCCGCCGGAGCTGCGGGACCTCGACCTGGCGCCCCGGCACCTGGCCCTGCTGGCCCACCTGGAATATGACGGCCCCGCCGGCGTGAACGAGCTCGCCGATCGGCTGGAGGTGGCGCCGACGACCGTCAGCCTCATGGTCAGCGAACTGGTGCGGCCAGGTGTCCTGGAGCGGACCGCCGACCCCGCCGACCGTCGCCGCCGGATCATCGCCATCACCCCGGCCTACGCCGAACCGATCCGCGCCTGGCTGTCCGGCAGCGCCACCGCCTGGGAACACGTCATGAGCGGCCTGTCACCCGCCGAACGCGCGACCGTCGTCACCGCACTCCGCTCCTTCGAGGCCGCGCTGGAACGCCGAGACCCGCGACCGAACGACGAACCGCGAAGCTGACCGGCCACATCGGGGTGTCGGGGAGACTCGTGTACCCGGTGACACGAGTCTTGCCGATACCCCGTCTCGCGGGCACTTCTGGATGCCATGGTTCGGGCGGGCATCTCCTGGTTCGCCGGGGGGCGGAGTTCGGGGAGATCGGCTCTGGCCGGTATCGGACGCTTCGGAATTTCTCCTGGATGCCTCGGCGAATATCTGCTGGTGAGAAGGGGGTACTGGCCATCACCAAGCGGTCACTACCCGCCTGTTTACGATTAGATGGAACCATTCACCGCTAAGTCACCTCAAAGTACGAGTGTGTGTCGTTAGGATTAACAGGAAAAAATAAGCTATTTCGTTGTAAATCGGTGGACAGTGTCCTGCTCTACGGGGATGAGCAGAGAAGACCGGGGGACGCTTGGTGAGCATTGGGGCACGCCACGGAGTGATTCCGTCCGTGAGCGGGCGGGCCGTCACGAGCCGTGTGGGCAACGACGACACGCTGAGGATCGAATGGCCCGAGCCGGTCGACGGAAACGACGGGAATACCGGGAACGCCGGGAATGGCGGGAATGGCGGAAACGGCGCGGAGATCGTCCTGCGGCACGTGGAGACCGGTGAGGAGTGCGGGGCCGCGGAGCTGACGGCACTGTCCGCGGGTGTCTGGATGGCGTCGCGCGGCGGCGAGCCCGTCTTCACCGACGATCCGGGGTTCTCGCTCGACGGGTTGTGGTCCTACGCCGAGACCCGCCGCAACCGGGAGATCAGGGCGTTCCGTACCTCCCTCGGCACGCTGGGCCTGCAGGTCCGCGAGGTCGAGCCGTACGTCGAGGTGATCCGCGTGACCGCGGAGGACGGCGTGATCCAGGTGGAGGGCGCCATCGCGTACGGCGATCCGATCCGGGGGGCGGCCAGGCTCGTGGCGGTGGCCCGCCGGGGGCCGGAGCCCGTGAGCGGGCCCGCGAGCTTCCAGGGGCGGTGGTTCGAGGGAGGGGTGGAGATCGCGCCGATGGCCGAGACGCAGGTGCGGCGCCGGGTCTTCTGGGACCTCTACGCGGAGGTCTCCGGAATGCGGCTGCCGCTGGCGACCCGACTTGATGACATAACAGATAAGAAGGCCAAAGTTCGTTTTCCTGCCCAGCGTGTCGGGCAGGTGAGGGTCCGGCCGTACTACACCGAGACCGACAGCCTCGCCGTCGCGCTCAGCATCGAGGAGGTGAGCTCGTGAAGATCTCCTTTCTCATCCTCAACGCCTACGGCATGGGCGGGACCATCCGCGCCACCTTCGACCTCGCCACCGCCCTGTCGGAGCGGCACGAGGTCGAGGTCGTCAGCGTCTTCCAGCACGTCGACAGCCCCTTCCTGCCGCTGGGCTCGCAGGTTCGCCTGCGCTCGCTGGTGGACCTGAGGGAGGGTGCCAGGGTCCGCTGGCCGTACACGAAGAAAGCCGAGCGGCTGGGCGCGCGGGAGAGCGCGCTGATCCACCCCGAGGAGCGCGCGTACGCCTCCTTCAGCGCCTGGAGTGACGAGGTTCTCGTCCGCGAGCTGCGCAGGCTCCGCAGCGACGTGCTGATCACCACCCGCGCGGGACTCAACATCATGGCCGCGAGGTACGCCCGCAAGCGGGTCGTCACGATCGCCCAGGAGCACCTGCACTTCGAGGCCCACCAGCCCGGGATCTTCGAGGAGATCCGGACGTGGTACCCGAAGCTCGACGCCGTCGTGACCCTCACCGAGGCCGACGAGCACGACTACCGCAAGATGCTCAACGGGTCGTCCACCCGGGTGTTCACCATCGGCAACGGGCTGCCCGGCGGGCCGCGTCCGCGCTCCAGGCAGGAGAACCGGATCGTGCTGGCCGCGGGCAGGCTGGTGCCGGTCAAGGGGTACGACCGGCTGCTGAAGGCGTTCGTCCGGGTGGCCAGGGAACGCCCGGACTGGAAGCTGCGGATCTACGGTGAGGGCCGGGTCGGCGACAAGCTGGTCAGGCAGTCCGTCAAGCTGCGCCTGCACAACAACGTCACGTTCATGGGTCCCACCGGAGACATCGAGGGCGAGCTCGCCAAGGCCTCGATCCACGCGGTCAGCTCCCGGTTCGAGGGCTTCGGCATGACCATCATCGAGGCGTTCGCCTCCGGGGTGCCGGTGATCAGCTTCGACTGCCCCCGGGGCCCCCGCGAGATCATCACCTCCGGGGTGAACGGGCTGCTGGTCCCCGCCGACGACGTGGACGCCCTGGCCGGTGGGCTGATCCAGATGATCGACGACGAGGAGGGGCGCCGCCGGATGGCCGAGAACGCTCTCCGGACGGCCAGGAACTACGACCTCTCCATGATCGTCAATCGCTGGGAGAAGTCCTTCGCCGAACTCGGCCGCTGACCGGAGCGGCGGACGGCCCGGCAGGGCGTCTCCGTGACGTGACCCTGTCGTCTTCGGGAGGAACTCCCGATCCAGTGATCGAAATGCTCTCCCACGAAAAGCCCCTGGCCAGGGACCGCGCCGGCGCCGCGACGTCGACGGAGTCCCCGGCCAGGGGATGGGTTTCCAGGGAACGAGTGAGAGACGCGCAGGCCGGCCGGAGGGGCGTACGGGGCTCGTCGCAGCCGGCGGCGGGGGCTTCGGGCGGCTCTCCGCGTCCCTGGGTATGACGCGTAGGGTGAGCACGAGCCGTACCCCCAGGTTTGGAGCCATATGGGCATGATCATGGCGGTGAGTTTCACCCGCTACGGCAGGCTGTACTACCTCGATCCCGGTGAGCACAGTCCCAAGGTCGGAGACAAGGTGCTGGTTCCCACCGACGCCGGGCCCGAGGTCGCCGAGTGCGTCTGGGCGCCCCAGTGGACGAGCGAGGAGATCGGCGGGCTGCCGGTGTGCGCGGGCATCGCGAACGAGGAGCACCTGACCCGCGACGAGGGCAACAAGCGGCGGCGCGCCGAGGCCCGCAGCGTCTCCAAGCGCCTGATCAAGCGGCACACGCTGCCGATGAAGGTCGTCGGCGTCGACTACACGGACGCCGAGAACGTCTACACGGTCTATTTCTCGGCCCCCCAGCGGGTCGACTTCCGCGCTCTCGTCCGCGACCTGGCCCGCAACCTGCGCGCCCGGGTGGAACTGCGTCAGATCGGCCCCCGCGACGAGGCACGCCTGCAGGGCGGCATCGGCCCCTGCGGCCGTGACCTGTGCTGCGCCACCTTCCTCAAGGACTTCGAACCGGTCTCCGTCCGGATGGCCAAGGACCAGGACCTGCCGGTCAACCCGCTGCGCATCGCGGGAGCGTGCGGGCGGCTGATGTGCTGCCTGAAGTACGAGCACCCGCTCTATCTCGACGCGCACAGCAGGATGCCCCGCGTCGGGCTGAAGGTCGACACCCCCGAGGGGGCGGGAACCGTCGTGGGCCGCAACGTACCCTCCGACTCCGTCGTGGTCCGCCTGGAGGACGGCGGACGCCGCTGCGCGTGCCCGTCGGCGTCGGTGTGCTCGCCGCGCAAGCAGCACGACGCGGCGTATGGGGACGCGGTGAAGGTCGCCGACGGCGGACCGGAGGGGTGACCGGGGCTTTCCGAGGCCCGCCCGGGTCATGATCCCTTGGACGCCCGCAAGTCTTCGGTCTGGTGAACGACGTGGCACGGCCTCCCGGGGTCCGTGCCACGTGGCCGCTCGCGGCCCGCGTGTCCGCCTGGGCGATGCGCGGTCGCGGGGTCCGGCGCGGGCGTAGGATGCGAGCGGTCAGCCTCTCCGCGCGCGTCGGCTCCCCTCGCCGGACCCGCGTGCGATCCCGACCCACGGACTACGGAGCGGACAAGGCGTGAGATCCCAGGTGGTCGCCGTACTGGCGGCGGTGGTGACCCTGCTGGCGAGCGCGTGCACCGGAACCGACGCCAACGCCGGTTCCGGCAGCGGTACGGGCGGTGGCGAGGCGGGGAGAGCGTCGCTCGGCTGGGAGGAGTGCGGGGACGGTTTCGAGTGCGCGAAGCTCCCGGTTCCCCTCGACCACGCCAAGCCGGACGGCGAGAAGATCGAGCTCAGCGTGATCCGGCTGCCCGCCTCGGGCGACCGGATCGGCTCGATCCTTCTCAACCCCGGCGGACCCGGCGCCTCCGGGGTGAAGTACGCGCGAGGTGCCCGCACGGCGGTGAGCAAGGCCGTACGAGACCGCTTCGACGTCGTGGGCTTCGACCCGCGCGGGGTCGGCGGGTCCGCGCCCGTCCGGTGCCTGTCGACGAGTGAGCTGGACACCTACGTCGGCCTCGACAGCTCGCCCGACTCGCCGGGGGAGGTCACCATGCTGGAGGAGGGCTCGCGGCGGTTCGCCTCCGGCTGCCAGGCCCGCTCGGGCAGGCTCCTGCCGCACGTCGGCACGATCGACGCCGCCCGGGACATGGACCTGCTGCGCGCCGCGGTCGGGGACTCCCGCCTCACCTACCTCGGCAAGTCGTACGGCACCCAGCTGGGCGCCGCCTACGCGGACCTCTTCCCCACCCGCGTACGCGCCCTCGTCCTGGACGGCGCCGTGGACCCCTCGCTCAGCCCGCTGGAGATGAACACCGCGCAGGCACGCGGTTTCGAGGTCGCCCTCGACGCGTTCCTCGGCGACTGCCTCACCGCCACCGACTGCCCCTTCCGCGGCTCCGTCGGCTCCGCCCGCGCGGAGATCGCCGCCCTGCTCCGCCGCGCGGACACGGCTCCCCTGACGAATGGGACGGGCGACGGCCGTACGGTGACCGAGGCCTGGACCACCCTCGGCCTGATCACCCCGCTCTACGACCGGCAGGCCTGGCCGGTTCTCCGCCAGGCACTCGGCCGGGCGCTGAAGGGCGACGGCACCACCCTGCTCCGCCTGGCCGACCTGCTGATCGACCGCGAGGCGAACGGCGAGTACACCAACCAGACCGAGTCCAACCTGGCCGTCAACTGCGTCGACGCCCCCTATCCCCGCGACTCCGGCGCCTACGCCACGGCGGCCCGGGAGTCGGCCAAGGACGCCCCGCTCTTCGGCGCGTACGTCATGTGGAGCTCGCTGCCCTGCGCGTACTGGCCGGCCAAGGGAGGCCCGCGGGCCAAGATCGACGCTCCCGGAGCCCCGCCCATCATGGTCGTCGGCACCGAACGCGACCCGGCCACGCCCTACCAGTGGTCCGAGGCTCTCGCCTCCCAGCTCTCCTCCGGTGTCCTCGTCGGTTTCGACGGTGACGGGCACACCGCCTACCTGACGGGCTCGGAATGTGTGGACCGCCTGGTGGACGACTACCTGATCGATCTGACCGTTCCCAAGGACGGAACCCGGTGCCCCAAGATCAGCTGATTCCAGGGCGCGGGAAGGCCCCGGGAGCCTGTAGACTGCCGTAGGCCGTGGTGAAACACGGCACGCCGCCTTAGCTCAGTCGGCCAGAGCACTTCACTCGTAATGAAGGGGTCTGGGGTTCGATTCCCCAAGGCGGCTCCAGCTCAGAGGCCCTCATGATGATCATGGGGGCCTTCTGCGTGTCTAAGTGCGTGACTATCATTCCCGGTCACGCCTTGAAGATCCGATCCATGACGATCGCGCCGCCCTGGAGTACGGGCCGGATCTGCTTGCGGTAGACCAGCTCCGTGACGGCCGTGCTGCTGTGGCCGACCAGGCGGGAGATCTCCTCCAGGGGGATGCCGCTGTCGGAGAGCACGGACACGAAGCTGTGCCGCAGCTCTCGGGGCGACCACTGCGCCGGGTCGAGGCCAGCGTCCTTGATGATCGACCGGAAGGCCCGCCGCACGTTGGCCGCGTCCAGCGGAGTGCCCGCCGCCGACGCGAACACGAGGTCGTGTTCCTGCCATCGTTCACCCGCCGAGGCGCGGTCCTTGTCCTGCTGCTCCCGATGGGTCATGAGCGCCTTCACGCAGTGGTCGGGCAGCGCCAGCGTACGCCGGGACTTCCGGGTCTTCGTGTCTCCACCGGTTCGCACGGAGCGCCACACGGCCACATGCGGCGGCACCTGTGGTTCGTCCTGCCTGCCCTCCAGATCCACATGTGACCACGTCAGCGCCCGCAGCTCCTCCGTCCGTGCTCCGGTGAGCAGGGCGACCACGATGTAGGCGTGCATCCGGCTACCCTCGGACGCCTTGAGCACGGCTTCCGCCTGAGCAAGCGTGAGAGCCTTGGAGGGACGGCCCTCCTTGCCCTTCGGGACCGCGCACAGCTCCACGACGTTCCGCTTGACCTTGTCTCTCGCCATCGCGCGCTTGACCGAGCGGTTCAGGTAGGAGCGGAGAAGCTGCACGGTGCTGGTGCTGAGAGTGGCGGCCTTGTCGGCGAGCCACTTGTCCACATCCTGTGCACTCAGGTCGCGCAGCTTCCGTGCCCCCAGCGCGGGTATGACGTGATTCCGGCAAAGGATCTTGCCGGTCTCCACCGTGGACGTGTCCCGCCTACTGAGTTCGTAGGTCAACCAGTCGTTCACGGCGTGCGCGACCGTGTAATCCGATGGGGCGATGGCAAGGCCGTCCTCGTAGTCGCGTAACACCTCCTTGAGCTTGGCCTTGGCCTCCGTCTTGGTCCTGCCGCTGCCACGCTTGATGACCCGCTTGCCGCTCGGGTCATGGCCGAGACTGGCCGTGGCGATCCAGCGCTGTCGTTTCTCGTCCCAGTGCAGGCCGCCGTCTCCCCGGCTGCGTCGTGTGGTCATGATGCCCTCGCTTCCTGTTCGAGTAGTG
>NZ_JBPXMC010000035.1:0-89918 GCF_051918885.1 Streptosporangium sp. OZ121
AGCTCAGCGACCCACCCCCACACCCCGAAACCAGCCCACCCCCCACCCCCACCCCCACCCCGAACCCCGAACCCGCAACACAGGACGCGCCACAGGCCTGACCACCCACCGGAACGCCCGCCACGACACGATCACCGCCGCAGGCGTCATCGGTCACCACCCGCGTGCCCGGCACGAAACGTCAGCCCGTCGGCCGCGAGCGAGGCTCGCGTTCGTCGGGTGAGGAGGCGGACTTCGCGTCGCGGCGGTTGGCGTGCACACTCGTGATCGTGATGGTGATCAGAACGGCGACGATGACCCCCAGCGAGACCGGGGTGGGAATCTCCGGGACCCACGCCCAGGTGCCGTGCGCCCAGTGCAGGACGAGCTTGACCCCGATGAAGGCCAGGATGACGCTGAGCCCGTGGTTCAGGTGCCGCAGTTTCGTCAGGGCGCCCAGGAGCACGAAGTAGAGCGCCCGCAGGCCCAGCAGGGCGAAGGCGTTGGTGGCGAAGACGAGGAAGGGATCCTCGGTCACGCCGTACACCGCGGGCACCGAGTCGATGGCGAAGACGATGTCGGTGGCGAAAACGGCCACGATGGCCAGGGCAAGCGGGGTCAGGGCACGACGGCCGTCCTCGCGAACAACCAGGTGAGAGCCGCGGTAGTCGTCGGTGACCGGCATGAAGCGCCGCAGCAGCCGGATCGAGCGCATGGAGGAGATGTCGACCTCCTGCCGCTGCCCGCTCAGCGCGTCCCTGAGGATCTTCCCGGCGGTGACGATCAGTATCCCGCCGAACAGCAGGAACGCCCAGGTGCCGCTCCGCAGGACGGCCGCCCCCAGCGCTATGAAGATCGCGCGCAGCACCAGGGCCCCGATGATGCCGTACAGCAGGACGCGCTGGGCCAGCACGGCGGGGACCGCGAAGGCCGACAGCAGCAGCATGAACACGAACAGGTTGTCGACCGAGAGGGACTTCTCCACCACGTAGCCGGTGAAGAACTCCACCGCCACATCGGACCCGAAGACCCTCCATACGTAAACGCCGAACAGCAGGGGCAGTGTCAGGTAGAAAACCGACCAGCCCACCGCCTCTCGCATCCGTACCTCGTGCGGGCGCCGGGTCAGCACGAAGTCCACGCCCAGCAGGACCATCAGAGCGGCCACGGTGATCGTCCACAGTCTCGGCGAACCGATCGTCTCAAGATCGGCTACCGACAGGATCGCCTCGGCGGACATGCAACCTCCTCGAACGCGCTCGGCTGTTCGAGGTCTCCTTCACCTATGCCTGCGGGCGGCCGCCCGGGGACATCGCGAAACGTCCGTGCTGACCGGATCGGCTCTTGGAAGTACTCCCCTCGTCCTTCCAGGTTAGGCGGATCCCCGAGGGGCGCTCTACCGCGGGGGCGTTTGACTACGGGCCTGAGCTGCACCGATAGTGGAATTGATACGGAGGGGAGTACCCACCGTCCGACACCCCGATCGTCATCACGGTCCCCGAGCACAGGGAGACCCGGCGGGGTGGCCCTCGTGCGATACGGGGGTGTGGGAAGACCTTCGTCCTCGTCGTCACATGATCACAGCGAGGTCGAGGGAGGACTTGATGTCGACCGCCGCGCTTCTCGAAATCCTGCTGGGTGTGCTGCTGACGATCTCCGCGATCGCCACCGTCGCCGTTCTGTGGCCGGGCAGGCCCGGTCCCCGGCTGCCGCTTCCTCCCGAACCGCCTCCTCCGCGCCGCCCACCGGTGGCCGGCATGAGGCGCCGGGACGTGACAGGTCGAAGGCGCCGTACACCGCCTCCGGACAGAAGGCCGAGGCCGAGGCCGAGGGCGAGACCCGCCGGACCCGACCGGCGGGCTGTTTCCGGGACGAGGGCGTCGGGCGTCGGCTCTGGCGAGGAGCCGGGCCGAGCCCCCTGAGCCGGATTCGCCACACCGGTCTCGGCTCAGCTGGGGTCCCGGTGAGACTCAACCGGTCCCGTCTCGGCCGGGCCCCGGTGAGGCTCAGCCGGTCTCGGCTCGCAGCTCAGCGGTGATCGCGCGCTCCCTGAGCTGGGCGGACTCGGCGCGCAGTGCCTCCAGCTGCTCACGCAGATCCGTCAGGCGCATCTGTTCCATGGCCAGCCGCATGCGCGCCTCGTCGCGTTCGGCGAGGGCCTCGGCGACTTTGGCCGCCGCGCGCTCCCCCGCCTCGGCGACCTTCTCTGCGGCGCGTTCCTCGACTTTGGCCATCCGGCGCGCCGTCCGCCTCTCCAGATCCGCCGTCTGCTTGTCCACTCGCTCCGCCCGCGAACGCGCCTCGGCCGCCTCGGCCAGGGCCTGAGCGCGCGCGGCCGCCTCGGCGTCGGCGCGCGCCAGCGCCCGGTCCCGCTCGGCCTGACCTCTGGCCTCGTGGGCCTGCCTGGTCTCCTCCAGTGCCCGGTCCCGGTCGGCGCGCGTCTGACCGGACCGCTCCTGATCGTGGAAGGCGCGCGCCTCGGCCCGGCGCGCCTCGGTCTCGGCGGCCTCCACCCGTTCGGCCATCTCCCTCAGCGCCGCGTCCCGAGCGGCCTCGGCCCGCTGGGCCCTGCGGGTGGCCTCCTGCTCGGCCTGTCTGGCCCGGCGTTCGGTGCTGGCCGCCTCGTGCAGCGCGGCCAGCGCCTGCTCCCTGGCGGTCTCCGCGTCGGCCAGCGCGGTGTCGCGTTCGGCGTTGGCCTCCTCCACGCGGCGCGCCATCGCGTCCCGCTCGCGCCGGGCGTGCTCTGAGGCCTCCCGCGCCAGGCGTACCTGCTCGAAGGCCTGTTCGCGCTCGGTGCGCGCGATCGCCACCCGGGTGTGAGCCTCGGCCTGCACCGCGCTCACCTTGGCCTCGACCCCCGCCGGGCTCAGCTCCTCCGACAGCACCTGCGCCAGCGGGGCGATCGCCGCGATCATCCCCTTCTCCATGCGCTCGTAGAACTCCTCGGCCCTGGCCAGCGCCCCCTCAAGGCCCGGCGTCGCCCGTCGCATCTCGCGTTCGCGCTTGGCCACCGCCTGACAGTTCCCCTGCGCGCAGTATGCCCTCGGCCGTCCCCGCCCGGGCCGCTGCTCGATCGGCGTCCCGCAGTGTTTGCACGGCGTCACCGCGCCCGGCTCCTGCATGCCGGAAGCCTACTGACACCTTCGATTTTCCAGAAATTAGAAAATAATAAATACGATTCATTGCGTTGCGGCCCGGCCGGGGCAACGCACCCGGGTGGCGGAGGCGTCGCGCGACTGGCGGGCCAGCGGCAGGAAGACCCGAGGCAGGCCGTCACGTCCGTGATCGACCTCGGCCTCGACCCGGTAGACCGCGCGCAGGAGGTCTGTGGTGATCACTTCGGTCACCGGGCCGTCGGCGACGATGCGCCCGCCGTCGAGGACGACGAGGCGGTCGCAGGCGGCGGCCGCGAGCTGGAGATCGTGCAGGGTCACCAGGACGGTGACGCCGAGCGTGCGGACCAGTCGCAGCAGATCGACCTGGTGGCGCAGGTCCAGGTGGTTGGTGGGCTCGTCGAGGATCAGCAGCCGGGGCTGCTGGACCAGCGCGCGGGCGAGGTGGACCCGCTGGCGCTCGCCTCCCGACAGGGTCGCGAACGGCCGGTGCGCCAGAGCGGAGACGTCGCACCGCTCCATCGTCTCGGCGATGAGCGCCCGTTCGGCGGCCGAGAGCCGGCCCAGCGCTCCGAGGTGGGGGATCCTGCCCAGGGCGACGATCTGTTCGACGCTGTCGTCGAGATCGGCGGGGGTGTCCTGGGTGACGGCGGCGACCTGCTGGGCGATCTGGCGGGGTGGGGTCCGCCACACATCGGCGCCGTCGATCAGGACCCTGCCGCGGTCCGGGCGGATCCGGCGGTAGACGCACCGCAGTAGGCTGGATTTGCCGCTGCCGTTGGGACCGATCAGTCCGGTCACCTTCGCGGAACCGGCCGTGAGGCTGACGTCGTGCAGCACGTGCAGCCAGGAGACGTCCTTGATCTCGACGTTCACCGCAGGGCCCTTCGATCGGCGCGGATGAGCAACATGAGGAAGAAGGGCGAGCCGAGCACGGCGGTGATCACCCCGATGGGGATCTCGTCGGGCTGGTTGAGCATGCGGGCCGCCACGTCGACCCAGACGAGCAGGAGCGCTCCCGTCAGCGCGGCGAGCGGGATCAGGCGGCGGTTGTCGCTGCCGAGCACGAGCCGTACGGCGTGCGGGACCATGAGCGCGACGAAGCCGATGCCGCCGCTCACCGCGACGACCGCGCCGATGACCAGCGCGCACATGACGATCAGCCGCAGCCGCAGCCGGTCGACCTCCACGCCCAGGCCGGTGGCGCCCTCGTCGCCGAGCACGAGGGCGTTGAGCAGGCTCGCCCGGGTGGCGGCCCAGACGGTGGCCGCGGCGACGATGAGCGCGGGCACGCCCACGTCGCGCCACTGGGTGCCGGACAGGCCGCCCAGGGTCCAGAACAGCGCCGAGCGCACCTCCTTGTCCGGTGTGGTGAGCACGATGTAGCTGGTGACGGCCTCGGTGAGCGCGGCGACCGCGACACCGGCGAGGATGAGCCGGGTCGGCGCCAGCTGCCCTCCGCACCGTGACAGCGCCAGGACCAGCGCGAAGGCGGCCATGGCGCCGGCGAAGGCCGACAGCGGCAGGGACAGCGGCCCGAACGGTGACAGTCCTGCCAGCATCACCAGCACCGCGCCCAGGGACGCCCCGGAGCTCGCTCCGATGATGTAGGGGTCGGCCAGCGGGTTGCGCAGTACGGCCTGCAGCACCGCGCCCACGAGGGCCAGCCCCGCGCCGACCACCGCGCCGAGCAGCACCCGGGGAAAGCGGATGTCCAGCACGATGACCGCCTGGGGGCCGGCCGGCGCCTCGGTCACGAACCAGGGCAGCAGCCGGTGGCCGAGCATGCGGGCGACGTCGCCGAAACCGATGGCGACCGGCCCGAGACCGACGGCGGCGACCAGCGATACGGCCAGCAGTGCCGACAGCAGGGCCAGCGTGCCGAGGAAGGTCAGGCGGCCGGCCGGCGCCGGCCGTCGCGGCGCGCCGGACACCGGGCCCCGCTGTCTCGGCTGTCTCGAAGCCGCGACGGAGGGTCTCGCGGAGCCCGGTGGCTCCTGCGGCCCTGGCGTCCCCGGCGGCGGGTCCTGGGGTTCCGCCTTCGGAGAGATCACTTGGCCAATCCGGCGACGAGCGTCTTCAGCGCCCGGCCGCTGCGCAGGCCGGGCTGGGTGTCGTTGACCGGGATCACGATGAACCGCTTCTCCTTGATCGCGGTGACATCCTTGATCGGCTCGTAGGAGGTGAGGAACGCGATCGCCTTGTCGGCCGGCTCGAACGCCTGGTCCTCCACGACGATGGCGTCGGGGTCGCGCTTGACCAGCTCCTCCCAGGAGATCTGCGCGTACGAGGTCACCTCGGGGAAGACGTTCTCGCCGCCGGCTCGGCGGATGAGGTCGTCGATCAGGCCGTTGGACCCGGCGGTGCTCGGCTTCTCCAGGCCGCCCGCGTAGTCGAACACCTTGGGGGTGCCGGAGACCGGTTTCACGGCCTCCACCTCGGCGGTGAGCTTGCTCACCAGGTCCTCGGCCGTGGTCCGGGCGCCGAGGATGCGGCCCAGCTCGCGGATGTCGGTGTAGGTGTCCTCGACGGTGGCCTTGCGGCCCGGGCAGTTGCCCGACAGCAGGTAGGAGTTGACGCCCTCCTTGTGCAGCTGTGCCCGGTCGCCGAGTGCCTTGGGGCCGTAGTCGTCGCCGTAGCCGCTGACCACGAAGTCGGGGTTGGCGGCGAAGACCGTCTCCTTGGAAGGGGGTGGGAAGGCGGACTTGGCGATGACGTTCACGCCTTCGAAGGCGGAGGCGACCTCGGGCAGGAGTTCGCCCGGGGCGACCGTGCCGGCCAGCCGGTCGCGGGCGCCCAGGGCCAGCACGAGCTCGGTGGCGATCGTGCTGGAGGTGACGATGCGCTGCGGCGGACGCTCGAAGCGGTAGGTGGCGCCGCAGTTGCTCACCTCCACCGGGGTGGCCGAGGGCTGCGCGGTGGCCTGCGCGGCGGCGGTGGTGCTCGTGGCGGGGCTCGCGGTCTGGCCGCACGCGGCGGCGGCGAGCACGGTGGCTCCGGCGAGCAGGGCCTGGGCCGCGCGAGGGGTGATGAGTCTCATCGAAGGTGCTCTCTTTCTGGCTGGTGCAATTTCTTCGGGTGGTCGGCGTGGCGGCCGCGCGGCCGGAGTACGTCGAGGATCGCGCCGGGCGGTTCGGCTTCGGCCGGCGTGGCCTGGCTGGCGGCGAACCCTTCACGGCGCAGGCCGTCCAGGGGAACGGGACGGGCGGTCAGGCATGGGGCACCGGCGACAGGTCGGGGCGACCGGGGAGAGGATCGGCGCCGCCGCCCAGGAGGGGGAAGGCGGCCGGGGCCGTGGCCCGCAGACCGGGCACGATGACGCGGGCGACGGCCAGGCCGCAGACGGCGACGTCAGGGACGGTGAGGTCCACCGTGACGGCCTGCAGGCCGCGGGCGGCCAGCGCCGCGGCCGTGTCGAAGCGGCCCATCACGGTGGGCTCCGCGGGTGCCGTGAACCCGCCGCGGGCCAGACGGGTCAGCACGCGGGCGGAGAAGGAGGGGTCGGCCAGGAGCTGCAGATGGCAGGTGACGTCGGTGATGTCGGCGAGGTCGGGCCGGTAGGAGGAGGCGAAGGCACGGTCGGGACGGTGGGGTGCGAGCGGGCCGTGCGGGCGCTCCCACTCGGGCAGGCCGCCCGCGGCGAGCTGGACGGTGGTGTCCAGGGACTGGACGGCTTCGGCCGCGGCCTTCCAGGCGGCCGCGGTCAGCGGGTCGGCGGCGCCGGGAACGAGCGCGCAGCCGACCCCCACCGTCCCGCCGAACTCTTCTCCGGTGTCCTCGGCGACGCACAGCACCACCGGGGCGTCCAGGAGGTTCGGTACGGTGTGCGCGCTCAACCGCACCCCGGGCACCTGGGGCAGCCGCACGCCCGCCGGTTCCGGGAAGGCGAGCCCCGAGGCCCAGGCGGTGGCCAGGGCGTGCCGCTCCACGACCTCCGCCAGCGCCGAGGCTCGCGCGGAGGCGAGGTCGGGGCCCGCGGCGATCCCGGCCGACACCGGCAGGACGACGGGCCGAGACCGCACGCGAAAGGGGGTGAGCCAGGCCAGTGCGGCGGGTACCCAGACCGGCGCGCCGTCGCAGCGGGTACCTCGCACCCAATGGGTGCGGTCGGCGCGCGCCAGGCCGAGGAAGGGGAACCCGTCGCGGGAGATCTGTTCGGCTGAGTACAGCGCCAGGGTCTGCGGGTCGACGGCGCCGGGGGCCAGCTCGTGCCAGGCGGCCTCCACCAGCCGCCCTTCGGGGACGAGGTGGCCGCAGTGGCGTTCGGCCGCCTCCCCCAGCGCACGGCGGCGGGCCTCGGCGGGATCGTGCCAGGAGGCGCCGCAGACCGTGGGGTTGCCGAGCGGCAGGCCGTACCCGGCGGTGGCGGCGAGGTCGGCGAAGGCGACATGCAGGCGCCCGCGCAGGAGTGCGGTGCGCACGCCGGTGACAAGACCGGTTCGGGAGTCGACGGGGATCATGTGTGCGGCAGGGGGACGAAATTGACCTGATCGGCGGCCTGCAGTCCGAGCCGGGCGGGGTCCTCGCGCAGGCGGTGCCCGCCGAGGAAGGGGAAGGCGGCGGGCGCGTTGGAGTAGGCGCCGGGCACGATCACCCGGGCGACCGACAGCCCGGCGGACGCGATGTCGGGGGTGGTCAGGTCGGCCGCGTAAGCGCCCAGCCCCTGGGCGGCGACCCGCTTGAGGTAACCGTCGAGCACATCGCCGTCCACGTGCGGCAGGTCGGCCAGAGCGATCGCGTCGGTGCAGGCGGTGATCGGCGCCAGGTGCGCACGCATCCGCGGGTCGAGCCAGAGCTGGCTGTGGCAGCCCAGATCGACGACGTCGCGAAAGTCACCCCGGTAGTCGTCGGCGTAGCGGCGGTCGGCGCGGTGGGGCTTGAAGATGCGGGCGTCGATGACGCCGGCCGCGGCGGCGGCCCAGATCTCCCCCTCCGGGTCGATCAAGCCCAGCGCGTAGCGGCGCAGGGTGACGGCCTCGGCCAGCGCCTTGCGCACGGCCTCGGCGGGATCGGGGCGCGCGGCGACGCCGAACACGGCGATGCCGGTCTGCGGGTCGTCGAGCAGCACGCCCACGACCGCGACCTCGAAGACGGTGGGAATGGCCACGACCCGGTAGCGGCAGCTTCCGGTCGCACCCGCGGCGCGGTACCAGCCGGGTTCGGCCTCCGGCAGCAGCGGCGCCGCGGGATGGCCGGCGCCGGTGACGGGCCGGGCGGGCAGCTCGCCGGCCCACCACACGACCGTGGCGTCGCGTTCGATGACCTCCTCCAGCGCGGCCGTGCGGGCGGCTCGCGCGGAGGGCCCGGCGGCGATGCCGGCGAGCATGGCGTAGTTGGTCGGCGGCTCGCCCGCGCGGGGCGGGGTGAAGTAGTTGACGTAGACGAGGGAGGCGGGCAGCCAGGCGGGCGTGCCGTCCGTCAGGTCCGCCCCCCGGGCCCACAGCACCTCCAGGTCGGCGGTGAACGGCGTGAACGGGAAGCCTGGCTCTGCGTGCTGGGCGTCGCGGTACAGGGCGAGCCGGGCCGGGTCCAGGGCGGGTTCACGCAGCCGCCGGTAGGAGGAGCGGAGCAGGCCGGCGGGGACGAAGTTGCCGCAGTAGCGTTCCACCGCCTCGCCGACGGCGCTCATCCTGGCCCGGCCGGGATCGCCGAACGCGGTGCCGGTGGAGACGCGGTCGGCGGGCCAGGGCAGCAGCCGGTACGGCGAGCTCACCTCGGCCGAGCAGATCGTGAGCCCGTCGGGCCACCACGGCTCCGGCTCCAGGAGGTCCAGCCTGCGGATCAGTCCGGTGCGCTCGTCGGCCAGGATCGTCAGCGGGTCGTCGCCGGCCTGTGCGGTGTCCGGCCGGGCGGTGGCGCCCGTCGTCTCACCCCTTGTGTCCTCGACCGTTCCACCGGCCGCGCCGTCGGCCGTGACACCTGGCGTGCCGCCTGCGTCCGTCATGCGAAGACTCCCTTTCTCGGGCGGGGAAGGTGCAGCGTCACGTCACGGAAGGAGAGCTCGGCCCGCCGCTGCGGCGCCGGGTGGCGGGGGGTGCGCCCGGCGGTCAGCTCCAGGTGGAGCCGGTGCCCGGGCGGCAGCTCGGCCGCGGCCGGGGCCAGGCGGACCTCGCAGCGGGAGGTGCCCGTTGCGAGGGGCGCCGTGCCGTCGGCCATCCGGGTGGCGGTGCCATCGGGCTGCTCGTGGACGAGGGTGGCGACCAGTTCGGTGCCGGTGTCGGTGGTGACCTCGGCGGTGAGGCGGGGTGTGCCGTGCCAGTGCAACGGGCCGTCCAGGGGCAGCCGGACGACGTCGTCGCGGTCGGTCAGTGGCGCCAGGTCGGCGGAGTGCGGCGCCGACGGGTAGGGGGCGGCCGGGTCGTGCCGCAGCCGCATGCCGTTCGCGCCGAGAGGCAGGGCGGTCCAGCCGGGACGGCCGGGTGGGATCGGATCGGTGTCCGTCCAGCGGCCGGTGCCCAGCAGCAGGCACCCGTTGCGGCGGAAGCCGCCCAGCCACTCCAGCGCCAGCGCGAAGGGGTGCGGTCCGGCCGGTTCCGGCAGGGCGCACTCGGGCTGGAGGCGGTGGGTGAGCGCGCTCGCCCAGCCGCCGACGACGGCTTCGGCGCGTGGTGCCAGCATGGCCTGACGCAGCGTGGCCGGCGCCGACCGGCAGTACCAGCTGCCCAGGTGCAGGCTGGGCACGGTGGCGGTGCGTGCGGCCCGCGCCATGCGCCGGGCCGCGCTCTTGTAGGTGCTGGGCGTGGCCGGCCACGGGCCGACGTCCACCGGCCAGGCCTCGGCGACGGCGGCCACCGGGATCAGCCCGGTCAGGTGCGGTGCGCGGGCCAGGGCCGCGTCGTACAGGCCGGTGCGCACCGTCCGGCCGGTGCCCAGGTCGGTGCGCCACCACAGCTCCTCGTCCAGGGCGGGCGAGCCGATCGGCGGCCAGGGCTGGCGGCTGACGATCCCGCGGACCGCGGGGTGGCCGGCGGCGCACCAGGCGGCGTAGGCCTCGTAGGCCAGGCCGTACAGGAACACCTCGCCGTCGCACCAGGGCTGGGCCGCCGTCCAGTCCAAGCTCGCGTGGCCGTCTGCGGTCTCGTCCGTGCCGGGGGTGAAGGCCCCCTCCGACAGGTGGCGGCCTCGCAGGTCCTGCACCAGGCAGGCGAATCCGGCCTCGGCCAGGGAGAGGGCCTCGGGCAGGCAGCCCGAGGCGCCGTAGGGCGTGCGGATCACCACCGCGGGAGCGGGCAGCCGGTCCGGCAGGACCAGGTCGGCCACCAACCGCGCGCCGTCGGACGCCGTCACCGTCAGGCCGGTACGCACCTCGCTCACGCGGGTGTCTCGCGCATCAGGCCGCGCGGCACCGGCAGCACGGGGTGACGGCGGATCTCCCCCGCCGCCAGGTCGATCCCCACCTGGTGCCCGCCGCCGGGCGGGGACGCGCCGTCGAACCAGGCGCGCAGGTCGGCGGCGACCAGGGCGGCGGCGACCTCGGCTCCGGCCGGGTCGGCCGGGGCCGCGGGCCTGCCCCCGGCCTCCAGGAAGGCCCAGTAGGCGGCCAGTTCCTCCGGCCACGGGCAGGCCGCCAGGCGGCGCAGCCGCACGTCCTCGTACCCGGCGCCGCCGGTCGGCGGGGTGAACGGGCCGACGTACCAGCGGCGGCCCTCGCTGTGGCCGCGGTGCCAGGCGATCCGCAGGTCGCGGCAGCGGGCGTCCAGTTCCCGCCAGGCCGCGTCGGGCAGGTACTCGGCACAGGCGACCAGGGCCACGGTCTGTGGCTGGAGGTCTTGGCCGGGCTCGCCCTGCCGTACGGTCAGGCCCGCCTGGCGCAGGTGGCGGAAAAGCGGGTCCAGCAGCGGGCCGTCGCCCACCAGGAGGACCTCGGCCCTCGACGGAGGCGCGGCGGTGCCGGCCGCGTCCTGCGACGCCACGGTGAGTTCGGCGATCAGGTCGGCGGCGTCCGGGAGGCGCTCGAGCGCGGCCCGCACCCCGAGCCGCCCGCTGATCAGCCCCGCCACCGCGGCCTGGTCCTGCGGCGGCACCCGCACGACCATGAAGTCCTCATCAGGGCCGTGGACCAGCCACCCGTCCCCGGTGGGCACGAACGTGGTCCCGGCCGCCCAGCGCGCGGGCCGGTCCAGCCCTGAAGTCATCGCGAGCGCACCTTTCTTCGGAGTAACATCCCTCGCACCCGGGTGCGGGCGTGGTTGGCTCATGCCCGCACCCGGGGTCTCACCTCGCGACTAGCGCCAGGCCACCTTGGCGAGCGCCACCGTGGCGTGGTTGGACGAGTGAACGGACGCGTTGCGCGCCTTCACCTTCAGCTTCTTGACGGTCATGCCGGGTCACCTCCTTTCATCGGATCGGGGGACAGGAGCCTCGGACGCTCCGCCCGGCGGCACCGCGGTGTCCGCCTGGGAGCGCACGAGACGTTCGCAGGCCTCGCAGCGGGCGAGGAGCTCTTCGCAGGGGTCGGTGCCGACGATCCGGCCGCGTTCCAGCAGCACGCTGTTCACCCCTGTTGTCCGTGATGTCCCTACAAGGAGTAATGAAAACGAAAACCAAAGTCAATACTTGATCTTTGGCGACTTAGCAATGAAAATCATCATCACTCGATCGTCAGGGGTCACCGGTGGAACCTGCGCGCACTTTGCGTGAGCTGCTCGTCCGCAACCGCGACCTGCGCATGCTCTGGTTCGGCAACCTCGTCAGCGTGTGCGGCGGATGGTTCTCCGCCGTCGCGGTGTTCGCGATGGTCTACGAGTACAGCGGGGCCGGCCTGGCCGCCGGGCTCACCCTGGCCGTGCGCTACCTGCCGGGCGTGCTGGCGGGGGTCTGGGGCGGAGTGCTGGCCGACCGGGCCGACCGGCGCACGGTGATGCTGGTGACCGACGTGCTCATGGCGGTGCTCGCCGCCGCGTTCCTGCTCGCCGACGACCCGGGACGGCTCTGGCTCGTCTACCCGCTGACCTTCGCCTCCGCCGCCGCCGGCTTCGTCTTCCAGGCCGCCCGCGGCGCCTGGATGCCCAGCCTGGCCCGGCCGCAGGAGTATCCCCTGTACGCGGCGGCCGTTCAGGTCAACGGCCTGGTCTTCCAAGCCCTGGGCGGCGTCGCCGGAGGCCTCGTCGTCACGGTGGTGGGCTGGCGGTGGGCTTTCGCCGTCAACGCGGCGTCCTTCTTGCTGTCGGCCGCGCTCACCGCGACGGTCCGCTCCGGCGACCGGTCGGCGGGTGCTCCCGCGCACGGCTGGTGGCGCTCCCTGCGTGAGGGGGTCGCGGTGGCCGCGCACAACCGCGTCATCGCCGCGCTGCTGGGGCTGGAGGCGCTGTTCTGCCTCGGGCTGGGCGGTGCGATCACCGCGATGACCTACCTGGCGCTGCGTGTGCACGACCTCGGCGAGGGCGGCACCGGATGGTTCTACGCGGTGCAGGGAGCCGTGGGCGGTGTGGTCCTGGTGGCGGCCGCGTCCCGGATCCGCGCCATGGGGCCGCGCGGGCGCCACCGGGTCATCGGATGGTCGTGCCTGGTCGAGGGCGTGCTGACCATGCTGCTCGGCCTGCCGTCGGGCGTGCTGCCCGCGCTGGCGCTGTGGGGACTGGTCTCGGCCGCCGAAGTGGTGTACGGCCCGGCGGCCATGACCACTTTGCTGACCGCGACGCCGAACGAGACCCGCGGGCGGGTCACCTCCCTGTGGAGCGCCACCGCGACCTTCAGCCTCGGCGTCTCGGCCGCCGTCACCGGCATGCTCATCGACCGGCTGGGCGTGAGCGTGGTCTTCGTCGTTCTCGGCCTGTTCATGGCGCTCGCCGGCGGGTTTTGGCTGGTCGCGGGCATCCGCATCCGGCCGTTCGCCCCCGGCGAGAGGGAAGGCGAGAAATCCACAGAACAGGATCTAACTATCGATCAAGGCACCGAAAGGAAAACCACCGTGACCTGGCACGACAAAGCGCATGGCTGAGCTTCGGACCGGCCCGCAGGACACGCGGATCGATGACGAGGGCCCGTTTCCCCCTGACTCCTGGGGACGTGAGGAGTCCGCGAATCATGCTCTGCCGTGGGGGTTCGCGCTCGTCGTCATCCTGCTGGTGGTGGGGCGTCTCACCCTCGCGCCGCACCTGACGGCGCCCGCGTTGCAGACATGGGCCACGATCTTCGTGGCGATCTGCGTGCAGGCGCTGCCGTTTTTGGTCTTCGGGGTGGCGCTGTCCGCGGCGATCACGGCATTCGTCCCGGCGTCGTTCTGGACCAAAGCGCTGCCGAGGCACCCGGCCGCCGCCGTACCGGTCGCCGGGATGGCCGGAGCGGTGCTGCCGGGCTGTGAGTGCGCGTCCGTACCGGTGGCGTCGGGTCTGATGGCCAGGGGGGTGACCCCGGCCGCCGCGCTGGCGTTCCTGCTCGCCTCCCCCGCCATCAACCCGATCGTGCTGGTCGCGACCGCCGTCGCCTTCCCCGGGCAGCCGCTGATGGTACTGGCCCGCTTCGGCGCGTCACTGACCGTGGCGGTGCTGGTCGGCTGGCTCTGGCTCAGGTTCGGCCGCAGCCAGTGGCTGCGCATCCCCTCCCGGCCGCACGGCGACGGTCCGAGATGGGTGCAGTTCGGGGAGGCGATGCGGCACGACCTGCTGCACGCGGGCGGATTCCTCATCGTCGGCGGCCTGGCCGCGGCCACGCTGAACGTCGCGGTCCCCCGTGAGTGGCTGACCGCGATCGCCGAGGTGCCCTGGCTCGCCATCCTGGTCATGGCGCTGCTGGCGGTACTGCTGTCGATCTGCTCGGAGGCCGACGCGTTCGTGGCCGCCTCGATGACCGCGTTCTCCCCCACCGCGAAGCTCGCCTTCCTGGTGGTCGGGCCGATGGTCGACCTGAAGCTGATCGCGCTGCAGGCCGGCACGTTCGGCAAAGCCTTCACGGTGAGGTTCGTCCCGCTGACCTTCGCCCTCGCCGTCCTGGTCAGCGTCGCGTTCGGCTGGCTGCTGCTATGACGCCACCCTCCCTGCCGCCCCTCTCGCTCCGCTCCCCCGGGCACGCCGACGGCACCGACGGCTCAGCCTCGGGCACCGGCACGATGGAAGGAACCCGCGCCCCCCGATGAACCGTGTGACCCAGAACCTCGTCCTGATACTGCTGGGCGGCGCCGTGCTGCGGATCTCGGCGTTCTCCACGACCTACCTCAACTACGTCAAACCCGGTTTCCGGCCGTTCCTGATCAGCGCGGGGGTGGTGCTGGTGGTCCTGGGGGTCATCGGACTGCTCCAGGCGTCCCGGACGAAGGAGAGCCCGGCCCGCGAAGAACCACGCGACCATTCGGACGGCCACGACCACTCACCCGCCGGCGACCGCTCACATGACCGCGACCGGCCCGACGAGGGTGGCCACGACCACGCGCACGGCGGCCCCCGGGTCGCATGGCTGCTGTGCCTGCCGGTGTTCGCGATCTTCCTGATCGCGCCGCCCGCCCTCGGCTCGTTCGCCGCCTCCCGCGACGACACCCCGCCGCCCCGCGACCAGACCCTGAGCTCCTTCACCCCCCTCACCGGCACCGGCGCCGTGGAGATGACCATCGGTGACTTCATCGGCCGCGCCTGGGACGACGACAAGAAATCCCTCACCGGCCGCGAGGTCAAGCTGACCGGCTTCGTCTCCCCCGCGAAGAAGAAGGGCCAGTGGTACGTCACCCGCATGCAGATCGCCTGCTGCGCCGCCGACGCCTTCCCGCTGAAGGTCGCCGTCAGGGGACTGCAGGCACCGCCCGCCGACACCTGGGTCGAGGTCACCGGCACCTGGATCCCGCAGACCTTCGGCAAGATGACCACCGGCGTCGTCTATCCCCAGATGACCGGCAAGAGCCTCACCAGGATCGATCCCCCCGACGAGCAGTACGAGTAACGCCAAGACCACGGAGGAAGGGGCGAGCGTCTCAGGGGCGCTCAGGGAGGTTCTCGTGAGGCGGGATGTCACCCGGGTCCTCGGTTGACGGGGCCTGCGGAGGTGTCCGAAGGGTGAGGAGGCGGCTGATCGTCTGCTGGGCGGCGGCTTCGCGCTGCTCGGCGGCCTGGGCGCGCTGTTCGGCCCGTTCCAGTGCCTGCCGCAGGGCTTCCAGCCGGGTGTCGGCCACCGCGATCGCGGTCTGTGCCTGGTCGCGCTGGGCCTGGATTCGCCGCAGGTCGGCACGTTCGGCGGTGAGCTCCTCCTCCAGGCGGGTGAGCTGCGCGGTGAGTTCCTCGCGTACGCGGCCGGTCTCGGCGCGGGCCGCCTCGGCTTCCCGGTGGGCCTTCTCGCGGGCGTTCTCGGCACGCTCGGCGCGACCGGCGGTGGTGTTGAGGTCGGTACGCGCCTGATCGAGGTCGGCGGTGCGGTCGGCCAGGGCGTTTTCCAAGGTGGCGGTCCGCCGGTCGTGTTCTGCGGCCACGGTGGCGTTGTGGCGGCGTTCGGCGTCCAGGACTCCCTGCAGGGCGTCACGCTCGGAGGTGATCCGCCGGACCGCGCGCTCGGCGGCGGCGGCGCGCTCGGCGGCCGCGGTGGCGTCCTGCTGGGCGCGGGCCCGGGCGGATTCGTGCTCGCCGGCCGTACGCCAGGCCGCGCGTTCGGACTCCTCGGCGCGCTGTTGCGCCGCGGCTGCCTTCTCCACGGCCTTCTCACCTGCGGCGATGGCGGCCTCGGCGCTGTCGTGGGCGGCGGCGGCGCGCCGGTCGGCGGCGGTGACGTGTTCGGTGGCGCGCTGCTCGGCGGCCGCCGCGGCGGCGCGGGCCTCCTCGGCGGCCTGTTCTGCGGCGTCGATCTGGGTGAGCGCGCCGGTGGTCGCGGCGGTCAGCGCTTCGGTGAAGGCGGCCAGCTGGGCGCTCCACTGCTCGCCCGCGCTCAGCAGATCGCCGTTCAGCGCGCCGGTGCGGCGCAGGGCTTCGACGACCACCGGGGTGTGGGCGGCGGTGCGGGCGCGGTGGGCGGCGGCGCGGCAGGCGTCTCCGCAGTACAGGGCCGGACGGCCGCTGCGACGGCCACCGCGGCCCAGCGGCTCGAGCCGGTTGGCACACCCCGAACGGGCGCACATACGCCCCGTATCAGCATCGTCCGGACTCGCATCGTGGGCCGGATCGGTCTCGGTCGCGCGGGAAGAGGCGTCGCTCACGCACAAAGATTAGCATCGTACCGTTCGAAAACGATCAGCTCTTCATTCGTTCGAAACGAAACAATGAGAGTCGTCGTCAGGATGTCGGTGACACCTTCCGGGACGACGGAAGCCCATCGGCCCGGGTGCCCGTCTCTTCGCCTGGCCGGGTTCGACAACCGTACCCCTTGAGCCGGGGGGAGGCGCGGTGCCGTGAGAGGCGTTCTCCGGTGCCGGCGGCCGCGGTGGCGGAAGCGTGCGAGCGTCTCAGGGACGCTCAGAGAAGTCTCGCGAGGTGCGGGTCCGGCCTGTTCCGGCTCTCGGGTTCGGTGCGAGGTTCTCTTCCCATCGAGTGGCGACGCCTGGCGCGGGTGCGGGGGCGTTTTCGACTGGTCTGGCCGGTGAGGGCCCGGGTGGTGTCGTCCGGTTTCGGGTGGGCTCACAGGCCGACGCCTCGCATGGCGTTGTCGCGCCAGCGGTCGACGGCGCGGATGTAGCGCAGGACGACCGGGGAGGCGGGGGCCCAGCGGCCGTGTTTGGCGATGACGGAGACGGGGACGCCCGCGGCGTAGGCGACGGTGGCGCCGCCGGCGCGCAGGCTGTGCGCGGTGAAGGTGTCCGCGCCGGGAACGGCGGCGCGGACGGCGAGGTCGCGGACGATGACGTTGACGGCGTCGGCGCCCAGACGGGGGCCGAGGTTGCCGTGGCGGTCGATGCGGCGCAGCAGCCGCCCGGAGGTCTGTCCCGCCTCGGTGAGCACGCCGATCCAGTCGCTCCAGACGGCGACGGGGTCGGTCAGGGGGTGGCTGCCGCGCGGGATGGCGACGGTCTCGCCGCGGCTGTCCTTGTCGGTTTTGGAGGTGCGGATGGTGACCTCCAATCCGTCGGGAACCTGCCGGACGTCGTCGCAGGTCAAAGCGACGAGCTCGGAGCGGCGGCCCATCAGGGCCAGGCCCAGCACCAGCAGGAGCCGGTCGCGCAGGCCGGTGCGGGTGTTCAGGTCGCAGGCGCCGACCATGGCACGCAGCGCGTCGATGCCCACCGGTGGGGCTTCGCGCTGGCCGCGGGTGCCGGCCTCGGCGCGGGCGCGTTTGTAGGCGCGCAGCGCCAGGCGGGCGGCGTCGGTGGGAGGCTGGTTGTGGTGGCCGGCCAGGCGGTGCATGGTGCGTACGCAGGCGATGGCCTGCTCGATGCCGGCCGGAGCCCGCCCGGCCGCGCACAGCGTCTCGACGTATTCGGCCAGCGTGTTGCCGGTGGCGGGCATCTCGACCCGGCCGTGCTCGATGCACCAGGTGGCGAAAGCGGTCCATTGGCGTTCATACGCACGCCGGGTGTTGGGAGGGACACCGTCGGCGATGCGAGCCCTGGCCTCGTCGCTGAGCGCGTGGTCCGCGGCGGTGTACCGCCTCCCGCCAGCGGTCGTGATCGCGCCCTCCGGCCCCTGCTCCCCCACCCGGACGACCTGCCCTGTGAGCGGTTTCCCGTGATGCCCGTCATCCGTCACTCGGCAGCCTCCGGAGGTCTCGTTTCGAGAGGGCGATTCTGACCCGCGATAAGTGATGTTATCGCGGGTCAGCCTGAATCGCCGTCATCTTTAGTTTTTCGTTTTGTTACGTACGAAAGTAACTTGTTCACGAACGGTACGTTTCTATTCTCCGCATGTTGGTGATGATCTTTCCCGTCCCTCCGAGCCTTTCCTGGTCGTCGAGGGGAGCGCCGACGATCCTGGTGCGGAGCGGATGTGCGCCAACCGGCTGGAGCCGCTGGGCCGCAGGGTGGCGGCGAGCGGCTGAGGACGTCGGCTGCGCCACCACGGCACAAGCTGGACGACACCGACCGCGACCTCGACGACGAGGAACAACCGCAACAGCCGCGTGGCACCGTGAGCCGGCGCGCATGCCTGCCAGGCCGCGAACAGCGTGCGCGCGGCGCCGTCGAACGGTCCGTGCACCGGCAGCGGCCTGACGATGCGCAGCAAGGTCCAGACGACGACCGAACCCATCAGGTTCGCGTGCGGGATCTACATCGGGTCGAGTGCCGGCAGGACACCAATCCACGGCATATCGCGTGGAGACGGTCCGGGATTATGTATGGATGGACATGCCGGCTACGTACGGTGCCGACGTAACCTCCGACCATGACACACCCGGACACTGCGGTCGTGATCGGCGCCAGTATCGGCGGGTTGCTGGCCGCTCGCGCTCTCACGGAACGGTATGCCAAGGTCACCATCGTCGATCGCGATCTGCTGCCGGGGAGCGCCGCCGGCCGCCGTGGTGTGCCGCAGGGGCGGCAGCTTCATATCCTGCTGGCCCGCGGCAGGGAGGCCTTCGAGGAGTTGCTGCCTGGCCTGTCGGGCGAGCTGGCCGCCCTTGGGGCGCCGTTGATCGACCTTCACGAGCAGGTCCACTGGTACAACGACGGGTACCGGATGCGCCGGGCGCCTTCCCCGTTGAGGGCTTTCGGGATCAGCAGGCCGCTGCTGGAGCACGCGGTCCGGGCCCGCGTCGCGGCGTTGCCCGGGGTGAGTTTCATGCCCGAGTGCGAGGTGGTCGGCCTTGCTGCGGCGCCTGGTTCCCGGCGGGTCGACGGGGTACGGGTGCTGCCTCGTACCGAGGGGGCGACGGAGTCGGTCATCGGCGCCGACCTGGTCGTGGACGCCGGTGGGCGCGCCTCGCGGACCCCGATCTGGCTGCGCGAGCTGGGATACGAGTGCGCTCCGGAGGAACAGGTGCGTGTCGGCATCACCTATGTGACCCGGAATTACCGGCGCGAGCCGCACCATCTCGACGGATTGTTCGGGGCCCTGGCCAACGCCACTCCCGGCCTGCCGCGGACAGGGATCGTGGCGGCCCAGGAGGAGGGTCGCTTCGCCGTCGTCCTGGCCGGCATGCTGGGCGAGGAACCGCCCACCGACGACGAGGGGCTGGCGCGGTATGCCGCCACCCTGGCCGCACCGCAGATCGGCGAGGTGGTCCGGTCGGCGGTGCCGTTGGACGCGCCGGTGAAGATGCGCTTCCCGGCGAGTACGCGGCGCCGCTACGAGCGGCTGCGAAGTTTTCCCGACGGCTACCTCGTGGTGGGCGACGCGCTGTGCAGTTTCAATCCCGTCTACGGCCAAGGCATGACGGTCGCCGCGCTCGAGGCGCTACTACTGGGTGATCTGCTCGGTCGGGGAGACGATGGGCTGGCACGGCGGTTCTTCCGCGCCGCGGCCAAGATCATAGATGGCCCGTGGTCGATCTCGGTGGGATCCGATCTGCGGTTCCCGCAGGTGGAGGGGCGGCGCTCGCCGAGGGTGCGCTTCGTCAACGCCTACGTCAACAGGCTGCACGCCGCCGCGACCGCCGACTCCGTGCTCGGCGCGGCCTTCCTGCGCGTCCTCAACCTGATCGACGCGCCCAGCCGCCTCCTGGCACCGGCGATCGTGCTCCGTGTCCTGCGGGGGGCGTCGGCCCGTTCCTCACCGGCGACCTCTCCGCCGGTAGGTGAGGCCGGCGCCGGCGACCGGGACGTACGCGCGTCTGGTGACTGACCGGCGCCTTCGGCTGTCGCGAAGGAGAGCCCGGGGTGGTCGCCCGCGTTTCCTCAAGCCATTCGCGTCGGCCTCCGCCCCAGCGGCTGCCGCCCACTTTCCCCGGTCGCCCGCCCGGTGATGAATGGCAAGGGTCCGGGCCTTGTCGGCGGTGGCCTCTGTGAAGAGACCCGCATGGTGAGGTGTTCGGTTTCACCACGCCTGCTCTCGTCCCTCACCTGATCGCTGTCATGCTCCACTCGTCCGCCAGGAGCCTGCCGGTGAGCTGCGCGACGATCCCGTAAGGGGCGTGCAGCGCGGCACCGTGCAGGTCGTGAAGGTAGGACGGGGCCCACGGCAGCAGGTGGTCCTCCAGTAGTTCGCGAACGGCATGCCGGTCCTCGTCTTCGGGACACGCCGCGGAGACACCTCTCTCCCAGTCCCGCAGCAGGTGATGCAGGAGCGCCAGGCCGACTCCGAGATGGTCGTAGGCGAGCAGCGTGTGCCCGCCGGGCGGTTCGGCCTGCAGCCGATGACGGGTCATGAAGTCCCTGATGGCGTGGTCGGCGCGCCCGCCGACGAGCGGCTCGCCCCGGTGTATCGACGCGTACGGCGGACAGGCTGGATACGGCCCCACGAACAGGCGGCAGAACTCGACCGAGAGGGTCCGCAGGGCGTCCGGTTCGTCCATGGCGCCTGTCTGCTCGTCGATCAGGCGGTCCTCCGCCGGCGTCCCTTCGGGGTCGGCCGTGAGGAGTGCCCGGTACAGCGGCTGGTCGATCTCCTTACTGAGCAGCCGGGACGTCAGCAGGAACAGGTCGCGGCCCGTGGCCAGGGTCTCCAGCCGGGAGTCGTTCACGCGCCGTTCTCGATCTTGCGAACGCTGACGACGGTGTCGTGGTAGGACTGCTGGCCGGAGACCGGGTCGGGGTAGATCGGCAGGATGTCGTTCTGGGCCACGCTCAGTGTGCCGGTCCACCAGATGCGTTCGGTGTCTTTGTCATGCGGTCGTTCGTGCCCGGGTGGACGGGTCATGTCGCGGCCGTTGGTGGCGATCGGTCCCCCTGTCGTGCGGCCGGAGTTGTGGGCGATGGCGATGACCGAGGGGTGCACGCCTTCGGTGATGTGAACGCGGGTCCGCAGGGATCCGAGCCTTGAGCCGTCACCGCCGGGTACCTGATCGTCGTGGGGGCGGAAGCTCGTCACCTCAATCCAGTCGCCGTGCCGCAGTCCCAGGCGGGCAGCCGTCGCGCTGTTGATCCATGCCGGGTTGGTGTGGGCGATCTCCTGGAGCCATTTGGACTGCATCGTGCGATGGGCGTTGTGCACGTTCCACTTGAAGCTGATCATGATGAGCTGGTCCTCGGCGAGTGGTCTGCGGTGGCTCGGGATCTGCTCGTAGATCGGTAGCGGTGAGACGGTCTTGTCGACCTCGGTGCCCTTGTCGGCCACGAACTGGCTGTGTACCTCGACCTTGCGGGAGGGGGTGGAGAACCCTCTTCGCGGGATGCCGTCGATCATGATTCCTACGGCGAGGCGTTCCTTCGTCTTGGGGTCTTCGCCGTTGTAGATGATCCCGGTTTCCCGGTCGGTCTCGCTGCCTTTCAGTTCGTCGTCGGTCAGGACCCGCTCGTAGGGGGTGTAGTTGGGGGTCTTCGCCGGGTCTTGCCACACCCCCGAGGCCCGCATGTGCGCGAGACCGCCGGGAACGCTGCGGAAGTAGTCGTCGAAGTACTGTTCCTGGGTCTGCCAGGGGAAGTAGCGTTCCATGCCGCCGCCGATGCGGCGGGCCAGTTCCGGGAAGATCTCTCGTAGGTCCTTCGACTCCCCCAGTGGTTTGACCACGGGCTGGCGCAGGCCGACGTAGTCGACGAGTCCTTGCGGAGGCCGTGAGTCGATGTCCCATCGTTCGAGGTAGGTCGTCCAGGGCAGCACGATGTCGGCGAGCGCCGAGGTCTCCGAGGGCATGACGTCGATGCACACGTGGAAGGGGACGAGTTCCTCGTCGGCCAGCACCTCCCGGACGAGGTTGGCTTCGGGCCATGACCATGCCTGGTCGCAGTTGTATGTCATCAGCGCGGAGATTCGCTGGCGTCGTTCTTTGATCCAGAGGTAGACGATTTCGCCGACCCGCATCTTGTTGTCCTGCCAGGCGTTCGCCAGGGGCCAGTTCTTGGCTTCGGCGATCAGGCTGCGGGCGGTGGGCTTGGGCGGGATCGGCTCGGGCTCGGGGATCTGTTTCTTGTCCCAGGCGCTGATGGGGTGCCAGCACCAGCCGCCGGTGCGGCCCATGTTGCCGACCAGGGCGTTGAGCACGGTGATGGCGCGGTCGTTGTAGAAGCCGTTGCGGTGCGCGGCGGAGCCCCGGTTGCAGATCGTGGTGCATCGCGGCGCGGCCGCGGCGAACTCGCGGGCGATGCGGCGGATGGCCTCGGCGGGCACGCCGCTTTCCGCTTCGGCGCGCTCGGGCGTGTACTGCTTGACGTGTTCGGCGTATTTTTCGGCCGGATAGTTCGACCAGGTGTCGAACCATTTCCTGTCCCAGAGTTCTTCGGAGCAGATGACGTTGGCGATGGCCAGGGCGATCAGGCCGTCGGTGCCCGGCTTGACGCAGAACCACTCGTCCGACAGTGCGGCGGTGTTGGACAGGCGCGCGTCGAAGGTCACGATCTTCGCGTGGTTGCGTTCACGGGCTCGCATCATGCGGATCGCGACGGGGATGTGGCCCTGGTGTGCCTCGGCCCAGTTGCATCCGAAGTTGAGGATGTAGCGGCTGTTCTCGAAGTCGCCGAGGTCCCAGTCGGAGTCGCCGATGGTGGCCAGGATGGCGGCGCGGCGGTTCAGTGAGCACAGGGCGCGGTGGTTGAAGGCCGAGGGGGTGCCGAAGGCGTTGAGGAACCTGCTGACGATGTCGGTGGAGCGGTTGCGTCCTTGCTGGAAGGCGAACTCCTCGGGGTGGCCGCTCTGCCTGATGGGGCGCAGCCTGTCGGCGATCTCGGTGTAGGCCTCCTCCCAGGAGATGCGCCGCCATCGTCCCTCGCCGCGCTTGCCGACGCGTTTGAGCGGATAGAGCAGGCGGTTGGGGTCGTACAGGATCGACGGTCCGGCCACGCCTTTGGCGCAGATCGATCCCTGGCTGTTGGGGTCGGCGGGATTTCCTTCGATGGTGAGCAGCCGGCCGTCGCGTACGTTGGCGACGATGCCGCAGGCGGTGGTGCACATCTGGCACATCGAGGGGATCCTGCGCGCCGCGCTCGCGGTGCTCGCCGCGCCTGGGGAAGTGCTTGAACGATCGATGATCTCGATGGTTCCCAGTCCCGCCACCGCGACGCCGGTGACCGCTCCTATCCGAAGGAGATCGCGCCGTGTCAGCGCCCATGCGGGTTCCGGAGTGCTCTGATGCTCGGCTGGCACGATCGCTCCCTCATTGGCCGACGGCGAAAAGCAGATAGCGGGTCGCCGCGGCGCCGGTCAGCGTGGCGACGGCACCGGCGATGACGATCACGCGATGAGCGGGAAAGAGGAGAAGCGCCGTCGCGGGGAGGGCGATGCCCACCACGACCACGAGTCCCCAGAACACCGGGGCCAGGCTTCCGGTGAGCATCGCGGCGAGCAGGAGGCGGTCGGGCGGTCTTCCCCCGAGCGAGAGCATCTCGAACGACAGGGTGACGCCAAGGGCACCGAGCAGGACGAGTACCGCCCGGCGGCAGATGTGGAGAGTCGGCGTGTGGTCGCCTTCTCCCACATCCAGGAGGGACACCACCAGCAGGACCGCCGCCGTTCCCATGAGCAGGGCGGTGACGACGAAGATCAGCGCTGAGCCGCTGGTGCCGGCCAGCGGCGAGGCCCAGGACCTGGACAGCAGCGAGGCGGGGTAGACGGCGAGCGCGAAACTGGTCAGCAGGAGAGCCCCCGACAGCAGGGAGGCGGTCCTGCCGGACGTCACCACTGCGGCGCCTGCGGAGCGTCGACGCTGTTCGAGCCCGTAGACGAGAACGGCGAGCAGGAACATCTTGATCGCGATGAGCTTGGCACCCACGGCGATCGGAGAACCCAGGTTGTCGAAACGGGTGATCATCAGGTGGAAGCGCTCGGGGCGGCCCAGGTCGACGACCAGGAGGACGCTGACCACGAGCAGGGTCGCCAGCGCGCCCCATGCCCCGTAGCGGTCGATGCGTGCTGAGTCGTGAGAGCGTCGCCGGGCCAGCGACCAGGTCACCAGGGTGAGACCGCTGGGAAGACCGACGAGGATGATGTAGGCCGCCAGGAGCGGGCCCCAGGGCGGCTCCGGCACGGGAACGTGGGCTTGGTACGGCGCGGTCATGCCCTCTCACCGGGCAGGTCGACCGAGCGGTCCATCTGGACGCCTACGTCGGTGACCAGGCCGAGCGCGTTCTTCGGGTCGACGTAGAGCACGCGGGGGCGTGTGCCTTCGTCCTCTTTCCACACCGTGGTGGGGTTGGCCGCGGCCTTCTGCGCGATGATGCTTTGAGGGTCGTCCAGGTCTCCGAAGATCCGGCAGTCGGTGGGGCACGCGTCCACGCAGGCCGGTTGCCGTCCTTGTGCCGTGCGGTGCTCACAGAAGGTGCACTTCTGCGCGGCGCCCTTGTCGACGTCGATGTAAATGGCGTCGTAGGGACAGGCCGACATGCAGGCCCTGTTGAGGTTGCAGTCACCTTCGTCGATCGTGACCTCGCCGCCGTCCAGCCGTACCACCGCGCCGGTGGGGCAGGCGTTGAGGCAGGGAGCGTCCTCGCAGTGGTTGCACAACACGGGTATGAAGTGGCGGGTCACCTGCGGGTAGGCGCCCTCCTCGACGTACTTCACGGTGTCTCTGAAGACCCCTAGGGGAACGTCGAACTCCGCCTTGCAGGCCACGGAGCAGGCGTGGCATCCGATGCAGGTGTTCAGGTCGATGAGCATGCCGAGACGAACCATGGGGGACCTCCGAGGCCGGAGAGCGAGGACGTGCGCCCGGGTGCCGATGCGGACCGGTCGGCGAAAACCGGATTCGCGAGGCGAGATCGACAGTGGCGAGCGTATGTCGGCGCTTTCGTTAGCGTCAACTGTCAAAGCGGGTATCGCCGCCCGTTGATCGGATCAGAATGCGGTCTTCTGCCCGGCGCGAAGTCGCAGGGCGGAATTCGCGAGGAGCCGGGCGGCGGTCTTGACCTGGTTCTTGGTGGTCCAGCGTCCCAGCGAGAGCCGTATCGCCGACAAGGCTCGCTCTCTTTTCAATCCCATGGCCGTCAGGACCGCGGAGGGTTCGGGGTCGCCTGTGTGGCAGGCGGATCCGGTGGCGGCCGCGATCTGGGGGGTGGCGGCGATCAGGGCGGTTCCCTCGACGCCTGCGACGCTGAGGTTCACGGTGCCGGGCAGTCGACGGTCGGGGTGGCCGTTGAGGTGGATCGATCCGGGCAGCTGCTGCAGCAGGTCCCGGTGGAGCAGGTCGCGGAGGTCGCGGAGCCGGGAGGCTTCGCGGTCGAGTTCGGTGGCGGCCAGGTCGGCGGCGGCCCCCAGCGCGACCGCGTACGCGACGTTCTCGGTTCCGGCTCGAAGGCCCCGCTCCTGATCTCCCCCGTAGACGACGGGTTCGATGGTGACGCCTTTGCGGACGTACAGCGCGCCGATGCCCTTGGGCGCGTAGAACTTGTGGCCGGCCACGGTGAGCAGGTCGACGCCGAGGTCTTCGACCGCCAGCGGGATCTTGCCCACCGCCTGGGCGGCGTCGGTGTGGAACAGCGCCCCGTGGCGATGCGCGATCTCGGCGAGGTCGGCGATCGGCTGCAGGACGCCCGTCTCGCCGTTGGCCGTCATGATCGACACCAGGAAGGTCTGCGGGGTGAACGCGGCTTCGAGGGCTGCCGGGTCGACGAGGCCGTCCTGGTCCACCGGCAGGAAGGTGACGCGGACGTCGTGCCGGCGTTCCAGCGCCCGGCAGGTGCGCAGCACGGCGGGGTGCTCGGTCTGCTGGGTGATGACGTGGCCGCCACCGGCGGCCACGGCCAGGCCGCGGATGGCGGCGGTGTCGGATTCCGAGCCGCCGCCGGTGAAGACGATTTCTTCCGGGCTGCCACCGAGGAGGGCGGCCACCCGCGAGCGGGCCTCCCGCAGGGCGCGGCGTGGTTCCTCCGCGTAGCGGTAGGAGGTCGACGGGTTGCCGAAGAACCTGGTGACGTACGGCCAGGCCGCTTCGGCCACCCGGGGGTCCACGGGTGTGGTGGCGTTGTAGTCGAGGTAGATCACGTTGTTGTCGAGACCCGGGTGATTCACTGTGGCTCCCTGTCAGGAGGCGATCGGCAGTCCGGCCCGCCGCCACTCGGGCAGCCCGTCCTCAAGCAGCCTGGCCTGGAACCCGTGCCGGCGCAGCAGGCGCACCGCTTCCGGCGCCATGACGCAGAACCGGCCCCGGCAGTAGGCGACGATCAGGGTCTCGCAGGACAGCTCCGCCAGCCGCGCGGCCAGCTGGTCGTGCGGGACGGACAGCGCGCCGGGAATGTGGCCGGCCGCGTACTCGGCCTGCGGCCGCACGTCGATCACGGTGACGTCGCCACTCTTCAGCAGGGCCGCCAGTTCGGCTCGTCCGACCGGCTGCAGGTCGCCGAGTTCGCCGAGGTAGCCGTGGGCGGCCCGTTCCACCTCGGCGAGCGAGGCCGTCGCGACGCTCTTCATCTGCTCGACGAATTCTCCGACGGCGTCGTCGGTCAGGCGGTAGAAGACGTGCGTTCCGGAGCGCCTTGTCGTCAGCAGGCCCGCCGACTGCAGGATCTTGAGTTGCGCGGAAGTGTTGCTCAGCTTGGATCCGCAGGTGGAGGCGAGGTCTTCCACACCGCGCTCGCCCTGGGCGAGCACGTCGAGTATTTCCAGCCGGAGGGGGTTGGCGAGCGCCTTGCCTATTCGGGTGAACTGTTCGTACAACTGCGACTTGCGCTCGCGGTCACCCATGAGCCATCCTCCAAATAGTTATGGAATATTGTAACATGCCGTACAAAGGGGTACACAGTGGGCTTTTCAGGATCCCAGTTGATTCCTCTGGTCGACGAGGGACTCGGGAACACGTCCTATCTGGTCGACCTCGGCGACGGACGCGCTCTCGCCGTCGATGTCTCCCGGGATCTGCGCGCCGTTCGGCGGGCCGCCCGGCGGCGCGGGCTCACGATCGCGTTCGCCGCCGACACCCATCTGCACGCCGACTTCCTGTCCGGTTCCCTCCAGCTCGCCCACGACCTCGGCACGCGGGTCCTGGCCTCGGCCGCCGGGGAGCGCGCCTTCGACCACGTCGGCCTGCGTGACGGAGACGAGGTCGACCTCGGCGGGCTGACCTTGCGGGCGATCGTCACTCCCGGGCACACCACGGAGCATCTGGCGTTCCTGCTGCTCGACGGTAACCTCCCGGTGGGCGTCTTCACCGGAGGGTCCCTGATCGTGGGTTCCGCGGCGCGGACCGACCTGGTGTCCCCGCAGCGGGCCGTCGAGCTGGCGCACGCGCAGTACCACTCGTTGCGCAGGCTCAGCCTGCTGCCCGAGGAGGTGGCCGTCTGGCCCACGCACGGCGCGGGGTCGTTCTGCTCGGCGCCGCCGGGAGCCGAACGCGTCTCGACGATCGGCAGGGAGAAGGAGACCAACCCGCTCCTCGCGGCGCCGGACGCGGACGCGTTCGCGAACTGGCTGCTCGCAGACCTCGGCAGTTTTCCCGACTACTTCCTGCGGCTCGGCGAGGTCAACCGGATCGGTCCCGCCGTCCTCGACGAGCGCCCTTGCCTGCCCTCGCTCACCGTTGAGGCGGCGGCCGCCAGGGGGGCCACCGTGGTCGACGTCCGCCCGGTCGGCGACTTCGCGCGCGGGCACATCCCCGGCTCCATCTGCATCCCGCTGCGCGACCAGTTCGCCAGCTGGCTGGGCTGGATCGTTCCGGCCTCCGCGCCCGTGGCGATCGTCCGCAATCCCGACCAGGATCCCGAGGAGATCCTCTGGCAGGCACTGAAGATCGGCCATGAGAACCTCATCGGGCAGGTGGCCGGGGACTGGCCGCGCGACCTGGCCACGATGGACGTCGTCACACCCGAGCAGCTCGGACGTGACGACGTCCTCGACGTGCGCCAGGCCGCCGAGTTCCGGGCCGGGCACCTTCCCGGAGCCGACCACATCGAACTCGGCAGCCTCGCGGGCGCGCACCTGGACGACCGCCGGCGGGTGGTGATGTGCGGCCACGGGGAACGCGCGGCCACCGCGGCGAGCCTGCTGCGGCGGGCCGGCCACGGTCAGGTCAGCATCCTGTCCGGGGGCCCCGGCGACTGGGCCGAGCTCACCGGCGCCTCTCTGGAAAAGGACAGGTGAGAGAGCCGCCCCGGCTCGGACTGCGCGCGAACCTGGCGCAGTTCGTCCTGCTGGTGGCCGTGAACGCCCTGGTCGGCGGGATGCTCGGGCAGGAGAGGACCGTGTTGCCGCTGCTGGCCGAGCAGACGTTCGCACTCAGCGCCTACAGCGCGGTCCTGACCTACATCCTCGCCTTCGGGGTGACCAAGGCGATCAGCAACTTCTTCGCGGGCACGCTCTCCGACAGGTACGGCCGCAAACCCGTCCTCATCGCCGGCTGGCTCGTCGGGCTGCCGGTGCCGCTCCTGCTGATCTGGGCCCCCTCCTGGGGATGGGTCGTCGCCGCCAACGTGCTGCTCGGCGTCAACCAGGGGCTCACCTGGTCCACGACGGTCATCATGAAGATCGACCTGGTGGGGCCGCAACGCCGGGGACTGGCGATGGGCTTCAACGAGTCGGCCGGATACCTCGCCGTCGCACTCACCGCCCTGGCCACCGGATTCCTGGCCGAGCGCTACGGCCTGCGCCCGGCGCCCTTCCTCCTCGGCCTCGCCTACGCGGCTTTGGGCCTGGGTGTCTCCCTCCTGCTGGTCAGGGAGACCCGCGGGCACGCGCGGCTGGAGGCCACGACGCACGAGGCCACCCGGTTGAGCACCTCGCAGGTCTTCGTGCTGGCCAGTTTCCGGCACCCCTCCCTGTCGGCGGTGAACCAGGCCGGAATGGTCAACAACCTCAACGACGGGCTGGCCTGGGGGCTGTTCCCGATCCTGTTCGCCGCCCACGGCCTGCACCTCGCGCAGATCGGCCTGCTCACCGCCTTCCTTCCCGCCGTCTGGGGAGCGGGACAGATGATCACCGGCGCGCTCTCCGACCGGCTCGGGCGCAAGCATCTGATCACCTCCGGAATGCTCCTTCAGGCGGCCTCGCTGGCGGGTGTCGCGCTGGGGACGGGCTTTGCCGCGTGGGCGGCCGCCGTCGCCCTGCTGGGCGCCGGGACCGCCATGGTCTATCCCACGCTGCTGGCCGCCGTGGGAGACGTCGCCCACCCCAGCTGGCGTGCCCGCGGGGTGGGCGTCTACCGCCTGTGGCGCGACGGAGGGTTCGCGGTGGGTGCCGTGCTGTCCGGCGTCATCGCCGACCTGTACGGGATCCCCGCGGCCATCTGGGTGGTCGCCGGGATCACCGCCGCCTCGGGTCTTGTCGTGGCCGCCCGGATGCAGGAGACCCACCGGCGCCCCGCGGCGGGGTGATCTCGGCCAGACTCCCGTCCCTTCCTCACGCGGTGGGCCGGATCTCCACCGTCGCGCGGGCCGGCCAGTCGCGCACCATGTCCAGCGCCTCGTCCAGGTCGGCCACTTCGACCTCGACGTAGCCGGTGAACGCGTCACGATCCGCGCAGAACGGTTCGTCGAGCACCCTGAGCAGCGGCCCCTGCCCCGGACGCAGGGTGGTGGCGGTCTCATACGACCTCAGCCGGCGGCTGTGGGTGATCCTTCCGGCGTGGGCGGAGAACCACCGCTCCACTTTTGTGGACATGTGATCGCACTCGTTGTCGTCCGTCGCCTCCCAGGGCTGCTCGGCCCGCTCCGCGCCGCGAAACATGAGGGTGTATCTCACGCGTGCACCTCCTGCCTGAAAGACGAACGGCAATCGCCGTATTTCTACATCTATAGGGGGCGACTTCCGTAAGGGCTCAACACAAGTCGCGAAATGGCGCAACACCTCAAACAGGCATAAACAACTTACTTTAGATACATATAGTCAAATGCTAGGCTTTATAAAAATATAGTTCCCTCTGGACGACTTCGGCGGGGACGCCGTGCACAGGAGGCGTTGTGACAGACCAGAGCACTCGAGCCGCGTCGCACGATCCAGGCGACGCCACCGCAGACAGTCTCGACCGGCGCACGCTGCTGCGCGGCAGCGCCCTCGCGGGCGCGGGCGTGCTCGCCGCGGGATGCTCCACGGCCCAGGCGGGCACCCCCTCGCCCGCCGCGAAGCCGGACTCGGCCCGTTTCAACCCCCGCAGCTGGGAGTCGGTACGCGCGCAGTTCCCGCTCACCCGGCGCTACGCGCACTTCTCGGCGTTCATGCTCGCCTCGCATCCCGCGCCGGTCAGCGCCGCGATCGGGCACTTCCGTGACGGCCTGGACTCCTTCCCCCAGCAGTACGGGCTCGGGATGGACGACTTCCGGCGCAGCGACGACGTGCGCAAGGCCCTGGCCGGTTACATCGGCGCCAAGGCCGAGGACATAGCGCTGACCGACAGCACGACGATGGGCATCGGCCTGGTCTACGGCGGCCTGGACCTCAAGGCCGGCGACGAGGTCGTCACGACCGAGCACGAGTTCTACTCCACCCACGAGTCCCTGCGGCTGCGTGCGCAGGCCGACGGCGTCGTCGTGCGCACGATAAAGCTCTACGACGATCCGGCGAAGGCCTCCGCCGGTCAGCTCGTCGCCAGACTGCGCGCCGCGATCACCTCCAAGACCCGGGTGGTGGCGGTGACATGGGTCTATTCGAGCACCGGCCTGAAACTTCCCGTGAAACAGGTCGCGGCCGCCATCGCCGAGATCAACCAGCGGCGTGAAGACGAAGAGCGCATTCTGCTGTGCGTCGACGGGGTGCACGGGTTCGCCGCTGAAGACGTGACGATGCAGGACCTGGGCTGCGACTTCTTCATGACCGCCACCCACAAATGGCTGTTCGGGCCGCGGGGCACCGGCTTCGTCTGGGGCAGAGCCGAGGCGTGGGCCCGGTTCCGGCCGGTGGTGCCGAGCTTCTCGATGCCCGCCTTCACCGGCTGGCTGACCGGGCAGCCACCGACCGGCGCACCGGGCGACCTGGCCACACCGGGCGGCTACCACTCCTTCGAGCACCGCTGGGCGCTGGCCAAGGCGGTGGAGTTCCACCAGGCCATCGGCAAGGCCCGCGTCGCGGCCCGGACCCGCTCCCAGTCCGATCAGCTCAAGGACGGCCTGGCCAAGCTCAAGCACGTACGCCTCATCACGCCGCGTTCGGCGGAGCTGTCAGCGGGGATCATCTGCTGCACGGTCGACGGGCTCACGCCCGAACAGGTGGTCCAGCAGCTGTTCGCCGAGCATCACATCTCAGCCGCCGAGACCCCCTACCGCGAGTCCTTCGTCAGGTTCGGGCCGAGCATCGTCACCGATCCCCAAGAGGTGGAACGGGTCATCCGCGCGATGGCGACCCTGGGCTGAGAAGGCGCCGGTCGGGCTCGTCACACGTTGATCGTCTTGTCCGCCCAGGCGGTCCACTGGGCCAGTTCCTTCATCGAGGACCGGTGGGTCCCCTTGGCCACGTTGTCCTCGCTGACACCCCGCGCGTCCAGGCAGGCGCCGCAGGACCCGATCTCGGCCTCCTTGTCCACCAGGCCGCGGATCATCTTCGCGATGTTGTAGTAGCCGTTGGGCGTCTTCTGGCCGTCCATCGCCGAGATCACCGCGTCGCCGAACAGGAAGACCTTCACCTCGTTCTCGTCCTCGTCGAGCATCTCCCTGGCCCAGCGGATGCCGTTGTAGGTCCGCTCGGTACCGTACGGCGGGTCGTGCAGGACGAACAGGAATTTCATCGGACGCTCCTTCCGAAAAATGATCGATGCGGATGCGGTGTGCCTCCGCCCGCGCGCCCGGAGGCCGCACCCAGGCGGCTCCGGAAGACCTTGGATATCCGGTCGACGCCGATGACCAGGATCACCACCGACGCGACCAGGGTGGCCAGCTCCTGGTATCGGAACAGGTGCAGCGCGATACCGAGGGCCTGGCCGATCCCCCCGGCGCCGACGAAGCCGATCACCACCGAGCTGCGGATGTTGCACTCCCACTGGTAGAGCACCTGGGAGGCCAGGTGCGCGCGGGCCTGCGGGATGATCCCCAGCAGGGCGGTGGTGAAGCGGGAGCCACCCGTGAGCCGCATCGCCTCGACCGGGCCGGGGTCGACGGCCTCCAGCTGTTCCGAGCACAGCTTGGCCAGCACACCGGCCGAATGCAGGCTGATCGCGTAGACGCCCGCCGCCGGGCCAAGACCCACGGTCGCCACGAACAGCAGAGCCCACAGCAGCTCGTGGACGCTGCGCAGCAGGGTCGCCACCGTCCGCGCGGCGGCGCCCAGCCAGCGCGGCGCCTGTACGTTCCCGGCCATCACGACGGCCAGCGGCAGCCCGATCACCGCGCCCAGCAAAAGCGCGGCCACCGACATCTGGAGGGTCTCGACCGCGGCGGTGAACACCCTGCTCAGCAGGTCCGCGTCCAGATCTGGCGGGAACAGGCCCGATATCAGCTGCGCGGCACCGGCCCTGCCCTCGATCAGGGACCCCAGCCCGACACCGGTACCGGCCAAAGACCACAGCACCGCCGCCACCACCACGGCGCCCAGGAGCCAGCGCAGCGACCGCCGGGGAGAAGGGGAACGCCAGGCCACGCCCCGGCTCGGCGCGCTCATACCGGTATCTCCTCGGGCGCGCTCTTGCCGTAGATGCGCTCGATCTCCTCGGCGTCCGGCGGTTTGCCGTCGAAGACGATCTTTCCTTCCCGTAGCGCCACCACCCGCTCGAAACGCCTGGCCACGTTCAGGTCGTGCGTGGTCGCCAGAAGGGTCGCGCCGGAGCCTTGCAGGTGGTCGAGCGCGACAGTGGCGCGTACCGGATCGAGGCCGGAGGTGCACTCGTCGGCGAGCAACAGCCGGGGCCGGGTGAACAGGGCTCGCGCCAGGGCCACCCGCTGGCGCTCCCCACCGGACAGGTGCTCGACCCGGTCCGCGAGCAGGGACTCGATGTCGTGGATGCGGGCCAGTTCGCCCAGGCGCTCGGCGAAACGGCGCGGTACGGAGCCCACCAGCACCGCGGCCCAGTCCGCGGGTCTCCACGCGTGCGCGGCCCCGGCCAGGATGTTCGTGCGGGCGGTGAGTCCGGCGACCAGGTCGTCGCGCTGCCGCACGCATCCGATGGAGCGTCTCAGCCGGGTCAGGCCGGCACGGGTCCCGAAGGGATCCACCCCGTCGGCCATGACGGCGCCCCGCTCGGGGCGGAGCGCGCCCACGACGACGCGCAGGAGGGTCGTCTTGCCCGCTCCCGAAGGGCCCAGGAGGGCGATCTGCTCTCCTGGGGCGACACTCAGGCTGACGTCGTCGAGGACGGCCTGGTCGGTGAACGTGACGCGGACGTTCGACACCTCGATGCGCATCGCCTGCCCGCTTCGCGATGTGCTCACGGAGCCGTCAGCAGACCGAGATCGGCCGCTCGCTCGCGGACCTCGTTGTAGTGCGTGGCCGAGACCGCCGCGTAGCGCTTGGCGCGCATGAGGTCCAGCAGGCGGGGATCGGATATCTCCGTGAACGCCTTCACGATCGCGGCGCGGGCGCCCTGGCCCAGGTCCGGACCGGCGACCCACGGATACCCCATCACCTTGCGGGTCTCCACCACCCGCAGCGCGCCCTTGGGCACGCTTCCCTGCTTCTCCAGGCGATGCAGGATCCGCAACTCGATGCCTCCCGCGTCGGCGCTGCCCGACAGCACCGCCTGAGCCGTCGCGTCATGGCCGCCGGTGAAGGTGACCGCGGACAGCGGGGCGCACGAGGTGAGGTCCCGCGCTTGGCATCGGGCTCCGGCGTCGGCCAGCATGATGCGGGGATAGAGACTGCCCGAGGTGGAGCTGACGTCCCCGAAGGCGAACTTCGCGCCGGCGGCCACCACCTCCTTCGTCGACTGGAAGGGCGCGTCGGCCTTGGTGACGACGGCCGACAGGTACTCCGGGGTTCCCGTCTCCTGGTCGACCTCGGTGACGAGCGGCACCACCTTCGTCTGCGCCTCGGCCTGTACGTAGGTCAGGCCGCCCAGATAGGCGACGTCGAGTTTTTTGGCCGCCAGAGCCGTGACGACCCCCGCGTAGTTCGTCGCGACGAACAGTTCCACCTCGGTCTTCAGTCGTTCGGCGAGGTACTTGCGGAACGGCTCGTACTGGGCGCGCTGGGTCTCGGGCGAGATGTTGGGGATCACCCCCACCCGGAGGGTTGCGGGCAGCCCGTCGGAGCGGACCGCCGTCGCGGCCGAGCAGGCGACGGAGGTGATCAGGACTGACAATACGGCGAGAGCCGCCTTCAACCGTGTCCTGGTCACCGCTCGCTCCCGGGCGTCTGGAGGTCGGCGACGGGCGCGACGGCCACGTCGAGGGAGCTCGCGCCGATGAGCTCCTTGCCGGTGTGATTGTTGATGGGCATGATCAGCCCGGCTTGGACGTCGCGCCACATCCGCTCGAACGGCTGGCCGCGCATGTAGGCGGCGCCGCCGACCACGTCCAGAAGGCGGGTCATGATGGCGGCGGCGTTGTTCGTGCAGACGTTCTTGACGAAGGCGCACCGTCCCAGCCCTTCCTGGACGGTGAGCTGTTCCGTGAGACGGTGGCTGGACACCTCCGCGGCGTGACGCTGCAGCACGCTGCGGTTCACCTCCAGCATGATCTCCACATCCGCGACCGTGTCCTGGACGCGCGGGTCCCCTGCCAGGCCGCGGCGGCGGATCTGCGCGATGGCCCAGTCCAGGGCTCCGGCGGCGATGCCGGTGTAGACGGCCCCGAAGCTGGGAGCGGTCCAGCAGATGATGGTCTCCAGGACCTGGGCGTCGAAGTGCCCGACCGGTATCGACTGGACGACGCCGTGCTCGGGCACGAACAGTCCGTCGAAGACGACGTCGTTGCTCTGCGTGGCCCGCATGCCCAGGGTGTCCCACGTCTGCTCGATCGTGATGCCCGGGACCGAGGGGTCCACAAGCAACACCAGCAGGCGCGCCCCGTGGTCAGGGTCCTCATACCGCGCCGTCGTGGCCCACATCGTGGCGACGGAGCTGTTGGTGGCGAAGTTCTTGCGGCCGGTGATCCGGTACCCGCCCTCTGTGCGGGTCGCCGTGGTCTTGGCGTCCATGAAGAGGTTGGAGGTGCCGATCTCGCTGGCGATCGCGGCGAGCACCAACCGGTCCTGGCCCGCCAGCTGGAGCACCTGCGCGAGGGGCGGAGCGCCGGTACGCCGCCAGGTCAGCGCCCAGGAGCCGAGAGGTGCCACGTGCATGGCGTAGGCCAGGGCCGTGGCGGCGCCGGCGCTCGCGAGACGTTCCAGCACCAGCAGCATCTCCGCCTGCCCGGCGCCGAGACCTCCCAGCTCTTCGGGCACCGTCAGGCGCAGGAGTCCCGCCTCGCGCAGGTCGTTGTAGTCGTCGAAGGGGAAGGTGTTGTCGCGGTCGTGACGGCCCGCGCGTTCGGCGAGCGCCGGAACCACCTTGTCCGTCAGCGAGAGGAACCGCTGCTGGCGCTCGTCCAGGCACTGGCGCATGATGATCTCCTCGAAACTCGATGAGGTGTTGGCACAGCTGACGTGGTGGTAACCGGTGAGTCACGTGGTCATGGGCGTGGAACCGACGACCTCGCGGGGGCGTGAGCGCCGCCGGATCAGCAGCGAGCCGAACGCGGCGAGCAGGGCTATGGCGGCCAGCACGATCAACGCCGAGCGTTCGGCCGCGGCGAAGGCGTTCGTGTACGCCTCGCGTGCCTGCCGCACCTGGCCGCCGGGGCCCACCGGTGTCGCCGGCCAGGACGGCGAGCCGATCTGGACGATGGCGCCGACGAGCGCCACACCGAGCATGCCCGCGAGCTGCCGCCCGGTGTTGAGTACCCCGGAGGCCGCGGGAACCAGAGCGGCGGGCAGGCCTTTGATGGCCTCGGTACTGGCCGGCGCCATCACCAGTCCGACGCCGGCACCCACCAGGGCCAGCGGCAGAGCCAGGGTGAGCACCGTGGCGGACCGTCCGGCCAGCAGGGCGAACCACCCCACGCCTGCCGCCATGGCCATCATGCCCCCCATGATGATCAGCCAGCCTCCCGCCCGGTCGGTGAGCCATCCGGCCAGCGGGGAGAGCACCCCCGCCGCGACCGCCATCGGCAGGTAGACCAGCCCCGTGTCGATGGCCGTGCCGCCCAGCGCGCCCTGCACGTGCAAGGTGACGACCAGCATGAGGCCGAGCATCACGGTGAACTGCACACACGCCAGCCAGCCGGCGACGGTGAAGGAGCGGTGGGCGAACAGGCCCAGCGGCATGAGGGGATCGGCGTGCCCGCGCTCCCACCAGACGAAGACGGCGAGAAGCACCAGTCCCAGAACGAAGATCATGGGGATGGTGACGGGACCGGCGACCGTGCCCCACGCGTGCCGCGGTCCTTCGATGAGGCTGTAGGTGATCGCCGTCAGCCCGGCGGTCGCCAGCACGACACCACCCCGGTCCAGCGCCTGCCGCCGGCCGGCACGAACGTCGGGAACGTAGCGAAGGGTCAGCAGCAGGGCCAGCACACAGATCGGGACGTTGACGAGAAACGCCCACCGCCATCCCCAGCCGGTGACGATCAGACCTCCGCCGACCGGGCCGACGACCGCCGCCAGGGCCATGGTCGCGCTGACCACCCCGAGCGCGGCGCCGCGGCGGTGCTCGGGAAACAGCATGGCGACCAGGGTGAGGCTCTGCGGGACGATCATCGCTCCCCCGGCGCCCTGCACGACGCGGGCGGCGATGAGCTGTGCGGGGGAATCCGCCAGGCCGCACGCCAGCGAGGCGGCCACGAAGAGGACCAGACCCCCCAGCAGCAGACGCCGGGGACCGTGGACGCCTCCCAGCCGCCCCGCGGTGATGAGCAGGGCGGCGTAGACCAGGACGAACCCGTTGACGACCCACAGCACCTGGTTCAGGTCGGCACCGAGACCGTCGATCAGATCCGGGGCCATGACCTGGACGATCGTCGTGTCCACCATGACGACGAAGGCGGTCAGGCAGAGCGTTGCCACGGCGCCCACGGTGGCGGACGATTGTCGCGGGGAAGAGGGGGCGGGCATGCGAAGCTCCCAGATCGTTGTGATCGGTCTGGTCCGGGCTAATAACCCCATATCAGAAAAACGGACGAATGCTTTATAAATATATAGTTATCGTCTATCTTGACCAGAAACATGTCAAGACTCCTGGCTGATACTCCTACGAGTGACAACCGCTCTTCGTTGCGTGACCCATTCCGGTCCTCAGTCGAACGGCATTATGGAATTGACCAGCAAACCGTGCATGACGTGCGGCGCGGCCTCAAGCTGAAAGTCCATCATGGGGTGGAGACGGCGCACCGTCCCCTCAAGGGAGAGCAGGCACAACAGGGGGAACACGAACTCCGGCTCCGCGAAGAGCCGGTGCCTTCGCTGCAGATCGAAGAGGTCGACCGAGAAGGCGGCCAGGTCGAAGTCGCGGGCGACCGCACCGGCGTTCCGCACCACCAGATCGGCGATGTCGCGCCGGAACGCGGCCACGTCGGCGTCCTTCCCAACACTCCGGACAGTGGACAGCAAGATCTCTGCGCAGGATTCTCCGTCTCCCCGGATCATCCCGGCGAAGAATTGCGTGAACCTGCCTCTCGCCATATCGCTCAACCGAAACGTGAATCCGGCGTCAAGGATCACCAATTTCCCGTCGGCCTGAAAATAAACGTTTCCCTGATGCAGATCGACGTGGATAAAACCCTCGACGAAGAGCATCCGGTAGACGGCCTGTACCAGGATCACCACGCCGGCCTCCCGCGTTTCCCGCGGCAGGCGGTCGACGGCCAGGCGGTCGAGACCGCTGATGTAGTCCATGGTGATGACCCCGCCGGCGCACATGCCCTCGCGCGTCGCGGGAACCACAACCTCGGGCAACGAGCTCAGGTCGGCGCGCAGGCGACGCAGGTTGTCGGCCTCCTTGACGAAGTCCAGCTGCCCGACCAGCGAGTCCCCGATCTGCGTGACGATGTCGACCATGGGCACGCGCCGAAAAGGCGGGAGGCGGGTGATAAGCCGGGCCGCCAGCCGGAACATCGCGATGTCGGCCGCGAAGCGCCGGGCGATGTCAGGACGACGCACCTTGATCGCTACCTCCCCGTCGTCCCGTTCTGACCGGTAGACGCAGGCGATCGATCCGCTGGCCACGGGCGGGCGGCGCAGGGCCTCGTCGAACCCCGCGGGCAGCGCGCCGAAGGCGGCGCGGGCCTCCCCCAGCGCCTGGCGGCCACTCATCGGCCGCACGTTGTCGTGAAGCCGGCCGAGGGCGGCGGCCGTGGTGTGTCCCACCAGGTCGACGCGGGTCGCCAGGAGCTGGCCCGCCTTGAGGAAGGCCCCGCCCAGCCGTTCGGCCAGGTGGGCCACCTCCGTGGCGACGCGTTCGCGCCGGGAGGCCGCCGGCGAGGTGAGGGTCACCCCGAGCACCCGCAGCAGGAAGCGAAAGACGTGGACGGCCACCTGCAGGGCGCGTCCCAGCAGCAGTGCGGGCGAGGGCCGGGCCGGCATGCTCACTCCCGTTCCTCGCGCAGCCGGCGCGCGACCGCCTCGCGAAGAAGCGGCGGGCTCATGTCGAAGTCCGCCGCGGGGATCGCCGTCGCCGGACTGGTCCGGACGAAATCGCTGCGGTGACCGCCCTGTGACCGCGAGACCCTGATGCGTCTGGGCAAACGGTCCTCTTCCGCCTCACCCTGCTCGATGAGTTCCCAGCGCCTGACCTGCTGGGCGCCATCGTGTACCGTGCGCGCGAGCACCATGCCGTGGCGCGCGCCGACGACTTCGCTGACACGCAGCCCTGGCATCGAGGACGGCCCAGAAAAGCAGCGCGTCTCGACCCCGGGCGGGAGGTCCGGCAGCCGATCGGCGCACAGGCCGGGGGCGACCGGTTGCAGGGCGGGATGCGGCCAGGCCATGAGGTCCACGTATCCGATCTCGGTGAGGGGCAGGCAGTCGAACACGAGCCGGTCCACCACCTGCAGCGGCTCCCTCATCGTGGGCAGGTAGGTCTGGACCGCGCAGGTCGCCAGAGCGAGGTCCTCGTCGATCCATACGTAGGTGCCGAAGAGAACCTCCGGCTTCATCACGAAGATCGCGGTCGCCGCGCTCTCCCGGCCGGGGGGCCCGGAGAAACGGCGCGCGAACAGGTACCTCATCGGTTTCTGCCCGATGGTGGCCTCAACGCTGAAGGCATAGGACACGAGCCGGCCCGCGCGAAAGTTCGCTCGGGCCGGCCCGGCAACACGCACGTCATCCATCGCCTAAGTTCCTAGGCGAGCACTCTGGCGAGCTCGGCTGGAACCACCGCGCTCGTGATCGGGATGTGGTGGAGAAGATTCCCGATCTCGATGTCGGCGGCGATCAACTCACCTACGCGACGGCCTTCGCCGTCGTACAGCGTGTAGTGCTTGGAAGTACGCGACACGTCCCCGATCGGCGGGACCATCGCAACCCGAGACTCCAGACGGACCACCTGGTCGCCGGTGTCCACGGTCATGCCGAGCTGCTCTACCTCGAACCGAGGATAGATCATGGTAATACAGTCCTTGATGGGCATCACCGAGCCGTCGTCGGGGGCGGGACTCGGCTTGACCCGGGCTCCTTCCGCCTTGCCAGGCGAGTTCGAGACCTTGACCTGACCGAAGATCTCGCTGTGTCCCGTCACCTGAAGCGACAGGAACTGCGCGGTGATCGTCGAGCTGGCCCAGTCGAGGGCGACGCCCTCGGCCGCGTGCGGGTCGTGGCGACGATAGATCGCCATGCCGTGGAGGTCGACGATGTCCTCACCGAGACCGTCGATGCGCACGTGAATGCGCTCGCGGACGGTGAAGGACTCGAGGGCCGACGGTGTCAGCGTGTACGGGCGGATCGGGTAGAGGTTACCCGGCCCTCCCCACGCGGACTCGTGACCCTTGACAACCTCCGCCGGCGAGAGCGTCGCGTCGTCGATACCCGACGCGACGCCCCTGTCGAGGAGCTGTCTGAGGATTCCCTGAGGTTCGCTCACAGTTCAACCTTTCGAGTGAGAGCGATGGAGCGTGGTTGCCCGGCGTCACCCACTAGTTGTCAAGTGACGCCATGAGGACATCGAGCGAGTCGATGACGTGCGCGAAGTCGACTGTCCGCTCGCGGACCTTGGTCTTGTCGACCGTCTGGTCACCCAGTTCGATCGCGAGCACCTCGATCAGCCGATCGAGGTTGTTGTAGGCGATGCTCACCGGGAAGTGCTTGAGCGGCGTCTCGAAGCTGGGATCGGCCGTGGGAGCCCCCGACTCCATCACGCCCTTCGAGCCACTCGCCTCCCGCCAGGACCGCTCCACCGTGAGGTCGTAGGAGTGGAACGGGCCCAGGTAGTGCGGCTTCCAGAGCCGGCGCAGCTCATTCGCGGAGATCCTCCTTTCCAGGTAGTCCACTGCCACGGGGACGAACCGCTCGCGGTAGTCGGCGAGCAGGGGGCGAACGTCCGGGGATGTCGTCGACAGGGGGCTGTCCGCGATGGTCATGTCTTTCTCCCAACCTGGGTTCTCGGCTGATCAGGACGCCTCTCGAAGTGGAGTCTCCGGATGCCGCCGCAAGCTGCCGGATCCGGTGAGGGCCGCGCTCAGCGACCCTGAGCATCGGCGTCACCCATAGTTGATTACTTTAACTTCATATAGTCAACACTTCGGCCGGGAAAATTTCTCCGCAGAAGGCCCGTAGATCGCTTCTCCACAAACTTCCTTTTGAATAGCCACATCAGAGCCAGACGGAAAGAGGGCGAGGAAGTTCCGGTGTTCGATCGGTTGACAGCACGCTACAGGTATTATTAGTTAGGTGCTGGAGGCGTTAGGTGCCTGGTGGCCCTCCCGGTCTACAAAACCGATGGGCGGCGTTAACGTCGCTGGCGGGTTCGATTCCCGTTCGCCTCCGCCAAAAATCGTCGCGTCACTCCTTGAGCGATGGGAAAGCGCGTATGCATGTAGTCGCGACCGCAGGCCACGTAGACCACGGAAAGTCGACGCTCGTACGCGCCCTCACCGGCATGGAGCCCGACCGCTGGGCCGAGGAGCGCCGGCGAGGCCTCACGATCGACCTGGGTTTCGCCTGGCGGACACTGCCCTCGGGCAGGCCACTGGCCTTCGTCGACGTTCCCGGCCACGAGCGCTTCGTGACCAACATGCTCGCCGGTGTGGGCCCGGTTCCCGCCGTCATGATGGTGGTCGCCGCGGACGAGGGCTGGATGCCGCAGTCGGCCGAACACCTTTCGGTGATCGACGCGCTGGGGCTGGGACACGGGCTGCTCGTCGTCACCCGATGCGATCGCGCCGATCCCCTGCTCGCGGTCGAGGAGGCGACCTCGGAGATCGCCAAAACCTGCCTGGGCCAGGTCGAGGCCGTCACCGTCAGCAGCACGACGGGAGAGGGCGTCGACGACCTCCTCGAGGCGCTGGACAGGCTCGTCACCGCGCTTCCCCCCGCGCGGGCCGATGAGCCTGTCCGGTTGTGGATCGACCGGGCCTTCACCATCAGGGGAATGGGCACGGTCGTCACCGGCACGCTGCCCGCCGGTACCGTGTCGGTGGGTGATGAGCTCATCCTGGCCCCCTCCGGGCGTCGCGTCCGGGTCCGCGGCCTGGAATCGCTCAAGAAACGTCTCTCCTCGGTCTCCGGTGTCGCCCGCGTGGCGGTGAACCTCAAAGGGGCCGAGCTGACGGACGTCGCACGCGGTATGGCGCTGGTGTCACCGGACCGCTGGACCGCCACGAGCACCGTCGACGTCCGTCTGCGCGGCGCCGGCGCCGACGACCTCGGAAGAGAGTCCATCCTGCACATCGGCTCCGCCGCGACCGCGGTGCGCCTGCGACGCCTCGGCGCCGAGACCGCCCGGCTGACGCTCACCACACCGCTGCCGTTGCACGTCGGAGATCGCGCGATCATGCGAGACCCCGGCTCTCGCCGCATGGCGGGCCTGACCGTCCTGGACGTCCGGCCCCCGCCGCTCAACCGCCGCGGCGCGGCCGCGGCCGCGGCCCGCGAGCTGGCCGGATGGCCCGAGCGGCCGACCGGAGGCGCGCTGCTCCGCAGGCACGGTTTCCTGAAACGAGCCGAGCTGGCCATCATGGGCTGCGAACCCGAGGACGGGCCCGTGGTCGGCGACTGGCTGGTCGACCCGGTCCGCTGGAACTCCCTGGCCGGCGAGCTCTCCGAAACGGTCAACGCCTACGCCGACCGCAACTCCCTCGCTCCGGGCCTGCCGGTCGAGTCGGCCAGGCAGCTGCTGAACCTGCCCGACCGGCGCCTGGTGGAGGCCCTCGTACGGCCTCCGTTGCGGATGGAGGGCGGCCGTGTGCACCGGCCCGCCGCCGCGCCCACACTGCCCGCCTCTCTCGCCGCGGCCGTGCGCCGTCTGGAAAAAGAGCTGGAGGCGGCCCCCTTCAAGGCCCCTGACGCGGCTCATCTCGCCGACCTGGGCTTCACCTCGAAGTCGGTGATCACCGCTGCGCGCGCAGGCGCCCTGCTCCGGCTGGCCGAAGGTGTGGTCCTTCCCGTCGAAGCGGAGGGCAAGGCCGTGCAGATCCTGAGCCGGCTGCCGCAGCCGTTCACCGCGAGCGAGGCCAGGAGCGCCCTGGGCACCTCCCGCCGTGTCGCCATCCCGCTGCTGGAGTACCTCGACAGCCGCGGCCACACCGTCCGGGTGGACACGAGCACACGTCAGATGAGAACGCGCACGCCGGGCTGACCGATCGCCCGCACCCCAATCGTGGGTGAAGGCTCGCCCGGGTGTGTTCCTCTCCGCCTTCCGCCACCTCGATGAGGATGCCGCCGTCTCCCCGACGCGTGGCGCGCGAACGCGCGAGCCCACCGACCACGGCGAGGCCCGCCACGCTCGCAATACGGTCACCGACACCGGATGTCCGGATCAGTGCCCGATCGCGCGTCGCAGGCTCCGCAGCAGGATCTCGTCCTGATCGGGGAAGACGGTGCGAAGGTCCACCACGACACGTCCCCGCTCGGCTCGCGCGATGACGGGCAGGTCCTCGGCGCGCAGCCTGGCCATGACCGCGGTCTCGGTCACGGGCCGCGGATCGATCTGGACGAGCACGCTGGGCATGCCCTCACCGGGAAGGCTGCCGCCACCGGCCACGCTGGCGCCCTCCCCCAGCGAGGCGGCTTCGCCCAGGGCCTGGACCATGCGTTCGGCGCGGGATCTGACGTCCCCCAGAGGCAGGGTGAGCATCCGCCACACGGGGAGTTCCTCCAGCCGGCCCGACAGGTGTGTCTGCAGCGTCGCCTCCAGGGCGGCGAGGGTCAGCTTGTCGATACGCACCGCGCGCGCGATGGGATGGCGCGACAACCGCTCGACCAGGTCCGACCGGCCCACGACGAGGCCCGCCTGGGGGCCGCCGAAGAGCTTGTCACCGGAGAAGACCGCCAGATCGGCTCCAGCGGCCAGGCTCTCCTCCAGCGTCGGCTCGTCCCCCATGTGTCCGCGCAGAAGTCCCGATCCGATGTCGTGCAGCAACGGGATACCGGCCTTCCTCGCCAGGTGGACGAGGTCGGTCAGGGAGGGCTGCGCGGTGAATCCCTCGATGCGGTAGTTGGAGGGGTGGACCACCATCAGCAGGGCCGTTCGTTCGCTGATCGCGTTCGCGTAGTCGGCGAGGTGGGTGCGGTTCGTCGAGCCCACCTCGACGAGCTTCACGCCCGCGGCCTCCATGATGGCGGGGACACGGAACTCCCCCCCGATCTCCACCAGTTCGCCGCGGGAGACGAGGACCTCCCGATCGCGCGCCAGAACGCCGAGGGCGAGGAACAGGGCGGCCGCGGCGTTGTTGACCGCGAGGGCGCCGGGCGCTCCGGTGAGTTCACGCAGCAGGGCGTTGGCGGTGGCGCCCCGCCTGCCGCGCCCTCCGGTCCGCAGGTCGAACTCCACCGTCGAGTATCCGGTCGCGGTGTTGACGGCCTCCCTGGCCGCCGCGCACAGTGGCGCCCGCCCGAGGTTGGTGTGCAGGACGACCCCGGTCGCGTTGATGACGGCGCGCAGCCGACCGGCCGTGAGGGAGGCGACGGATCTCGCCGCCGTCCGCGCGATGTCGTCGAGCGAGGGCAGGGCCCGGCCCTCTGCGACGCCTTGGCGGGCCTGTTCCAGCGCCCGCCGGGTCATCTCGGTCATGAGCGGCCGTCCCCAGCTGCTCATCTGCTCGGCGATCCGGGGATGCGCCAGGACGACGTCCATCTTCGGCAGGGCACGGCGCGGATCGCCACTCATCGCCTTTACCTCCGGCCAGCTCGCAGCATATGGGGATGGTTCATGAGGCCCGCGTGGATCGTCAGGAGGGGCCGCCACGCACGGTGATGTGTCCGGCGTTCCCGGCGATCACCCGCCCGATCGGCGCGGCGGGCAGCCCTTGTGCCCGCAGTCGCTCCAGCAGGTCGTCCGCGGGTGCGGGCGCGGCGATGAGCAGGCCTCCGGAGGTCTGCGCGTCGTGCAGGAGCACCGAGATCTCCTCCTCGACGGACGGATCGGTGCGCACCCAGTCCGCCAGATAGCTCATATTGGCCCGGGAACCGCCTGACACGAATCCCTTGGCGGCCAGCTCGCAGGCCCCGGGCAGGAAGGGCACTCGGTGGGCGTCCACCTCCGCGGCGACGCCGCTGGCTCTCAGCATCCTGCGCAGGTGCCCGAGCAGTCCGAATCCGGTCACGTCGGTGGCGGCTCGGACCCCGGCCGCCAGCGCGAGCTCGCTCGCCGCCGCGTTGAGCGCCGCCATGGAGGCCACGGCGCTTTCGACGGTGTCGGCGTGGGCGGCGTCGTGCTTCAGCGCCGTGACGACGACCCCTGTTCCCAGCGGCTTGGTCAAGATCAGCTCGTCGCCGGCCCTGGCGTTGTCGATGGTGAACAGGCGTGCCGGGTCGGCGATGCCCACCACCGCCATGCCGTACTTGGGCACCGGATCGGCGATCGTGTGGCCGCCGACGACGGTGCATCCCGCGTCGGCCGCCACCGCCGCGGCGCCGCGCATGACCTGCGCCAGCATGCTGATCGGCAGGTCATCGCCGGGCCAGGCGGCCAGGTTGAGCGCGATGAGGGGCCGGCCGCCCATCGCGTAGACGTCGGACAGGGCGTTCGCCGCGGCGATGCGACCCCAGTCGTAGGCATCGTCGACGATGGGGGTGAAGAAGTCCGTGGTCAAGATCAGGGCCTGTGTCGCGTTGAGCCGCAGGACCGCGGCGTCGTCGCCTTCGGGCAGGCCGACGAGCAGGTCGGTGCCGGACGTGGAGATGATCGGGCCGAGATCGCCCATGAGCTGTTCGAGGGAGGCCTGAGGAAGCTTGCAGGCACATCCGGCGCCGGGTGAGAGAGAAGTGAGGCGGACGCTGTGCCGAGTTGATTCGCTCATCTCAGCCTTTCCAGGTGCTCATCGAAACTCTGGTGACCGATGGCGGCCGCCCCGACCTCACGCGGTGAGCCGGGCGGCCGCCGTCTGACCGGCCCTAGTGGCCGGTGGCGCACATCCGGTAACCGTCGTTGATGATCATCTGAGCCATCCCGACATAGGCGGCGGGGTCTTGGGGGACGATGGCGGCCAGCCCGTCGCAGTAGCGGTTGAACATGCAGAACGCCGCGGAGATGAGCACCGTGTCGTGGATCTCGGTGTCCGTGGCGCCGGCCTGGCGGGCCGTCTCCACCATCTCCTCGGTGACCTCCTGACCTCCGCGCTGTGTCGCGCCGGCGATGACCAGGAGCGCCTTGAGCTTGGAGGAGATCGGCGCGCTGGCGGCGTCGTCGATGACCTTGTCCACCAGCGCCCGGCCGCCGCTCTGCTGGGCGGCGCTGATCTCGGTGTGCGCGGAACTGCAGAAGTGGCAGTCGTTCAGCATCGAGACGTAGGCCGCGATCAGCTCGCGGTCACCTCGGCTCAGGGAGTGCGGGTTGCGCAGGAGCACCTCGGCGAGTTCGGCCAGCGGGCGCCCCGTCTCGGGACGGTACTGGAACAGGCCGGGAGTTCCGGGAGCCAGCTCGGGGGACATGGCGATGTGCGGCATTGTCTCTCCTCTGGGGGTGGTGCACGATCCTCGGCGCTGCCGTGGCCAGCGGTGAAAGGCGAAGACGCCACAGAAAAGGGGACGTCTTCTCGGGCGAGCCGCCACGGGCGTTGTCGTACCCGACACCTCAAAGTAGAACGCTTTAGAGATATATAGTCAAGCGTAAAGAGGCTCTGTTGCCAGGGGAGGTGTGAGCGGTTGTCGGATCATCGAAAAGAGACCTTCGTCAGCACATATTCAACTCAAAGATAGAGGGAGCGATCAATGACGGAGCGTGAAAGTATCGCGAAATTCTATTGTTTCTTAAATCAGGGGAAGGGGTCAGCGTGCGCCTGCGACGGCGTCCATCTCGGGCATGAGGCCCAGGAGGAAGCTGGAGCGCATGATCGCGTCGGGATCGCCGGACAGCATGAGCCTGCCCGAAGCCAGGGCCTCGAAGGGGGTCAGCCGCTTGGATCCGATCTCCACGAAGGTTCTGGCGTCGGTACGCGCCACCATGGAGCAGGGGCCGTCGTGCGCTCCGTCGGTCGCGCGAGGGACGCCTCCTTCGACGGCGATGTGGAAGGTGACGTCGTCCACATGAAATTCGTATACCTCGTCGATGTCCGACGCGCGCGCCGGGTCGATCATCGCCTGCACCGCGAGGAATCCCCAGTGCGGCCGGACCTCCTGGTCGGCCTGGGGCGGGCCGAGGAACGCCATCCCCCAGCGCGCCAGCATCAGCACCGGTTCGCGCAGCTGCCGGCCCGACTCGGTCAGCTCATACCCCTGGTCACGGGAGGTGGGTTTCACCAGGATTCCCTGCTCAGTAAGGGATTTGAGACGTTCCGCGAGCAGGTTGGTGCCGATGCCGGGAAGCTCGGCGACCAGTTCGCTGTAGCGCCGGGGGCCCAGCAGCAACTCGCGGATGATGAGCAACGTCCAGCGCTCCCCCACGATGTCGAGAGCCGAGGCCAGGCCGCAGTACTGCCCGTAGTTTCTCCGCACATGACTCATTGTGATCCTCCTCTTGAATTCTATACTTTATTTCTAGATAGGAACATACGACAAGAGGCGGATCGGGAGCGAGCATGGTGACACATTCGTCCGGTGTGCGAGTGCCTGTGATCCACGAGGCGGCTGCGACGGGAGACACGGCGGCGATCTACGAGGAGATACGGGACCGGCTGGGTTTCGGCCTGGTCCCCGACGTCTTCAAGCTGGTCAGCACACGCCCGAGTTATCTGCGGGCCTTCTGGGACGGATACCGTTCGGTCTTCCACGAGGGCGTCCTGGATCGCGACGTCAAGGAGCTGATCGCCGCCTTCGTCGCGCGGGAGGTCGCGTGCCGGTACTGCGTCGACGCCCACGTCCTCTTCCTGGACCTGATCGGAGCCGACCCCGGCCTTGCCGCGAGCCTTGCCGTCGCCGACATCGACGACATGGCGATTCCCGAGCCGACCCGTGAGCTCCTGCGGCTGGCTCATCGCATCACGCACGAGGCGTACCGGATCCTCGAGCAGGATTTCGTCAGGCTCCGGGCGGTGGGATGGAGTGACGAGCAGATCCTGGAGGCGGTCTGGACCGCGTGCCAGTTCAACTGGGTGGCGCGGATGGTCAACACCCTTGGTCTGAGCGCCCTGGGCCAGCTTTCCGAGCGGGGCTGACCCGATGGTGAGGGGTGCGGCGCCGGCCGCTCCAACGCGGCGCCGCACCCCCGGCTCACATGAAGTTGCGGGTGTGCAGGGCGGACAGCTCGGTGGCCTCGTCGTGCGGGAAACCCAGCCGCACGAGGCGGTGCCGGCGTCCCTCGTCCATCTCCGCCTGCAGTCGCAACACCTTCGCGTACCCGCGTTCGACGGCTTCTGGCGTCCATTCTCCGGCGGCCAGGGTGACCAGGGCGTCGAAGACGTCCTGGTTCAGCCCGGCGCTGCTGACGAGGGTCTCGTGCCGTCTCTCCACGGCGGCGCGAAGCCGGTCGCGCAGCGACGGATCGATCGCCGACTGGTGTTGCAGGTGGGCCACCCCGAAGGCGACGTGCCGCGCCTCGTCCTGGCGGGCGAGCCTCGCGACCTGGCGTGTCACCGGATCGGGGGCGTTCTGGTCGAGAAAGGTCAGCAGGTTGAGGAAGCTTCCCTCTCCCAGCACCGACAGCAGGAACGACGCGAGGGAGAAGTCCGGCTCGGTGAGCAGGGTGTTCAGCGATTCTCGCCCGCTCACCGACGAGGTGCCCATGTCCCCGCCGGTGAGCAGGGCCCGGCGGGTGAAGACCTCGACGTGCCGGGCCTCGTCGGCCGCCTGGACGGCCAGGAGCTGCAGGACCTCCTTGAAATGCGGGTGGACGCGGGCCAGCAGCCGGGCCGGGACGACCAGAGCCGCTTGCTCGTTCTCCACCAGGAAGGTCATCACCTGCACCACGGCCCGTTCGATCTCGTCGGACAGGCTGAACTCCGCGTCCCACGCCACGGCCGTGGCCGGATCCCACTGGGCGGCGGCCGCGTGCGCGTACAGGCTGGGTGCGATCGTGGACCAGACCAGGTCCCGGTGGATCAGGTCGACGGGAAGCTCCGGGCCGCCGGGTTCGACGAGTGCTCCGCGCGCCGCCAGGCCCCAGTGCCGCGGAGGGTCGGCGACGATTCCCTCGGGAGCGGGGCCGCCGGCGCGTTCGGCGTGTGCCCACCGGTCGAGATCGGTGCGGCCGCGCACCACCCGGGCCCGCACCTCGTCGTCGGCGTCCTCGACGAGGTGCACGCGGTGTCCTCTGCCCCGGCACCAGGCCTCGAGATGGACGACGAGCGCGGCGTCGTGGCCGGTCACCGCCAGCTCGTCTCCGGGTTCCAGGTCGCGCAGCGCCCGTTGCACCAGCAGGTGAGCGCCGCGCTCGAAGCTGAGGTCTCGAAGGTCGAGCAGGGGCGGCGGGCCGGTCATGGCGTGTATCCGTCCGCCGTGACGGCCCCGGACGCGTCGTAGAAGCCCGTCTCGTCGACCGCGGCCTCCAACGCGGCGTATCCGCTCGTTCTGCCGGGCTGCCACACGGTGAGTCCTTCGAGGTCGAACAGGGGGCGTACCCGAGGGTCGGCGTAGGACATGGACAGCAGGAGATCACCGAAGGTCTGGGTGACCTGCGCGGGCACGTGGTCGCCGACGCTCATGTTGCAGTGGTCGAAGGGCGGGGTCTGGGCGAGGACACGGGTGCTGCCCGCGGCGAGGGTGCCCTCACGGCCGAACAGCAGGTGGTTGGAGTCGATCATGCATGCGGCGGCCACCGTGCCGGCCGCGAGAGCGCGGGCGGCGTCCCGCTCGCCGCCGATGTGGTCGCCGTGCAGGCCCACACCGACGTCGAACCGGCGGATCGGCACATCGATCCCCGGTCGCAGGCCGCGCCCGGCCAGGAACGAGGAGGGGATCAGGGTGGCCTGCGGGGAGTCCACGGCGCCGACTGCGACGGTCTCCCCCTTCAGATCGGCCAGGTCCTTGTAAGGGGAGTCCGCGCGGACCACGATCACCGAAGTGAGGTCCCGGTCGGTGTCGCGCATGACCAGGGGGGTGAGCCGGCGCCGGCGGGCCTCGGCCAGGCGCCGGGCACGGATCCAGGCCAGCGGGGAGTTCCAGGCCGCGTCGATGCGCCCCTCCACGAGGTCTTCGGCCTGGCGCTCGTAGTGGGAGTAGAGGACAAAGTCGAAGGCGAATCCCTGGTCGAGCAGCCACGACCTGAACCCGCCCCAGATCGTCACCACCTTCGGGTCGTAGGCGACCGCACCCATGAGCAGCGTCATCGTGAATCCTCCTAAAAGAGCGGCATACCGAGGGTGGCCCGGCCGACGAAGTCGTGCAGGGCGTCGGTCGTGGGGGCCATCACGCGTGCGGCGAGCGCGTCGCGGAACAATCGCTCCACCCCCGTCTCCTTGCGGAAGGCCGATCCTCCGCACAGCCGCATCACACCGTCGGCGACCTCCGCCGCGGCCTCGGCCGAGACCGCTTTGACCTGCAGGACGCGCAAGGTGGCGTCCGCGCGGCCGGTCTCCAGGGCGGTGAGAGTATCGGCAAGGAAGGCGCGGACTTCATCGGTGCGGGTGTGCAGTTGCGCGAATCGGGCTCGCTGCAGCGGCTGCTCGGCGAGCGTCTGGTCGAGGTGGTCGAGCCTGGTGCCCAGCAGGTGGTCGTGTGCCTTGGCGACCAGTGCCTCCATGAGCCCGAGGGAGAACGCCGCGTTCAGGACGAGGAAGTACGGCAGCGCGGTCTGGAGCGCGATGTCCAGGCCCGAGCCGTCCGCGCCGAGCATGGCGTCCCGGTCGACGGTGACGTTCTCACCGGTGATGGGGCTGGAGGCGTTTCCGCGCAGTCCGAATCCGTCGAACGGCCCGCGGGTGTGCAGGCCGGTCGCGTCGCTGCGCACCAGCCAGATCGTCATGGGGCCCTCGGCCTCCAGCGGGCGGGTCGACCACACGTAGCTGTCCGCCTCGGCCGCGGCGGTGACCCAGCTCTTCTTGGAGTCGAGCCGGATGCCGCCGTCGCCGGAGGAGGCCGTGCCGAGGGGGGCCCAGAAGTGGCTTCGGGAGCCGACCTCGGAGAAGGCGAGTGTGGTGAGGTGCTCGTTGCGGGCGATCTCCGCGCGGACCTTCTCGCTGCCGTAGGCCTCGATCAGCGCCGTCGCGGCGTAGTGCATCAGCACGACCATCGCGGTCGACCCGCACGTCCCGCCAAGCCTTTCGATCACCTTCGCGGCCTCGGACAGGCCCTGGCCGCCGCCGCCGAGTTCCTTGGCGCTTGTGAGGCCCAGCAGGCCGGCCTGGGCGAGCGCGTCGACGCCGGTGCGCGGAAACGTTCCAAGGCGGTCGGTCTCCGCTGCGGCCGGAGCGATCGTGGATTCGATCGCGGCGTCCAAGGCAGTCATGTGATCAGAAGACACGGACATCACCACTTTCGGTTCGAGACGGATCGTGATCGGTCGAGGGTCCTGGCGTGAGGGTGAGCGCGGCGGATCCGGCTGCCTCGGCGCTGGCGACGACGCTCTGCCCGGCGTGGAGCCGCCCGCTGAGGATCAGGGCGGACAGGGGGTCGTCGAGTAGTTGCCGGACGACTCGTCGCAGGAGGCGGGCGCCCTGTGCCGGGTCGTGGCCGAGGTGGGCCAGCAGGTGTCTGGCGTCCGGCCTCACCTCCAGGGTGATGGCTCTGTTGCCGCTCAGACGCTCGGACAGGCGGGCGACGGTCAGATCGACGATCTCCAGCAGGTCGTCCGGTGTCAAATGGCCGAACACGACGACGTCGTCCACCCGGTTGAGGAATTCGGGTCGCAGATGATCTCGGAGTTCGTCTTCGACCCTGGACCGCACGTGCTCGGCACCGAGACTGTCGTCGCCGGGATCGGTGAAACCGGAGGGCAGGTTCCAGGCGAGGTTTCCGGCCCCCAGGTTGGTCGTCATGATGACCACGGTGTTGGTGAAATCGATCTGCCGGCCTTGGCCGTCGGTGAGCCGGCCATCCTCCAGGACTTGTAGAAGCATGTCGAGAACATCGGGGTGAGCCTTTTCGATCTCGTCGAACAGCACCACCGAGAAGGGGCGCCGTCGAACACGCTCGGTAAGCCGGCCTCCATCTTCGTAGCCAACATAACCCGGCGGCGCACCGAACATCTTGGAGACGGAGTGCTTTTCCATGTACTCGCTCATGTCCAGCTGGATGAGCGCGTCGTCGCGGCCGGAGAGGAACGCGGCCAGCGCCTTGGCGAGTTCGGTCTTGCCCACTCCGGTGGGGCCCGCGAAGACGAACGAACCGCTGGGGCGGCCCCGATCCCCCACTCCTGTCCTGGCGCGCCGGACAGCGCGTGCCAGGACCGCGATCGCGGCGTCCTGGCCGACCACGCGCTTGCGAAGCTCGATCTCCATCGCCAGCAGCCGCGTCGTCTCTCCCGTGGAGACCTGCGTCAGCGGGATACCGGTCATCGCGGCCACCACCTCGGCGACGAGTTCACCGGTGACCTGTGCCGTCCTTTCCGCGTCGGGCAGGGCGAGCGCTCGGATCCGGGTCAGTGCCGCCGCCTCGTCCATCGCGTCGACGGCCTTGTCGGGCAGGAAACGGCTGGGAAGATGACGATCCGTCAGGCGTACCGCGGTGAGCACGGCCTCGTCGGTGATCGACACCCGATGATGCGTCTCGTAGCGTTCGCGCAACGCCTTGAGGATCTCGACGGTGGCGGCGGCGTCGGGTGGTTCCACCTGGACGGCCTGGAACCTGCGGGCCAGGGCCGCGTCTCCGCCCAGGTGTCTGCGGTAGTCCTGGGGTGTGGTGGCACCGATCGTGCGCAGCTCGCCTCGGGCCAGCAGGGGTTTCAGGATCGAGGCGGCGTCGATCGTTCCCTCGGGCGCGCCGGCTCCCAGGAGGGTGTGCAACTCGTCGACGAACAAGACGATGCCACCGTCGGCCTGGATCTCGGTGACCACGGTCTTCAGGCGCTCCTCGAACTCGCCGCGATAGCGCGCACCGGCCACCAGGGCGCCCAGTTCCAGCGTGTACAGGCGCTTGCCGTCCAGGACGTCGGGCACCTGCCCGCTGACGATCCTTTGTGCCAGGCCCTCGACCAGAGCGCTCTTGCCGACGCCGGGCTCCCCGACCAGCAGCGGGTTGTTCTTCGTGCGGCGGCAGAGAACCTGGATGAGACGCTGGAGTTCCTTTTCCCGCCCGATCACCGGATCCAGGTCCCCGTTGCGGGCCGCGTCGGTCAGGTTGCGCCCGAAGCGTTCGAGCAGCAGATCGGCTGAGCGCACCGGCCCCGCGGCCAGGCGGATCGGTTGCGGAACCTGGTCGAGCAACTCCAGGATGCGTTCGCGCACCCGGGCGGCGTCGGCTCCCAGGTTCGCCAGGACCTTGACGGCCGGGTCGTCCTGCACGGCGACCATGCCCAGCAGGATGTGCTCGGTGTCGATGTGGTCGCGCCCCAGCCGCCTGGCCTCGGTGAGCGAGCGTTCGAACAGCTTGGCCGCACCGTCGCTCATCGGGATGTGTCCGGCGGTGAACTGCTGGCCCGCCCCGACGATTTTCTCCACCTGCTGGTGCACGCTGTCGAGCTCGATGTCGAATTCCTTGAGCAGCGCGCCGGCCAGCCCGTCGGTCTGGACCAGGCCGAGGAGGAGGTGTTCGGTGCCGACGGAGTTGTGGTTGAACATCCTGGCCTCTTCCTGGGCCAGGACGACCACCTGCCGTGCAAGATCGCTGAGTCGGTCCACCATCTTCCGCTCCTCGCTCGGTTCCGCTGAAGCGGCATGGCAACGGAGGCCGGTTTCCGGCGGACGCGGTTGGCGAGACGCCGGAGGGCTTTGAGCTGTTCGTCGCCGTACAGGATGTGCGGCGGGTGTGACGGCGAAGACGTCGCGGGCACGAGAAGCCGGACGACGTCACGGAGTCATTTTTTTTTCGCGCCGCGTCCTCGGCCGCCTGGCGGGCCACGTCGAAGCCGGCGTGCCACAGTTCCTGCAGGAACAGGCGGACCCTGGCCAGGGTCGCCTCGCTGGCACGGTACAGCCGGCGGGTGCCCTCACGACGCTCGGTGATCAGACCGGCTTCCTTGAGCACCTTCAGATGCTGGGAAACCGCCGACCGGGTGACCTCGAAGTGTTCGGCGATCTGCCCGGCCGGCAGCTCGGTGGATGCGATGAGGGTGAGGATCGCCCGCCGGTGGGGTTCGGCGATCGCTCGAAGGACGGCGTCCAGTTCCTCGTCCGTGTTCACGGATCGCATCTCACCGGGGTGCATGGCGGCGCTTGCTCAGCGCTGCCACAGACCGATGCGGTTGCCGTCGGGGTCACGGAAGACGGCCATCTTCCCGATGCCGGGAATGTCGTAGGGCGGCGTCTCCTTCTCGCCGCCGAGCGAGTCGATCTGCTTGAGGGTCTCCTCTGCGTCGTCGACGACGACGTACATCACGACACCGGCGGGGGTGTGCTCACCGGCTTCTCCGATGCCGCCGGGGATGCCCTCGGAGGCGCCGGGGTCGATCATTCCGTAGTTCATGTCGGCATCGAAGTCGATCTTCCATCCGAACACCTCGGAGTAGAACGCGCGGGACTTGGCGGAGTCCTTCGCCGCGATGTCGAACCAGGCAACGGGCTTTCCCATTGACTTTCCTTTCGTGTGATGTGGTGTGCTGCGATTTCCTGGGGGGTCGGGTTCCCGGTGAGGGGGCGGCTCGGCCGGGAGGTGAGGGGGTTCAGGGCGAGGCGGGGCCTGGCTGCATGTCGGGCGACATCGGCGCGGCGGCGGTCTCGGGGTCGGGGCGACGAATGATCAGCGCGGCCGCCACCCCGGCGAAGGTGACGACGGCCAGGACGATGGTCGCCGGGGTGAATCCGGCGACGAACTGCTCCTTCGAGCCGTAGCCGCCGGCGCTGGTGAAGACCGCGGCCACCGCGGCGACTCCGAACACCGCGCCCACCTGGCGGATGGTGTTGCTCACTCCGGCGGCGACTCCGACCTGCATCGGGTTGACCGAGCGCATGACCGCCGAGGCCACCGTCGGGAACGCGATGGAGACCCCGACACCGGCCAGCAGCAGAGGGGCGATCATGGGCCCGTAGCCCATCCCGGCGGAGGCCATCAACGCGATCGCGAGGAATCCGACACCGTGCAGCAGCAGCCCCACGATGACCAGGGGCCGCTCCCCCATGCTGTCGGCCATCTTCCCGGCGACGGGCGAGATGAACAGGGCGAGCCCGACCCACGGCAGCATGCGGATGCCCACGCCCAGCGGGTCGTTGTTCTCGGCCAGTTGCAGGTACTGGGCGAAGACGAAGCCGTTGCCGTACAGCGCGGCGGCCAGCACGAAACTGGTCAGGCATCCGCCGGTGAAACTGAGGTTGCGGAACATGCTCACCGGCATCATGGGGCTTGACGTCCTGGTCTCCCAGAAGACGAACAATGCCAGCACGAGGATTCCGCCGACGATGCCGCCGAGCACGGTGGGTGAGGTCCAGCCGGCCTCTCCGCCGCGGATGATGGCCTGGGCGATGGCGAAGACGCCCGCCGTGGACAGGATCAGGCCGAGCAGGTCGATTCTCGACGCCACTCCCCGGGTTTCTGCGATCTTCATGAGGCTCAGGGCGATCAGGGCCACACCGACCGGGACATTGAGCCAGAAGATCCACTGCCAGGCGAAGCCCTGGATGATGGCGCCGCCGATGAGCGGGCCCGCGGCGACCGCGACGCCGGAGATGGCGCCCCAGATGCCGAAGGCGGCTCCGCGTTCCTGCGGCGGGGTGGCGTCGGTGATGACCGCCAGCGCCAGGGCGATCGCGATGCCGCCGCCTATTCCCTGCAGCGCCCTGGCCGCGATCAGTGTCTCGATCGAGGTGCTCAGCGCGCACAGGGCCGAACTGAGCGTGAAGATGCCAACGCCGATGACGAACAGTTTGCGGCGGCCGAACCGATCGCCCAGGGCCGCGCCGGTGAGGATGAGTGCCGCGAAGCCGAGTTCGTAGGCGTTCACGGTCCAGCCCAGGCCGGCGACGCCGGCTCCGAGCTCTTCGTGCAGGGTCGGCAGCGCGGTCGTGACGACCAGCACGTCCAGGCCGACCATGAACGAGGCGAAGGACGCAAGGATCAAAGTCCATCGCTGCCGCGCCGGTGAGTAGGCGGGCGGGGAATTGTCACTGACGGTCATGGCTACTCCAACCAACGATATTGGCGGTGCGAGCAGCGCCCCCCGACGCCGCAGACCTCCGGATCCGGCTGTTCCGCCCGTCGGCGGACGCCACAGGCCGAGATCTGCAGGTCGCTGTACGGATTTAAACGTTAGCCATGTCTTCCGAAAGCGTCAACTGTCAGTTGCTTCCTCCCGAGATCCCCATTGAGGCCTCTTTTCGCGTCACATCGGCGTGCGGACACCCGCAGGATGAACCGGATGCGATATCACCGTCAACCCATTGACTATATTTTTATAAAGTAATCCACTGGACAGATGAGATCCAGGAAGGACCCCAATCCCCCTGACACGGACGGGCGGCCCCTCGGCGCGCCGCGGCGCGGGCGCGTCCGGACCATGGTGGTGCTCGCCTCGGCCACCCTGCTCGCGCTCGGCGGCGCCACCGCGGCGACGACGACCACGGCCGTCTCGGCGGCGCGGACGGCGGCGGACGACACCGTCGTGCACAGCGGGAACGTCAAGCACGTGGCCAACCTCGCCAAGCAACCGCCGTTCGACGGGATGCTCTCTCCCACCACCGACCTCGCCTTCTCCGGCAGGCACGCCATCGCCGGGAACTTCGGCGGGTTCACCGTCTACGACATCGGCAACCCCCGCTCCCCCCGGATCGTCACCCAGGTGGTCTGTCCGGGAGCGCAGAACGACGTCTCGGTCGCCGGTGACCTGCTCTTCTTGTCGACGGACGAATCCCGCAGCGACGATTCCTGCCAGAGCGTCCCCAGGCCGGCGACGGAGAAGGACGCCTGGGAGGGCATAAAGATCTTCGACATCAGCGACATGTCACGGCCGAGGTATGTGACGTCGGTGGAGACCTCGTGCGGGTCGCACACGCACACGCTGGTGCCGGGCAAGGGCGCCAACCGCGGCGTGGTCTACGTCTACATCTCCTCCTACCTGCCCGACCCCTCCTTCCCGGACTGCCGGCCACCGCACGACAAGATCTCCATCGTCAAGGTGCCGTTACGTGATCCGGGCCGCGCCGCCGTCGTGGCCGAGCCGGTCCTGTTCCCCGGGGGCGGAAACCCCGGCGGCACGGGCAGCACCTGGTACCCGACGACGGGCTGCCATGACCTGACCGCCTACCCCGCGAGGAACCTGGCCGCGGGCGCCTGCATGGGCGACGGCGTCCTCCTCGACATCTCCAACCCCGAACGGCCATACGTGATCACCGTGGAGCGCGACACCGAGAACTTCGCCTTCTGGCACTCGGCCACGTTCGGCAACCACGGCGACAAGGTCGTCTTCACCGACGAGCTGGGCGGCGGCTTCGGTGCCACCTGCACCCCGGGCGTGGGCGCGCAAAGAGGGGCGAACGCCATTTACAAGATCAACGGCAAGGGTGGCCGCCGCACGATGGAGCTGCAGAGCTACTACAAGATTCCGCGGCACCAGACGGCCACCGAGAACTGCGTCGCCCACTACGGCGCGCTCATCCCCGCTTGGGGCCGCGACATCATGGTCCAGGCCTGGTACCAGGGAGGGGTGTCCGTCTGGGATTTCACCGATGCTCGCAGACCCCATGAGATCGCCTATTTCGACCGGGGACCGCTGTCGGAGACGCAGCTGATCCTCGGCGGGGCGTGGTCGGCCTACTACTACAACGGCTACATCTACGCCGCCGACACCCAGAAGGGTCTCGACGTGATCGATATTCGTGATCTTCGGACCGTCACCGGGAAACTCACCCGTTATGAGCAGTTCAACGCCCAGACCCAGGTGCCGTATCCGAGGTGAGCGGCTCAGGTCGCCGGGAGGTGGCAGCGCTCACCGGCCGGTGGGCGCCCCGGCGGTTCACTACCGCTTCTGAAAGCGCAAAGGCTTCGCGGGCCCGTGAGGAGTGCCCCGGCAGCCCTAGGGCCGCCGGGGCACTCCTCACGAAAGGGCGAGGTCAGTACCAGGTGATGATCGGATACCAGATGACGCCGGTGCGCGCGAGGAGCCGCACGTCCCAGTAGAGGAAGGTGAACACTCCCGCCACCAGGAACGCCGATCCGGTGATCACCGCGGCCCGGCTCGGCCTGGCGGCGATCCAGCGCTGGAGACGTCCGCCGGCCGCGACCGTCAAAAGCAGGAAGAGGACGGCGAGAACGATGATGTTGCCCAGGGACTGCATCACGAAGGAGAAGGCCCCGTAAAGCGGGTTGTGACTGTCGGCGACGTCACGGAAGAGCTGCCGGTAGAGCCCGAACGGGCGGCCGACGAGGAAGGCGCCGATCAAAACGCCCATCAGGGCCGAGCGCGCGTGGGGAAAACGCCGCGACAGCCGCTCCATCGGGTCCCTGACCAGTTTCAGGGCGGCGAGTCCCAGATAGCACAGGGCCAGGCCGATCACTCCGAAGACCACCATCGACTGGACGAGACGCGGAGCGAGCCCGGTGCTCACCGTCGCGGTCGAGTACTGCGGCATGTGCGTGCCGAACAGGGCGGCGATGACGCCGTAGGCGGCCGACACGACGGCCATGCCCGCCACCAGCCAGCCGAGCGGGGGCAGGGCCTGTCCCAGCCGGCCGCGCAGCGAGCGTCTTTCCCCCATCAGCGGGGCGACCGCGCCAAGGGCCGCGATGTTGCACGCGGTGAAGGTGCCGCCGACGCCGCTGGCGAAGGCGAAGGCGATGCCTGAGAGGACTCCCGCGATGGGGGCGTCGGTGCTCTCGTGCCCGAGGATCGCGCCGGTGACGCTGTCACCGATGACCCGGTCGACGAACGGGGCCGACCATACGACGGTCAGGGCGAACCCGGCCAGGGTGCTGAGGGCGATGACGAGGCCCCGCCGTGCGGGCACCGAGCTGTGACGGGTGGAGGTTTCCGCCACGCCGGTGTCGAGGTTTGTCACGGTGTCTTCCCTTCCGGTTCACGGATATCGGTGGCTGTGCGGGCCGTGGGAGCCAGGCGCAGGAGCCGGAAGCCCACGGCGTCCCCCAGCCCCTCCTCGTGCCCGAGTCGGCGCAGCAGTTCGGTCAGTCCCTCGACCCACCGGCTGCTGTCCAGCGGGCCGGCGTCGGCCGCGTCGAATCCGGTCTGCCGCAGGATCTGGGCGATGGACCGCTTCGCCTCGTGGTCGTCGCCGGCGATGGGCACCGTGGGTGCCGGTCCGCCGTTGGCGACGGCCCGGACCTGACGCGCCGAGACGCAGTTGAGGGCCTTGACGACGGTGCTCTTCGGAAAGGACTCGGCGATCAGCTCGGCCGCGGAGCGGTGTTCGATGCCGTACAGGTCCGCCGGGCCGGGGTTGGAGACGTCCATCAGCACCTTTCCGGCGAGGCGGTGCCCGATCCGTGGCGCGATCTCCAGGCAGCTCGCCCGTACCGGAGTCGCCAGGATCAGCACGTCCGCCTTCTCGGCCACCGCGTCGAGGTCCGCGGCCGTGACGGCGGGGACGCGTGCCGCGAGGTCTTCCGCGGTTCGCCGTCTGCCCCCTGCCAGGTAGACGGGGAAACCGTGGCCGGCGAACAGTTCTGTCAGGGCGGCGCCCATGGCGCCGCAACCGACGACACCGAGAAGGGGGCGTCGCCGCCCGGTGTTCGGCGTGAGGCGCCGGCCTTCGGCGCTCGCATGCGCCACCTCTCCCGGGAGGGAGGTCACGATCCTCCTTTCACCATGACGGCGATCGCGGCGGGGTGGCGCCGGCCCTCGACGACGACCACCGCCGAGACGAGATGCTCGGCGCCGTTGCGCAGGAGCAGCCAGTCCTGCTCGTAGACGCCTTGAACGGTGAGCGGAGCCTGCGCGGCGACCCGGCCGGTCTTGGACAGGCACTCGCGGACGGTCCACAGCCGGGCCAGCACCCGGGTTTCCGGTTCGTCGGTCATCCTGGTGATCTGGTCGGCCAGGCTGTTCCAGTGCGCCATCGCGCCTGGTCGCTGCGTCTCCTCGTTCACCCATTCCCAGTCGCAGGTCAGCGGGGCCGGCCCGGTGACCCGCAGGAGGAGATCGTCGAGGTGGCTGCGGCTTTGCTGCGCGTCCGGCGCCTCGGGTCGCTCGCCGCCGTGGCGGGGTGTCCCCTCCCGCGCGGCGGGCAGGACCCGCACCCCGAGGCCGGCGCCGGGAAGCAGGGTGTCCAGCCCTCGCTCAAGGTAGGGGCCGAGGAGGACGGCGGGCCATCCGTGGGGGGGTTCGATGGGGCCGACGTCTCGAAGCCGCAGCCCTGCCCAGCTCAGGACGGGGTTGCCGGCGGTGTCACGGACGGTCACGTCGTAGGTGTGGTCCGCTCCCGTGTGGGAGCGTTCGACCGCTGCCAGGACCAGGTCATCGCCGTCGTGTGGCTCGTGGCGGTGGAGGGTGAACGCGTCGCAGCCGACGGGGAGCAGGCGCCGGTTCGGTACGCACGCCTGCAGGACGTGGATGGTCGCGTCGTTCAGGGAGGGGTCGCCGAGCAGGAGGGGTCCTGTCGTCGCCGCGCCGAACCGCCACCGCTCGTCGGCCTCCAGGACGGCCGTGCACGCGGTCGCCTCGAGGTGGTCGTAGCGTCGCAGCCGCTGGAAGAGCGGACCGTGAAAGAAGGTGGGGCCGTAGAGGTCGTGCCCTTGGTGGGCGGGCAGCCGCGACCGCCTCGCGGTCACGTCTTCGGGGTCGCGGGCCGCGAACACCGCGCGGCAGCCGAAGTGGTCGACGGTGTAGCCGCTCTCGTCGCTGCGGACGACGACCTCGATGTCGCCGTCCTCTCCGGCCAGCGCGCAGATCCTGATGGTCGCGGCCCCCGCCTCCGGGATGATCACTGGGCGTTCGAACCGGCAGTTCTCCAGGTTCGTGACAGGATGTCCGCTCAGCGCGCCGGCCGCCTGTGCCATCGCCTCCAGGGCGCAGACGGCTGGAAGTACCAGGAGGTCGTCGATGCGGTGGTCGAGCAGGTAGGGGTCGAGCTGGGCGTCGAGGTCGGCCTCGGCGACGAGTTCGACGCCGGGAACCAGGGTGCGGATCCGCCGAAGGTAGGGGTGCTCGTCGAGGGCGGGTTCGCGGTTCAGCTGGGGAAGGCGGCCCGTGGCCAGGACGCTCGGTGCGGCCGGGCGTGCCGACAGCAGGTTCCGGAGCAGGTCGAGGCCCGCCTCGACGGGAAGCGGAACCACCCCGGCGCGGATGAGGCCGTCCAGGACGTCGAGCCGCTCGCCCATGCCGGCACCGGACCAGGCGGTCCAGTCCACGTTGCAGACCCAGCAGTGCGGCAGGTCGCGGGCGAGTACGCGGGCCAGCTCGCGCATCCGGCCGTTGGCCAGCGCGTAGTGCGCCTCCCCTGGCAGGCCGAACCTTCCGATCACCGATCCGTAGGTGACCAGCAGGCGCAGACGGGAGGTGTCGAGGGCGTCGACGAGCAGGCGCAGGCCCCGGTACTTGGCGGCCGCGTGCTCGGCGTAGTCGTCCGCTCGTAGCTCGGTGAAGCGCTTGGGGCGGTTGATCCCGCTGCTGTGGACGACCGCGGTGATCGGGCCGAGCTCGGAGGTGATCTGGTGGACCGCTCGGCGCAGGTCGGCCGCGTCGCTCACGTCGGCGCGCAGGTAGAGGTGGCCGATCCCGGAGGTGGCCAGCAGCGACAGGTTCTCGCGCAGTTCGTCGTCGCCCTCCGGGGCGGCGCGGCCGAGAAGCGCCAGGCGCGCCCCCGACGGCTTTGCCAGGGCCAGGGCGCTGTGGAAGCCGATGCCCTTGCCTCCGCCGGTGACCAGGACGATGTCGGCTTCGCCCAGCGGGATCTCCGTGTCCGGGGCGGACGTCATGGGCGTGTAGCCGACGGTGTGGGCCTGGCCGTTCTCGTCGACCAGGAGTTCGGGGTGGGCGTCGAGAGGGGAGCGCAGGATGCGGGCGGTCGTGGCGGCCGCGCCGCGGCAGGAGGCTCCCACCCAGCGAATCGCCAGCTCCGGGTGCTCCTGCCGGATCGTGGCCAGGTATCCCGAGGCCGTGTCTCCGTGGTCGACGACGGTGAGCGGGGTCGCCGTCTCGACGGCCGCGCGCGCGACGTCGAGCAGTTCGGCGATCTCCTGGTCGCCGGGGTCCTCGGGCAGGAAGAGGAGTTCGGCAAGGGGCCGCCGGTCGTCGGTGCGCAGCAGTGGCTCCAGTTCGGCGCGCAGCGGCCCGCTCCCCCGGACGCGCCAGGAGTGGTCGGCGGTCCGGCCCGTCAGCTCGACCGGCTCGGGACGCGGCACCAGGACGCGGTGCCAGTCGGCCACGCCCGGGGGCGTTGGCCCCTCGGCTCCGGCGTCGTCGTCGGCGGCGGGAAGGGTTTCGATCAGCCGGCTCAGTTCCACGATCGACATGTCCGCGAGCATCAGCGGTTCGACCGGAATGGCTCGCCGGCAGGCCGTCGCCGCCTGGGCGGCGAGCTGCACCACGCGCAGCGAGTTCAGATGCAGGTCGCTCAGCAGCCGGTCGTGGTCGTCGATATCGGTGACGGGGAGCTCAATGGTGTCGGCCACCAGCTTTTTGACCAGCGAGGAGACGTTTCCGTTTTGTCCGGGCGCCTCGGCCGGGGCCTGGGGGGCGGTGGCGGGGGGCCGCACGTCGGGCAGGGCGACGGTCGTCGGAGCCTGCTCACAGGGATTTTCCAGGAACTCAGGATCACGCCACAGGTCGAAGTCTCGGTGGAAGCGTTCGGCGAACATCGGCCGCAGGTCGGGCGCCGCACCGAGGGCATGCAGCGCTCCCGCCACCTGGCACAGCGCCAGCCCCGACTCGGTGCCGACGTCCAGGGACAGGGCGGGAACGGAGGTGATGTCTCCCGCGAGTGAGGCCAGGGCGTGCCCGGGGCCGACTTCGACGAGCAGGTCACACGACTGGGCCAGCGCCGATACGGCCTGGCGGAAGAGTACCGGCGCCGTCAGCTGGCGGGTGAGCAGCAGGCGCACGTCGGTCTCACCGGTGAGCAGGTCACCGCTGACCGTCGAGTGCACGCGGCGAGCCGGGGCGTTCATCTCGATCGTGTGCAGGTGGCGCCCGAGTTCCGGCTCGGCCGCCGCGAAGGCCGGTGAGTGGAAGCCGTGGCTGACCCTCAACGGCTTCGCCACCACGTTCTGCTCCCGGCAGCGGCGCATGATGCGGTCCAGATCATCGGTGGGGCCGGCCAGTACGCGCGAGGTTCCGTGGTCGGCCGCCATGACGACGCCGGTGCCGGAGGTCAGGCGGGCCAACAGGTCCGCGCCCGCGGCGACCGAGATCATTCCGGTGCGGGGTGCTCCGTGCTCGCTCATGATGCGCCCTCGCGCGGTGGCCAGGGCGACGACGTCGTCTTCGCCCATCACCTCGCCCCAGTGCAGCGCGGTGATCTCGCCGAGGCTGTGACCCACCGCGGCGTGCGCGCTGACGCCGAGCCGCCGCAGCCAGCGCAGGCCCGCCAGCGAGGCCTTCACGACCGCCGGTTGGACGACGGCCGTGTCGGCGGGCTCTCGCCCCGCCGGTACCTTCCCGAAGTGGTCCTCGATGTCGGGCAGGACGACGCCGAGCGCACCGGCCCGCGTGGGCGGCACGGCGCCTTGACCGGTGAACAGCAGGCCCACGCGGCCGGGGGAACCGCTCGCGACGCTGATTCCGGGAACGGTCACGAGCCCGTCGCCGTCATGGCCGTCGACCAGGTGGGCCGCCTGCCGTAACCGGCGGGCCAGCTGCTCGGGGTCCGCCGCCACCACGGCGGCGCGATGGCCGTGGTGCGCGCCGGCCGCGGCCCGGGCCAGGCCGGCGGCCAGGTCCACCTGTTCGGCGAGGGACATCGACGCGGCGACGGACGCCGCCCGCTCCAGCTGTGCCACGAGGCCTTCGCGGGTGACCGCGCCGAAGACGAACACCTCGTGGCCGAGCCGACGCCGGGCGATGCGCCGTTCACCGCGGGTGAACGAGGAGCGGTGCCGAGGGGTGGGCGATTCCAGGACGAGGTGGGTGTTGATGCCGCCGAAGCCCATGGCGCTCACCGCGGCGCGCAGCGGCGCGCCCTGCGGCCAGGGTTCGGGCTCGTCAACCACGCGGAGCGGCGCTGAGGGGGCGCGCAGCAGTTCGTGCGGCTCCTCGCAGCCGGTCGTCGCGGGGATGACCTGTCGTTGCAGGGCCAGGGCCGCCTTCAGCAGCCCGGCGACACCGGCCGCGGCCTTGGTGTGGCCGATGTTGGCCTTGATGGAACCCAGCGCGGCGGGAGGGAGGGTTCTGAGGCCGCGTTGCGCCTCGGTCAAAGTGGAGATCTCCACGCTGTCGCCGACCGCGGTCCCGGTGCCGTGTCCCTCGAACAGGGACACCGTCTCGGGGCCGAACCCCGCCTGCTCGTAGGCTCGGTGGACGGCGAGCAGCTGGCCCGCCCGCTCAGGCCGGGTGATCCCGCCCCGGCCGTCGGAGGAGACGCCCCAGCCGCGGATGAGGGCCAGCGGGGTGCGGCCGGCGGCCAGGGCGTCCTCGGCCCGCATCAAGACCACCATGCCGCACCCCTCTCCCGGCCAGAAACCGGTGGGGTCGGCGTCGTAGATCCGCATCGCCGAGGTGGCGAGCGCGCCGGTACGCGCGAAGCCGACCAGCTCGAAGGGGTCGAGGCTCAGGTCGACCCCGCCGGCGATCGCCACGTCGAGGTCGCCGGCCCGCAGCGCCCTGGCCGCGGTGACGACGGCGAGCAGGGAGGAGGAGCAGGCGCCGTCCACGGTGTACCCGCCGCCGCGCAGGTCGAAGTGGTTGCAGATGCGCCCGGCGATGGTGTTGGCCAGCCCGCCCGCCAGGCTCTCGTCATTGGGTTCGGGGAAGGGGCTCTTGTAGGTCTGCTCCAGGCCGGCGAGGAGACGGGCCTGCGCGCCGGGGTCCCATCCCTCGGCGCTCAGCGCGTGCTGGAGCACGCGCCGCACGTAGGGCCAGCGCAGCCGCAGGCCGGCCGCCCGGCTGAACTCGCCGTTCATCGTGTTGCCGACGACCACGCCCACCCGGTCGCGGTCCAGGCCGTGGGCGTCGGGGAACCCGGCCGCGTGCAGCGCGTCCGCGGCGATCTCCAGGGCCAGCCAGTGCGCCGTGTCGGTGACGCGGTGCACGGAGCCCGGTACGCGAAAGCGGGCCCTGTCGAACGTCCATCCCTCCAGTACCGCGGCGAACCTGGCGTAGGTGCCGTCCAGGTCGCCCGCCGCGGTCATCGAGTAGTCGTCGAGATTGAGCCGGGCGGGTGGGATGGGCCTGAACGCTCTGCGTCCCGACAGGACCATCTCCCACAGTCGGTCCAGGCCGTCGGCGTCGGGGTATTTGCAGGCGGCGCCGACGATCGCGATCGACTCGTCCATGGATCACGTCCTGTTCGCGGCGTGCCCGGAAGTGAGGCCGGACACGGAGAGTTCGGGTGCGCCCTGCTGGGCTGGGGCGGGTGCCGCCCCGGTGGCACGCCGGCGCAAGGAGACGACGGCGAGCGCGGCGCCGCGGACGACGCAGGTGATGACCAGGGCGAAGAAGAGGCCGAAGACGATGTGGAAGTGCATCAGCAGGCCGTAGACACAGGCGGCGCCAAGGCCGAACAGGACCTGGCGGCTGGGTTTGACGGGGGTGGTGCCGGGGTCGGTGATCATGTAGTTGGTGAAGAGCACGAACGCGGTTCCCGTCATCACCGTCAAAGCGGTCACCGTGGCGGTTCCGTCGATCATCGTGCGGATCACGGCTTGGGCCGCGAATCCTCCCACCCAGCCCAGGATCAGCGGCATCTTCTTGGTGAGCATGGCGTTGAGCATCGTCCCCGCCGCGAGGATGGCCGCCGGGATGATCCAGTCCAGGGGTCCGCTCACCCATTCGGTGAAGTGGTAGGGCGGCGCGATCCCCACCCACGGAAACAGCAGCAGCACCGCGACGATGCCGGTGTTGGAGGGGTTGAGCACGTGCCTGAGGTTGCCGTTGAGCCGCACGCGGATCAGGTACTTCGAGGCGATGGACACGATGACGGCGAAGATCACGGGTTCGAGGCGGTCGTTGGCGTACAGCAGCATGGCGCAGGCCAGGGCGCTGATGTGGGCGGGCAGCAGGAAGTTGACAAGGGGTATCCAGCCGCCGGCGTATTTGGCGGGCCTGCCGTTGGCCGTCGCGTCGATCCGCTCCAGGCCGAGTTCCATGGCGTAGGCGACGAGAATCGCGGTGAGTGGCGTGGCGTAGGCCTGCTCGAATCCCAGGAAGGCGTGTCCCAGCACGTTGAAGACGGTGATCGAGAGGGCGAACCGGCGCAGTGCGGTGGTGCGGGGGTCTGGGGTGCGTGTCATCGGGTGATCTCCCGTGCCGTGCCGTCGGTTCCGAGCAGTACGGTGTGCCAGCCCGGGGTGAGGGTGAGGTCGGTGCTGTGGCGGACGCCGCAGGCGTCGCGCCAGGCGACGGTCACCTTCGCCGGGGTCGCGGCGGCGCCGAGCGCGAAGAGGAGCTCGGGTGAGGAGACGCCTCCGTGGCCGTTGGCGGGGTGGACCTGGCCGGTTCTGGTGCCGGCGGCGCCGGAGCGCACGAGCGCGGTGGCTCCGATCGCGGGTGTGGAGGCCGAGGTGGCAGGGCCGCCGCACGCTGTCGCGGGCCGCAGGAGCTGCAGTCCCAGGAAGGGGTGCTGGGTGGTTCGGGTGTTGCGGTAGAAGTAGGACTGCCGCCACTGGTTGGCCACCGCGAAGTCCAGGCGCCCGTCGTGGTCGACGTCGGCCAGCGCCATGCCCCGGGTCGGCCCGGGGTTGTCGACGCCCAGCTGGGCGGCGATGTCCTGGAAGCGGCCGCTGGAGTCCCGGACGAAGAACCGGTCGGGATCATCGCCGGAGACGTCGTCGCCGGGGCCGAACTCGGGCCAGGCTCCGGGGTGGACGAGGAATCCGTCGTTCGTCATCGCCAGCTCCTGCAGTTCGGGCCAGCGGTTGGTCGTGCCCTTCAAAAAGCCGGTGGCCTGGAGGATCTGGGTTTGGCCGTCGCCGGCGAAGTCGCCTGCCTTGATGTCCCAGCCCCACCCGGCTCGTGACAGTCCCAGTGGTTCGCTGTGATCGTCGTAGTAGGCGGTCCCGTCGTCGTCCAGCACGTTCTTGCGGGCGCTGATCCACGCGAAGTTGCTTTCCAGGAGCGCGAACTCCTCGGTGATGTTGCTGACGACCATGTCAGGCACGTCATCTTGGTTGAGGTCGGTGAAGGTGACGCCCATGCCCTTGAAGGAGTCGCGTCCCAGCGCCTTGGACTTGGGGGTGGTGAGGTGGCGGATCCCGTCCATCAGCTGGAAGCGGGGGTTGCCGGGGGTGGAGATGTTGCGCAGCAGCCGGTCGGGGCCGAAGTCGTTGGCCACGTACAGGTCGGCCAGGCCGTCGGCGTTCAGGTCCTGGGCGCCCAGCGCGAGCGTCCAGCCGTTGGCCATCTCCGCCGACAGCGCGCCGGCCGCCTCGGTGAACCGCGCCTGCGGGGTGGTGCCTCCTCGGGCGCCCTGGAAGAGCAGCACGCGGTTGCGGCCCGCGTTGTAGCCGGCCGACATCGAGTCCTGCATCTGCAGTTCGGGTTGCCGCGCCGTGGGATCGAGGACGCGGGCGCCGTCGGGGAAGTAGTTGCCCACGACGATGTCGGTGTGGCCGTCGCCGTCGAAATCGGCGAGGGACACCGCGTTGGTGTTCCAGACCTGGTACGGCTGGACGAGCTCCTGCGGGGCGAAGGCGGCGGAGGTCATCGGGTCGGCCTTCCTCAGGAAGAGGATGGGCGAGCGGCCCCAGTGGTAGACGAGTGCGTCCATCCGGCCGTCCTCGTTGTAGTCGCCGGGGACGCACCCCATCGGTGCCATGGTCGCGTTGTAGGCGAGACCGGTCGGCGCGAGTGTCACGGGGGCGTAGCGGCTCTCGGTGCCCGGGGCGGGAAGGAGCGTGACGGAGTCGTCGCGGGGGTCCACCAGGCAGGTGTCGTCGGCTCGTCCGTTCGCGTCCAGGTCGGCCAGTGCGACGGCGGCGCCGACCGAGGAGATCCAGTGTCTGATCTTTTCGTAGGCGGGGGCCACGACGCGTATGTCGCGCTTGGTGGTGGCCGTGTTCAGGGGCAGTTTCTGGAAGGCGAACACCGGGGCCGGTGACGTGGCCGTGGCGGGCGCGGCGTCGGGAAGCCGCGCGAAGTGCCAGCCTGCGACGGTCAGCAGCAGTGCGCACAGCTGAGCCGCGCGAACTTTGATTCGGCCTTTCACGTGGTGACTCCCCCTGTGTGCATGGCCCAGGCGCGGCGGATGCCGGCGCGCCAGTCCTGGTAGGCCCGTGGTGTGTGGTCGTGGCCGTCGACAGCGCGAAGTGAGGCGTCGGTCCATTCGGCGGCGGCTTCGGGTTCGGCGCCGGTCAAGATCCTCACCGCGCTCGTCACCTGCGGGGGCACGATGCCGGACAGGCAGTGCGCTTTGGCGGCGAACGCCGAGCCCTGGGCGAGGTGGTCGTGGAAGCCGATCGACGATGTGAGGAGCTCGTCCAGGACGTCCGGTGGTTGCGCGCCGGTGTAGGTGGCCGCCAGGCCGATGCCGGCCCACAGGTCGGGTCGGCGGCCGGGTGCGAAGGTGGTGATGACATCGCGGATGCGGGCCGGGTCGGCTCCGGCGTAGAACCACAGGGCCCGTCCCGCGCCCTGGTCGCGGATGGGTCTGCTCTCTGCTCTTGCGGCTCGTTCGAGCCGGCCGGTGAAGACCTGAGCCGGCCGGAAGAACGCCTGGTGGAAGCCCCATCCGTCCCACGCGAGCCAGTGCAGCGGTGGCCGGCCGAAGCGGATGCCCGTCCACGGGCGCAGGCGCATCCGCGCGAACGCCCATCCCGCCCCGACATGGATCAGGTGCGTGTAGCGCTGCTCGCTTCCCCGCTCCAGGGCGGCCAGCCCGCGCCCTCTCGTGCCGGTCAGCAGGTCCAGCAGGGTCGTGCTCATGGCGGCGCCTTCGTAGGCGAAGCCTCGCAGCGCGGGGCTGAGCGTTTCGAAGGTGAGTTCGCGGGGCTCGCGTTCGAGCGCCGCGTTGTAGCCGGCGGCGAAGCTGCGCACCACGCCGTCGAGGACCGGCTGCACCGGAGGTGACGCGGGTGAGAAGCCTCGCCGCATGAGGTCGAGATCATTTGGATCAAGAGTGAGCGGCCGGCGAAAAAGTGATCTTAAAAATGAGCCCGAGATTGCCATCGTCCAAACCCCATTGCATTCGATGGAGGCCTGAAAGGCAATCAATAACATTCGGCGTAAATTGTCAACAGAAATCATGACGCAAGACACATGGTTGCGAGGATAATTCCCCAAGGATCTATTGAATAATACGCGGTAATCAATTGAATACTGTCCGGATGCGCACACGGGCAGCATTCATGGCGAAATGATCGGTGGGTACGGCGAACGTACGGTGAAAAGCGCGGGCGATATTCCGGCGGCCCTCACGGGGACGGCAGACGAACTCAGCGGATCACGGGCTGACCACGTTCACCTGCGATAAGCGCTTCGCGTTGGAGGTCAGGCGGAGAAGGTGGACTCGAAGCGCCCCAGGATCATCGGCCAGCCCGACTGGTGCGCCAGGTAGTAGTCCATGAGCAGCGGGGTGAGGTTCTCCCAGCCCTTGTGAATCATTTCCACGCGGGTCAGGGCGGGACCGAGAGGCTTGAAGCGCAACTCCACCTCGGTGAAGGCGGGCCCCTGGATCACCTCCCAGGTGAATGTCACGAGCTGGGGCGGCTCCCAGCGCAGGATATGACCCCAGTCGCGTTCCTGGCCGTCGTGCAGCACCTCGTAGATGCGGCCGCCCACGTGCTCTTCCACGCAGACGTCACGGACTTTCCCGGGCTCGATCGCGAAACTCTCGATGGGCCACCACGTCGCCAGCTGCCTGGTGAAGGTGCCGAAGGTGCGGGTCTGGTCAGCCTCGACGGTGACGGCGTGACGGATCGGCTCCACTCCGGTTCCAATCAAGCTACTCATCGGCATGACCTCAGCAGACGCGGAAACAACCTTGGCCAGTCTGCCAGATCTCTCAGCCGACCGCCGACTCATCGTGCGCTCTGCCCTCCATACCCTCAACGGTGTCTCGAGCTTTCATCAGGCTCTGCTGCCACAGCGACTCGACGACCTCGCGAAGCTCGGTCAGAGCCTCCTCGCTGGCGCGGTAGATCCGCCGGGTCCCGTCGCGACGTTCGAGGATGAGCCCGGCGTCCTTGAGAACCTGCAGGTGCTGGGAGACCGCTGATCGAGTGACGTCGAAGTGCTCGGCGATTCGGCCAGCGGGCAACTCCTGCGTCGCCACCAGGCGCAGGATCGCCCGCCGGCGCGGCTCGGCGATGGCCCGCAGCACGTCGTCCAGATCCCCGCTCATGACATCGATCCTAGCCAGTGAGCGAAGGAGAACCCGCGTGCGGCGCCGGAGCGGCGCCGAGCGCGGAGTCCGACGTTGTCGGGAGATGACGATCCGCTGCCCCGCGAGGGTCGCATTGGCCCACCTCACACCCGCCGCCCGTGGCGTTATCGCTTTTGCAGCGATTTTTCCGAGCGTATGCCGCTCCTTTCCTCAGCGTCAATCACCACAACCGGTCAGTGTCCCTGCTCAAGAGCCCGGGGCCGCGATATGGGCGAACTGACGTGGCCGCAGGGGAACCACGTGATTTCGAACGGCTCGGATTCCCGATTCCAGCGGAAGGCGGTGTAGACGCCATTCGAGCATGCCCTCCTCCAGATGACGCGCGCAGCGACCATGGGCTTTGAGAAGCCAGACCGCCTCCCGGGACAGGAAACAATGGGCGCTGCGGCAATAGGTGATCACCTCACTCCCCACCGGCACCTCACCGAGTCTGGCCCGGAGTTCCTCCAGCGGGATCGAGACGGCTCCGGGGATGTGCGCGGAGACGTACTCCACCGCGGGGCGAACGTCGATGAGTATGGTCTTGCCGTCGCGGACCCGGCGCAGGAGTTCCTCGCGGGTGACGGTGCCCGCGGCCTGGACGGCTCCGGTCTGGCCGGTGCCCGCCGGCTCGTCGGGCAGGCGATGCCGGGAGACCTGGCGCAGGCTGGCGTACAGCGAGGCGACGTCGTCACCCGCGAGCCGGTAGTAGATGCGGGTGCCTTCCCTCCGACTGGACACGAGCCCGGCGTCACGGAGCACCTTGAGCTGGGCGGAGGTGTTGCCGATGGGGACGTTCGCGGCGGCGGCCAGATCCTCGACGTTGCGTTCGGCCTGAGAGAGCAGGTCGAGCAGGTGCAGTCGGATGGGGTTGGCCATGGCCTTGGCGACGCGGGCGAACTCGGCGAGCACCACTGTCACCTTGTCGGTGGGCATTTTCTACCACTCCTTTCACATGGGACCGAAACGAGCACAAGGAGCGCATGGAGCGTGGCTAGGCGTTCCAGCGTTTGATCCAGTCGGTTTCCTGGTCGGCCTTCTCCTGGTGGAAGCGGGCGGAGGGCTCAAGAAGCGTCACCATCGGCGCCGGCGCCTCCAGGAAGTTTCCCTCTCCCTTGGCCGCCACGTGGTCTCCCAGTTCGATGTAGCAGGAGCCGAATCCGGTGAACCACGGCGTGGGGGCCTCGTAGCCGAGATGGCGGGCCACTCCGAAGGCGACCACGTCGGCCTCTCCTTCGGCGAACACCGCCGCCTTGGGCAGCGGCTTGCCGTTGGGCAGGGTCAGCAGGGTCACGTCACCGATCGCCCACACGCCCTCGTGATCGGTGGTCAGGGTGCGCGCGTCGACGGGAATCCAGCCGGAGGTTCCCAACCCCGGGCCGACCACCGCGGCGGGTGGCCGGTGCGGCGGAACGACGGCCAGCAAGTCGTAGTCCTCCTGGCTGCCGTCGGTGAAGACCAGCCGCCGGTTCTCCCCCTCCACGCGTTCGAGGCCGCGCTGGGGCAGAAAACCGATGTCGTACCGGCTCAGCATGCCGACCAGCGCCTGCCCGACCACGGGCCCCGCGACCGGCATGGGTAGCGGGTCGGGGGTGAGGGTGTCGACGCGCACGTGCTCGCGCGCCCCGGTCTCCCGCAGGAGATCCGCGGCCAGGAGGGCGGCCTCGAAGGGGGCGGCGGGACATTTGAAGGGAAGGCCGGCGATCAGCACCGCCAGGCGGCCCTGACGCAGGTTCAGCAACCCCTGATGCAGCGAGCGCGCGCCATGCGTCGTGTAGAACTCTTCGGCCTGCCCCGCCTCGATCGCCTCGGCCAGTCCCGGAACGCTCCTGGGGGCCAGGTCGGCCCCCAGTGCGATCACCAGTGCGTCGTAGCGGATCTCGCCCGCCTCGGTGAGGACCCGTCGCTGTTGCGGTTCGATGGCTTCGACGGTGGTGGTGACCATCTCGACGCCGGGCAGGGCGGCGGGTGTCGGCCGAACACGCACGTTCTCGGGGGTGCGCCAGCCACGCATCACCCATAACAGGGACAGTCCCAGGGTCGCGTCGAAGGACCGATCCAGGAGGAGGATCCGGTCCTTCTCGGGAAGTTGCTCGCGAAGCCGGCTCGCGACGCTCAGCCCGCCGACGCCGGCTCCGAGGACCACAACAGTCTTTGACATGGTGCAGGGCTCCCACCGAACTCGAGATCGATCACTGTGTCGAGGCGGATGCACGGGTGTACAGGAGCGTCGTGCTCGCCTGTTCCGCCGCGCCGGTGTACGGAACCGGCGCAAATCTTGTTGTCAAGCCCTTGACATGGCGGAAAACGGCGACATGCGCCCGATAGATCGCTATAATCCTCCATGCATCCATTAATCCATTGCTCCATGGAGGATTATATGGTCGGAGACGCGGCTCGAAAAGCCTCCCTGTTTGACCAAATTGCCCGAGTTGGCAAAGCCCTAGGTCACGGCAAGCGGCTGGAGTTGCTCGACCTGCTCGCTCAAGGAGAGCGAAGTGTGGAAGCGCTGTCCCAGACCGCCGGTCTGGGCATGACGAGCACCTCGGCGCACCTGCAGGCTCTCAAGCAGGGCGGCCTCGTCGTGACCCGCAGGGACGGCGTCCGGGTGATGTATCGCCTGTCAGGCGAGGACGTCACCGACCTGTACGCCCGCCTGCGCACCGTGGCGGCCACCCACCTCGCGGACGTCCAGGCCGCCGTCACCGCCTACCTCGGCGAGCACACCGAGGAGGTCACCCGCGATGAGCTGCTGCAACGAGCGGCCTCCGGCCAGATCACGGTGCTGGACGTCCGCCCTCGTGAGGAGTTCGAGGCCGGGCACATTCCCGGAGCGGTCTGCATCCCCATCGGCGAGCTCCCCGACCGGTTGAACGAACTCCCGGCCGACACGGAGGTCGTCGCCTACTGCCGGGGGGCCTACTGTGTGTTCGCGCCGGAGGCGGTCCGCCTCCTGACCAGCCACGGCATGGAGGCCAAGCGGCTGTCCGAGGGCATCCTCGAATGGCAGGTGGCCGGGCTGCCCCTGGAGAAGGGATCCCCGTGAGAGCCGGGCCGCCGGACCCGGCGTCACCGGCCGTGGTGGTGGACGGCGGTGACCGCTCCTGCGTGATGCTGCTCCTCGAGCTTCGGCGGCACACCGACACGCTGCCCCCGCACAGCCTCATCCATCTGATCACCCCGGATCCGGCCGCCCCCGTCGACCTGGCGGCCTGGTGTCATCTGACCGGGCACTCCTACCTCGGCCCGGTGCCCGCCGACCGGCCCACCTACGCTCTGCGGGTGAGCCCGGCGTCGCGCCGTACCGCGCCGCGGGCGCCCTGGCATCCGGTGTGAGCCGCGCCGCCCCACTGCCCGCGTTCCGGCGGTGACGGGCTACGGGGACACCAGGAAGAGATCCGGCTGCGCCTCGGCCAGCCGTTCCCGCAGCAGAGCCTGCTGCGCCGGATTGGCGGTGAGGCCGAGCGCCCGGCGGTCGGCGGCCGTCGCCTGCTCGAAACGGCCCAGGGCTCGCAACACCTCACCCAACGTCGCGTGATAGAGCGCGTAGCGATCCAGCGCCTCCCCCAATCCCTCCAGCTCGGCCATGGCGGCGCCCGGCCCTTCGGTGTGATGGAGGGCGACGGCGCGATGCAGGCGGGCCACCGGCGAGGGCGCCAGGTGCAGCAGCATGTCGTAGAGGACGGCGATCTGCGCCCAGTCGGTGTCCTCCCAGCGTCGCGCCTCCGCGTGGCAGGCGACGATCGCGGCCTGCAGCTGGTACGGGCCGGGCCGCCGGTGTCGCCGGGCCGCCCGGGTCAGCGACGCGATCGCCTCACCGATGGCGGTGTGGTTCCACAGCGAGCGGTCCTGATCTCGCAGCAGCACCAGCGCGCCTTCCGGATCGAACCGGGCCGCCGCCCGGGCCCGGTGCAGCCGGATCAGTGTGAGAAGGCCGGCGGCCTCTGGCTCGGCCGGCATCAGGGCGGCCAGCAGCGCCGCGAGCCATTCGGCGTCATCGACCAGGTCACGCGAGTGCGACCGCTCCCCGCAGCTGGACAGGTACCCTTCGTTGAACAACAGGTAGACAACGGCCAGCACCTCGCCCAGACGCGTCGGCAGTTCGTCGTCGGCGGGAACACGGTAGGGGACACCGGCACCGGCGATCTTCTTCTTCGCCCGGGTCAGCCGCTGGGCCACGGTGGACTCGGGCACGACGAAGGCCGCGGCGATCTGGGCTGTGGTCAGGCCGCACACCACGCGCAGGGTCAGGGCGATCTGCGCCTGCCTGGACAGGGCCGGATGGCAACAGGTGAAGACCAGCCCGAGCCGGTCGCCCGGAGCGGGCTGGACGGGCCACCGTACCTGGGTCAGCTTGTCGCGGTAGTTCGCCTCGCGGCGCAGCACGTCAAGACCCCGCCGGCGGGCCACCGTGAACAGCCACGCGTCCGGCCGCTCGGGGATGCCCTCCACCGGCCAGCGCCGCAACGCCGTCTCGACCGCGTCCTGAACCAGGTCCTCGGCCGCGGAGAAGTCACCGAGCAGGGACACCAGGGACGCGGCGAGCCGGCCCGCGTGCTCACGCACCACGCGGGCCAGCGCACCGTGTGCCGGCTCGGCCGTCATGAGGCCGGGCGTACCTCCACGACCGGGCAGGCCGGCCATGACCTCGCCATCCGCAACGCCTCGTCCAGGTCGGAAAGCTCCGCCTCGACGTAGCCGCTGACGACCTCCTTGCCCTCGACGAAGGGACCGTCGGTGATGACGGGGTCGCCCGCGCCCGCCGCCAGCCGTACCGTGGTCGCCGCCGCCGCGGGATGCAGCTGGGTGCTGTGGATGATCCTGTCGGCGTGCTCGGCGAACCAGCGGCCGACCTTCTCGAACGCCGAGTCGCGTTCGGCCTGGTCCTTGGCGTCCCAGTCCTTGCGGTACTGCTCGGTCTCTATGAACATCAACACGTACTTCACGTGTGCCACCTCCTACCGTTCAGACGAACGGCCGCGGACCGGATACGACACCTCCCCCGGCGAACTTGCCCCAGGTGAGACGCGGTCCGCCGCACGTCGGCGACTTGCCGTCGGCCGCTGCACCGCAAGATATCGACCGGCGAGGCGACGCAGGGGCAACTCGCCGACACGACACTCGCCGCTGGGCGACCTTGTCACCCGGCGGGCGAAATTCCGGGGCGGCGGCCTGTCAGACCTGGTGGTTTCGGATCGGCTCACGCGGAGCAACGGCCGTGACGTTTTCCCGCTCTGGTGGCGGGCGGCGTTCTTCTCGCGGCGGGCCCGCACGCCAAAGGCTTCACCATCGGATCGGCGCCGGCGCCCACCTCGATCACCCGGCCGGCCGGCCCGGCCAGTGACCTCTGGCGGTGTTCGGCCATGCCGCGGCGTTCCATCACCTGGCTGACGCGGGTGTAGAAGCGCGCGAAGACCGGATGGCCGACCCGCGGCGTGGCCGTGGTGTTCTCCCTCCTCATCCTCCGCCTCACCAGGTGATCGGCAGGTCGACCAGGCCACCGGTAAGCACGTCGGTGCGAACGGTCAGCTCCTCGACCGCGCCCTCGACCAGGCTCGGATCCTCCCGCAGAGCCTGCCACTGGCCGGGGTTGGCCAGCAGCAGTTCGCAGATCACCGCGATCGGCAACGGCAGGGCGAGTGCCTCGTTCAGGTCCACCGGGGACTCGCGGCGGGCCAGCTCGTCGAGGAGTCCCGCTGCCAGCGCCTCGACACGCGGTCGCAGCGCGCGCATGCGCCCCGCGGAGAAGTGCGGCTGCAGCAGCGACCGCATTCGGACGTGATCGGCCCGCTCGTTGTCGTAGTCGCCGTGCGGTCCGCCGAACAGCACGGACTCCCCGCTGCGGGCGGCGTTCGGCGGATCGGGGTGGGCGCGGCCGAGCCGGTCGTCGTCCAGCCGCCGCCGCACCTGCTCGTACCCGGTGACCGGCCACGCGTCGTGGCCCACCTGGGTGCGGACCTCGTGAACGGGCCCTTGGGACTGCAGCCGTCGCATCGACGGCAGGCGCTCCGGCGACGTACCGCGCCTGGCGAGCGCCGGCGACTGCACCATCCGCGCCTATCCAAGATTCGACACGCGGGCCGGGCCGATGACGGCGGCGAACCAGACCGCGCCGGATCCGGTGCGCCATCGCGGCGGCGATGCGAGCACGGCCGACGCCACGACGGGCGAGGTGCGAAGTCCTCGCCGATCGGTCAGGGCGAGCACGGTGACGCTACGCCGTCCAGGAACGCCGAGAACCGGAAGTGACCTGGATCCGGATCAGCGGGCCGGCGGAACACGAACGACCAGGCGAGGACGCCCCGCGGGTCGTCGGCTCAGCCGACGTCCTCCCCCGGCCCGTTCCCGGCGCGCCCAAGGGCGGGCGGGCGCAGTGCGCGAACGAGTGGACGGGCGACCATGAAGAGGCCGAACAGCAGGAGCGCGAGCACGGCGACCCACTCGTTGGAACCGCCCGGACCGTAGACATGGCCTTGGCGGCCGGTGTCGTAGGCCCTCGTGTTCTGGCCGGGGGTGAACATCTGGCGATCGCTGCCGTAGAAGGCGATCGCCCTGCGCTGGATCGCCCCGTCCTCGGAACGGAAGTCGCCAAGCCACGAGCAGGACTCGTGGCCGGGGTGTTGAACGCAGGTGACCTCGTGGGCCACGAAGGTACCGGGAATGCCGTCGGCGAAGGCCGCGGCACGGGCGGGGGCGACGTTCTGCGCAGCGAGCAGCATCAACGACAGGCCACCCACCATCACCACCGTGTCGAAGGCACCGATCCGGCGGGTACACGGCCGCCCCCTCCTGACCTGCCCCTGCCGGTGCGGCAGGGGCCCGGAGCTCGTCGAGGACCGGGCCGCGTGCCCGTCACGTGGACGGTTGTCGTCCTCCATCACTTCGTGGCGAGCGCGAGCGCGCAGGTGCACCGCGTGCCGGCCCGCTCGGATTCCCTCGGACGCCGGTGCAGGATCATCGCGACAACCATGGGGGCGAAAACGATCGCGTTGTAGAACAGGTGCAGCTCCACCCTGGGGATGAGCAGCTGGATCACACTGGTGGGAACAGGACGCCCCAGAAGATTCGCTCCGGTGAGGGCTTGGACGAGCAGGAGCAGGTGCTCAAAGTGGTGCCATATCTGGATGGCGAGGGAGACGTTCCACCACGTGCGCGATCTGCCGGTGAAGCCAGGCCTCAAAATGATCAGGCCGATGAGCATGATCAGGGCGTACCCATAGTGCATCCACTCAGAGGTGACCAGCCAGGGAAACGGTATTCCCAGCACGCCTCGGGCCTGGGGAAGCGGCCAGCCGAGGACGTAGATCTGGACGGCCTGTGCCACGTGTTCGGCCCAGTGGGCCACCACGATCACCAGGTAGACGCCGAGCGCGGATCTGTGATTGCGCCCGTTGAGGTCCAGGCCTTTTCCTCCCAGAAGAGGGGTCGACCCACTGTGTGCCGCCATGCGCGAACCTCCGTTGTCAGTCGATCGCTTTCCGGCGGAGACATCCCGGTTCCTTTCGGAGGAGAACCGATGGTTCCGCGCGAAGGCAGGGGTTTTTGAGTTTCGTTCGGCCTTCGTGTCGAGCCGGATGTTTCAGCGGATCTTCACCGGCGCCGAGTAGACCTTGAGGGAGTGAGCCAGTTCGTCAGGAACGTCCACGGACGCCAGATCGCCATCCCGGCGCACCATGCATGCGATCGTCTGCTCGCCACGGGCGACGAGCTGAGCGGGACCGGAGTTCAGCCGGAAATAAGCGAAGTCCATGGCGACGCGGTTGAAATCAATACTTCTCAACGACATCCGTACGGAGACCACATCGAAGGCGTACAACTCGGCGAAGTACTCACATGAGCAGGACACCGTGACCAAGACAAGATCACTGGAGAGCCGGGTGACGACGCCTGGCGCGTGCGTGGCCAGGAAGCGTTCCCTGCAGGCCCCTTGCCACGCCACATGATTGGCGAAGTAGACGTTGCCGACGAGGTTGGTGTCAGCGAAGGTCACCAGGTGCTGGTACTCGAAGTAGGGCTTCACGATCCTCCCCTCAGGCGCCCGGGCGCATACGATCCGGCGGCCGGCTCGTGAAGCCGGCCGACACGACGAAGGAGTGCTGGACGAACGGGGCCGTTCGCCTGCGCGTGACCGCATCGACCGAGGACGAGATCACCGCACTCAAATATGAACGGCCACGAAATAACGATCTTGTAATTGAGTCCGAAGGAAGGATCATCCAAACCCCATTAGGTGCACAAGAGGCCTGGAAGGCAACTAATAACACTTATCCATGACTGTCAACATGAATCTACGCACAGCGGCCGTCACCAGCAAAAACAAATCCTATAAAAATCTATTGAATAAAACTGGACGCGATCAGCCCTCATCGCACATGCACTCCGACTCTCCGTGCAGCAATTTTCTCTTTCATCGGAAAAGGTTCCGACCACTTAAAAGATCGACAACTGCGCGCAACGGCAACACATCAATACTTGCCAGTGATCCAATTGGCAGATGATGACACCGCCGGACGTTGACCCGGCCACCGGAAGGAACTTCGAAAACCGAAGGCGATCCACTTGGGTGAAGGATTGGCGGCTCGACGTCGATCGGGCCATCGGGGCGCCTGCGCCGGCCCTGAAGGGCTCGTGCAACGCGAGTGGCCACGTGCACCGGCCCTGGTGCAGCCGGAAGCCACCAGCGACCGAAAAGGGGTGCGGCGACGGGGAAGCCGTGCGCGTTCAGCGGGAACATCCCCATTCGGGCGCAGATCGCGCATCGATTAGGTTTCCGCGCCGCGCCCGTCTGTACGTGTGAGATCGACTCACGAGAGGCCGGCACGATGCGGAAACTGACCTTCGGCATGAACGCGACCCTGGACGGCTACATCGCCGCGACCGGCGACGACCTCGGCTGGAGTGGGGGGGAGGGACCGGACTCATCGCCGAGCGACGAGCTGTTCCAGTGGTGGTCCGACCGGGTGGACGCGACGGGCCTGGCGTTGTACGGGCGCAAGCTGTGGGAGGCGATGAGTTCCCACTGGCCGACCGCCGACAAGCAGCCGGGTGCCACACCGGCGGTGATCGAGTACGCCCGCCGCTGGCGGGACATGCCGAAGGCGGTGTTCTCCTCGACGACCAGCACGGTCGACTGGAACACCCGCCTGGTCACCGGCGACGCGGTCACCGAGATCACCCGGCTCAAGGCCGAGGACGGCGGCCCCATGGACATCGTCGGCGCCACACTCGCCGCGGCGGCCATGCGGGCCGGGCTGATCGACGAGTACGTGCTGGTCACCCATCCGGTCCTGGTGGGCGGCGGCACGCCGTTCTTCACAGCCCTGGACAACTGGGTGAACCTGACCCTGGTGGAGACGCGGACGTTTCCCGGCGGCGTGGTGCTGACCCGGTACGAGACGAGGCGATGAGCACGGGCCGGCTCGGCTCGTGAGGCCGGGTCGAAGTCCTTCCCGGCGTGCTCACCGTGACCCTCGGCCATGAGGGAACCTTTTCCCGGCCCTTCCTCGCGTTCCGAGTGAGCTGTTGACCGACTCGCTGAAGATGAGGACGACGGCGTCGTTGATCATGGCGATGTTCTTCGGACGCCCCGCCGGCAACGCCGGCGGGGCGGTGGTGTTCGAGTTGTCGCGTTGGTGTTCAGCTGGTCGGGGTGCTCATTCCGCGGTGACTTCGGTGACGGCGGCCCGTGCGCTGGATTCGTCGACGATGGGGACTTGTCTGATCACAGTGCCGGGGGCAGGCTCAGCCATGGTTTGTCGGTGGCGTCGAATCCGGTGAGCTCGGCGATCTTCCCGTCGACGATGCGCAGGACCGCGATGGTAAACAGCCGGTACTCCGGGTCGTCGGGGGCGCGGAGATACAGCACGGCGGCAGGCATGCGGTTGACCGTCGTGGCGATGCAGCGCCAGTCGTCGTAGCCGCGCTGGAAGAGCCCGCCGGAGACCCAGCCGTCCACCGCGTCCTTGGCCGTGATGACCGTGGTGCCCGGCTCGGGCAGCATCGCGAAGCGCAGGTCGTCGCGCAGCAGGGCCATCAGCCCGTTGAGGTCGTTGCGCTCATGGGCGTCCATGTACGACTTCACCACGCCGCGCTCGTCATCCGACAGCTCGTGCGTGGCGGGGCTCCGCCAGTCGAGGCGGTGGTCGGGCAGCTGCTCGCGCATCGTCACGCGCGCCCGCTGCAGTGCGCTGGTCACCGATGCGACGGTCAGCTCGAGGGCGTCGGCGACTTTCGACGCCGGCCAGCCGAGGACGTCGCGCAGGATGAACGCCGCCCGCTGCCGCGGCGGCAGGTGCTGGACGGCGACGATGAACGCCAGCTCGATCGTCTCCCGGGCCACCACCGATTCCTGCGGGTCCTCGGGGAGCATCCGGTCGGGGTAGGGCTGCAGGTACAGCACCTCGGAGCCGAGGTCCGGCAGCTCGGCGGGCACGGGTGTGCGGTCGTTGCGCTTCTCCAGGAAGTCGAGGCAGGCGTTCGTCGCGATCCGGTACAGCCAGGTCCGCAGCGCGGCGTGACCCTTGAACGACTCCCGCTTGTTCCACACCCGCAGGAACGTCTCCTGCGTCATGTCCTGGGCGTCCTCGTAGTTCGCGAGCATCCGGTAGCAGTGCACCTGCAGCTCACGCCGGTAGCGCTCCGTGATGAGCGCGAACTGTGCTGCGTCGTTCGAGCGGGCCGCCGCGATGAACGCGGTCTCGTCGCCCAGCAGTCTGGCGTCGGTCATAGTCGTCAATCCTTTCGCGGGTGGCGAGGGGCTACCAGAACTGACGACGTGGCGGAGGCTTTCTGAGCGGTGAAGCCGCTGACACCGGGCCGTTCATCAGACCGGATGGGTCGGGTCGATCCAGGGGACGTGTCCGGGTCGGGCGCGCCCTCGATGTCGAGGTGGGGTCCCCGTAGTACCGGGGAAAGGTCGGGCGGATATGGCCGGTCCGGCTGATCGCCCAGTGCAGCGGCCGATCCCGGCCGGCCGCGTGGGTGGCCTACGGGTGGTCGGTGGGGCCGGAGTCCGACGTGGAGCGCAGGCCGCGGTCGACGAAGTCGATGAGCCATTCGAAGCTCTCGTCGATGTCGGCCGACCACTGGAATCCGCCGCTGGCCTGCAGGGTGGCGAAGCCGTGGAAGATGCTGCGCAGCGCGCGCAGCGCGTGGGGCATCTCCTGCGGGGCGATGTCGTATCCCCGCAGTACCGCCTCGAAGGGGCCGAGTCCTCGCCTCTCGGCGATCGTGATCGGGTCGTCCGGGCCGGTCGAGGTGATGCCGATGGTGGCCGCGTAACGGCCGGGGTGGGCGAGGACGAAGTCACGCAGCGCGCGGGCCGCGGCGGTCAGGGCGTCACGCCCGGCGCGGCCCTGGGTGGCCTCCCCGATCGCATCGGCGGCCTCGGCGAGGGTGAGCGCCGCGATCTGCCGGTTGAGCTCGGCCTGGCCGGCGATGTGCTTGTACAGCGACGGGGTGCGCACCCCGACCCGCTCGGCCAGCCGGCCCATGGTCAGCTCGGTGAAGCCGATCTCGTCGGCGAGCGCGGCGCCGGCCGCGGCGATCGTGGCCGCGTTCAGGCCGGCCCTAGGCACGGACGCCGTCCAGGAAGCGCAGGATCGCGGCGAGGGTCTGCCGGGGGTACTGGACGTGCGGGTAGTGGCCGGCACCGTCGATCATCTCCAGCCGGCCCAGCCCGGCCGGCAGGCCGGCGACGATCGCCTCGCCCTCGGCGCGCGGTGAGACCCAGTCGGGGTCGAGGCTGCCCTGGACGATGAGCGTCGGGCAGGTGACGTTGCCCAGCTGCTCACCGGCGTCGGCGGGAGAGATCTTGCCCATCGCCTGCAGGACCTTCATCCGGCCCGGCTCCTGCAGCATCGCGGTGATCTGCTTCGTGCGCACGTCCCAGTCGGCCGGTTTGACGCCGGGGTAGGCGACGTCGAGGTACTTGGCCCACTGCCGGGTGCTGCCCAAGATGGTGGTGCCCATCAGATGGGTCGCACCCCGGCGGTAGGCGGCCACCCGCAGGTCACCGAGCCGGACCTGCTGCTTGCGGGTGAAGGGCGCGAGCTCGACCAGCGCGGTGACCAGTTCCGGGGCCTTGGCCGCGGCGATCGTGGCAGCGCCGCCGGCGATGGAGTGCCCGACGAGCACCGCCGGCCCGCCGAGGTGGCGCACCAGGGCGATCAGGTCACCGGCGAGGGCGGTGCGGGTGTAGGAGGCCCACCCGACGCTGGACTCACCGTGGCCGCGCAGGTCCACCGCGGCGACCCGGTACCCGGCCTCCACCAGGGCGGGGGCGAGGAACCGGTAGGCCTCGCGGCTGTCGCCCATGCCGTGGGCGAGCACCGCCAGCGGGCCGGCGGTGCCGGTCACCTCGTAAGCGATGGTCCCACCGTCAACGTTCAGGAACTCGGTCATGACTACCTCCAGGGGTTCGTCAACGCCTTGCTAATCATGTTAGCTAAAAGCTACCACGTTTAGCTAACGAGTCGACCACCGGAGCACACGCCGTTCACGGCAGGGGCGGGCGCTCAGCCGGAGCGCTCGGCCGCCCACGCGCCGAGGCCTTCTTCGGTGAGGACCTGGTCCAGCGCGGTGGCCGCCGCCCCGTGCAAGGCTCCGTCCTCGCCGAGTACGGCGGCCACCACCGGCGGCGGGTCCAGGCGGCGAAAGCCCATCAGCCCGTCGGCCAGGGCCGAGTCGAACTCGGTGGCGGCCGCGGAGCGCAGCGGTTCGGCGAGGCCGCCGAGGGTGACGATGCCGGGATCCAGGGCGTTGATCAGTCCGGCGAGACCGCGGCCGAACCCGCTCGCGGCCCGTCCCACCGCGGACCGGACCGCCGCGTCCCCCTCCGCCCTGGCCAGGGCCGTCTGCGCGTAGCTGCGCGGGTCGCGAGGCGGCGGCTCTCCGAGATGACGGGCGATGGCCCTGCCGTCGACCGCGAGGTCCCAGCAGCCCAGCGCGCCGCACGGGCAGCGCAGCGCGGGATCGCCGAGCGGGAGATGGCCGAGCTCGCCACCGGTGCCGGTCGCGCCCGTGACAGGGCTGCCGTCCACGACCAAGGTGCCGCCCACTCCCACCTCGATCGTGACGTGCAACGCCGTGCCGGCCCAGGCCCCGGCGCCGTAGCGGGCCTCGGCGGCGCCGGCCAGTGTCGCGTCGTTGCCGATGAGCAGCGGCAGGCGCGGCTCGGGTGCCAGTGCGGCGAGGTCCACCGTGTCCCAGCCCAGTGCCGCGGACTGCACGACCCGGCCGTGCCGCACGGTCGCGGCGACCGCCACCGACACGGCCCGGACGCGGCCCCCGTGACGCTCGCGCACCCGCCGTACCGCCTCCGCGATCGTGCGGATCACCTGGCCGGGGTCGCGGCTGGCGTGCGTGGCCGCCTCGGCGAGGCGCGGCCTGCCGTCGAGCGCCGCGACCGCGATCCGCCAGTCCTCCTGCCGTACGTCGACGGCGATGACGACCGGGCCGTCCGGATGCGGGCGCAGGACGGTCGTCGGGCGGCCCCGGCCGGAGACGGCGGCCGGGCTCTCGACGAGCAGCGCCAGCTCGCGCAGCCGCGCGGTGATCTCGGTGGTCGACCCCGTGGTGAGGCCGAGCCGCTGCGCCACGCCCGCCCGGGTCACGCCCGGCTCGCGGCGCATCTCCTCCAGCACGGCCAGCGCGCCGCGCCAGCGGGCGTCCCGCGCGCGGACAGAACGCGCGCGGCCTGCGGAGCTTTTCATGAGTGCTGCCGCCTCCTATATCCTCGTGCCACGAGTTTATTGGAGGGAGCCCCTGTGCGGCGACAACGGCTGGATCTCGAAGCGCTCGAAGCGGTGCTCCTGGACATGGACGGCACCCTCGTCGACTCCGACGCCTCGGTCGAACGTGCCTGGACGGCCTGGGCCGGCGAGTACGGCGCGGACATCGCGATGGTGCTGGCCGTGGCGCACGGCAGCCCCGCGGCGCACACCGTACGGCGGCTGCTGCCCGCGCTGGACGCGTCCGAGGTCGCGGAGGCGGCGCGGCGTCAGCACGCCCTGCAGTACGACGACCTGGCGGACGTCGCCGCCGCGCCCGGCGCGCACGACCTGCTCGCCGAACTGGACCGGCTCGAGCTGCCGTGGGCCGTGGTCACCAGCGCCGACCGGCGGCTGGCCGAGGCGCGGCTGCACGCGGCCGGCATCGACCCGCCGCTGCTGCTCACCGTCGACGACGTACGGGCGGGTAAGCCCGACCCCGAGGGTTACCTGCGGGCGGCGGCCCGGCTGGGAGCCGACCCGGCCTCCTGCCTCGTCGTCGAGGACTCCGAGCCGGGGCTCGCCGCCGGGCGGGCCGCAGGCATGCGCTGCGCGGCGCTGCGCGGCCTCGACGGCGACCTGCGCCTTCTCGACCTCGGCCAGCTCGCCCACCTGCTGCGGCGTGCCCGGCTCCGGCCGTGGTGGCGCGACGCGGTCGGCTATCAGGTGTACCTGCCGTCGTTCCGCGACAGCACCGGCGACGGATGGGGCGATCTGGCCGGGGTGAGCGCGCACCTGGACCACCTGGCCGGGCTGGCCGTCGACGTGGTGTGGCTGACGCCGTTCTTCCGCTCCCCGATGCGCGACCACGGCTACGACATCGCCGACTATCGCGCGGTGGACCCGTCCTTCGGCGGGGAGGCCGCCCTGGACGAACTGCTCGACCAGGCGCATCGCCGGGGCATGCGGGTGATCGGCGACCTGGTCGTGAACCACACCAGCGACGCCCATCCATGGTTCGCGGCCGCGTCCTCCTCACGGTCGGAGCCACGTCGCGACTACTACATCTGGCGCGACCCGGCCCCGGACGGCGGCCCGCCGAACAACTGGCTGTCGCACTTCGGCGGCCCGGCCTGGACGTTCAGCCCGGCCACCGGCCAGTACTACCTGCACCTGTTCCGGCCCGAGCAGCCCGACCTCAACTGGCGCAACCCCGCGCTCGCCGCCGAGATCGACGCGGTCATCGAGCACTGGCTCGTACGCGGGCTCGACGGCTTCCGCATCGACACCGCCGCCTACCTCGTCAAGGACGCGGGCCTGCGCGACAACCCGCCGCTGCCGCCCGGCCGGCTCGCGCCGACGCTCGGGACGACCCTGGACTGGCGCCGCCAGGACCACCGCTACGACATCCACCAGCCCGACGTACACGCCATACACGAGCAGTGGCGCCGGGTCGCCGACCGCCACGGCGCGTTCCTCGTCGGCGAGGTGTACGAGCTGGACCCTGTCGCGCTGGCCCGCTTCGTGACGGGCGAGCGGCTGCATTCGTCGTTCTGGTTCGGGCTGGTGGAGACCGGCTGGAACCCTGACCGCATCGATGCGATGATCACGGCCGCGGTGGCGGCGTCGCCGCGCCTGTCCTGGGTGCAGGGCAACCACGACCGCTCCAGGGCCGCCACGCGGTACGGGGGCGGAACGCTGGGGCGGCGCAGGTCGCTGGCGCTGCACGTGCTGATGGCGCTGCTGCCCGGCACCGCCTGGCTCTACCAGGGCGAGGAACTCGGCCTGGGTGACGGGCAGGTGCCGCCGGGGCAAGGCGCCGACCCGCTGGCCACGGCGCAGCCCGACCAGAGCCGCGACGTCGTCCGCACGCCGATGCCGTGGTGTCCGGGTCCCGGTCTGGGGTTCACGACCGGCCGCCCGTGGCTGCCCGGCGGCGGCCGGCTCCGGTCCGACACCGTGGCGGGCCAGACGGGCGACCCGGGGTCGCACCTGAACGTCCTGCGCCGCCTTTTGACGGTCCGGCGCCGGCTGGCCGGGCTCCTCGCCGTGACCGACGAGGTGACCAGGCAGGAGGTCGGCGCACCGGTGACCGCCTACCGCCGGGGCGACCTGTGGGCGCTGGCGAACCTGCGCGACACGCCGTCGGCCGAGGTGGAACTGCCGGCGCCCGCGGTGTTCGACAGCGACGATCCGGCGGTCACCGCCGACCGCCCCAAGTTCGGCCGGATCCGCCTCGCGCCGCAGCAGGCGCTCCTGCTGGCGGCTCGATGACCGGCGACGGCGCACCCGGCACCCCACTCACGCCTGTAAGCCCGCCCATGACGAGATCGAGCCCGTAACGGACCCCGCGAAGGCCGACCGATCGAAAAGACGACACGATGTCTCATCCGGTGACCCCGTTCCGCCTGCAGGTCCCCGAGGCCGATCTGCGCGATCTGCGCGACCGCCTGGCCCGTACCAGGTGGCCGGAGAAGGAGACCGTGGATGACTGGGTCCCAGGGCGTCCCGCTCGCCTACCTGCGGGAGCTGTGTCGCTACTGGGCCTGCACGTACGACTGGCGGGCCACGGAGCGGCGGCTGAACGCGCTGCCGCAGTTCCGCACGGCCATCGACGGGCTCGGCATCCACTTCGTGCACGTGCGCTCATCGCACGAGGACGCGCTGCCGCTCGTTCTCACGCACGGCTGGCCGGGCTCGGTGGTGGAGTTTTTGAAAAGGTGATCGGCCCGCTGACCGACCCGTCGGCCCACGGCGGCGACGCAGCCGACGCGTTCCACGTCGTGTGCCCGTCGCTACGGCCTCGTGGACTCCCCGGCGCTGCTGTGCGCGTGGATCGTGGAGAAATTCCGCTCCTGGAAGGACTGCGACGGGCACCCGGAGAACGCCCTCAGCCGCGACGAACTGCTGGACAACCTCATGCTCTACTGGCTGCCGGGCACCGGCACGTCGGCCGCCCGGCTGTACTGGGAGAGCTTCAAGCAGGTCCAGCGGCGCTTCGCGGACGCGACGACCGACGTGGTGACGGTGCCGGCGGGATGCTCGATCTTCCCCAAGGAGAACCCGCGCCCCTCCCGCCGATGGGCCGCCAAGCGCTTCACCGACATCCGGCACTGGAACGAACTGAACCGGGGCGGCCACTTCGCCGCTTTCGAACGACCCGAGGCGTTCGTGGACGAGGTGCGGACGTTCTTCCGCCTGGTCCGCTGAATCCCGGTGGCCCCCCGGACACCGCCGCGGCGCCTGTTCGCCGGGCCACCCTGGCCGAACGCGCCTAAGACCGGTAGAGACGGCAGTGCGTGTGACGATGGGAGGGTGACACAGACGATGACCGCCTGGGTGGTCCGCCGCCCCGGCCCCATGGCCACCCACCCGCTGGAGCGGGTACGGCTGCCCGTGCCCGAGCCCGCCCCCGGTGAGGTGCTCGTCCGGGTCGAGGTGTGCGCCGTCTGCCGCACCGACCTGCATCTGGCCGAGGGCGACCTGGCCCCCCGGCGGCCCGGCACGGTGCCCGGGCACGAGGTGGTCGGGCGCGTCGCGGCCTGCGGCCCCGGAGCCGATCGGCTCTCCGTCGGCACCCGGATCGGCGTGGCCTGGCTTCGCTCCACCTGCGGTGAGTGCCGTTACTGCACCCGGGGCCGCGAGAACCTCTGCCCGTACTCGCGCTACACCGGCTGGGACGCCGACGGCGGCTACGCCGAGTACCTGACCGTGTCGCAGGACTTCGCCTATCCTCTGCCCGAGGACCAGCCCGCCGAGAAGCTGGCCCCGCTGCTGTGCGCGGGCATCATCGGCTACCGGGCCCTGCTCCGCGCCGAGTTGCCGCCAGGCGGGCGGCTGGGCGTCTACGGCTTCGGCGCCTCGGCCCACCTCACCGCCCAGGTCGCCCTCGCCCAGGGCGCCACGGTGCACGTGCTGACCCGTTCCGCGTCCGCCCGCGGGCTCGCCCTGGAGCTGGGCGCCGCCTCGGCGGGCGGCGCCTACGACGTTCCTCCCGAACCGCTGGACGCCGCCGTCCTGTTCGCCCCGGTCGGCGACCTGGTCCCGGTGGCGCTGGCCGCCCTGGACCGCGGCGGCACCCTGGCCGTCGCCGGGATCCATCTCACCGACATCCCGCCGCTGAACTACTCCGGCCACCTGTTCCAGGAGCGCACGCTGCGCAGCGTCACCGCCAACACCCGCGCCGACGGCCGGGCCCTGCTGGAGCACGCCACCCGCCATCCACCGCGCGTCACCACCACCGCCTACGATTTCGAGCAGGCCGACCAGGCGTTGGCGGACCTGGCCGCCGATCGCGTCACCGGCGCCGCCGTCCTCCGTGTCGGCGATCGATCACCTGCCGCAGATCGCGGTGCTGGGTAAGCGGGTCAGCCGGTGAAGGGGATACGTGCCAGCGTGGGGTAGGCGATCGGGCCGAGCGGCTGGACGACGGCGAACGCCGTACCGGAGGCCGCGGCGAGCAGCGCGGGCCCAGGCTCGGCGCCGAGCGTCAGCCGCCCAGCAGCATGCCGGTGAAGGCGGCAACCTCGGCCAGTGCCTGCGCGGGACCGAGCACGCCGAAGACGCGGCGCAGCAGCCGCCGGTCGACCAGGTTCCCGGCGCGGGCGGGCCTGTCCACGGTTCGTGGGTTGGCCGGTTCGGCGCCGAGGGGATCCGCGGAGCTCGTGGTCTCAGGCACAGGGTGAGCGGACCACGGCCACGGTGCCGCCGGCGTGGTGCAAGACGCCCCGGCTGACAGAGCCCAGTGCCAGCGACCCCAGGGCTCCCCGGCCGTGGGAGCCCACGACGACCAGGTCCGCTTCTTTCGACGCCTCGGTCAAGACCTCGACCGGCTGCCCGGACCGGATGTCCTCAACGACCTTCACCTGCGGGTACGTCTGCCGCCACGAGGTGAGCTTGTCGGCTGCGACCTGGTGCTGGGCGCGGCGGATCTCGTCCATGTCGTAGACGATCTCCGGGGCGTAGGCGTGCACCGGCGCCTGCCAGACGTAGAGGGCCCGCAGCGTGGCGCCGCGCAGCGCGGCCTGCTCGAAGGCATAGGCCAGCGCGGGATCGCACTGCGGGGAGTCGTCGATGCCGACGACGATCTCCCCGTGGGCGGCCCGGGGCCCGGCGTGGACGACGACCACCGGCCCGCGAGCGTGCCCGGCCACGTGCGTGCTCACCGAACCGAGCACGACTCCGGTGAACCCGCCCAGGCCCCTGCTGCCGACCACGATCTCGGTGGCGCCGGCGGCCTGGTCGCGCAGGACCACTGCGGGCGCGCCCTCGATCGTCTGGGTGGTGACCTCGATCCCGGGTCGGCGTTCGCGGACGAGGGCCTCGGCTTCAGCCAGGACCCGCTCCGCGTCGCGGGTCAGGGGATCCTCCCACTCCGGGGTGGAGAACTTCGGGATGTCGTACGGCAAGCAATTCAGCGCGAAGACGATGCGCAGCGGAGCACGCCTGCGCGCCGCGTCGTCGGCGGCCCATTCCACGGCGGCGGAACCGGCGGCCGAACCATCGGTGCCCACGATCACGGGATCGGACATGGTCGTTCTCCTTCGTGCTTCTTTGTCTTTCTCCCATCTCAACGTTCCCCTGCGGGGACATACCAGGGCCGGTCGGCCCATGGCCGTGGGCCCATCGGCCGTGGTCTCCGGCCAGGTCGGCGCGAACACTGAGGGTATGGACGATCCGTCCGTGCACGACGACGGGATCGAGCTGGATGCGGTCATCGCGCGTCCCGGCACGTCCCGGACCGGAAAGAGGAGTGACCATGTCCCGTCAGATCGCCATGACCTACCAGCCCCTGTCCACGGCGGGTCTCGAGGCCCGCATCCACGACCTGGAGATTCAGGTCGCCCACCTCACAGAGCTGGTCGAGGCGCTGACACAAGAGGCCGAGGCCCGCTCCTGACCGGATGGGGCCCGCCTGAGCCCGGACCGGGGTCCTGGCCACCGTGATCGTCGCGGCGGCCTACCCGTGGCGGGAGCACGAGATCAAGGTCGTCTTCGGAGCCGGCCCTGTCGGCGACGCCGACCGGGAGGATTGGAGGGCGCTCGTCCTGGACACGGCTCATCATGTCGCCTCGGCGGAGAAGCGGGCGGCCATCTCCACCAGCCGACCGGCATAACCGCCCTCGTTGTCGTACCAGCCAAAGACCTTGACCAGTTCGCCGCCGGCCTGTCTCTCCAGGCGCCCCGGCGGGTCGCCCGCGGCGGGAAGGGCAGGGGTCTGAGCCCGGTTGAGGGAACCCCCCCGCCCGTCGCGCTCTGGCGGCGGGTGGGACATCGGGAGATTCCGTGTCCGGGACGTGGAAAGGCCCGCTCCCCGTACCGGGGGCGGGCCTTGTGCTGTGGGTGGGGGTGGTTATCGGAGGACGGGGTAGCGGCGCACCAGGGGGGTGGTGGCCCACCAGGTGCCGATGCCCCAGG